>NZ_CP009621.1:2570000-3170000 GCF_000973725.1 Pontibacter korlensis | reverse complement strand
TGCGCAACCTAAAGCGGGTGAAGCGGTTGTTGCTCTTGACCTGCCCAAACACGGCCTCGGGCTCAATGGCCCTTTGCCTGCGGTGGCGCACCCCCTCCTCGCTCAACAGTAGCTCCCGGGCCTTTGCCTTCAGGCGCTGGAGCCGGTGGTTGACCTCGATGACTCTGTTGCCCTTGCCCCTGAAGCACTGCCCTCTTAAGGGGCAACTCTCGCACCGGCGGGCCTGGTAGCGGCTCACCTGCGAGACATAACCCAAGTCAGATGTACGCTCGTACTGGCCCACCTGCTCCAGCCGCTGGCCCATGGGGCAGACGAAGAAGTCCTCCTGCTGGTTATAGTACAGGTTAAGCGGATGGAAGATGTCATTTCGGAACTTGCGCTTCTGCTCTTGATGGAAGTAGTTGTACTTGACATAGGCCTGGATCTGCTTATCCTCGAGCCAGGCGTAGTTCTGCTCCGAGCCGTAGCCGGCGTCGGCCACCACTTCTTTTGACTGCTGCTGGTAATGCTCCTGGAACTGCTGTAGGTGGGCAATCAGGGTGGCCGTGTCGCCCGGCCGCTGGTGCAAAGAGAAGTTGGTGATCAGCTGGTTCTCCGAGCTGATCTGCACGTTGTAGGCCGGCTTCAGCTGCCCGTTCTTCATGTGGTCTTCTTTCATCCGCATGAAGGTGGCGTCCTCGTCTGTTTTGCTATAGCTGTTCCTGTCACCGAGCTTCTCTAACTGCTCCTCGTATTTTTGTAGTCGCGGCAGGTGCTCTTTTTCCAGTTTGGCCACCTGCTTGCGGGCTTTCTTGTCCAGCTCAGCCACGTGCTCGTTGAGCTTTTGAATCTCCTCTTTGAGCCGGTGGGCGTCCACCTTCTCGGGCAGCCGCTCCTGGGGCGCTTTCCTGTCTTCTTTGATGGCCTGGCCGATGTCACAGAGCACGCTGCGGATCTTCCGCTCCAGCTTTTCTTTGTTCTTCTCCACTGAGCCCCGCCACACGAAAGTATAGCGATTGGCGGCTGCCTCTATCTTGGTGCCGTCCACGTACTGGGTCTCGAGGCTCACATACTCCAACCGGTGCATCAGGCGCACCACCTGGGCGAAGAGCTCCTGGACCTGGTTTTTGAGGCGACGGCTTCTAAAGTCATTGATGGTGCGGAAGTCGGGGGTGCTGCCGCCCGAGAGCCACATGAAGTGGATGTTCTCTTCCAGGGCCCGGGCAATGCGGCGGCAGGAATAGATGTTGTTCAGGTAAGCGTAGAAGAGCACTTTCAAGAGCATCCGTGGGTGGTAGCTGCTCGTGCCCCCGCCTTTATAGGTGGCTATGATGCGGTCGATGTTGAGCTCATCGACCACCCGGTCCACGAGCCGCACCGGGTGGCCTTCCGGGATGCGGTCTCCGATGCTTTGGGGGAACAGGACCACCTGGTGGCCCGGCTGCTCCTTGAAAACAACGTTGCGCCTTTTCATGCCTACTAAAATAGCAAAAGGCGAATAAATGAAAAAGGGACTGCCCTTTTTGGACAGCCCCTCCTTTGTTTTAACAGGCACTATACTTCCAGTATATAGAAAGGCGGATCAAATCCTTCCTTCTGAAGCACTGGCTTCGATACGTTAAAGACTTTTACCCCCTTAGAGGTCTCCCCTTCCAGTGTACCGATGTGGGCATGCCCATGAAAGGCTGCTATAACTCCCCTCCTGTTGATTGGCTCTGCCAACCTGGATGAACCCAGGAACGGGAAAATCTGCTCTGGCTCCCCAACTACTGTTGCCCGGATTGGCGAATAATGAAGCACGGCTATCTTTTTTACATCCACATGCTCACTGTCGATACGGGCAAGAGCACCATCCAGCTTCAGGGCCTCATCCACTGCCTCCTGCACAAAGCTCTTGATCATGGGTTCACCAAACATGCCAAGCATGCCTTTATCAAACCCGCCGCCAAAGCCTTTTACGCCTGCAAAGCCCACGTCTCCTATTACAATGCTATCGCCGTCCAGTACGTGCACGTGCTCGTTTATCAATGCTTTTCGGATGCCTTTTTGGTGGTCGCGCTCATAATCGTGGTTACCGAGCACTGCCACTACAGGTATGCTACAAGACTTTAACTCCTGAGCCAGCACCTCTGCCTCAGCCGTGCGTCCTGTATCGGTTAAATCGCCGCATAAAAGCAATACATCTGCCTCCTGCGAAACTTTCTTAAAATAATCTTCCCATTTCCCGCGGTCTGTCTCCCGCACATGTATATCTCCTACTGCCGCAATTTTGGTCTTTTTCCTTTTGTCAGCCATAAGTTAAACGGATCTGATGGTAACTACTTTAAAGTCCCATTCTGTGATGTCTATTGCATACTGCGTCTGGTCGATTAGTGGACCTCGGCATATTTTTTCTTTTGGTGGTGGCATTTCCAGCTCATTCTGCGCCCTCCTAAACAACTCATCAAACAGCCATTTGGGTATGATTTCGCGCTCAGACGGGTACACAAACTGAAACGAAAGGAACTGCGCCAGCAAGAGCTGCCAGTGTGTTTCCATGTGCTGCCAGAGCCATTTCCAATCCAGCTTGTCGCCGTAGCGCAAAATGAGATGGTTTATATCAGCCCCATCGTAGCGCTCCCTGTTCTGCACATACAGCTTAGACCAGATAAGCGTTTCTGCCGGAATGACCTTTACCTTTATTCCCAATAACTCACTTGGTGTAGAGCGTTCAAACCAGCTGTCGTCTACAGCGCAATGGTTTCCAGGATTGTTGAAGATGATATCCATGAACTGCTCCCCTTTGATGGCCTTCGCCAGCCAGCGGGCATCGGTTAATTCTGTTTCAAACCCATTCTCCTTAAAGAGTTTCAGGATAGCCGGGGTATCTCCTCCTTTACAGAATATATCAAGGTCTTTGGTATCGCGGATAATGTCGGTGTAGAGACGCAGGGCAAAGCCTCCTCCCACCATATAGTCAAGGTTACTTTCCGCCAGAATACCAAGCACCTCACGATAGAAATCGTGGGCAGCCTGGCGGTGTATACCTTCTTGTAGTTCTATTACTTTAGCCATTTGTTTGTTTTCTATAATATACCTAAACAGCCGCTTTAAAGGCTGTCGCTGGCTGAGGTAAGGCTGCTTTGGCAGCAGCTATTTTAGGTTGTTAACCAAAGCAGCGTAGGATTCTTGTACTAAATTATGCCTTGCTTTGTTGCCCAGTTTGCTATAAACAACACCTAACGAAAGGCTATGGCAACCCAGCTCTAGATATAACAAATAAAGGACTGCACTTTACCAAGCATCCCTTATTTTAAAGGCTGGTTGGTAACATAAAAAGGTATGTTGGCTGTGGTAAGATTGTTCTGCCCGTCGCGCAGGTAAATATACAAACGGTAGGCTCCTTCCTGCTTTGGTGTTCGCAGCCATACTTTGACCCCTTCCTGGTTTACAAGAACCTCAGAAACAGGCTTAGGTTTTGCCTGTTTGTCTGCGTTTCCATCTAGCTGCTCGGCTTCTGGCAGCACCTCCCACTGTACTTGCAGGGAGTCTTGGTCAGGGTCAAAAGCAAAGGCTGCACCCTCAAAGGTTTTATCAGGTTTGAGGTAGATTTGGTCGAAGGCAAACTTATTGTTTAGCTTAAGGTAGGCAATGTAGGGTGCTTTATTCCGCAGAGTGGAATCTCCCCAAAGTTGACGCATTTCCTGCACCAGGGCCGTCTCCTCGCCCTGCTCGTTTATCAGGCTAAACCAGGTGGGGGTAGTTTCCTGCTTGTTTCCCCACATAAATACATAAGAGCCCAGGCAGCGGTTCGTATCTGCCAGCACTGACTGCTCATAACGCTGGCGGGCAAACTCTGCTTTCTCTGAACTAGTCTGCTCTATTGGCGCCATCCACCAGGTGTAGTACGATTCCCAGTAACCACGAGCTCCAAACTCTGAGATAATGTAAGGTCCCTTCCAATCTGTTTTAGTCAGCTCCTGCGGCAGGTTGTGCATGGCACCAAAAGAGTTAACGGATAGAATATCCAGGGCTGGCGCGCGCTTCACGATCAGGTTCACCACCTTGTGCGGCACGTTCATAACAGTGGTTGTAGTTGGATGGTCAGGGTCTACCTCATGGATCATTGCTGCAATTCCATTCACGGCATCCCATACTTTTACATTGGAGCCCTCGGCATAGAGTTCGTTGCCAATACCCCACATCAACAAGGCAGGGTGGTCTTTATACTTCAGCACAACCTTCTTAAGCTCCTCCCGCTGAGCTGCCACCAGATCTTTGTCATAGTAGTTAAAGCCTTCACGCTCACGTGCCATCCAAAGCCCAAGTGTAACCGTTAGGCCATGCTTTTGAGCAGAATCCAGTACTTGTTGAGCGTTATCAGTATGCCATACCCGCACAGAATTACCACCATAGGCGCTCAAGCGGTCATAATACTCATAGCCAGCTGCACCTTTTATAAAGTATGGCTTTCCATTCCGCATCAGCTTAAACGAATCTCCTTTCTGCACAACTTCTACTTTCCGGCCTCGAGGTTTATACTTATCCGCTAAATCGGGGCTGGTGCTGCAGGAAAATAGTGCAATGCATGCAATGAAGCTCATGAGCAGATTCAGAATGAGCTTCTGTAGATAAGGGTGAAGCATTGGTATATAGAAGAATTGTAAAATTTTAATGGTAGCGCTAGGGGTTTACGCATAACATTTCTCCTTGTTTCAAGTATAAGGACACGGTAAAATATATAATCTATAGCATACATCTCCTCTAAAATATAAGAAGCTCCGTTCCGTTGAGCTCTGTCATTTACCTCCTACACCCTTAAGCAGAAGTTTTCCATGCGACTATATAATACAGCTCCTGATACTTCAACTGACCCTTCAGAGCCAGCCACACTTCGTCGCGATGTCTTTACAATTCGCTTCATGATCTGGATGGGTCTGGTTACAATGGCACTTTTCCTGTACTGGTTCCTGGACGAGGATCATATTGGTTACGCACCACTGTACTGGTTGCTTACCACAGCACTGGCCTTTAAATTGCTCCGAACCTTGCACGAATGGTACCATTACTACTCTATTAGTGTGCCTGAGAAGCGAGTTCTGCGCACCAACTACAAGGTTGATGTACTGACGACTTACTGTCCTGGCGAGCCTCACAGCATGATCATCAATACGCTTGAGGCCATACAGAAAATTCGCTACCCCCATACCACCTACCTATGCGATGAAGGCGATGATCCTGTACTGAAGGCTGAGTGCAAGCGGCTTGGGGTGGTACATGTAACCCGCACTGAGAAAATCGATGCAAAGGCAGGCAATATCAATAATGCCTTAAAACAGGCAACCGGTGACATCTGCCTTATACTCGACCCCGACCATGTGCCGGTACCAGAATTTCTGGATGAGGTATTACCTTACTTTGAAGACCCTGAGGTAGGCTTTGTACAGGTAGTACAGGGCTACAGCAATCAGAAAGAAAGTCTGGTAGCCTATGGTGCAGCCGAACAGACTTATAGCTTTTATGGCCCTATGATGATGGGCATGAATACCTATGGCACAGTGCAGGCTATAGGGGCAAACTGTACGTTCCGCCGTAAGGCACTGGATAGTATTGGCGGACATGCGGCTGGACTTGCTGAAGACATGCATACTGCCATGCAGCTGCACGCCAATGGCTGGACATCCAAATATGTACCTAAGATGCTGAGCCGCGGATTGGTACCCGGCACACTGGCTGCCTACTATAAACAACAGATAAAATGGGCCCGCGGTACCTTCGAGCTGCTCTTTATGGTATACCCTAAGCTATTCCGGCAGTTTACACTGCGCCAGAAGATCCATTACTTCACACTGCCGCTGTACTACCTATTTGGTTTATTTAACCTGATAGACTTCCTGATACCGGTGCTGGCGCTGGTACTGGTAGAGTTTCCGTGGTATGTTTCGCTTGGGGAGTTTGTAGTGATGTTTATGCCTTTCTTCTGTATCTCGATATGTGTAAGGCAGTTTGCGCAGCGGTGGTACCAGGAAAAGAATGAAAAAGGCTTTCACCTGTTTGGCGGAATATTGCGCACCGGTACCTGGTGGATATTCCTGTTGGGGCTGATTTACTCGATCCTGCGCATCAAGGTCCCTTACATTCCGACTCCGAAAGACGACAAGCCAAAGAATAATTACCTGCTTAGCCTGCCAAACTTTATGATGATACTGGTTGGATTTGGTGCTGTTGTGTACACTCAGCTTGAATATGGGCACTTGTACGACAACCCTTATGTGCAGATGATGGCGCTTTTCGCTCTAACCAATGTGGCAATACTTGGCGGCATTGTGGTGATCGGGCAGGAACAATCCCTGGAGTGGATGCGACGTAACCTGCTGCATGCCTCACCATTGCAGCCGCTTTTAATGCCGCTACGCTACGCCATCTGGCGAACACGACATGGTTTTTATGACGGGATAAGGTATGCAGCAGTAGCCATGGTACTTTTAGCCACCGTGGTATCTGTTACCTTCATATTCGGAAAAAAGGAATGGATGCACTACTGGTCTCAGACTAAAACACAGGCAGCACCTCTTCAGAAAGTACATCTAAGGAATTTCCTCGTTGTTCATATCCCATTCTCTGCAGCACCCGGTAGGCAAATAAGCTCAACCCCTGTTACCTCAATTCGTTAAGGATAAAGAGTAATACTACTTGTTAACCTAAAAACACAAAAGCTATGAACAGAGACTATAATGATCGTAATGAGAGAAGCGGCTTTCAGACACGACGCTCAGAACGGTATCGCCATCCTGAGAGAGACACTAATTACCGCTTCGATGACTATGGTTCTTCAGCCAGAGGTGGCTATGGCAACGAAGGCCACACCGGCACTTGGGGTAACCAAGGTAACGAAATGGCCGGCTCACGTAACACAACGAACCAAGGCCTTTACGATACTTACGATACCTCCCGAAACTATGGCAACATGGGCAGCTACGGAGGTGCACAGGGCTTTGGATCTGCCAGAGGTGGCCAGCACCAGCAGGGAAGCGACTATAATTTCTACAGCGGCATGGGCTCCCCGGACCAGGCAAGACAGAGCAACCAGAGCAGCCCAAGCAGAAGCATAAACTACTCTCCAGGTGGTTACAGCGGGCGCAGCCATGGCTATGAAAGTGATCAAGACAGCCACGGTTCAAGCTTCCGTAACGACTCGGGCTCCAGCTCGGATACTTCCAGAAGATTCCAAGGTTCTAACCAAGGCATGTACGACCTGGATGAGGATAATTATAACCGTGGCAGCGGTAGCTTCCGCAGCGGATCTTCTGACAGAGACAGAGGCTACAGTGGCCGCATGAGCTCTGGCAGCTCTTCATCAAACTATGGCGGCTCACAAGGCAGCTACATGGGTAGTGGCTATAACCGCAGTTCAGACAGAGACTATGACCGTGGCGACTTCGGCTCTATGGGTAACTACAGCCGGGGAAACAGCAGCATGAATTACGGCAGCCCTTATGATATGGATGATGACATGGGAGGTTTCAGAGGCGGTCGCGGACCGGAGTATCCAAACGATACCTATGCCCGTGATAGAGACAACACACGCATACAGCACCGCGACAGCGACTACGACTATGACCCTAACCGTAGCTATGATCCCAGCAAAAACCGCAACTACATGAGCAGCGACAATCGCACCCGCACTTGGGATCGTGAGCATGACCGTTTTAACGATAAATACTAAACAAAATGATAAGTATAGAAAAAGCGCAGCCAGGTGGCTGCGCTTTTTTGTTTATGCATTGCCAACTGTAAAAAGTACAGCAGTTACACCATCAAGAATGAAAGCACACTAAACCACTGCTATAGAAAAGACTCCTAAGGAATACACACACTCCTTAGGTCCCGCATACTGCCGTAGAACACATTACAATCTACTGAAGCTTCGATGCCATTTATAGAGCCGTTATCAGTGTGCTGCCAGAAGGTAAGTTTGCGCGTATTACTCTTTTCGATGCTCAGTTTAGGTACCTCATAGTGTGCGATCCAGAGCGGATAACTGTCAAAATGGCCAGCCAGATAATCTTTGTAGAAATGATAGCCGGTATAGATGATGGGCTTTGTGCCGTAGGCGTTTTCTACATAATCCAGCCATACTTTCAGGTCCTTACGCAGCTGTGCTACCGGTTTGCGACCTCGTACTTCCACATCCAATACCGGCGGCAGGTCACCGCTTTGCAGCTGTACTGTAGAAGCAAAATGCTGGGCCTGTTTCTCCGGACTCAGGTATGGCAGGTAAAAATGGTACGCCCCACGGATTATGCCAGCCTCCCCAGCTCCATCCCAGTTTTCCTCAAATTTCTTATCCTTCAGCGATACGCCTTCTGTGGCTTTCACAAAGGCAAACGTAATTTCACTCTCCCGTACTTTTGCCCATGTAATATCCTTCTGGTAATGGCTTACATCCACCCCATATATGGTATGCCCTTCCGGCCACACCGGCTTTGGCTTCACCACAAAATACTCCACATACGCTACCAGTACCGCGATACCCAGCAAAATAGCTAGTCCTATCCAGAAGCGCTTAGGTGGCTGCTGAGACTGCTTTTTACGTGGTGCCTTAGCACGGACAGTGCGCTTTACAGGTGCCCTGGCATCTGTAATCTTCTTTATTGGTGGCTTTGTGCTTGTTGCCATATCTCCTCCCCTGCAAAAGTATAAAGCTGTCTGAGATTTTCAGAACTTATACTTAAGAAGTTAGCTCACGCTGTGGTAAACCTGTCATATGCTCCAGCACTTCTCCTTCGGTTGTAAGGTAGCCCTGCATCAGGTTTGCCGTTAAGCAGGAATGTACCGGTAGCACCCCCATCAGGTCACCAATGCTGTACTTTGCAAACTGCTCTGGCGTAGCTTTTACTACCCCATGCTCCTGCGACAGCGATGTAACTCCTATTCCTTTCAATGGGGCAGACCAGCCCTTCTCTGTTAGTTCCACTACACGTCCGTAAATAGTAGTAGCATCCTCCTGAAGGATCACATCTTTAGAAAAGTGCACACTGCCGCCGTAAAGAATAATCTCATGCCGGTCCGGGTGCTTCGCTACCACCGGGCAGGCCATACATACGGCTATGTTATCGAAAGAGCATGAACCAATGCGCTGCTGTGTAAGGTCGTAGAAAACAAAGTTGCCGGGACGAATTTCATCCACCCCATGTAGCGTCTCGATAATACTGCAGGAAGGTGTATCGCCCACAGACAACTGCAGGTTCGGGAACTTAGACTTATAGCGCTCGCGCAACAGGCGCAACTGATAGGCAGAAGTGTTAAAGATAGTCTGAATGGCATCAGCATCGGTCTGCTTATAAGTATGGCCATCATGTACTACAAAGCCTGCAAACTGCAGCTTATCCTGCTCCCGTATTTTCTGCATAATGGCATCCAGCTCAGCATAGTTTGTAGCTAGAATACCTGTGCGCCGGTAGCCGGTGTCTATTTTTAGCGAAAGCTGCACCGGGTGGCGTAGTTGCTGTGCCAGGGCCGTAACGGTGTCTTGATTCACCGCCACCAGGTGAAGCTTGATGCGCGAAGCAAGCTCATTTATGCCATCTATCTCCAGCACATTGGCCGGAAAAGCAATCATAATATCACTCCAGCCATGGTTGGCAAAGTAACGAGCCATACGAACTGAAGACACTGTGATAGCCTCCACTCCAAACGCACGGAACCACCCTCCTACCTGTGCCGACTGATGTGTTTTAAAGTGCGGACGCAGCCTTACTCTATTACGCTTAGCCTTGTCAACCATACGGCTGATGTTACGCACTGCTTTTTCTTTATCTAATAGTAGTGTAGGTGTCGTTATCTTCATAGGTAGTTATCTATGCTGGTAATTAGCAAATTCTGTGAAATTAATCATATTTGGGCAAAGAAGCATAGCCTCCCTAAACTTTGGGCCAGATAAACAGCTTGTAAACACCTCACCTTCTATACTTTCCAGACTCCACAGCGATAATGGAGCATATAATAACGTGCCTGCACCAAAACTTTTACAAGTGATATAGATACCCCGAAACAGCGCTAGAGGGACAGCAAGATGCATGATTAGTCTCCATCAGCATTTAAACATTTCGGCTTACCTTTGCAGAAACATTACCCTCTTCCATGAGCTACTTCTACGTTAAGGCCCTGCACATCATTTTTGTGGTAACCTGGTTTGCCGGGCTGTTCTACATCGTGCGCCTGTTTATTTATTATGCTGAAGCCGCTGAGAAGCCAGAGCCGGAAAAGTCTATACTCCAGAAGCAGTTCTCAATCATGCAGAAGCGCCTGTGGTATGGTATTACCTGGCCCTCCGCTGTCCTGACCCTCATCTTTGGATTGTCGATGCTGTACTTGTATGGCTCTGTACCTGGTTGGCTGGTATGGAAGCTAAGTTTTGTGGTAGGACTTTATATTTACCACTTCCTCTGCCATGCCATCTTCAAGCAACAGCAGCGCGGCCTGATCAAGTATAACTCCACTCAGTTGCGCATCTGGAACGAGGTGGCGACACTCTTCCTTATCAGCATTGTGTTTCTGGTGGTGCTCAAGAGCTCGCTGAGTATGCTCTGGGGCATTATCGGCCTGATACTCTTCTCTGCCATACTAATGCTAGCTATCCGCATTTACAAACGGCTGAGAGAGAAGAGGTAGAAAGGGTATGAGTTAGAAAGTTAGAAAGTTAGAAAGTTAAAAGTGTTAGAAGGTTATACAGCATGGTGTGTAGTAGGCTTACAATAAAGAGAAGAGAATCAATACGCTGCCCCCTTCCTTAGCAGCACAAGTTACCCTGCTGCACCTCTATTTATGAATAAAATTTTACCGCATCTCGAACTCTCCAACTTTCTAACTCATCAACTCCCAAATTCTCGAACTTTTTAACTTTCTAACTATAAGCCCTACCTTTGCTTATATGAATACAGCACTGAAGGCAAACGAGAGAGAACTAATTAAACTGATTCGCTTTTTTAGCAAGCGCGCAGAGCAACTGACGGAAAGCGAGGAGTTAAACCAAGAACAGATGCAGCTTGCTCAGGCATGCCAGAACCTGGAACAGCAACTGCTGCAGCACGCCGAGAACCGGACAGCCATACTAGACAAGCGTGCCAGACTAGAAAAGTTGATCGAAGATAAGGCCCAATGCCCCAAGTGCCAGAAAGCAGATATGCTGAAGAAACTTGGTGTGGTAACCAACGAGCATAACTGGAAATGCAACTCCTACCGCTGCCGCCGCTGCAACACCACCTTTACCTGGAACCGACCCAATAACCCATGGCACATGATGGAGTTTCTGGAACTGTACATAAAAGAACTGGAGAGTTCTTTAGAAGCTGAGCTCGATCCTGCTATACGCCAGCAAACTGAGGTAGCTATTCCGCAGCTACAGGACAGCCTTTACCGCCTGCGACCTGTGTTGGAAGGCTCTGATGAAGAAGTAGAGGCGCTCGCAGAGAAAGAACGTGAAATGGATAAGCTTATCCACCAGTTCAAGAACTACCTCCTGATCGAGAAGATTAAGCTGGACACATACCAGGAGTAGCAATCTTTTGTACTTAGTACTACAGCCCCTGCACTACCCAATACCAGAGTGTAAGCGTGATGATAGACAGCGGAATGCCAAAACCGACCATCATGTTAGCCAAGCGGGGTTTTAAACCGTAAGAGGCCGCCACAATACTGGCCGTGATCATAGGGGCCATGGCTGCCTCTAGTACGCAGATCTGCAGAAGTTCTCCTTTCAGGTTAAACAAGCCAAAGTATAAAGCAAGTATAAGTACTGGGGCAAGTATAAGCTGGAACAATAGCCCTAGTGCCAGAAAGCCCCAGTGCTTGCTGCGCCACTCCGGCCGCAGCTGCAAACCCACCGACACCAGCGCTAGTGGGGAAACGGTACTTCCCAGCCGTTGTAGAGCCTCCTTAAAGTCTACGGAGAGGTGCAGGTTGAACAAATTCAGGCCCAGCGCTACCAGGAAAGCAACAAAAGGCGGAAACAGGAATATCTTTTTAGCAATAGAACGAGCATTGGCATCGCCCTTAGAGAAAATAGCAGCCAGGGCTACACCAAAAGTAGAAAGCACAACAAAAGAGCCAGGTTGATCAATCAAAATAACTGTTTCAAGACTGTCTGCTCCATAAAGTGCCTCTATTACCGGAAGTCCAACAAAAGATGTATTGCTAAACCCGCCTGTGATTATGAGGCACCCGATTAGTTTATGGGACCATCCGAAGGCTTTGCCCAGGCTCCAGAAGAAAAGAGCGGATCCAGCAAAACAAATCCATGCCACCCCTACCGGCAGTAGCACCGTGCTGTTCAACTTCACTTCTGGTATGTAGAAGAGTGCCAGGGCTGGCATCGCAATGTATATAATAAACTGGTTGAGCACCTGTGGTGTGTTTCTCGGAAACTCTTTTACACGCTGCAGCAACAGTCCCAGCGCCAGGCACCCAAACAATAGTATAAAACTGCTCATCTTATTTTTTCAGGATCATCATGCACAACCAGGTGCGATGTACAAAAGTAGTTTAACTGAGCTGCAATGCCAGTCTAAATATAGCACGCACATAAAAAAGCAGAGGCGCTTATCTATGCGCCTCTGCCATAATGTTCTATAATGTAACTATCTTATTGCAGCACAACCCGCCGTACTACTCGTGTGTCACCAGACAAGATGCTAAGGAAGTATACCCCGGCTGCCAACTTACCTGTCTCCAGTTCCAGGTTATTTTCGCCGCTCTGCAGCCGCTTGTTTACGTCCAGCACGTTCTTCGATTGCGCATTAGTAAGTATAAATCGTACTTCCGGATGCTTTAAGCCGTTCATTTTTAGCTTGAGGTTGCCGCGCGTCGGTACTGGATACACCTGCACTGCCCGGTCCAGCTCTTCTTTCTCAGCCGAGGATAAAGGTCCGGTATAGGTTAGTTTATAAATGGCATGTGCAGCATCATCTGAAATAAACAGATTTCCTTCCTGGTCAATGGCAATGTCAACAGGTCGTGCATAAGACTCAGTGGAGTCGCTGTTGAGGAAGCCACCAACCAGGTCAATCTGATTGCCAGGCTTATCACCTTGCCACGGAAAGTAAATCACTTTATAGCCAGTTGCCTTTGAGCGGTTCCAGGAACCATGTAAAGCAATTAGTGCTCCATTACGGTAGAGCTCCGGAATCTGTGTGTCTTGCGTAAAGAGCAGCCCTAGTGGTGCCGAATGTGCCTGTATACCTTTACTGATGCGGTCCATACCACTGCAATCTACAGCTCCGTCAGGGTTTATCTGCACATCTTTGATAGACGGCATGTTGTCCATCCCCTCCCGTGCATCAGGATTACAGAAAGGCCAACCATAATTACCTCCATCCCGCACATAGGTAAACTCCTCTGGCGGGTTATTATCAACATAACTCTGTACCACCTTACCATAATTGCCTGTTTCGTCTTCGAAAGGATAAGCTACATTGTCGCGATTATTTACCGTTACCCACAGATTATTTGTGCCAGGCACAAAATCCAGACCCTCTGCATTTCGGAGACCTTCTGCAAAAAGCCGGCGGTTTGTACCATCAGCATTATACACGTAAATAGCGCCACGCTTCGGATCACTTTGTGTATCCTCCACACATGCATTGCAGGTGGAGGCAATAGATACGTAGAGCTGATTGTTGCTATCAAGAGCTATATTTTTGAGCACGTGGCCATAGCTGCCTTTCAGTTCTGGTAGGCTTTCATCAGGTAGGTTATCCACCACTACCTCCATGTTCTGGCCCTGCTCATCGCCGTTGGTATACTGGTAGCGGATAATCCTGTTCTTTTCGGCAATATACACATACTGCTGCTCCCCTATTTTATGAAAAACAATGTCGTGCGGTCGCTGCAAACCGGTAGCATAGTTTAGCTGCAAAGGCACATCATTCTCCCGTGCCCGTACTATCCGCACAGTTCCATCCCAGGGCATGGATACAAAGAGGTCGCCGTTTGGTGCAACAGCCATAAAGCGGGCGCCACTCACGCGTGCATACACCTCCAGCTTAAAGTTGGGTGGCACATTGGCAAAGCGATCTACATCGAAAGGCTGCTGGCGTAGCTGTTCCGGTACATCAATTTTTACAGTTTCGGTGGCAGCAGGGGGTACAGATTGTGCGACAGCCGCCACAGGCACCGTCAGCACGGTTGCTAAGAAGTATGTTCTGAGTAAACGTTCGAATAACATAGCAAGAAGATTTTTAACCTTCTTCTTTTAGCCAGTTTTGGAAGAAAGGTTACAGCTTATTTAAAGCTATACTGGTTAATCTTCCCTTCATTGTAAGTACCCCTTTCATCTTCACCCAGTCCCAACATAGTTTATGATGTAAAGGCAGCAGGTAAAACTCCTCTTTACTTGCTCATCCGGAGCGGTTATTTGTATGATTTCAGCCTTAGCTTTATGCCCTAGAAGCTGTCTCCAATACCTCTGTCAACTCAGCAAAGTATTCGTGAACTTTAGTCTTATACTTGCCTGGAAGTTGCCAATGGTCTTGAATATTTCTTTTAGCGTTACCTGCTCAATTTTGGTAAGGCTTCTGATGTCAACAAAGTTGTTTGGCTCCGTTTTGTCCTGGATGATCTGGATAGCCTGCTTCTTTAAACGAATACTCATCAGGTAATAATAAGAGTGCATCAGTTCGTGATAGTCTGTCTCGGTGAACTCTCCTATACTTTTCAGGGCTTCCAAACGCTCCCCAGTATTCGTTTTAAATATTCTGTTCTTTAGAGCATACACCCGTACCAGGTCAACAATCGGTGTCATAGTTTTCTTTATGTCAAATACCTCCTGGCTGCCTTTGGTAAAGGTCTTAATGTTCCGGAAGAAAGTAAGCGGCGGCTCATACTGCAGCGCGTTTTTAGCCATGTGGTACAGAAACCTGCCTAATGGCTCCTGCAGCTCTTGGTCCAAAAACTCCCGTAGCTCATCCATAATGGAGGCTTCGCCATAGATGTAGCGGCAGTCGAAGAAAGTGGAGAACTTCATCACCGTCTCCGGATCCGGCTCCTTCATCCAGCTGCTGTAGTTACGCTTCCAGTGTGAGAGTGAGTGTGTCCATTTAGAATTTTTGGCCATAAAGCCACCTTTGCAGTAGCTAAAGCCAATCAAATCCAAACGCTCTGATACATGCTCGGCAAACTTTAGGAAATACTCCCGCACCAGTTCCCGCTGCTCGTTGGCCTTGTCCTCGTAAATAATGGCGTTGTCCTGGTCCGTATTCAGGGTCTGTTCTTTGCGCCCCTCGCTACCCAGCACCATAAATACAAACTTGGCAGGTGGTGTGCCCATCTCTTCAATCACTCCCTCAATTACTTTTAAGGCAATTGTATCGGATACGGTAGTGATTACCTGATTCACAATTTCGGGCTTCACACCCCTATCGAGCAACTGGTACACAATCTCCGGCACCTTCTCCCACTTGCGCTTCAGCTCTTCTACCGACTGCGCTAGCTTTACAGATTGTATAAAAACAAACGGAGACTGTGCCTGATCGCTCAGGAGTTTGTTGCGGCTCAGGAAACCTAGATACTGCCCGTTTTCCTCTATCAGCAGGTAGCGGGTTTTGGTACGAAACATCAGCAGGATAGCCTCATAAACATAAGCTTGCGTGTTGATGGACATAATCGGGTTGTCCATAACCAGGTGCACCGGTTCCTGCACATTTACCTGCCTGGCCACTACATTATCGCGGATAGTAATGTCGGTGAGGTAACCAATAATCTGCTCCTGATTATCCTGCACAAACAGGCAGCTCACCTTCTTTTCTGCCATCAACCTGGCTGCCTCATACACTGGTGTATGAGCGCTGCAAGCTACCAGATCGCGGTAAACGAGGCTCTCAATCTTGCGGGAGTATAGCTGATCGGATGCAATGTAATTTTCCTCAAAAGCAGTTGGCCGTTTCACAAAATGAGCAAACTCATCATTCAGCATCAGGCGACCGAACTCAGCCGTAAAGTGGTGGAAAAACTCCTCATACGCCTGGCAGATCTGTTTGAAATCGCGGCGGGGCAGGAAGTATACTACTGTTCCCTTTTTGGCGATAACCGAACGTAAAGATCTTTTCTTGTTAAGCAGCACAGATATGCCACCGTAGCAGTAGCCGCTCTGGTGGTGCAGCACTACCCGTTTATTCTGTTCGCTGTCGTAGAAAAAGGCCTCATACTCCCCCTCTACAATTATATCCACCCCCTTCATCTTGGTTGCTTCCTGGTGATAGATGGCGGTGTCTTTCGTATATCTTACCTCCTGCAGCAGGTCGGCAACGCCAGCCAGCACCTCCTCCGGAAGTATATTGAAGGGCTTAACCGTTTTTAGAAACTCAAGTTTAAAGTTCATAGAAGGAAAATCAATAAAACAGCAAGTATAAAAATGGCTAGTACAATGAAAAGGTATTGCTTTGGTTTAGAAGATGCCTTGTGCTTTGCCTGCTCCTTCTGCTGTTGCAGAATGGTCGCTTCTGTAATGTCTCCTTGTGCCATTAACTTAAAAAAGCACTCAGCAGTTGCCCGTGCATCTACTGCGGCATCGTGCTGTTGCTCCAAAGACTTATGAAACAGGCGCTCATACAATTCACCCAACCTTAAAAAACGTTGGTGCGGCCCCAGAAAAAAGTTTGCAGAAGCATTCATAGTGCAGAAGGTGCTAAGCTCAGGAAGCGGGTTTGGCATGCTAGCCCTATGGAAGCCTACACCCAGCATGTGGTAGTCCAGCTGCATAAAATGGCCGACCACCAAAGGCTTGTACTGCTCAAGGTCATTGGACAAAATAGAAAGCACCTGATTTCTGCGCTTGCCGTTTGCCTGCAGGAACTCCCGCGTTAAACCATGTATACGGCCTGAAGCTTCAGAAACCTTAAGTTCCGGCTCAAAAATATAGTGGTTCTCAGACTTAAGCTCTTTGCCATCTTTAGTATACAATACCCACGCTATTTGCACAGCATATGGCCAGTTTTGCGCATCAGAGTAAGGTGCATTCCAGTCGAGCGGAATGCCAGTGGTTTCTGTATCGATGAAAAGTATGTACTCCTGCATAAACTTATTCCATAGTACTGCCTGCCGCTCTTTCCACGACAAGCGTACGTACCCCACCTTCCATCACCACATATGCTATACCTCCCTTGGTAAAGGATTGGTCTGTTTTCACCAAGCCAAACCGCTCATAAAAAGAGGCCTTATCCTGGCGGGCATTGCACCAAAGCCGCGTTACGCCTTGGGTAGCTGCCTCTTTTATAAGATGTTTCAGCAAAGAAGTGCCACAACCTTTACCCTGGTGCTGTGGCAAGGTGGCAAACTTACGGAACTGTGCCCGTTGCCCTTCCACAAACAGCGATACAACCGAAACCAGCTCTTCGCCCACATACAAACCGTAATGGCGGCCCAACTCATCTTCCGGCAGCTGTACATAGCTTACCTCCTTCTCCGGCCACATTACACCCCTTCTGAGGCTCCAGATGTCCTTGGCTTTAACTTCTTTTATCTGCATGCTGTGTTGCGGTGTCTTAAAATCATTCTCCTTCTTCAAAAGGAGTTATACTTCAATATAAACAAAAAGTACAAGCTGCCCCACACAAGGGAGCAGCTTGTACTCAGCCGGCTTGAGTTGATCAAGCCAGTCTATGATGTTACTTCATCTAAATCGGCTTTGCTTTCTCCTTCAGCCAGGCCAGTTCATCCTCGCTCAGGTGTGGGCCGAGTTTCTCAACTACCTGCTGATGATACTCGTTCAGCCATTTGATCTGATGCGCCTCTAGCAGCTCCTTCTTAACCTGAGTGGTATCGATCAGGGCCAGGGTCAGGTGCTCGAAAGTATAGAATTCGCCAAACTCGTTTGTCTCGTCCTGCACGGTGAGCACCAGGTTCTCTATGCGGATGCCGTGCTTGCCGGTGCGGTACAAACCAGGTTCTACTGAGGAGATCATGCCCAGTTCCAAATTAACAGCGGTTGGTGTCGGGTTGAGCACATGCGGGCCTTCGTGCACGTTCAGGAAGAAACCAACACCATGACCAGTACCATGGCCATAGTTGCGTGCATAGTCCCAAAGGGGTTTGCGCGAGATGGCATCTATTTGGTAACCCTTAGAGCCTTTCGGGTAGCGGGCTGTAGACCCATCGATCATGCCTTTCAGCACCAAAGTATAGTCTATACTTTCCTCCTCTGTCAGGTTACCCAGCGATACAACACGGGTAATATCGGTGGTTCCGGAAGTATACTGCCCGCCCGAATCTAACAGGAACAGACCGTCTGGCTGCAGCTCGATATCACTTTCTGGTGTAACGCGGTAGTGCGGCAGGGCCCCGTGTGCCTTGTAACCAGATATGGTGTCAAAGCTTTCGCCAACAAAACCCTCCTGCTGGGCACGGAACTCGCGCACTTTCTCCACCACCGTCAGCTCTGTGATTCTGGTCTTGCCGATGTTTTCCTCCAGCCACTTAAAGAAGCGGGTCAGCGCCACACCGTCTTTAATCATGGTTTTACGGGTATGCTCCACCTCTACTTCGTTCTTCACAGCTTTGAAGAATGTGGTTGGGTTAGTATCCTGCACCACGCGCACCTCTTTCGGCAGCTCCTTAAACAGCGCATAGCAGTTGCGGCGTGGGTCTATCAGAATGCTGTCTCCAGGCATGGCACAAACAGCTCTTTCGATCATATCATAGGTCTCCAGCTCTACTCCTGCGGCTTTCAGCTTCTGCTGGTCTTCTTCCGTCAGTTTGGTTGTATCAATAAAGAGCATGGCTTTGTCCTGGCTGATAAGGGCGAAGCTCAGCACTACAGGGTTGCACTTAACATCAGAACCGCGCATGTTAAAGAGCCAGGCCATATCGTCCAGCGATGAGATCAGGTGGTAGTCTGCTCTATGCTTTTTCAGGGCCTTGCGCACACGCTCCAGCTTACTTTGCAAGGACTCTCCCACTACTTCCTCACCCAGCAGAAAGGCCGGCTCAGTAGGCAGGTCAGGTCTGTTTTGCCAAATTGGCTCCAGGTAATCGCGGTCGCTGTTTATTTTAAAACCAATAGGCGTTAACTGCGACTCCAGCAACTGCGCCAAGGCCACTGAGATCAGTTTGCCATCGAAGGCTACTGTGGCACCTTCCGGCAAGTGCTCGGCAAGCCAATCAATGTACTCCGGGGAATTCTGCACCAGAAGCTTTGCCAACTCAAAACCTGTACCTTCCAATTGCTCATTAGCCTGCACAAAGTAGCGTGCATCCGTCCAAAGGTGAGCTGTGTCCTCGGTAATCACGAGAGTTCCTGCCGAACCGGTAAAGCCAGAGGCAAACTCAATGCACTTATACCTGTCTGGAACATACTCACTTATATGTGGATCTGCCGATGGAATGATGTAGGCACTCACGCCCTCACCTTTCATTTGGCTTCGGATGGCTGCTAATCTTTCTTTGTAGGTCATGTAAAATGTAATTTTCGGTTTGAGGCAAATTAAGGAAAGATGGGGAGAAATGCTTGGGAAGCACCTTTTAATACACCTTTATCACCTCTCCGGTGCAGATGCCTTCCACGCTTTTCAAGTAACCGTTTACCACCCGCTCCATCGATACTGGATTATGTCCCGGGAAGTAACTGCCAATTGCCTCCATCGAGTCTTCCACTATGCCCGGGCTAACCACGTGCGAATACTCTGCCGAATCAGCTCGCCGGCTGCTTCGATCACAAAGCCATTTACAGCACTGTTGATTGTGCTCAGCACTGTTCCCGTAGCTATAGGATCTTCTGAAAGTATACCAGAGGTAATATACTTCCGCCTGCGTTGATGTAGTGCCAGGCGCCGTTGAGCGAGGTGGTTTTGCGGTTGTATACGTTTACCAGCAGCGGGTCCTGTGCAACCAACTGACTTGCCATACAGAAACAAAGGGCGAAGAGGAGTATAAATTTTCATTTCATCAGGTAATATGAGGTTTAGCTTCTGAATATAGAAAACTTCTGCTATAACACGGAAGCTGTGCATGTACTTTAAGCCTGAGTTGGAGTAGTGGTGGTTCATCCTCGGCTTCACTAGCGGCCTTTTCCATAGCTTCTGTTTGTGCGCTCCACGTCCGCGAGGACGCGTTTTCCCACTCGGCACTGTGTTCCTTCCTGCGCCAAGGCGCTGCCCTAACGGGCACCGGATTTCACAAGTCGCCTCCCTGAAAAACCGGAAAAGTCTTTAGCTCCGATCAGCATTCTATGCTTTTAGATTGTTCTTAGGATTGACCTTTATTTAAAGGTTCTTGTTCAACCAAACTTAAACCTGTGCAAATCCTGCACATGCGCTCTTCTCTGGTACCAATCGTTATATACTAACACCAACTCATCTGCCGTGAAAGTGCCAAAGTCATGCTCCCGGTATTTTTCCAGCACCTTTACGTATTCCTGCACCTGAGTAATCTCCTGCCGAAACCGAACTACCGTAGTATGAGCCGTTTGTATGGCGTAGCGTTTGTCGATGCTCTGTTCCAGTGCAGAATTCCTGAAGTTTACCCGCAGGTTGTTTCGCAGCTCATTTAAGGTGTCATCTTCCATAAAGCCCTGCACCATCACGGTGGATGGAGAAGCCGTGATACCCCTAAACTTAATCCTGATGCTGACTTGTGCAGGTATGCTCTTCCTGACCAGCTCCACATACTCCGGCACAGAGATTTGCGCCAAATCAAAGCCGCTGTAACAGGATATAATAGACATCACCGTTACATGTATGTCCGAGTTCGGGTAGTAATACTGTGCAGGATCAATGGCCTTTAAGTCACTGAGAAAGGCCTGGATGTTATTCTGCACCTGGCTGTCAGGGCGAAGCAGAAGGGTGATACCTAGACGGTTGTCGGAAGCTGAATCCAACAGCGGATCAGTTTCGCAATTGCCGGAGAGGATTTTCTCTTTAGAGGCTTTGTAGAGGGTGTTGTAGTGCTCCGTTAGGTTCATTGAAGTTGATTTTACTAAGGCTTACTTTGTATCTTACTCTAGCTGCCACACTATAAACTGCATCTTATATTTCTTTAAACTGCTCTTTAATTTTTAGGATGTCTGGCCTTTTGTAGAATAGCTCTTCCTTAACATCTATTTGTTCAAGCGCCTTTGGAACATTGTTAAACTTGTTTTTCATCCAACTATACTTAGCCTTGATTCTAGGTGACTTGTACTTCAAGCCATTTATAATCTGTTTCCGTAGCGTAGAATAGTAGCTGACCAGTTTTTCTTCTTCGAAATAGTATCCCGCTCTAGCAAAGTAGTCAATATAAAGCTTGTCATCAGAATCCATAATTAAGTAGGAGTCTATTGTGCCATCAAATCTAACCGCTCGATAACTATCTAGCCTGTTAAAGGAGTAGGTCTCCTTCATTTTATCAATAACGGTTTTATCTAGAATAACCCTTGGATAAATGGCAGCCTCTGTTTCAGTTTTATATGCATCCACAAGAGCAGGTCCTAAAATCTTCATCGTGGTACAGTAAGCCATAGGAGATCGCCCCTCGACATAACATATTCTTATTAGCAAGGGTGGCTACTAAGCGATGGGTATCACTCAAGAACTGGGGAATTTCTTTAACATCTTTCTCTATAAAAGATACGACAATAGCATCTGAAAACTGCGTTACAACTTTGGTCGTTTCTTTAGACATACGAGAAACAACCTCTTTCATTCCCCTTAATGCTTCTATAAGGAATTCTACTTTTTCAGGGACTTCTTTATCCTTGCTAACAGTATCTCCTATTATCTTTTAAAATCCTAAAATATCTAAAAGCAAAACTATCCTATTTTGATACATTGTCGATTGAAGTCTACACTACTTCTTCAGTAGTTCTTATTCCTTGTCAATTGTAACTAGATATATAAGTTACAACCTATATATCTAGTTATTAAAAATCTTTCTAAAATCCTACCAAAACCGAACAAACTGTTCAATACTGAACACTTCCAATAGCCTCAAAACCATCATCTTACAACACAAAACTCTATAAATCAAGGGTTTACATAACTGGCACCTAAATTGGCTATATAGACACGAGCATAAGCATTAAAACTATGGATCGTGAACTATCAGCATCTGCCAAACAAGCCAGCCGCCGCAAGCGCATCTGGCAACTAAGTATAGCCGCAGCTTTGGTGCTGGCGGCCATCTTTGGGTTCAGGAGTTTGCTGGCACCTGGCATTAATCGCAGCGAGATACGCACGGCCGTGGTAGAGCGCGGGCCGGTGGTGGCAACGCTAAGTGCCTCCGGCGTGGTGGTGCCGGAGCATGAGCAGGCTATCACCAGCCCTATACAGGCACGCATTGAGCAGGTGGTGCGCAGCACAGGCGAGCAGGTGCAGCCCGGCGATCAGGTACTACTCCTCGACCGCTCTTTTACCCAACTTGCCTACGATAAATTGAAAGACGAGCAGCAGCTGAACCAGCACAAGAGCGTGCAGATGCGCCTGCAGCTGGAGAAAAAGCTGAACAGCCTGGAGTCGCAATTAGTCATTAAGCGCATGAACGTGAAAAGCCTGCAGGCACAACTGGAGGACGAGCAGTACCTCCTCAAGATTGGTGGAGGCACACAGGAGCAGGTAAAACAGGCAGAACTTAAGCTGAGCATAGAACAGCAGGAACTAGCGCAACTGGAGCGCGATATCGAAAGTGAGCGCAGACTGCTTAAAGCCGATGTGCAGGAGCTGGGGTATACCTTGGCCATGAACGGCCGCTCTATGGAAGAACTGGAGCGCAAGATGCAGCAGGCCGAGGTTCGCGCTACTCACCCTGGTGTGGTAACCTGGGTCAAAAACGAGATAGGCAGCAGCGTGAACGCCGGTGAGGTAATCGCCCGCCTGGCCGACCTGAGCAGCTTCAGGGTGCAGGCCAGTATCTCAGATGCTTTTGCCGATCAGCTGCACGTAGGCGGCGAAGCCATCGCCCGCATTAACGGCACGGACTTGAAAGGCAGCATTGTGGCCATAGAGCCTTCTGTAAAAAACGGCACTGTTACCTTCTATGTCGCCCTGGAAGAGAAAAGCCACAAACTCCTGCGCCCCAGCCTGCGCGTGGACCTGTTTGTGAGGACTGCCAGCAAGAACAGTACCCTGCGCGTGAAAAACGGCCCCTACTTCAACAGCGGCTCACCGGATAAAGTGTTTGTGCTGCGCGAGGATGAGCTGGTACAGGTGCCTACCAAAATCGGCTTAAGCAATATAGATTTTGTGGAATTGGAAAACGGTGTAGAGTCCGGTGAGGTGATCGTGATCACTGACATGAAGGATTATGAGCACGTGAAAAAGGTGCGGTTGAGGTAAAACTTGAATTAGGTATCATGACTCCCACAGCACAATTTCGCTCTTTCGGGTTTGCAAGCCAAAAGTCCAGAACCGCTGATTTACACCTCAACATGTCGTGCTACTTGATACGAACATCTTGATACACAAAGCAGAACTATGAAAAAGCATTACCCATATTGTTTGTTGTTTGTACTGTTTGCCCTGCACTGTGGCCAAAGTATAGCACAGCCTGCCCCACGGCAACTAAGCCTGCAGGAGGTGATTGCTTTGGCGCAGTCGCAGTCGGCAGAGGCGCTACAGGTGGAGACCAGCCGAGAAAACAGCTACTGGAAGTGGCGCAGCGTTAAATCAGAGTACAGACCACAGCTCAGCCTGGAGGGTACGCTGCCCAATTTCAGCCGCACCATCAACCCGGTAACACAACCTGATGGCACTATCGAATTTAAGCCTGTATCCATCAACAATACTGATCTTGGCCTTACACTGAGCCAGGTTATCAGCCCAACCGGGGGCAAGCTCTTCGTTACTTCGCTTATGCAGCGCTTCGACGACTTTGACCGGGACCAGACCCGCTACAACGGCAATCCCGCCATCATTGGATTGGAGCAACCGCTGTTTGCTTATAACGCTCTGAGCTGGAACAAGAAGATAGAGCCGCTACGCTACGAGGAGTCGCAGCGCCAGTATGTGGAGGAGCGCGAGGAGATTGCCGTGAAAGCAACTAATTTATACTTTGATTTGCTGCTGGCCCAGGTAAACCAAAGTATAGCAGCTAAGAACCTGGCCAATAACGACACACTATACCAGGTGGCACAGGAGAAATACAAGCTCGGTCGCCTGTCTAAAAACGACCTGCTGCAGCTGCGCCTGGCAGTATTGAATTCTGATCTGGCGCTGGCCCAGGCGAACCTGGATGAGCAGACTGCGGCACTAGCCCTACGCAACTATATTGGCCTGAAGGACAGCAACCCCTTCAACCTGCACGTGCCGGAAAATATACCCAAAACAACCGTAGCTACAGCTTTAGCTCTTGCTGAGGCAAGAAAGAACCGCAAAGAAAGTATAAACTTCAGGCGCAGGATACTGGAGGCACAGAGCCTGGTAGCCAAAGCCCGCGGCGACAACGGTTTCAACGCCAGCATATTTGCCACCTTCGGCCTTACTAAACAGGGGCTGGACCTGAGCGACATTTACAACCGCCCTGACAACCAACAGCGCGCCCGCATCGGCTTTACCATGCCGCTCCTGGACTGGGGTCGGCAGCGCTCTGTAACCAAAGTAGCTCAGCTAAACCAACAGCTGGAAGAATATACTATTAGCCAAGAAGAGACCAACTTTGAGCAGGCTGTGATGACACAGGTGAACCAGTATAACACCCTGAAGAGCCGCATCAGAACTACCGCTGAAGCCGATGCCATTGCCTCAGAGCGTTACGAGATAGCCAAAAGCACCTTTCTGATCGGTCGCATCAGCATTACGGATTTGAACATTGCCTTAGCCGAAAAAGACCAGGCTCGCCGCGCCTACATCACCTCGCTCAGCAAGTTCTGGGAAGCTTTTTATACTTTAAGACAACTTACGCTTTATGACTTTGAAAAACAGGAGCCAATTGTGGCAGAGACAGGAGGAGGAGGTGTGATACTAAACTACAACCACTCCTGGCCTAGTGGGGAAATTTGTAGCTGCCGCTTCTAAATCATAAGCGCTGTAATTTTAGCTGTTCAGAAGAACCTAACCCTTCCGAGGAGGGGAATTTTCGGGAACGATACCACCCCCTGTGCCCCTTCGAAGGGGGGAGTTAGCAAAGGCTGGGCTATCGAACCTTACCCCAGTCCTTGGGTTGAGCGCCTTGGCGCAGGAGGGAACACAGCGCGATACCCGAGGAAGAGCCCTCGCGGGCTTGAGCGCTCCAAAGTAAAAGATGCAGCGCATGGGAAGTAAAGCTATGGATGAACTGCAGCTAGAAAGGATAGCTTACATCAAGTTATGAAGAGCTACAGCTACAAAATTACAAGAAGGATGCTGAGCTAATTGAGGAATAAACTCGACTAGATTTATAGGACACATGTCTGTAGACTTTGGCCAGCAGGAGCAACGAAATACGCTAAAATCAAAACAGAGACATCACCAAGAAATAATCAACACTAAAAGACTTAGACTCAAAAACTATGATCACGCTAACAAACATCGAAAAGGTCTACCAAACCAAGTCTATCGAGACGGTGGCCCTGCAGAACGTGAACCTGCGGGTTCCAAAAGGCGAATTCCTCTCCATTATGGGACCATCGGGCTGCGGCAAATCTACACTACTCAACATCATGGGCCTGCTGGATGTGCCTACGAAAGGATCTGTAGAGATAGATGGGCAGCTCATCACGAGCTACAAAGACAAAGAACTGGCGCACATCCGTAACGAGAAGATAGGCTTCGTTTTCCAGAGCTACCACCTTGTAAACGATTTGAGCGTGCTGGACAACGTGGAACTGCCTCTCCTTTACCGTAATGGCATATCCGCCTCTGAGCGAACCAAACGGGCCAAGTCAGCTTTAGAGAAAGTAGGCCTCAGCGCCCGCACTAAACACCACCCTACGCAGCTATCCGGGGGTCAGCGCCAGCGTGTAGCCATTGCCCGCGCCCTGATTGGACTTCCACAGATCATACTGGCCGACGAACCAACCGGTAACCTCGACTCGGTAATGGGTGAAGAGATCATGAACATCCTCCTGACCCTGAACCAGACTGAGGGCACCACCATCGTAATGGTGACCCATGATGAGAACATGGCCCAGAAAACCGAGCGCCTGGTGCGCTTCTTTGATGGACAGCAGGTATCTGATGCGAAGGTGTTCGCCAACCTACAGCAAGTATAGCCGTGCTGAAGAACTATATAAAAATAGCCTGGAAGGTGCTCTTGCGACGCAAGTTCTTCACCTTCATCAGCCTCTTCGGCATCAGCTTCACGTTGATGGTGCTTATGGTGGCTACCTCACTCTACGACCATGTATTTGGCCCGCAGATGCCAGAGCGGGACACAGACCGCCTGCTGTTCGTGAACATGATGCGTGAATCAGTGGAAGACGGCCATACCAGAAGCGGCCCTGTCAGCTACCACTTCCTCAGCCGCAACGTGCGTACACTGCAAACTCCTGAGAAAGTATCCATCAACTCGATGCCTGCTCAGGTTAACAGTTATATCAACAACCGCAAACTGTCGCTCGAAATCAAGTATACAGACCAGGAGTTCTGGGACATCCTTGACTTCAATTTTCTGGAAGGCAATGCCTATAGCCAGCAGGATGTGCAGAGTGCAAACCGCGTAGCTGTGATCAACGAAAACACCCGCAAACAATACTTTGGCACAGGAGAGGCCGTGGGGCACTACATTGAGGTTGACCAGGTAAAGTATAAAGTAGTAGGCGTTGTGGAAGACGTGCCGGTGCTGCGACTGCATTCTTACGCCGATGTGTGGGTGCCTATTACGCTTAAAAGCCAGGACTTCAACAAGCCTCAGCTGCACGGCACCTACTTTGCCACTATCAAAGCAAAAGCTTCTGATGACGTTCCTAAAATAAAAACAGAGTATGCCGCCATGCTACAGGAGGTAGAGCGACAGCAGCCAACCAAAGGCACGAAGCTTTACTCCTTCCCCGAAACCGTGCTGGAGAGCTTTACCCGAACATTTTTAGGTGACGGTAAAAAAGCAGCTGTAGGCCTGCTGTATGGTATACTGGCTGTTGCTACCTTCTTGTTCATGTTGCTCCCTACTATCAATCTGGTAAACATCAACATCAGCCGTATTATGGAGCGCTCTTCAGAAATTGGGGTACGCAAGGCCTTCGGAGCCACTACTTCCGCCATCATCGGTCAGTTTGTTATCGAGAACATTTTCCTGACGCTGCTCGGCGGCCTGCTGGGTTTTGCAATCTCGGCAGCGGTACTGGAGCTCATAAACGACAGCGGTATTATAGTTTATGCAGATCTGGGGCTAAACATACGTGTTTTTGCCATTGGCCTGCTGCTCTGCCTTGTGTTTGGTCTGCTTTCCGGGGTATACCCGGCTTTTAGAATGTCACGTTTACATGCCGTCGAGGCGCTGAAAGGAGGTACAAAATGATATGCCATCTCTTTAAACTAATCTGGAACCGGAAGAAAAGCAACTTCCTGCTGATCACCGAAATTTTCTTTTGCTTTCTGGTACTGTTCGGGGTGCTGAGTCTGGTGGTGTACAATGTGCGCAACTACACAAAACCCTTAGGCTTTGAGCATGAAAACGTATGGATGCTGACCATGCGCCCCAACAACGACTCTACTACGCTAAACCACCAAAACCTGGAGCAGGTACTACAACGGGTGCGTGCTTATCCGGAGGTACAGTCCGCCTCCCTTAGCGCCAGCAATGCCCCTTTTGCCTTCAGCCAGATGAGGGACATCCTATCGTACGGCAATGTAAAAGAGCTTATGGCCGACACATACGATGCCGAGGATGATTTTAAGGACGTTTTGCAACTACAACTAAGCCAGGGGCGCTGGTTTGGACCGGTAGATGATGCTTCCCACCATCAGCCCATTGTCATCAACAAAGCATTGCAGGAGCAACTGTTTGGCGGAGAGGAAGCGCTAGGGAAACTCATCCCCAGAAATGACTCGGTAAACTATCAGGTGGTAGGCGTAGTGGACCATTACCGCGCCTACAGCGAGTTTGCAGCAGAAGAGCCGGCTTATTTTAGCCGCATCAACTTACAGGACAAAAAGGACTCCTTCTGGAATGAGCTTCTGATCCGGGTAAAACCTGGCACAGGCGTAGACTTCGAAGAGAAAATGGTGCGTGATATTTCCGGCATTACCAAAGACTGGACACTGGAGGTATCCACGTTGGAGAAAATGCGCCAGAGCAAGTCCAAGCTTACGCTAGTACCCATGATCGCACTGGGCCTGGTATGCGGCTTCCTGATCTTTAATGTGGCCCTGGGCCTGTTTGGGGTGCTGTGGCACAACATCAGCCGCCGCAATGGGGAAATTGGCCTCCGCAGAGCTTTGGGAGCAGCTTCCAGCCAGATATACTGGCAGTTTATTGGAGAGGTGCTCGTGCTGGCTACGTTTGGATTGCTGTTGGGTGTGTTCTTTGCCGTGCAGTTCCCGCTGCTGCAGGTGTTCCAGGTAGAGTCTGAAGTATATTTCATAGCGCTGCTAAGTGCAGTGGCCATTATCTATCTGATTACCACCATCTGCGCCTTCTACCCTAGCCGTCAAGCAGCAGCCATACATCCCGCCGTGGCCCTCCATGAGGAGTAGTCTGCAGTCTCCCCTCCTTAGCTGAGGGGAGACTGTAACTCTGGTCCTTCATTGTCTAAAAAGGTAAGCCCGTAACTGCCACTCCCAGAATATAACTGCTGTAGCATTAGTTAATCAGGTGAACCCACCCCTAACCCCTCCAGGCAGGGGAACTCTGCTGAAGCCCTGTCAGCGGTGGCTATCGTATTTGATCCCAGTCCTTGGACCTCGCGGCCTTGAGCGCACTAAAGCTAGAGATGAAACAAGCAAGTCTTAGAGCCGAGGATGAACAGCAGCTAATGAAGATAGCTTGGTTCAAAACGAAGGAAGCTGCAGCTAAAAAGTATAGAAGAATCCATAAAACATAAGCTCTATCAATTTATACTCTAAAACCTTATCTTTATTACTTCTAAACCCCAACCATGATTCTGATAATCGACGATGATATTGCCGTACGTGCATCTTTGAGCCTGCTGCTCAAGCAAAACGGATTTAAAACCAAGGAAGCTGCCAACCCGCAGCAAGCCCTGCAGGTGGCGGAGCAGTTTTCTTTGGAACTGGTTATCATGGACATGAATTTCTCCATCGACACCACAGGTCATGATGGGTTGAACCTATTGGATAAATTCAAAAGCTTATACCCAAAGCAGCCGGTTATACTTATTACCGGCTGGGGCTCCATTAGCCTGGCTGTAGAAGGAATGCGTTTGGGTGCTGCCGACTTCATCACCAAGCCCTGGAGCAATGAGTACCTGCTGCAAGCCGTACGAACAGCACTAAGCCTTTCCAAAACTACTGATTCCGGCGATGCCCTTACCCGCAAAAAGCTAGACCAGCAGTACGATTTAGGCAACATCATCGGGCAAAACCCACAGCTGCTGCAGATCCTTAAAAAAATAGGTCAGATTGCTCCTACCGATGCCTCCGTACTGATTGAAGGCGAAAGCGGCACCGGCAAAGAACTGATCGCCGAGGCCGTGCACCGGAACAGCCTACGCAAGAGCCAGCCCTTTGTAAAAGTGAACCTGGGCGGTATCTCCTCCACCCTTTTTGAGAGTGAGATGTTTGGCCACAAGCGGGGAGCCTTTACCGATGCCAAGTCTGATCGTGTAGGTCGGTTTGAAATGGCCAACAAAGGCACCATTTTTCTGGATGAGATTGGCGAACTGGACCTTAATAGCCAAGTTAAACTACTGCGAGTGCTGCAGGACCGCACGTACGAGGTACTAGGCGACAGCCGCTCCCGCAAGCTAGATATTAGGGTAGTATGCGCCACTAACAAAGACTTGGCGAAGCTGGTAGAGGAAGGCAAGTTCCGGGAAGACTTATACTACAGAATCAACCTGATAAAGGTAAAACTGCCTGCCCTGCGCGAGCGGGAGGAGGATGTGCCGTTGCTGGTGCAGTACTTCGTCAACAACCTTAAAAAAACCTACAACCATCCAGAACTGGAGGTAAGCCAGCGGGCACTGCAGTGGCTGAAAGAGCTGCCTTTGCCTGGCAACATCCGGGAGTTGAAGAACCTGGTGGAGCGTACCGTTTTAGTGGCAGAGCGCGACGTGCTGCAGGCCGAAGACTTTCAGGCGCAGGCACAGCAAAGCCCTGCTAAGCCCGGCGACAAATCCCTACCAGCCGTGGGCACGATGACCTTAGAGGAAATGGAAGCCTCTATGATTCGCAAGTCCATGGATTTTTACCACAACAACATCAGCAAAGTAGCCAGAGCCCTGGGCCTTAGCCGTGCCGCCCTCTACCGCCGCCTAGATAAGTTTAACATCCCGTATGACACTGCGGACTAAGTTTATACTTTTCGCCGTGTTTATACATGGCTTGCTGTTGGCACTGGCCTGGTTTGTACTGCAGCAGAACAAGTACCTGTTTCTGGGTATGGAACTGCTTGTTTTGGCTTCAGCCTATACCACCATTCACCTCTACCGGTCTTTCTTCAAGCCGCTCACGCTCATACGTGCCGGCATAGAATCCATCAAAGACAAAGACTTCTCTACCAAATTTATGGCTGTGGGGCAGCAGGACCTGGACGAGCTGGTAAATGTTTATAACCGCATGATAGACCAACTGAGGCAGGAACGTGTGGCACAGGCAGAAAAACACTTCCTGCTCGACAAGCTTATCCAAGCCTCTCCTGCCGGTATAATTCTGTTGGGCTTTGATAACCAGGTGGAAAGTATAAATCCGGCAGCAGAGCGCTTTTTAGGGCAGCAGGCCGGTACACTAACTGGTGAGCACGTAAGCCAGTTGCCAGAAGTATGGGCTAGGGAACTAAAAGATCTGGCAACCGGCCAGTCTACCACGTTTCGTATTAACGGCATCTGGACCTACCGCTGCCACCGCGCTCACTTTCTGGACCGTGGCTTTCAGCATTACTTCATATTGATAGAGGAACTGACGGAAGCTATACTTCAGAACGAGCGTCAGGCGTATGAAAAAGTGATTCGGGTAATGTCGCATGAGGTGAACAACACTACAGGCGCCATCAACTCTATACTTGGCTCTTTAGGCTATTATGCAAATCAACTACAGCCAGACGACCGGGAGGATTTTGAGCACGTGCTACAGGTAGCTACGCAGCGTAACACAAACCTAAGCCGCTTCATGGCCAATTTTGCTGAGGTAGTGCGTTTACCTGAACCCAAAAAAACACCTATCGATGTTCATGCGCTTCTCCAGAACTTGCACCGCCTGTTGGAGCCAGAACTGCAAAAGCGCAATATCAGCATACAGTGGCAGTTAACACCTCAACCCCTAGTAGTGCTGCTTGATGCGCAGCAGCTAGAGCAGGTGCTGCTTAATATTCTTAAAAACGCCATGGAAGCTATTGGTAAAGATGGCGAAATCCAGTTGTCTACCTCCTCTTCTCCCCCTCAGCTTTGCATAACAGACTCCGGGGGAGGTATTCCGGAGCATGTGCAGGCGCATCTGTTTACTCCGTTTTATACTACTAAAGCAAACGGCCAGGGAATTGGGCTTACGATGGTGCGGGATATTCTCGTGAACCACGGTTTCGGCTTTTCCCTCAGCTCAGGCAGCACCGAGCAAACCACCTTCACAATCAAATTTTAGGCTTTGGAACTAGTATTCATTAATAGCCACCTCCCCTAGTCTCCGCATACTTGTTTAGCCTATAGTCAGGTTATTATGTACAACAGAAGCCTTTCTTATTCATAATTCCAAAATAGCATTATTGCTATCAAAACAGTCATCTACAGCAGCATCAATTAAACTTTTCCGACCCAAATAATTAATCTAGAAAGAAAATAACCTTTTTGTTACCATTTTCGTAGCGCGCCGATACAACCTATAGATATTCTTTATACATTGTACCTATACTTTTAGCCAAAGTAATTATGGAGTACAATATTGTGATAGCGCCGGACCTGGAAGGGCTGGCATCGGAAGTGGCAGGTTTCCTGCCACAGGGTTGGAGATTAAAGGGCGGTATTGTAGAGCATGTCGATGGCTTTGCTCAACAACTTGTACGTCATCCGAAGGACTCGATTAGAGTGCAGCAGCAACGCAGGCAGCCTAGTACTAAAAGGCGCACCAAATGGATTGAATAATCGCCTGTAGGTAATACTACAATTTAACCTAAGCAAACCATTTTCAGAGCTTCTGTTAAGCAGCTTTGAAAATGGTTTTTTGTTTTACCCCCTCCCTACTCTAAGAAGGTTGCTTAGCGCCTCCCGCACTTGCACTCTGCCAACCTTCATCTACACTTATTACAAGCTACCTGTTAAATAACCAAAATTTTGCACCGATTCAGTATCCTTTTATGCAAGTAGAAGTATATATGGCAAAACCGGACTGCCGGTAAGGTAAGCTTAAAACTTAAACCCTTATTTTATTTACTTACAGTTGCACATTTTCCCTGCAGCCCTGTGAGTTCACCCTTAACCCTTTATTATGAGAAACATAGTTTACTTTCTCTTGCTGTTGCTATGTGTTAGCTCCTGCATGTCGAAAAAAGAACTTGTATACCTGCAGAATTCTAATCTTAAAGAAAACGTCCCTACTGATTTCCAGACAAGGTTGACAGCATATAAACTCCAGTCTAACGATGTGCTATCTATAAAGGTACTGAGCGTAGACCCGGATATGTCCAATTTATTTAACATCACCAACCCTAACAATGCCTTTGGCATGTCTGATCCAGGCACTATGTACCTGAGCGGCTATGCTATCGATAACGAAGGCTTTATCAACCTACCTACGGTTGGTAAGCTAAAGGTAGAGGGCCTCACAACCTCCCAAACACAGGAGTTGGTGCAGCGCAACCTGGACCGTTATATTACGGACGCAACCGTGGTTGTTAAACTTATTAGCTTCAGAATCAGTGTCATAGGAGAAGTTCGTAACCCTGGGCATTTCTACATTTATAACGAACGGGCTAACCTGCTGGAAGGCTTAAGTATGGCCGGTGACCTAACACAATCAGCGGACAGAGAAAATGTAAAAATCATTCGTCAGAAGAAGGATGGCCAAACTGAAATCGTCTTGCTAGACCTCAAAGACCCGAACCTCGTACAATCTCAATACTATTACCTGATGCCCAACGACGTTGTTTATGTCGAGCCACTAGGAACACAGCTTAAGCGTGATAACCTGATAGTTTGGAACGCTGTGCTGGGGGTAATTTCTACAGGGGCATTGTTGTACAATTTGTTTAAATAACGATGAAGAAAAATAAACAGGAGCATGAAATAGACTTAAAGAGCTGGCTATTTAAATTTAAGTCTAAGTGGTATTTGTTTGCTGTATCTGCCGTTTTGGCGCTTGCGGCAGGTTATGTGTATGTAAAGAGCTCTCCACGAATTTTCCAATTCCAGTCTACGCTTCTGCTTGGCGACCAGCAAACCGGTTCTAAAAAGGCACAGGAGCTGCTGGAGGTGTTGGATGTTCAGAGTAGAGGCATAAAAGTAGAGGATGAGATAGGTTTGCTGTACTCTGCAGAAATGGTAAAGCAGGCACTGCAGAAACTCAACTTCACAGTGGCCTATTATAAAGTAACTGACCACTGGCTAAATAAAGTAACAGACCTTGTGGTAGAAGAGCAGTATAAAACCGCTCCTTACGAGGTAGAGCTGGACACGAGCCGGCTGCAGTTGGTAGATATCCCTATCAAAGTGCGCCTGTTGGATAAAAACACTTATGAGCTGGCTATAGAGGCAGAGAACGTTCCTCGTTATGATTTCCGCTCCAACGCAACTGTAGGTTCTATACCTGTTGTAAACTTCAAGAAGACACTCCGGTTTGGTGAGGCCTACCAGGATGAAAACATGAGCTTCACGCTGCAGCGCGCCGATGTGGAGGACCCACAGCCGGGTAAAGCATACTTCTTTGTCATCAACAGCCTCGAAAATCTGGTAAAACAGCAACAGTCTTCTTTAGAGATTGCCCCAATAGACCGCGAGGCTCGTGTACTTGTGCTGAAAACCAAAGGCAGCATACCTGATAAGCAAGTAGCTTTCCTGAACACATTGATGGCAGAGTATGTAGCAAACGACCTGAAAGAAAAGAACCAGAACGGTTTGAAGACGCTGGAGTTTATTGATAGCCAGCTAGCTACACTTTCTGATTCACTGCGCCAAAGCAAGCAGGCTTTGTCTTCTTTCCGCTCTAATAACCGTATTGCTAACATCAATGTGCAATCTAACATCAGTTATGAGAAGCTGTCGCAGTTGGAGGCTGAGCGCGCTCGCCTGAATACGGACAGAACCTACTATGCTAATATTCTGGATCAGGTAAAGAATGGCAATGGCATTGCACAATCAGTATCGCCAACGGTGGCTGGCATCCAGAGCCCTATTCTGAACAACCTGTTTTTGCAGCTCGCAGAGCTAAACCAGAAAAAAGCTGGTTACAGAACTAACGCGACAGAGGACAACCCGATGTTGCGTAAAATTGAGAGCGAGATAAACAGTACACGCACCTCTATAGAGGCTAACCTGCAAAACCTGATTGAATCTGCGGATATTTCCATTGCAAATGTAAATGAGCGCATTGGCAAAATTGAGTCAACCTTGGCCTCACTGCCTGAGAACGAGCGTAAGCTGATGGACCTGCAGAGCCAGTCTGAGTTCATAGACAAGAAGTATGACTTCTTGCTGGAAAAACGAGCAGAGGCAGCTATTGCCCTGGCAACTAATGCCACAGACAAAAAGATTGTGGATCAAGCTTCAATGGTCGGTACTACCCCTGTAAACGTGAAGCCAAAAATGATTTACCTGCTCGCGTTGATCATTGGTTTGGCTATACCAGCAGGTTTTATCGTGTTAATGTCTAATGTAGACAATACCATTCAGGGTAAAAACGACCTCGGCAACATCACCAACATTCCATTCCTGGGTGTGGTGGCGCATGGCTCTAAGTCTGATAAGCTAGCTGTAATGAACAACCAGCGTTCAGCCATTGCCGAATCATTCAGGTCGATACGAATTAACCTGCAGTACCTGATGGCCGACTCTAACTTTAAAGTTATTGGTGTGACTTCCTCCATCTCTGGTGAGGGTAAGACTTTCTGCTCTGTTAACCTTAGCTCAGAGATGGCCATGTCGGGTAAGCGTGTGGTTCTGATCGAATCGGATATGCGCAAGCCTACCTTCAGCAAGTATTTCCCGGTAGCAGAGTCTGTAGGACTTTCCTCTTTCCTGACACAGGGGCTGCCGCTGGAAGAGGTGGTGCAAAAGACTACGATGGAAAACCTGGACATCATTCCTTGTGGTCCTATCCCGGATAACGCCCTGCACCTGCTGGAGCTACCTAAGATGCAGCAATTGCTTACCATGCTTAAGGATCAGTATGACTACGTTGTGATTGATACCCCTCCTATTGGCTATGTATCAGAATACTTCGTGCTGATGCGTCACATGGACGTGAACCTGTACGTCGTGAAGCACAAGTATACCAACAAGGACATGCTCGCTCAGATAAATGAGCTGTACAACAGCAAAAAGGTCAAGGACATTTACATGATCATCAACGACCTGAATTACGACAAGACCTACGAGTACGGCTATAAGAAAAAAGCTAAGTATTACTACGTATAAAGCCTTTGCCCAACATAACAGCAGGGTGCAGTTGCCTTAGCTGCACCCTGTTTGCTACTATATCACAGTATTACAAATGAGTAAAAATTTAGCCTCCAAAGCTGTAAGCGGCCTGAAGTGGGGATCGGCCTCCACCATTGCCAACGCAGTTATGCAGATTGGCTATACTTCGGCCATGGCTCGCCTATTGGCACCAGAGGCTTTCGGTTTGGTGGCAATATCAAGCGTTATTCTTCGCTTTGGCAGCTACTTTGCTAACATGGGGCTAACGAAGGCTCTTGTGCAGAAAGAGGAGCTGGAGCCACAGCATATACGGGCAGCTTTTACAGCCTCACTCGTACTTGGCCTGCTGTTTACAGGGATTACCTGGCTATTAGCACCTTTCGCCGCCGACTTTTTCGGGAATCCTGATGTTACGCCCATTGTGCAGGTTATGGCCCTGTCGTTTCTAATCAGTGGCGTATCTGTTACTTCGCTTAGCCTGCTGGAGCGTGACATGCGGTTCAAGCTTATCAGCATTATAGAAATGGCGGCTTATGTTATCTCCTACCTTGGGGCAGGCATTGTACTCGCCTATCTCGACTTCGGCGTTTGGAGCTTGATCTATGCTACTCTGCTGCAGGCGACTTTATCTGCCATAGGCGCTTATGCAGCCGTGCGACACAGCGTGGTGCCACAGCTTAATCTGGCGCCTTACAAGCCCCTGTTCAGTTATGGCAGCCGCATGTCGTTCATTAGCCTTCTGGAGTTCTTGAGCCAGGAATTCGGCACTATACTTATTGGTCGCGTACTGGGTTCGTATAAGCTGGGTTTGTACAACCGCGCTTACATGCTGGTAAACCTGCCTATGTATATGCTCACGCGCACTTTTACTAAGGTGGTATTCCCTAGCTTCAGTAAGATTCAAAACGATATTCAGAAGCTGGGCAGGATCTACTTATCAAGTATAACATTGTTGGCGGCTATTGTGATACCGGCTTGCTTCGGCATTTCGGTAGCTGCGCCCGAACTGGTAAGAATTGTACTGGGCGAGCAATGGGGAGAGTCAGTACCCGTGCTGCAAGTGCTGAGCATAGGCATCGCCCTGAGCTTCATCACCATGTTTGCTGGTATCGTTTGCGACGCTAAGGCCGTATTAAACATCAAGATCGTACTTAATGTCGTGTTTATACTTGTGATAGGAGGCTTGTTCTACCTGCTCCGAGAGTTTGGATTAGTAGGATTTGCCTTTGCCGTTTTGATCGGTGAACTGGTACGCATGGCGATGTACCAACGGGTAATGCATAGAGTATTGGAGCTGTCTTACCGGCAGCAGCTGTCTATATACCTTCCGGGTGTATTAAATGGTGTGCTGGTAGCCGGCGGCATTTACCTGGTAAGTTCACTTCTGCGCAGTGCAGATACTCCGGTTGCAATCACTTTTGCAGCGCAAGCTTTAACAGGAGGTGTACTGTTGCTAGTGTTAACCCTGCTCTTCCCGCACAAGCTGCTGCGAGCTGAGTTGCAAATGGTGTTTAACAAAATGGGCATGAGCGGCAATGGTGACAGTCCCATCAGCCGTATTATACAGAAGTATAAAGTTCACATTCTAAAAGAAGCATAGCTCAAAGCAACTTCTTCGTAAGTAACAGAAATCATTTACAATTATGACCATAGGAGTTTGCGGACCAATAGACCTGAGATTGTTGGATTGGGAGTTAAAAGGACAGGATTTCCCGGAAACGAATTCATTTCCACTGCCTACACATTTTATCAACGCCTTACTGCACCGTGGCTATGACGTTGTTGCTTATACTAACTCTCCTCATATAAAAGAATCCATGGTGATAGAGGGCAAGCACCTAAAGGTATGTATTGCGCCACAGCGCCCTCAGCCAGGCCGTCGCTTCTTTTTGTTTGAAGTGAAGGAGCTACAAAAGCTTATAGAGAGCCATCCGGCAGACTTAATGAGTGCCTTTTGGTCTTATGAATATTCATGGGCGGCCCTCAGAACAGGTATCCCTACAGTGGTAAGCCTGCACGATGTGGCACTTCAGATACTGCTGCAGCACCGAGATATGTTCCGGTTGGTACGCTGGGCCATCAATTACATTGTAGTTTCCAAGGCCAAGCATCTTATTGCTAACTCCAGCTATACTTATAACATGCTGGACAGAGGCACCAGAAGGAAAACCAAGATCATTAATAACTTCTATACTTCAGAGCTGGAGGAAAGCCTGCAGCAGCCCGAGCAGAAGGGGAATTATATTACCTCCGTCTCCATGGGCTTTTCGCACCGCAAAAACATCAGCACGGCACTTCATGCCTTTGCAATGGTACGCCAGAAGCACCCTAAGCTAGAGTACCACCTGTTGGGTGCTGGTATGGAGCCTGACGGCGAGGCGCAGCAGTACGCACGGGAGCATGCTCTGGAGGATGGTGTAAAGTTCTTAGGTGTACAACCTTTTGATGTGGTACTGCATGAGATTAGCCACGCCAAAGCACTGCTGCACCCTGCACGGGAAGAGTCCTTTGGAATGGTTCTGCTAGAGGCCATGGTATCGCACACGCCAGTTATTGGCGGCAGTAAGAGCGGCTATGTGCCTACCCTACTCAACGGCGGTAAAGCCGGCTTGCTCTGCGACATCAACTCACCTGCTGCCATTGCTGATTGTGTTTTGAAACTAGTAGAAGACGAGCGGTTGCGCAATGAGCTTGTAAAGCAGGCCTATGCCTTTGCCCGTGATAACTACTCGGAAGAAGTGATTGTGCAACAGCACCTGGACTATTATGCGCAAGTACTGGGAAAGCCTTTAACACCGAAGCGCAGCAGTACGAAGAAATATAAAAGCGCTATTGTGGGAGCCTAAACAGAAACCACTGCATGAAACTGAACTACTCTTTTCTATTTGCTATACCCTTGGCCCTGATCCTAATCATGGACCAGATGTTTATAGAACTGGCAAGCCCTAATGACGAGATGGGACAAGGTGCCCTGCTAAACATGATCGTGAAGGGCATGGCAGGGGTCTCCATACTTTACTGCTGCCTGTTCTTTAAGCGGATGTCGAACTATATGAAGTTCGCATTTTTCCTTCTCATGCTTTATGTAGGGGCGCTTGCATTTGAATCAAAGTACTTCTATGGCTCTTTTATGGTGTACCCACACGTGTTCGTGAAGGTACTCATCTTTGCCTACAGCTTCTTTGTGTATACTTTTTATAAGGGCAACTACCACCTCAACATGAAGCACATTGTGTGGTTTATACTTGCAGGCTTCTGGCTAAACGTGCTGCTTGTAAACCCACATACTTTAAGCGTATCAGCGTTTACCAACCATGAGCGCGGGGTTTACTCCACTTCAGTATACATGCTCGTCGTACCTTTTCTGTACTTCCTGAGCAACTATTTCTACAATGGCAAGTTCATGAGCCTGTTCTGGTCTTTCTTTGTGCTGTTTGCCATTTTCTTTTTCCAGCACCGTACCGTCTGGATATCAACGGCCTTTGTACTGGTAGTTTATTACTTACTGATCCGGCTTAAAACAGATAAACCAATCAATTTCCTGACAAAGCTGCTACCAATAGGTACCATTGTGGGTGTTCTGGCCATTATTGCCAGTGGTTTTATACTTTCTATACACCCCGAGATTATAGACAAGGTACAGGAGAGCTTCTCGGACATTGAGAACTTTGAGAGCCAAGGCACTGGCGGATGGCGTTACCAGCAGTGGCTCTCATACTTGCCTTTTATCCAGGATAACTTTCTGCTGGGCATGCGCTTTGAAGGATTTGAGCTGCCTATTCAGTTTTACCGCGATGATATTGATGCTCCGGTGTTCGAGGATGGCAACGGGCATCACTTCCACAGCTTTTATGTAGAGATCTTCTTCTACACCGGTTTAATAGGTTTTTTATTATACCTGCTCATAGGCCTATACCCAATCGTGAAGGCAATACGCCAGCGGGTGCTTACTATTAACCAAATCATATTGGTGGCTTTTGTTAGCAGTGGCTTCATCTTCGGTATCTCTTATGTACTGCCTGTTTTCTTCTATGGCGTTCTAGGCTGGGCTATTGCTGCCATAGAGATGGAAAAAGTAACCTATTCAACCTTTGTTAGGGAATCAGGTATGCGGATGAAGGCCCGGCGCCTGGATCGGAAACAAGAGCTGCAAACTCTTTAAATCATCCAAAACTTCTTATCAGAATAGCAGTACAAGTATATACCAAAACCCTTATCACTTGTATGAGTACTTCTTTACCGCAAGAACCACTGCACACTCCGGTGTTGCTGATTATATTTAACCGCGCACATACGACACAAAAAGTATTTGAACGCATTCGGCAGGTAAAGCCTAAAAAGCTTTACGTTGCCGCCGACGGCCCTCGCCCACACGTAGGCACTGATGCCGAGCGATGCGCCGAAACCCGCCGCATTGTAGAGCAGGTAGACTGGGACTGTGAAGTAAAAACACTCTTTCAGGAACAGAACCTTGGCTGCGGTGTAGCTCCTTCCCGCTCCATCTCCTGGCTTTTCGAGCATGAGGAGACAGGGATTATACTAGAGGACGACTGCATCCCATCAAAGAGCTTTTTCTGGTTCTGCCAGGAGCTGTTGGATAAGTATAAGCAGGACACCCGTATCATGCACATCAGTGGCAACAACTACTTAGATGGCTGGCGTCGCGACTCTGACTACTCCTACTATTTCTCAGACAAAGTGAACAGCTGGGGATGGGCAACCTGGCGCCGTGCCTGGCAGCTCTACGACTTCAACCTGGCTAACTATCCGGAACTAAAGAACAAAGGCTACCTCAATGGTATATTCCTGAACAAGTTTGAGGAGAAGTACAGGCTGAGTAAGCTAGAGGAGACGTTTACCAACATTCAGAAAGGCGATGTGTGGGACTACCAGTGGGAGTTTACAGTATACAGTAACTCCGGCCTCTGCATTGTGCCTGAGGTGAACCTGGTACGAAACATCGGCTTTGGAGAGGACGCCACCCATACCTTTAACCTGCACGACAAAAAGGCCAAAGTACACGAAGAGGAAATTGACTTCCCGCTGCGCCACCCTACGTTCGTCATCCGCGATGTGGAGTCGGACCGCCGCAACTTTAACAAAATGATGCGCGACAAAGCGAGCGCCAAACTCAAAGCTTTATTCAGCTTTAGTCTTTAATGAGCCTATGAAATTACTTTTATCTGCATATGCCTGCGAGCCCTACCGGGGCACCGAACTGGGCAACGGTTGGAACTGGGCACTGAGTACAGCCAAGCTTGGTCATGAAGTATGGTGCCTGACTACCGTGGAAGGCCGCGAAAGTATAGAAAAGGAAGTAGAGAAACTGGCCCTGCCCAACCTGCATATTATTTTTGTTGAGCTTCCGGCTTGGATAGACAAGCTGTTTGAGTACCACTTGGGCTTTTACCCACACTATATGTACTGGCAGCACCGAGCCTACCAAAAGGCAAAGGAGCTGGATGAGAAGATCAACTTTGACCTGGTGCACCACGTTACCATAGGCAGCTTACAAATGGGAACAGCGTTGTGGCGCTTGAACAAGCCTCTGATCTTTGGCCCGACAGGCGGTGGCCAGGAAGCCCCACGAGCGCTTAAGAAGTATTTCTACAGCGGGTGGAAAATGGAGGTTTTACGCAAGATTATCAGTGAAGCGCTACTGGTTTTCAACCCTAACGCCCGCAAAGCCATGCAACACGCCTCACTGGTGCTTACCACCAACCAGGACACTTACGACATGGCACAGCGCATCGGGGCACTTAACCCAAAGATGTTCCTAGACACTAGCCTGCCGGAGGATTTTTACCCGGAGGCATACCCGGAGCGCATTCCAGACGAAACCATGAAGATCTTATGGGTAGGTCGTTTGTTTGCAAGAAAGGGACTACCGCTGGTATTGGCGGCACTTAGCAAAGTAAGGCCGGACGTAAAGTTTGAGCTGACTATTTTAGGCGATGGCCCTATGCATGACTTTGTACCACGCTGGATAGACGAGTATAAACTACACGGGAAGGTAAGCTGGAAAGGCCAGGTACCTTGGGACGAGGTAAAGCGTGCCTACACGCAAAGTGATTTGTTCCTGTTCTGCAGCCTCCGCGACTCCAGTGCTGCCCAGCTTTTGGAGGCAATGGCTTATGGCCTGCCTATCGTGACCCTGGACCTGCACGGTGCTCAGAACCTGGTGCCGGATGAAGCAGGTATAAAAGTACCTGTTTCTACCCCAGATCAAACAGCAAACGCTATTGCTGCTGCCGTAGAGAAACTGTACGACCAACCGCTGCTGCGCCGCAAAATGGGCGTTTCCGGCTACAAGTTCTCCAAGTCTCAGACCTGGACAGTAAAGACACAACACATAAACGAGTTTTACAGTAAGTATAGCCAGGTCCAGCCTGCCGAACTAACTGTTCAACATTAGAGCCTTTAACACATATGCTATACATTGTTATACCTGTTTTTAATAGAAAGAACTTCACCAAAGAGTGCCTGCTGTCACTCAAGCGAGGCACCAACCAAAACTTTAAAGTAATTGTAGTGGACGATGGCTCCACCGATGGCACCGCAGAGATGCTGCGCGAAGAGTTTCCGGAAGTAGAAGTTCTCTTCGGAGACGGCAACCTATTCTGGACAGCCAGTGTGAATATGGGCATCAAACACGCCTTACAACAGGGAGCTGATTATGTGATGACGCTGAACAACGACCTGGAAGTAGCCGAAGGCTACATTGAGAACACTTATAAATGGATGGCCCAGAAGCCAAATGCCATTATTGGTGCATTGGAAATGGATGCCGGTACCCGTGAGCCAGCCTTTGGAGGCGAGATAGTAGATTTCAAGCTAAATAAAGTGCGTCACCTGCTGCATGAGCTGCCTAAAGAGAAACAGGTAGGGCTGCATGCTGTATCTCAGTTGCCGGGCCGCGGTCTGCTTATACCTCGCGCCGTCTTTGAAAAGATCGGCCTCCTGGATCAGGATAGATTCCCGCACTATGTGGCAGACTACGACTTTACCCACACAGCCTTGCGCAACGGGTTTGAGCTGTACGTCAATTACGATGCTAAGCTTTATACTTACCCGGAAGAGAGTGGTGAGCGCCAAAACCGCCAGAGCAAATCGCTGGCTAACTTCTACAAGCACCTTTTTGATATCAAAGGCGGTGGTAATCTTCGCGATTTTACCCGATTTACATTAAAGAACTGCCCAACTCCTTATATTCCATACTACCTGGCCAATGGTTACGCCCGTCGTATTTTTGGCTATATGCTGAAATAGATGCAGCAAAACGTGAGGAGCATAGAAGCCACCTTCCGCCATCGCAGCCATTCGCTGCTAAGTGGCAGAGGGTGGCTTTTTGCTTTTGCGGCTGCCATTCTTTTGTTTTTGGCCATTGCAAGCCTGATGCGAGAGCTGAACTTCTCACCCAAGGCTGCGGCACCTGATTACGAAGGCCCTCTCATTATTACCAAAGGTGGCACCTACTCAGGCAATTGGGAGTCTAAAGACTCAGACGTAGCAGCGGTGGATGTTCGCACAAAAGAGCCGGTAATAATTGAAAATTCGAAAATAAGAGGGGCTGGCTTTCTAATCCGCAGCCAGGGCTATGGAGCTAATATAACTGTGCGCAATACGGAAGGTTATGGCCTCCGCCCCACTCCATACACTGACTACATGAAGCCTCGCCGCTTTCTTGCAGTAGATGTTTTTAGTAATGTAGTGGTAGAGCATTGCTATATGGAAGAGACAGCAGGCATCTACCTTGGCGTAGAGTATACTGGTAACGGAAGTCCAGAGCAGACCATAAAGATACGTTACAACAAGGCACTTAACATCAACGGACAGGTTTACAGCGGGAAAGACCGTGTGCAGTTTGTACAGTTTAACTACCGCGGCGAGGTACCTCATGCAGAGATAGCCTGGAATGAGGTGATAAATCAGCCAGGTGTATCTGCCGTAGAGGATAACATCAACATTTATAACTCCAGAGGTACGCCTCAGTCCCCTATCCGTATCCACAACAATTACATTCAGGGAGCTTTCCCTTACCCCCTTCACCTTGAAGAGTATTCTGGAGGAGGCATAATAGCAGACTCCCCCGGCACCGACTCACTCAGGGCAACAGCCTATGTAAAGGTGTACGAGAACCATCTGGTGGGGCTAGGCAACTACTGCCTGGGCATAGCGGGGGGCAACAACATTGAAATGCATCATAACCGGGCAGTTGTAGCAGCACGGTTTCCTAGTGGCAAGCCCTATCACTTCTGGACGAGTGGTATTTGGGCCAAAGACTACTACAAGATGAGTAACACCTTTGACAACAGCATGCACCACAATACTCTTGCTGTGCTTGGCAAGGACCGAACGTGGCGTAACGAAGTTTACGACAGCACATTCGCCGCCGCTGCAGAATATGCGAACCACATACTCCCTGACAGCGTGACCAAGGACTTAGAGGCAACAGAATACGACCTCTGGCAAGAAAAATTGCGATCTAACAGGATCAAAATAGGTCCCCTATCCCACTTATAACATAGCCCAACTCCACACATTGTGGAATTAGCACATCCCTCTACAAGCTATAAAAGCACTTTTTGTTCTTGCTTCAGCATAAGTGTGGAAATATTCCACACTTGAAAAGTACAAATTAAAACCTTCACAAGAATTCAATCATCTAAATATATATAACTCATAATATTACTATCTACATCATCTTCCTGCACTCTCCTCTAACAAACAAGTAGATCGATAATTTCTTGGCTAAAATTTCCTATATAGCACATTTATAGGCAAAATCACGCCTATAACTATTTTTATACAACCTTATTTACTGTAACCTTTCAAAATATACTTTTACTGATCATATTCGGCATTTTTATCTCCAAAAACATGCTTTATCTATATTAATATTCTAACATCAAGATATTTTTTTTATGTTTTTTTCAACAAAGGTTATGATTAGAAAAAATTTCCTCTTTATATTTGCAACAGTTTATATATTAAGAATTTAGCCACTTAGTAACAAACAAGAGTTTATACTCTTAAATAGAAAAAATCTTATTAACAGTACTAAAGCCAAAGGATACTGTGAGATTTTTAAAGGAAACAAAACATTAAAAAATCTAATTTTCAACTTTTAGCCAAAGGAAATGAACACAAAAACCTCAAACCTGAGCAAGAGGGCAGGTAGAGCTGTAGTAGCTCAGCTTTTTGCCTACATTTTGTTCGTGCTTCTTCCTTCAACAGTATTAGCACAGTCTTATAGCGGTCCGCTAGTGATCACTAAAGGAGGAACTTACAAAGGTAATTGGGAGTCTAAAGACTCTGAGGTCGCCGCAGTAGAGATCAGAACCAGCGAGCCGGTCATCATTGAAAACTCGAACATTCGTGGTGCTGGTTACCTGATCAAGAGCTGGGGTTACTCTGTTAACCTGACTGTTCGCCACACAAATGGCTACGGTATTCAGCAGACACCGTGGAGAGATTACAAAAAACCTCGCCGCTTCGTAACAGTTAACAACTTCCAGAACCTAGTGGTGGAAAACTGCTACATGGAAAGCACTGCAGGTATCTACGCAGGTACTCGCTACGAAGGCGATAACTCTTCATCTGAAGGTATCCGTATCCGCTACAACGTTGCCAAAAACATTGATGGCCGTGTGTACGGTGGCGACAAAGAGCACTCTCAGTTTGTGCAGTTCAACTTTAAAGGTGCCATCCGTCACGCTGAGGTTGCCTGGAACCAGGTAATCAACGAGGCTGACAAGTCTCTTGTAGAGGATAACATCAACATCTACAACACTCGTGGCTTTGCAGGATCACCAATCCGTATCCACAACAACTACATCCAGGGAGCTTACCCTGCGCCAGCTAATGGCACCAAGTATTCAGGTGGTGGTATCATCACTGACGGTGACGCAGGCATCAATGACTGCCCTGCTTACATCGAAGCATACGAAAACCAGCTTATTGGTTTAGGTAACTACTCTATGGGTATTGCCGGTGGTAACAACATCCGCTATCACCACAACAGAGCTGTAAACGCTGCTACTTTCGACAACGGTTCTAAGTATAGCATGTATACTTCAGGCCTTTGGAGCAAGGACTATTATCACCAAAACACTACGTTCGCTAACTCAGTTGATAATAACGTAGTTGGTATTGTAGCATGGGGATACAACAACAATCGTAACGATGTCTCTGTAGCTGAGAACGCTGATTTCAAAAACAACACGTTCCTTCCAAACCCAATCACGAAGCAGTCTGAGAAGGACGAGTTCAGCATGTGGCAGAGCAAGCTAAGCAAGAACGGCATCGTTCTGGGACCTAATGGTTCAGCTAGCGCTACTCCAGCAAACCAGGCTCCTACTGTAGCTATCACATCTCCTACAGCTAATTCTAATGTTGCGTTCGGAACTTCAATTGTGATCAACGCAAACGCTAACGACACAGATGGTTCTGTAACAAAGGTAGAGTTCTACCAGGGTGCAGTTAAGCTAGGCGAAGACACAAGCGCTCCTTTTAGCTATACCTGGAACAATGTAGCCGTAGGAACATATTCCCTTACAGCCAAAGCTTACGACAACGCTGGTGCTTCAAAAACATCATCTGCAGTAAGTGTAAATGTTGAAAAACAAGTAGTTGAGGAGGCTCCTGTTGCTTCTACTGAGCAGGCACCTTCTTCTAACACAGCCGCTGGCACAGGAAAAATCACACACGACTTCTGGGCAAACATACATGGCGCAGGTGTTAGTGTGGTTCCCGTAAACCAGACGCCAACAAGCTCTTCTGAACTTACACTGTTCGAGGCTCCTAGTGGCAAAGGCAATAACTACGGTCAGCGTATCCGTGGCTACGTAACAGCTCCAGTGTCTGGCCAATATACTTTCTGGGTTGCTGGTGATGACCAGGCTGAACTATACCTGAGCACAACAGAAGACCCGGCAGGCAAGAAGAAAATAGCTTATACTAACAGCTGGACAGGTGCCCGTGAGTGGACAAAGCACAGCACACAGCAGTCAGCTAAAATCACACTGGAAGCTGGCAAGCGTTACTACATCGAGGCGTTGAGCAAGCAAGAAGGTGGTGGTGACAACCTGGCTGTAGCATGGCAGTTGCCAAACGGAACTAAAGAAGCTCCGATTGCAGGTAACAGATTGTCTGAAATGGGTAGCAAGGCTCCTGTAGTAGCAACATCCATCACTGCGCCAGTTGGCAAGATTACTCTTGAGAAGTGGAACAGTGTACACGGCAGCACCGTGAGCGTGATTCCGGTAACCACAAAGCCGCACCACACACAGGATCTGACTTCTTTTGAGGCTCCATCTAACACAGGTGATAACTATGGTCAGCGTATCCGCGGATACATTACAGCTCCTGAGTCTGGACAGTATACCTTCTGGATTGCAGGTGATGACAAAGCTGAGCTTTACCTGAGCACAACAGAAGACCCAGCGAAAAAGCAACGTATTGCCTACGTAAGCGACTGGACAGGTGCCCGTGAGTGGACAAAGCGCAGCGGACAGCAGTCAGCTAAAATCACACTGGAAGCTGGCAAGCGTTACTACATCGAAGCTCTGCACCTTGAAGGTGGTGGCGGTGACAACGTAGCCGTAGCGTGGCAGTTGCCAAGCGGTGCTAAAGAAGCTCCAATTGCAGGTAACAGACTGTCTCCACTTGGAGAGTCACTTGAGAATATCTCTGCCCTGCAGGTTTCTGAAGTATCGGACTCAGATGCATTCTTTGCACAGACTACAGCTTACCCTAACCCGTTCCGTGATGTAGTAACACTGAACTTCGGTGACAAAGAAGTAGAACTGGCTGAGGTAGTTGTGCTTGACCAAACTGGCCGCGTAGTTTACAAAGAGTCAAAGCTTGAGCTGGTTAACAACCAACTGACCTTCAACCTGGCTGATCTGAAAACTGGTCTGTACTTCCTGAAGTACACTGACAAAGCTGGTAAGAGCGATAGCATCAAGATCGTAAAAGAATAACACATCACAACTTTTAGCCTATACAGAAAAGGGCCTGCAACATTGCAGGCCCTTTTTTATTTGTAAGTGTTTGTGTTAGCAGGTTAATGAGCGACCATCACTTTACGGCTCAGTTTTCTTTCCGCTGAGTATAGCAGCAGGTTATATAAGCCAGTTGATAGCTCCTGGTTAGGAGTGATCGACGTTCGGATAGCTCCATCAGGTCCGGCAGTAGCTGTGTGCTCCAGCACCTTTTTACCTGTGATGTCGATAAGCGTTAGCTTTGCTTTCTCACCCGGCACCAGATTAGATACCACAACATTTATCTGCTTGCCAGTGGTTGGGTTAGGGAAAACCTCAAATTTACCATTAAAAGTATGGTTATCAGTTATTCCCAGCGGAGATTGCCCACACAGAACGCCACTTCCCCCGTTAAATCGCTCTGCAACCTCATCCGGGGCTACCGCTCTGTTATATACTTTTATCTCGTCTATAGCTCCATTGTAGTGGAAACCTCCAGAGCGATCAAGGTAACCGATATTGACTGCCGCCTCATCTGCAAAGTCGTTAGCATACTGTACTTGTGCTTCCTGCACCAATGTGCCATCCACAAAAAGTTTGTTCATGTTGTTGGTTCCGTCACGCACGGCTACAATGTAGTGCCAGTTACCGTCGTTCAGCACCGGTCCTGTGCCTCCTACCTCAGTACCAGCATGTGTGGCATCCTTAAGAGAGAACATTGCATGCCCTGCAGGGTTTATACCAATCCACCAGTGCACTCCTGCATCAGTAGCAGCGGCATCACGACCAATCAACACCATGTTACCTGCTATTTCTGCATCTGTTTTTACCCATAGCCCAATACTAAATGCATCACCTGAAGCCCAGTTGAAATTTGAGGCTTCTGTAAAGTTCAAACCTGTATTGGTACCATTAAATATCAGCGCTCCCTCAAACAAACCTTGCTCCGTTGGTTCTGGGCAGGTTTCACATACAGCATTAGCTGCTGTAGCAATGTCTGTAAAGCTATTACCCTCTGCCTCATCCAGGTCGAAGTAATGTTCCAGGCCAGGCAAGCAATCAGACAGGTCTGCAAGAGGCTCGCCAGGAGTACCACTACCGCCGCCGTCACCTACAACGACGTTTACAGGCTCAGATTCTGCAGTATGGCCTTCACTGTCGGTAGCTCTGGCCTTGATAGCATAAGTACCTGCAGCAGCCCCCTCCCAGTTATAACTAAAAGGACTTGCATCTACCGTTGCAATAAAGGTAGAGCCATTAAAGTAATCAACCTTGGCCCAATTGCGTGTTTCGTCAGCAAAAGAAACTGTCAGTTTGATTGGCTCGCCTTCATCAAATGTAGCGTTGTTGGCAGGAGATGCCACTGACACAGCGGCCACAATACCGCCGCTACAGTCCGGATATATGTCTACATAGTCTGTGGTAGATAAGCCACCCGAGTCTGTTACTTTCAGACTGAACCTGTAGAAGTACGTATCGCCGTCGCACCCAACTGCAGCTATAGTTGCAGTTGTTTCATGGTTGTAATCTATAGGTTCAGGATGAGAGTGTGTGTTGTGGTGCAGGGCAACCAGCCACTCGTAGCTTAACTGCTCATCTGCGTCCTCCTCATCAGTTACTTCTGCTCTAAGGTCATAAGTGCTTTGGCGGTTCATCGGGTAATGAGAACCATCAACTGGACTAACGATATTAACTACCGGAGGTGTGTTGTTCACGTTTATCTCCAGCTTTGCTGTAGAAGTCAGTCCTTCAGAGTCGGTTACGGTAAGTACTACTTCGAAAGTTTCTACTCCTTCTGCTGTAAACGTGTGGCTTGGATTCGCCTCGGTAGACTTTTCAGAACCATCTCCGAAATCCCATGAGTAGCTTAGTGCTTCCCCTTCCGGATCTGTTGATTCATCCCCTTTGAAACTAACAGTCAGGGGACTTGCTCCAAAAAGCTTGTCTGCTTCAGCTACAGCCTTAGGAGGTAGATTACCGTCGTAGAAGGTAACTTTCTTGATTTCTGCTCCATAATTTATGTAGTATAGCTCACCAGTAGCCGGGTTTTGTGCAAAAGCCGTTACAGTAGCTCCCTCATCGATAAAGTTTTTGATGGCGGTAGGCTTATCTTCATTGTCGAAAACAAGGGCTTTGATCCAACCTGCACCATAATCACCAAAGAAATAAGTGTTTTGGAATTCAGCAGGCATGTTGTGTCCTGTATACCAGATACCACCGGTAGAAGAACTGCCGTAGAACGGGTCACCAGTTACCGGAGAACCCGCCGCGCCAACGTTCACCACAGCTGCATCTTCACCATTGAATGTTCCGGTACGGGTAACAGCGACAGGCGCTGTATCATCTGTAATGGCTGCATTAGCCCAGTCAATGGCTGGTCTTGTATGCACGAAAGTATGCACCTCTTCAGGAATCGTTACGTTCCAGTTACAGAAGTTGCCAAAGTATGGATCCTCAGTGGCTCTTGGCTGCACGATCAACTCCTCAAAATAGAATGTTTCTCTATCGCAGTTGCCGGTTCCGTAAAGTGGGTTATTAATGTCAGGCGTTGGCACATCTGTACCATCGTAGTACCACGACTGCTTCTCCAGTCCCTCATAAAGTGGCCATCCGAAATTCAGGCCTCCTTCTGGTGCTACATTTATCTCTTCCCAGTCCTGCCAGCCAACATCTCCTATGTACAAAACGCCCGGATGTGTTGCACTGCCTGTGCCCGGCCGCACTGTAAAACGGAAGGGGTTGCGTAAGCCCAGCGCCCATACTCTGGACTCAGGAGCACGAGGATTAGAACTGTTATAGAACGGGTTAGAAGGTAAGCCATCGCCTGTTGCAGGGTTAATGCGCAGAATTTTACCATTCAATGAATGCACCTGCTGTGCACGGAAAGCACCCACGTTGTTCACTTCTGCCAATATACCATCCTGAAGGCCTTGCTCCACAAAGTTGTCTGTTTCCTGACCTGGTTTCCAGCCAGTATCCTGACCATTTGCAGTAGCTCCATCCCCTACAGATATCATCAAAGAACCATCTTCGCCGAACACCAGTGAGCCGATACCGTGCGACACATAAAGGATTGGAATACCAGTAGAAGCGCTTTCGCCTAGCAGCACTTTTCTGCTGTTCATATCAGTAGAACGGCCATCGTTCCTAACTTTGTAGCGGGTTACACGTGCAATGGTAGCCTCATTGTACTCGTTGGCAGTAGGATTATAACCGCCTTTGCCATAGTTCATGAGGTGGTGACGATCTACTACATACAGTAGGTATATAAAGCCGTTGCTCTCAAAATTTGGATCGAGTGTAAAACCGAGCAGACCGTGGTCACCCCAGTTACCTACCTCTTCACTGATATCAAGCAGCGGCTCTTCAAGCTTTTCTCCGTTTTCCAGTATCCATACTTTGCCCGCTTTTTCCCAAACGTACATGCGCTCGCCGTTATCAGAGAAAGTGAGTCCAACGGCGGCATCCCACTCTCCACCCACCTGCTCTTCGACAAATCCATCTGGCTGGGCAAAAACCTGCTGCGGATTAACCAGGAGTATACTAAATAGAAGGATTGCAAATGTATAACGGCACAAACGAGTAAGCCCATGCCAGTAAGTTAAGAGCAGAGTTATACCTCTCCACACTTCGTAAAGTTCTTTCATAAAGATTTACTATTATTTAACATTAGTTTGATTGGTAGCAACAGCTTGCCAAAGCAGCAGCGGTGCCTTTTTGAAAGAAAAATGCGCGTTTACGCTACAATTAGACGCAATCGCTTTTGTATAGATAGATACGCGGTTATAGTGCTATAGTTCTATATTTTGCACTAAAATATGTTGGTGGGAAAAGGTTTGCTGCACCTTATTAGAACCTATCGACTTACAACTAATTTGCGGCTGATGATACGCTTGCTGGACACTACGGTTAATACATAGATTCCGGCCCGATATTCTGTAGTGATAGGCACCTGCACCTCTGCCTGCCCAAAATCATCTACCAGCAACTCTTGTTGTAATAACTTACGCCCGCGCGTATCTGCTACAGAAAATTGCACCTCTTCACCAGCAGGAAGGCCAAAGAGTGCAGCAGTTACCTCTCCTTGGTCGACTGGATTAGGATATACTTTGAAGGAAACGGCAGACAAGCCTCTGCTCTCTACCATGATGATATTAGAGTAGGTAAACTTACCATCCTGCTTCACGATCTTCAGCCTGTAATATCCGACCTCAGGAAGTGGTGCTACATCAGAAAATTTGTAAGAAATAGGGGTATTACTGTTACCTGCAGCCTCTACATCACCTAACTTTTCGAACAGTTCCATATCCGCAGACCGCTCCACCTCAAAGTGCGATAAGCCTGCTTCGGCCATTGTTTCCCAGCTAAGTTGTACAGCTCCGTTCAAATACTCCCCTTCAAAGCGCACCAGTTCTGTTATAGCATCATATACATCCTGGTACCGCTCCTTTATCTCGGCTGATGTAAGCACACGACCAAACAATTTCACTTCATCCAGTATACCTTCGTAGTGATAGCCATTACCGTCGTTCAGGTAGCCCATATTAACAGGAGACCTGCTGTCGAACCCTCTGGCGTAGGTATGGTTCCCACCAGCTACTCGTTCTCCATCTACATACAGCTCCGTAAGACCAGAGCTTCCGTTTCTAACAGCCACAATCTGGTGCCACTGGTCATCCGTCAGCTTTGCTCCACTTCCGCCTACATATATACCATCCCATTGCAGGTCAAGCAGCTGGAAACCAGCACGCCCTTCCCCATCCAGGCCAACCCACCAGTGCGCCTCAGAATCTTTCGCATCACGACCAATTAATACGCGGTTACCAGCGGTACTGCCAGTACTGCGCATCCATAGCTCTATACTGAAGCTTTCATCAGAAGCCCAATCAAAGTTATAGCTCTCTGCTACATCAAGTCCGTCATCTACACCATCAAACTCCTGGGCACCGGACACAACACCTGTTACGGGTTTAGGCTGTCTGTCACCATCTCCAGAGGCATGATAAGGAGTATAATAATCGCGGTATATCGGGCCTCTAAACTCGTGCAGCATCCAGTGGTGCAGCATGCCTACTTTTTCGCCTGTTTCCGGCTTTACGGTTATGGTAAAATCCTGACGGTCTGCCCCTACACTATTGGTGGCTGTTACACTTACCTGGTAACTTCCTGCTGCAGTTGGCTTCCAACGGATTTCGCCAGTTGAGGCGTTGATGGTCATACCTGCCGGAGCGCCAGCCAAGGCGAAGGTTGGAGCAGCGTTTCCTACCGCTTTTACATCATATCTATATTCCTGATTAGCTACACCATGTGCCACAGCCTCGGACATAATTACTGGCTTTACCTGCTGTGGGCCACAGTAGTTGCCAGCTCCGTTATTGTAGCGTTCACGTACTTCGGCTTCTGTCAGGTCCCGGCTATAGACTATCAGTTCATCCATCATTCCATTATAACCATACCCGTTGTTCAGGTCCAGAAAACCCACGTTTACAGGCGAAGCACTCTCAAAGTTATCAGGGTAATTATACTCAAACCTAGCCACTGCATACCCATCTACATACAGTTTGTTCAGGCGAAGCCGGCCATCGCGCACAACTACAATGTGATGCCACTTATTGTCGTTTATCTTGACACCCTCCCCCACTGTACTGAATCCGGTACGGGACCTATCAAAGAGATCGAACTGCGCATGACCAGAAGTATTCATACCCAGCCACCACATCATATTGTTATCTTTGGCATCGCGGCCAATAAAAACTTGGTTTTCTGAGGAAGAGCCAGAGGCTTTCATCCAGAGCTCAATGGTAAAGCTGCTGTTGGGTCCCCACTCAAAATGCTCTATGCTGTTGATTGTGATGCCTTGGTTGCGCCCCTTGAAGGCTTGGGCTCCATCGAACAACCCTGCTTCCGGTGAAGGACAGGTGGTACAAGTTGCTGTAGTTGCAGAGGCGTAATCTTGGTAAGTTCCGGAAGAGGTTTCGTCAAAGCCAAAGTAGTGTACCAAGCCGCCTGGGCAATTTGCTGCTACTCCTGCTTTAGTTGCTTGAGCTACAATGCCCTGCAGCAGAACAACTCCAATAATCCAAAATAAAACCCGCCTCCAACCCTGAAGGCGGCTTGTAAGATTGTATATATTATATGCCATGTAGGTAACGCTTATTGAGCGCCTGCTGACACAGTGTGGCTCAGGCGAGTGCAAGTTTCACAATGTAGTTACCTTCACAATCCTCTAAGGGTTAAGAGGTTGCATCAAAAGAAAGTCAGTAACTACATCATCTCCTGAGTATAGTACGCCAATTATATAGCTTAGTTTAGGTAAAAACAATTATACTTTTCAGAACCTACTTAACTTTTATTTTAACCTGATGAGACTTACCTGGAGATGTAAGCTTTAGGAAATAAAGGCCCTTTGAAAGGGTGACCGGCTTCTCAATCTGTGAGTGCAACTCCCCCTGCCTGCCTGCTTTTAGAATCTGGTGATGCAGTTTATTTCCTTTGGCATCAACCCAGGTAAGGCTAACTAGTGCCCCATCCTTAAAGCCTGAGGCTTTGATCTGGATAGATTCTGCTCCATCAATCAAATTGGGATAAAGCCTCGGCTGGTTTCCTGCCGATATATGCCGCTGAACCGCCACAACATTTGAGTAAGCATAGGTGCCATCACCATCAACTTGTTTCAGGCGGTAGTACAGTAGCCCGGCCGGAGCACTAGTGTCGCGGAAAGAATAGCTTAGAAGTTGGCTGCTGTTTCCAGCCCCAGCGACAGCCCCTACAACCTGAAAAGAAAACCCCTCCTGCATTCGCTCGACTTCAAACCGTTCGTTGTTGTTTTCCGAAGCCGTACTCCAGTATAACACTACCTCCCTCTCTGAAACAGTTGCTTTAAAATCTATCAGCTCAATAGGCAATGGAACCATAGGTGAGGTTAGGGCATCATACCACACTTGAGCCATTTTGTCGTATCCGTTTTGGCTGGGATGAAGATAATCTGCCATATCTCCTCCATCAGAAGCATACTTATAGTTGATTCCAGCCCCATCCTGCATGTCCACGAGGTGAAGCCTATCACCTTCAGCGCTACGTTGGGTCACATAAGCCTCCAGCATGTTGTTGTACTTGATGGTATTATCGGCCTCCGTTGGAGTTGGGCACTGGCTCGTGCCGTTATTATCTACATAACAAACGCGCTTGATGATTTTGGCCACAATAACTATTACCTCTTTACTAGAGCGCGCTTCATACTGGTCCACCTGGTCCAAAATCTTTTTCACGTCCTGCATCGCCCCATCGCTGCCGTCTACCCAGTTGGTACCAATATGCAGCAATATAATATCAGGATTATACTGGTCCAGGTATGGCCCTTCGCCGGGTCCGCGGTAGTCATTCTCATTCCCATAAAACGGAAACTCCCCCGTTTCTAAAAGAAGAGCAATATCCTCATCCCTTGCTCCCCCGAAGCCTGCATGATCTATATCGACTTCACTCTCAAAGTTCTGCCCTGACCTTTCGCTCCCTACAAAGATAAATTTGTAACCTTCAAGCTCCCCATTCTCGACTAGCAATTGATGTAGCTTTTTTCTATAGCCGATCCTTTCCGCTTGCGGAACAGAGCCGCTGCCGCCGTCGGTGTTAGAGTCACCCAAAGGCATAATTCGTACAGCTCTGCTAGAACTAGCAGTAGCGCTTACTTTGCTGCTAACAGCAGATACAGCTCCGTCAGCAGTCGCTTTTACTCTATACCACATCGTTTGATCCGAGACAATTTCTGTATGTCTGTAGTAGTTCACGTCGCCAGCTACAGTAGCTAAATTGGAAAAGCTCTCGTCCTGTCCTGTTTCGGACTTTTCTATGGTATAGCCTGTGGCACCTTCTACAGGTTGCCAGCTTACTGCAATAGCGTTTGACAAGGAGGAGCGGGCAGTTACTCCCTGAGGAGCTTCCAAAGATGGCTGCGCGGCTGCCGCATAGCATACCGTGGTAGAGAGCAGCAGAAAGCAGGTCGCCAGTTGCCAAAAAGAAGAAGTGGAAAAGAACACAATAAGCTCGTTTTATAGGTTATTTTCAGGCAGGCCTATATAACGATGCTTTGATACTGCAGTTGCTTTTCATTCAACTACTTAAGCACAACGCAAGCAAACTATATTCATAACACACCATACAAATGGGTTGTAACTAAACAATCTTATTCTAATATTTATACTTTTATTTTTTGTAAATAATAGTACAATTCCCCCTAAACCTGCCTTACCAAACTAAGAGTCGCTTGCCATTTCTTTTGTTTGACTTGAGGGAGGTAAGATGATAACTTAAGGTAACTTCGTTGGTAGATTTATCTATGGCTTTGGCATCCTGAGTCGGTGTTTCGTAGGCGTAACCAATGCTTAACTGGTTCAGACGAACACCTGCGGCCAAAGTATAAGCTAGATCGTTGCGGTAGCCGCCGCCAACCCAAAACAGGTTATCATAAACAGCTTTCACTTGGCCTTCTAGTGTAGATTTGTAATTCTCGTCATACTGATAGATACCATTTACTGTCAACCCAAGCACATCAGTAAGCCCTAAGCGGTATCCTGCCTGTGCTACGTGCCTGCGTGCACTGAAGTTGTTCATGTAGTCGCTTCCTGAGGAAGCCAGCTTGCCTTCGGTTACATCCACCATCGCATAGCCTACATAAAAGTTGGAGGCAGTTAGCGATAAGCCAAGGTTAATATCTGCCCTGCCACTACGGTTCTGCTGCCCCAGCATATTGCTGAACCGAGGATCACCCTCCTGATCTACTGTCAGGCTGTTGCCATCCAGGCGGTGAAAAGTGTAAGAAAGGGCTGTTCCCCAGCGGAGACTGAGGCGCTCTGACAGCCTTACACCTGCACCATAGCTAACATTTACCTGCGTTTCTTTTGCAGGGCCAAACTGGTCGTGGAACAGAGTTAAACCAAGCCCGTGCCGGGCGCTAACTATGTCTGTAGCCTCACGATCTGCCTGGCTTCTGGTAAAAGGCTTATTGCTGTTCTGACCTATGTCTTGCAGGTCTAGCTCTGCAGAGGCCATGATGGTTTTAGGAGCATCCTCGAAGCCTGTCCATTGGTTTCGGTAAACACTTCTCAGCACCGACCCCTCATATCCTGTAAGAGAAGGGTTGAAGTAGTGTTTGTACTGTGAAAAGTTAGCAAGCTGTTTTCTGTTTTGCGCCTGTGCCTCCAGTACAAGGCACAGCAGGCAAAAGCAAAGTATAAATTTCTTCATCTAAAGCTATTTAAGTACCGTTACTACTCCTTTCTTAACCAGGTTGATATCTTTTATCTGGATGATATAAAAGTATGAACCACCTACAACACGGCCATCTCGGCCTCTTCCGTCCCATCCTTTTTCAGGGTCAGTTGTTTGAAACAGTCGTACGCCAGAGCGGTCAAACACCTGAACCTCAATACTATTGTAATAACGTAGCTCTGGCACTACCCACATATCGTTAATATTGTCTCCGTCCGGCGAGAAAGCATTCACTAATCTGATACCGCCATCTGGCTCGTACAGCGTCTTTGTAAGCGTAAAGCTCTGCTCTATTATATTCTCGTATGGGTCTGTGCTTCGGACACGGATGTTGAAGGTGGACTTACCAGAAAGGCCCTGGTTCGAAATTAGGTGTAACTGATTGATATTTCGGAGCTCAAACAGGTTATTATGCTCATCGCCCTGGCCACTTACAAGCTCATAAGTAAATCTGTCATCATCAGGGTCGGCAGTGGAGAATATGCCGATCATTTCCTCCGACTCTATGTCTGGTTGAAATTTGTCTGAGCTTATGGTAAGAGCCGTAGGTGGCTGATTTGGTTCAACCTCGACGATAACTCTTGCCGTCATGTTTTTGCTGTTGCTGGTGTTTTCCGTCAACTGCAGTTGCCCTATTATGAGGTAGCTACCGGGTACCTCACTGTTATAGTCTCCCTGACTCCACACAACTTTAAGAGACTCTTCGTCCCCATCTGTATAGCTTACCGCCACTTCCTCAGGAAGGTCAATTTCATTGAAAGCAGTTTTGAAAGGCACTGTAATATTATTCAGGCTAGATACCGCTACAATATCTTTCGTAAGCTTCTGTACCTGTGCTGTCACCTCCTGTCCCCTGTTGCCAGCCTCATCTACCAAGTATAAAGCTACGGTTAGTGTTCCGTCTGCCAGGGCTGTAAGGTTAAGACCAGGAATGGTGAAGTTTTGAGTGGATACTGCTGCAGTACCAGTGATAGGATCTCCGCCGTTACTGCTGCTTATACTATAAAAGTATGTAACACCTGTTTCCGCATCACTTATACTTAATGGCACTTCTGATTGGTTATCAACGTCCACCAGTTCAACACCGAAAGCAACTGCATAACCAGTTGGTGCTGTGGCATCATAAATCAACTCCAACAGGTTAGAGGCTGCATTAGGGTTACCAGCAAGATCTGTTACTTTGCCTGCTGGTAAACTTACACGCACAGCACCATCTGCAGTTGGTACAAGAGTGGCAGAAGCAGACGTGCCTGTAGATTCAAAATCCGCCAGCCTTGCGTTGGTTAGGCTAAAGTCTGCAACATCTAAACCGTATACTTCCTCAGTAAAAGTGATATTTATTTCAATAGGCTGATTAGTTGGAGTATTGCTGGCAGTGGTAATCTCAACCACGGGTGCAGTGAGTTCTATGGTAACAGTAAAATCCTGGCTGGCAGGACTAACGTTTCCTGCTGCATCAGCAGCCGTAGCCGTAAAAGCATAAGTTCCTGCTGCAAGCGGTGTTCTTTCGTGGCTATACTCCCAATTACCTGATGAATTGGTTACGGCCTTGCCTATAACTCTGCCTTGCATTAGCACAGTTACTTCGACACCACCCTCTGCGCTACCGAGCAATTTTATGGTGTTATCAGAAGTGATACGGTCATTATTGATAGGCCCGTGGTCTTCTGAAACCCCTGCAAAGGTAGGTGCTACAGGAGGCTGCGTATCCACGATCCAGGTATGTCGCGCAGGTGTTGTGTCTGTGTTTCCGGCAGCATCCGTAGCACGTACTGTCAACGTGTGCTCCCCTTCAGAAAGGCCGGTAGCTGTAAAACTGCTACCACTAACCTTTGTGAATGGCGCACCGTCCAAACTTACCTCGTAAGTAACCCCGCTCTCGTTGCTACTGAAGCTAAACTCTGCCTCCTTTCTGTTACTAACTGCAGCTGGCGATGAGGCAAAGCTTGTTTCAGGAGCTTTAATATCTACAGTAAACCTCCTGCTATTACTAGCACTGCTCGTATTACCTGCATCATCGGTGGCAGTAGCCGTTAATTGCTGTGGCCCCTCTGCCAGTGCCGTTCCAGGCGTAAAGCTCCATCTACCATCCGTTCCTGCCTTAGTACCTCCTATTCTAGTATTACCGATAAGTATACTTATAGTACTACCTGCCTCTGCTGTACCTGATATAGCTGGCTTGTTATTGTTAAGCATACTGCCTTCTGTAGGAGCCGAGACAACAGGCACAGCCGGAGCTATGGTATCTATGGTCCAGGTGTAGGTGGCAGGCGTGGCATCTATGTTTCCGGCAGCGTCTATGGCTCTTACCTGCAGCGTATGCTCTCCATCAGCCAACCCATTTACAGTATAAGGATTAGCCGCGTTTGCAAATGGGGCACCGTCTATACTTACTTGGTAGGTTACTCCACTCTCGTTGCTGGTAAAGCTGAAGTTTGCAGTACTGCTATTAGCTAGCGACTTTGGCTTATTAGCAATATTGGTTTCAGGAGCTTCTGTATCAGAGGGAGGCAGTAATTCTTTCAGCAGCTTCTGCAACTCTTTAAACCACACAGGGGCCATTTTATCGTAGCCGTTTTGGCTGGGATGAAGATGATCTGCCATATCTCCACCATCAGAGGCATACTTATAGTTTATTCCAGCCCCATCCTGCATATCCACAAGGCGAAGCTTGTCTCCGGCAGCAATGCGCTGTTTGACATATGCCTCCAGCATGTTGTTATACTTGATGGTATTATCGGCCTCCGTTGGAGTTGGGCACTGGCTGGTGCCGTTATTATCTACATAACAAACGCGCTTGATGATTTTGGCCACAATAACTGTCACCTCTTTTTTAGCACGTGCCTCATACTGGTCCACCTGGTCGAGGACCTTTTTCACATCCTCCATCGCCCTCTCGCTGCCGTCTACTTGGTTGGTGCCAATTTGTAGCAGTATCACGTCAGGGTTATACTTGTCCAGGTATGGTCCTCCGCCGGGTCCGCGATAGTCATTCTGGTCACCGTAGAAAGGAAACTCTCCCTTCTCTAAAAGAAGTGCGATGTCCTCATCTCTCGCCCCACCAAAGCCTGCATGATCTATATCAACCTGGCCCTGAAAACCCTGCCCTGATTTTTCGCTTCCTACAAAGTCAACAGTGTACCCCTCAGCTTTTCCCTGCTCAACTAATTGCTTGTACAAATTTCTCCTATAACCTATCCTTTCTGCTACAGGCGTAGCGCTGCCACCGCCCTCAGTGTTAGAGTCACCTAAGGGCATTATCTTAAAGACATGTGGCTCAACTAGAGGAAAAGGTTTTGCCAGCCTCAACGGTGTGGCAATCGAATTAATAACAGGTGGAGAGTTTTCTGGAAATGAAGCAGCGAGAGAACTCGTAGAAAAACCTGTTACAACTATCAATAGCAGTACCCCGAGCAGGTACTGCCTTAAGTAGAAGTGTAAGGGCATATTTGTAAAGGGCTTTTTACTTTTTGGAAACAGTTCCCTATATAACGTCATTCCTATACCTAGGTTGTCAGCCCCCTCTTTATTAACCTTTCATTAACCTCCTGCAAAAAAGTCAAATTTGCACCTGACACTGCTCAAACAACGATGTCGCAACATCGTAAACATAAACCAGCACCTGTTGCTCAATGTCTCCTTACATGATAATATCTAAGTATTAAAAAAAATATATGCTGAAACCCACAACCTTTTAGTACAACTTCTATATAATATCTACAAATGAGCTGACCTATTCGGTGATAAAAGTATTATACCCTACGCCCAACACATGAAGCATAACATGTCTGATGCTGCCTGACTCGAACACCCTTATAACCTGAAGAAATTATGCTTTTCAACTCTACTGAATTCTTTATTTTCTTTCCGGTAGTAGTTACCCTCTATTTTCTGACGCCTTTTAACCGCCGTTGGATCATTCTTTTGCTGGCTAGCTACTACTTCTACATGTCCTGGAAGCCAGCTTACACGCTAATACTGGTGGCCTCTACTGCTATAGATTTTACCTGTGGCCTGATGATGGGCCGCTATACTGACGAGGAAAAAGATAAGCGGCGCCCATGGCTCTACCTAAGTTTATGGGCAAACCTGGGCGTTTTGCTGCTATTCAAATATTACAACTTCTTCAACGAAAGCGCCCGCGACCTGGCGGTTGCCCTTGACGTGCCTTATGCAATGCCTGCCTTTGAGCTATTGCTGCCAATGGGTATCTCTTTCTATACTTTCCAAACGATGAGCTACAGTATAGATGTGTACAACGGTCGTATTAGGCCGGAGCGCCATTTAGGTGTTTTTGCACTCTTCGTTTCATTCTTCCCGCAGTTGGTGGCAGGCCCAATAGAGCGTGCCGGAAACCTGCTGGGGCAGCTGCACCAGGGGCACCAATTTGACTACTACCGCGTAGTGGCAGGTTTGCGACGCATGGCCTGGGGCTTCTTTAAAAAGATTGTTATTGCCGATAACCTGGCGCTGATGGTGAATGCCGTCTATAGCAACCCAACAGAATATGACGGCATTTCACACATACTTGCTACCGTGTTCTTTGCCTTCCAGATCTACTGCGACTTCTCGGGTTACTCCGATATTGCCATTGGGGCGGCGCAGGTGATGGGCTTTAGGCTGATGGAGAACTTCCGTAGCCCATACTTTGCCAAGTCAATCCCGGAGTTCTGGAGCCGCTGGCACATTTCATTGTCCACCTGGTTCCGTGATTACCTGTACATACCCTTGGGTGGCAACCGCGTGGTGAAGTGGCGTTGGTATTATAACCTGTTCATTGTGTTTATGGTGAGCGGCCTGTGGCATGGTGCCAGCTGGACCTTCGTGATTTGGGGCGCACTACACGGTATTTACCAGATATTTGGCATGATGACGAAAGACAAGCGCGATGCACTGGTACAGCAAATTGGCCTTACACGGCACCCGCAGTTATACAAATGGGTACAGGTGCTCACAGTGTTCTTCCTGGTGTGTTTTTCTTGGATATTTTTCAGAGCCAACAGTATAACCGATGCCTTTTACATAGTAGGCCAGTGTGCTTCTGTTATCACAAACCCAGGCCAGCTCTTAGCCATAGACTGGAGCCACGATGTATTCATGAATCAAGGTTTTAAAATATTTGCCGTTTCTATTTTAGCCATTGCCTTAATGGAAACCGTACATCTTATACAGCGTAACGGCAGCGTTTCACAGCTTATCATGCAGCGCCCGGCCTGGGTACGCTGGGGTATATACTACGCCGCCATTATAACGGTGCTGTTGTTTGGCCAATTCGGACACCAGGAGTTCATTTATTTTCAGTTTTAGAAAATTATGACAAAAGGAATACAAGACAAAGGTGTAAAAAGACTTTTAAGTAAACTGGTTTTACTGGCTTTACCTTTTATAGTGTGGCCGCTTATAGAGGTGTTTGTACTTCCCATGAACTTCTTCACCTTCAGAATCTGGGAAACAATATCTGTAAACTCTATGCGCCTGATGCCAGGACCATTTTACCCGAACGTGCACATGCAGATGGTTGAAGAGGGAGAATTGGCCCCACGTACGCCTTACGCTCAGAAACGCAAAGTGGAGTGGTATACCGACATGTACGGCTACCGTAACCGCGACACTAAAAATGATGTACTGCTGATAGGCGACTCTAATATAACTGGCGCTAAGCTGTCGCAAGACGAAACACTGGCCGAAGTACTGGAAGAACAACTTGGCCGGGATGTTTACTCTTTTGCACCAGCCACCATGAACCGCTTCCTGGCAACCGACCGCTTTCAGCAGACACCTCCTAAATTAGTTATTGTGTCAAGCATTGAGCGGCGTATACCTGAGCTTCCGGCTGTAGGAGAAAACGGCATCAACTCCAAGATCAGAAACTTTACTGGCAACATCATTAGCTCCTCCTCTTTTCTTACGTCTGTGGCCGTAACTGCCGACAGAATATCAAAATTGGGTCTATATCACCGCACACTTGCTGATATAGACAGAGCACTAGGTAACCGCGAGTATATCAGCTACAACAACGAGTTCTTTATAGAAGGCGAATACGCTAACCGCGATTTTTCGGAAGAGGAGATAGACCAAATAGCCGATGTGCTGGAGGGATATCGTGATGCATTGCAGGAGCGCGGAATACACTTTGTATTCCTGCCAATCCCAAACAAAGAAAATATTTATTACAAGCTGTTGCCATCGCAGAAACAAGCCACGTTCCTGCCGCGCCTACTTAGCCAACTGGATGAGCGAGGCATTGAGTATGTGGACCTTCAGCCTACTTTTAATGCGCTTTACCAGCAGAAACAGGTACAGCTTTATCCAGTGGACGATGCCCACTGGAACGAAGTAGCCGTAAAAGTAGCTGCAAACCTTTTAACCAGGCATGCCACCGTGGCACAACTGCAGGCAACACCTACCAACAAAGACGAAAAACTACTGGTGAACCTTGAGAAGGAGTAGCCACATTAAACTTTTACATTGATAAACCTACACATAACCCATGCAAATGAAAGCTTACTATAACAAGGGGACGAAAAGGTTAAAGAAGATACTGGGAAGAGTTATACCCTTCAACACGCAGTACAGACCAGGTGATGTTTGTCGTATAAACCTGGAGCAATTAGCCGCTAACAATCCGCGTGAAGTCAGGGTTCACCCTATCTATCCTGCGCTTACTACTGATTTAACTATATCTGATGATTTATATGAAGCTTGCTCAGAGTACTGGAAGCCGAAAAAGAAGGTAACTACCGACTACATGGTTGTTGAGGTACCGAACGGCCGTATTTACACCGATAACGAAAGCAGCGTAGCCGTGGTGTCGCAGTACAACCGCCTGGTAGAAAATGTATCGCTGAGCTTGAGCAACGGCAAAGTATCTGAGCCAAACCTTAACAATATCTTCGAGCAGCGTTATTTTACTCCTCCTGTTAAGTACAACGGCACCGTTTTCTCCCTTTTAACGGGCGGAGCCGGATTGAACAATATTGGCCATTGGTTTCTGGATGTGCTGCCTCGCCTGCACTTGTTGCGCGAAAGCGGCCTTTATGATAAAGTAGACTGGTTCTATGTACCTAGTTTGCGCTACAGCTTCCAGACAGAGACGCTTGAGCTGTTAGGTATACCAAAAGATAAAGTTATAGAGGGAGACAAGTTTCCGCATATTGCCGCTGATTGCATAGTTGCTTCCACAGCCCCCCGTGGTAACCATACGCTGGTACCTAAGTGGCTATGCGACTTCATTCAGGACTCCTTTATGCTATATGCTGAGGAAGAGTCTGATCTTATCACCCCTGAGGCACCATACCTATACATAAGTCGATCTGACTCTAAGATCCGTAACGTATTGAATGAAAAGGAGCTATTGCAAGAACTGGAGCCTTATGGGTTCAAAACCGTTGTATCCAGTGAACTGAGCATCAAGGAGAAGATCAAGCTGTTTTCTAAAGCCAAAGTTGTATTGGGTGCTACTGGCGCAGGCTTAATAAGTATGTTCTTCTGCAAACCAGGCACTAAGATGGTCGAAATCTTTAACGAAGGATTTGTTATAGAGCCATTCTACGACATTGCCACTAAGATAGACCTGGACTATGAGTACATTATCTGTAAGGGCAACAAACGTGTTCGCAATGCTAGCCAAGGTCAGCGTGAGCACCTGGTGGTAGAAACTAACAAAATTCTGGAGATACTGAACAGAATGAAAGCCGAAAAGACCAAGAAGGTGGAAGTGGCTTAAAAACTACTTTTTACCTTAGCTAAGGCCTGCCTTCTCAGCTAATGTTGCAGAGGCAGGCTTTTGTTTTCGCCCCATTGCCTGCTCATAGATTGCTACAAGCATAGCATAGTTTGCCTCCGGCGTATACTGCCGCTCATAGCTTAAGCGACCACTTTGGCCTAACTTATGAGCCAGACAAGGAAGCTGCTCCAGCAATTTAACCTGATTGATCAGTTCGCTTGCATTACCAGGTGTGTAGTGTAGACCGTTCTCCTGATGCTGGACCAGGTGAGCAGCTCCGCCTATCTTGGCTGCAATAACGGGTGTACCTGTAGCAAATGCCTCTACGACCGTCATGCCAAAAGTCTCCAACCACTCTGACGGAAACATTAACGCTCGTGCCTTTTTTAGCAGCCCCATAGCCTCCTCTCGAGGCCGAAAACCCAGATAGTCAACTGAAGAGTTTTGAGCAGCGTATGCCTCTACGAGCTCCTGCAACGGGCCAGTGCCTATGATCTTAAGCGGGAAAGGACGCATGGCATGAGCTTTAAGCAAGGTCCTGATTCCTTTTTCCTCCGTCAGCCTGCCTAAGTATAAAAAGTAGTTATCCCGCTCAGCAGCACCCTCTCCAGGATCTGCCGTGAAGTTGGGCTTTACTGACAGCTGCTCTGGCCTTAGCTTAAGGGAAGAATTCTCAAAGAGATCAGCAGCCCCAGGAGTAAGCACAATAAACTTATCTACCTTATTACGCCAGGTATTCAGAAGCTTGTGTACCCCAGTCGCTAGTACCACCGATGCTGTTTCTATTTTTGAATTGCGATATACACCTTTTAGAACTGATTTGAGAGGGAATACCTGGTGTATATTATCTAGCTGAACTTTGCCATCGTAGTACAAAACTGCACTTGGGCAAACCAGGCGGTAGTTGTGCAGGGTCATGACAACAGGTACTTTATACTTTTGGCAAACCCAAAATACGCCAGGCGAAACCAATGGAAAGAAATTGTGCACGTGTACTACATCTGGTTTAAAGCCTTCAATCGCCTTTCCGATGGTTTGAGCACTTTGCACGTTGTATACTACCCCTAGCGCAGCCTTCAGTTTATCCTTTATACCAACAACATTGTTGTTAGAAAAAGTGAGTTGCTCCACTGTGTGGCCATGCTCCCGTAATAGTTGTGCCTCCTGCTCAAAAACAGTGTCTTCACCGCCGGCTTGTTTGTAAAAGTTGTGTATTTGCAGAATTCGCATGTAGTATAATCAATAATCAGGATAATGTACGGATAGCTTTTTGAAGGTCTTCAGGAGTTCCAATATCCAGGCAGCTACCGTTGTTAAAGCAGAAACTTTGCACGAGCAGCCCATTATGTATAGCTGCCTGCACCACTTCTCCCACACTTAATTCTCCACTTGAGGCATGAAGTTGCGCCTCTACCTCCTCTAGATGCTCGTGCATAAACTCAGTAAAACGTGGCCCCCAACTGGCGATAGCCCACCCATAGCTTAAAACAGAACTAACAGGCTTGGGCAACACAGCCTTTACTACGCCATTTGGCTGCAGGTCTACCATATCCCATTTATGAGGAGAGGGCACTTTGAAACACCCTAGCACCACATCTGCCTGTGTCTCTGCTTGCCGCTGTAAAAGCGACTCAAAAGCATTTTCAGGCTCAAACAGAATGTCAGGGAAGCCAAATACTACCCGCTGCTGCTTCACAAAAGTATAAGCTTGATCTAAAGAGTAAGGGCTGCCATAAGGGCGTCGCATAACAAGGTATGCCAACTGAACACCTAGCTGACCACCGTCACCGTAGTAATCAGGAATATCCCACTTGCCTTTACGCAGCACCATGTATACCTGTTTGGCACCAGCACGTTGCATGTGTTCCAGCAAGTACTGCGATACCGGCTTCGGATGTGGCTCCCTATGCTCCGGGTGCGGGCCAAAGCCTACCGGAAACAGCTCTTTGCTAAAAGGTATGGGCGAGAGTCTGGAGCCTAATCCTGCAGCGGGTATAATTCCTACTACGTCTGTTGTCATTAGAGAAGAAAAAAGCCGCGCACCGCTACCTAAGGCTTGCGATGCGCGGCAAAATGGTTTAGTTTGAGCGTATCTTTTAAACTGAAGCCTCAGCTCTGTTTAAATGCTGCAGTGCTTTGTTACGGTTTGCCTCATCTGTGGCAGCAAAGTATAAAGCCTGCTCCTGGCGCAGTTTATCTACCAAACGGCCTTCCGGCATCACCACATCATCATAAGTTATCACCTGGTCTTTCGGGATATCACGCTTCAGCACACAGCCTTCAGCCACACCAATCGGTAACAGCCTTTCAGCAGCAGTAGTATCAGCATTCTCGCATAGACCGTAAGTCATGTAGTGGCCAATACCGTCCAGTACCTCGCCTGCCTTCAGGTCAATTTTGGCGGCAGACACTACCTCCACCTGCGGTGCACCCATTGGTGTAAGAGCTGCATCGTTAAACAGTACTGCACGTGCCACTGTGTTTGGCACTTCAAAATGGCACAAGTGGTAAGGTGTATAGAACAAGTATAGTGGCCCCTCTCCTAGCTTGTACAGGTTCAGGTAGTGCTGCTGAATTGGGTTATCATGTGTACCAAGTACAAATACGCCTGGTCCTGGCTCAGCTCCTACTACATAATCTACAATACCCGGGCCTTCCAGCAGGTCGTCCAGTGGATAAAGATCGTGTACGCAATCCTTAAGCGAAGTACCACCAAGTACCGTTGGGCCATGCATGCCGCGCTTGGCCACACGCATACCTGTTCCGTTAGCGATAATGGCCTGCTCAAAGGAAATCTTGCTACCATCGGCAAATGAAGTTACCATAGACGGCTGCTGCCCCCATTTCTTGGCAAAGCCCTCCTGCGTGGTTGGATTGCGGTATGGATCGTGCAGGCCTTTGATATTGCCGCAAAGTACTGGCTTTACACCTAGGCCTTTCACAAAACGGTACAGGTTCATAGTTACCCCAGGCTGGTCGCCGTCGGCATTAGTGAACACAACACCAGCTTTGTCAGCGTATACTTTCAGGATTGGGCCTACCGTGCCGTCTACCTCCGCATTCATCATAATGATGTGCTTGCCGTTCTGTATCGCTTTGATGGCTACGTTGGTACCAAACTCCACGGCACCCGTTACCTCAATTACAGCGTCTATGCCCTCGGCTTCGCACAGCAACATAGCATCCTCTGTAATGCTATACTTACCCCGGCGGATGTTTTCCTCAAGTTGTGCTACAGAAGTTACCTCCTGCACATCCTGCACTTCAGCCTGTGTGTAAGCCTGCTTGGCTTTGTCGAGGGTGCGGTTTGAGATGGCTACAAGTTCCACCCCTTGTGTATACTTACAGATCTGAAGGGCAATGCCGCGACCCATAAAGCCGGCTCCTACCATGGCTACACGAACAGGATTGCCTTCAGCATGGCGTTTAGCCAGGGCTGTATCTACTATTATCATTTTTGAAGTATGATTTTATGGTTTGAAGAAGCAAAAGCTGCTGGCATTACACCAACAGCTTTCCTTTAGTCTTTTCCTGCTCATCCACGAAGTCTGGATGTGCCTGGTCTTTTTCTGAGATAATGACCGGCTCAATAGGCCATTCAATGTTGAAGGCAGGGTCGTTCCAGCGGATACCACGTTCGGCACCCGGAGTGTAGAATTCAGTTACCTGGTAAGTCACGTCTGTGTTATCTTCCAGGGTGATGAAGCCGTGTGCGAAACCCTCCGGCACGAACAGCATGCGGTAATTGTCTGCAGTCAGCTCCACACCAATCCATTGCTTGTACGTATCGGAGTCCGGACGCATATCGATGATCACATCGTAAATGGCGCCACGAGTACAACGTACAAGCTTAGTCTCCTCATTAGGGGCCAGCTGCATGTGCATGCCACGAAGCGTACCTTTCTTCTTGTTATAAGATACGTTAGTCTGCCGGATATCATTTGTGAGACCATACTCCTCAAACTCCTTTTGGCAAAAGGAACGGCCAAAAAAGCCGCGCTCATCCTCCAGACGCTTTACATCTATGATATAAGCTCCTTTAAGCTTCGTTTCTGTGAATATCATGGGTACTAATTAGGCGGTTTCTAATTCAGTTTCAGCTACTTTTGATCTGTTGCGCTGCCACTGCAGTTGCTCGTTGATCTGGTTGGTTTCCTGCAGGCTGTTGAGCACCATCAGGCGCATCAGCAGAGAGTTACGGAAGTCTCCATCCTTAAACTCCATAGCCATCAGACCTGAATGCAGTTCTTCGATAGCCTGTCTTAAAGTATACTGTGGCTGGTGGTTAGGTGCTAATTGCTTAAACAGATCAAAGTTTACGCGGTAAGAACGCTTATCTGGTGCTGCATCAGTGTTCACTGTTACATCTACACCTGGTATAAGCTCTGCTACAGCGTTTGCCAGTTCATATACTTGATAGTTCCACTCGTTAGAGCCCGTGTTAACGGCAAGGTATTCGCCACCGTTAGATGGTTCTCTGGTTACAGCCCACTCAATAGCGCGTGCCATATCTTTTACGTGTATCAATGGGCGCCATGGCGTGCCATCACTCAGGATGTTGATTTTACCTGTGGCTACTGCTCCGGCTACAAAGTCGTTCAGCACCAGGTCTAGGCGAAGGCGGTCGCTCATGCCACAGGCCGTTGCAAAACGAAGGCAGGTTACAGTAAAGCCATCACCAGCTAACGGAAGAAGTTCTTTTTCGGTGGCTACTTTAGAGCGGGCATAAGCAGTAAGCGGGTTAAGCTCAGAATCTTCAGTTTTGGCTAGTTCTGAGGCAGCGCCATACATGCTGCAACTAGAAGCAAACACGTAGTTTTTAACACCTGCTGCTTTTGCCATTTCGGCTAAACGAACGCTCGACTTGTAGTTTACCTCCAGCGTTACGTCCTCAAACTTTTTGCCCATAGGGTCATTGGAGATAGCTGCCAGATGCACCACGGCATCTACGCCTTCCAGCACCTCTGCTGGCATGGTACGCACATCCCCAAAAAGTTGTACATCCAGGCGGCTTTCAGGAAGGATAGGTGCATTTGTAAGACAAGAGGCAAAATAGGCCATGTCATAGCCTACTAGTGTAGCTTCTGGGTATGCAGCACGCAGGCGTTCTACCACGCCAGGGCCTACATAGCCCATATTACCAGTTATGAGTATTTTCATGGAATGATATGTATATTGTAAGAAAAGGGTTAGGATTCAGAACCTTGTAAGGTACACTTGTGGCTTAGTTTACCACGTCTGAAAGCATTTTATGCCACACGTTCCAAGGAGCCTTGCCACTTTGCCATAATTCTTCCAGCACGTGCTTGTCACGCAGCGTATCCATTGGCTGCCAGAAACCACTGTGGCGGTAAGCAGACAACTCGCCTTCTTCGGCTAGCGTCTCCAGCGGACCCCGCTCCCAAATAGTGCTATCGCCCTCTATATAATCGAACACACTTGGCTCCAGCACGAAGAAACCGCCGTTGATCCATGGCATGTCACCACCAGTTGGCTTCTCTTTAAACTGAGGCACTTTAGTAGCCTGAGAGGAAAGTGTAAATGCGCCAAAGCGACCTGGTTGCTGCACTGCTGTAAGTGTAGCTTTAGTGCCCTGTGCTTTATGGTATGCAATTGATTCAGCAATATTCACGTCGCTTACACCATCACCATAGGTCAGGCAGAAAGTCTCATCGCCTACATAATCTTTCACACGCTTCAAGCGGCCACCGGTTAAGGTACCCTCACCAGTATCCACTAGTGTCACTTTCCATGATTCAGTATGATTTTTATGCACCTCCATGCTGTTTTTGCGCATATCGAAGGTTACATCAGAATTATAAAGGCAGTAATTGGCAAAGTATTCTTTGATGATATGGCCTTTGTAGCCACAGCAGATAATGAACTCGTTAATATTATAGTGGGAGTAGATCTTCATGATATGCCATAAGATCGGCTTACCACCAATTTCTACCATAGGTTTAGGGCGTACGCCACTTTCTTCGCTTATTCTTGTACCGTAGCCGCCGGCAAGTATAACTGCTTTCATTTATCGTAAAGGGTTAAGGGTAATACAAAGGGTTGAAACCGGCCACAGAAATATTGTACTGGCTCTGTAACCTTGTTTTGTAGTAGATACGGAGATTTCTATATTTTGATGTTGCAAATTCAACTTTTTAGAATATCGCTAATTTCCGAATGGACTCGCTGGCAATTAGAAGGTTGCTTTACTGAATTGGTTTAGCCCTTCCACTATCGGAGAGGACCTCAAGAGGCTGAAAATGTTTGAACATCAGTACTAATCTATAGAGTCTAAATCTATCTATATAATTGTACTTCGGGATAAGAGATATTTCTAAAAAGTGTAGTTTGCAGGTATTGGTACTCCCTTCAAAGAACTGCACCAATACCTGAAAGACAGTTGACCTTACCTGCTGAGCTGCATTTTGCGGGTGCGCTTGGTAAGCAGCAGCTTAGCCACCTCAAACAGAAACTTAGTATTAGTAACCAGATAACGTTTCCAAAGACGTTTCGGCTCTTGCCATAAACGATACGTCCACTCCAGGCTCAGATCACGAGCCCACTTTGGCAAACGTTTCTCCAAACCAGCATAAGTCATATACGCCTGACCTACCCCCAGCATACACGCTTTTACTTTACCCTTATGATCTGCCATCCAGCGCTCCTGCTTAGGGCAACCAAGTGCAACAAACACTAAGTCTGCTCCCGAATCGTTGATCATGTTCGTGATGGCAGTGTCTTCGATATGGGTAAGTTTTCGAAAAGGCGGTGAATAGTAGCCAGCTACGCGCAGCTTAGGGAGGTCAACCTTAGCACGAGCAACCACAGCCTCAAGCACCGTATCTGTTGAGCCATAGAAAAAGACCGACTTACCTCTTACTTCGGCTTCCTGCAGCAGGCGAGGCATCAGATCCATACCTGGTACCCGGTCCTGATGCTTGCCATAAAGGAGTTTCATTAGCTTGGAAAGGGGGCCTCCATCAGGAGAGGCAATGTCAGCACTGTTCAGCAGTTCTTGAAACTCCTTATCCTGCTTTGCCTCCATGAGCATATGCACGTTAGCAAAGCATACATAAGAAGAGTCTTTGTGGTCTGTAAGCCAGAAAACTTGGTTTACAAAATCGTTAAAAGAGCCGGCCGAGATAAGGGAGCCGAGAACTTGGCATTTCTCTTTGATTGGTGGCTCGGCGGCTAAGGGTTGTTCTTGTATCGTCGTATCAGTAAGCATTCTTTTCGCCTTTTATCATGTTCCAGACAGTAAGGAAGATTATTTTCATGTCCATCATCAGGCTCCACTTGGCCATGTACATCACATCATACTCTACACGCTTCTCCATCAGGTGAACTTCTTTTGTTTCTCCGCGGTAGCCACTTACCTGTGCGTAGCCTGTAATACCAGGAGTTACAAAGTGGCGCATTTTATACTTGGATATAACTTTAGAGTATTGATCCAGCTGCGAAACCAGGTTCGGACGCGGCCCTACCACAGACATGTCACCGAGCAGTACGTTGAAAAACTGCGGTAGTTCATCCAAACTTGTTTTTCTCAGAAAGGCGCCAATACGGGTAATTCTTGGGTCGTTCTTAGTTGCCTGAAGCTCAGTATTATGGTTTACACGCATGGTGCGGAACTTGTAGCAAACAAATAGTCTGTTCTTTTTACCTGGGCGCAACTGCTTGAAGAATATAGGTCCTTTCGACTCCAGCCTGATTAGCAGAGCAATAATCGGGAACAGAATCGGGAAGATCAGCAGGATAACAGCAAGAGAGAACACTACATCAAAAATGCGTTTCGCTACGCGGTTAGAAGCAAGCTCCAAAGGCTCGTTTCTTACGCTCAGCATCGGAATGTTGTGGTAGAAATATACGCTAACATCCTTCTTTACTATGGCGCTAAAGTCCGGCACAAGGCGGAGGTAGATAAAGTTGTCGTTTGCAAACTCTGTCAGTTCATCAATCTGGGACTCGTCTGTCAGAGGCTTTGTGTAGTAAATCTCATCAATACTGTGCTGCAGGCAGTAATCCTTCAGTTCTTCGATACCACCACGAACCTGGTCTGCATACAAACCCTGTAAGTCGGCTTCGTCATCAAAGAAACCCATGAATTTGGTGCCTATTTCATCGTTGTTACTTAATGTCTGTTGCAGTGAAACAGCTGCTGGACCTGTACCAACTATAACATAGCGTGTGTGTGCCATATCAGAGTTAGTGAAGTACCGGCTCACCTGAAACATCAGCAGACGGCTAATACCAATCAGCAATGCTGTAGACAAGTAAGTATATAACAGCAATAGACGAGACAGCTGCTCCAGGTTGAACATTACAATACAGCTGGCAAGGATAAGTGCATGCAGCACAAACACGTTAAGCAGGTTACCCAGACGCTTATCAACAGGAAACAGACCATCAATTCTTAGAACAAAGTTCGAGAACCCTGAAACGATCCACCAAACCAATGCGAAAAGCACAAAGAAAACATTGTATTGATGGTCTAGCTCAAGGTTACCGTACCGAACGAGGTTTGATAACTTAAATGCGAAGGCAATAAGCGTGACATCTAGAATCAACAGAAGGACTCTGTTAAAGCTGTAATAGTGTCTATATTTATTCATTTGGTTGAGTACTTATTTTGGTCATACGTAAACTGTTTTCCTACTCTGCCTCTCTAGCACTATCTCAAATTTACCATGTAGGCTGGCAGCAGTCTTTCTTCAAGCCTACACCAGTTGTTATGCACATCCGGCTCTTCCGGATCAACAAGAGTCCTTGCTCAGGATCTCTGGTTTTTAGTCTTATAATTAGTAGTATAAATTCTTCAGCTATAGGTCTCGAGTGTTTAGTGAGAAATACGACCCTGCTACAGGAAGGTTTATGATTTTATCAAGTTCTATTAAAAAAAAAGAATTTGTTAATATAGGTAAATTAAGCTATTCATATATTTAAAAAGGCTGATTTATCGCCAAAAACATATTATTCAGCTATCATCTCTCCTAATAAATATTTCGCTATTTCGATTATTAATATATAACTTATTAAATATAGCACTACTATAAAAAAAATGCACTGATCAACTTGGGTTTGGAAATCATATATAGTAATGTTAACCCTTTGTTATATAACTATTATAATAATTAATAATATAATAATACTTATATTTAGGTTTTAAAAATAAAATATTTCCCAGAGACTACACCTTGCAAGACACTAATTACCAACAAGAAAGAGTGCAAACAGTGGAGAAATGTTGAGGATAGCATAGCTAAAGAGACAGGAAACTCAACTAACCCAAACAGCCACAGCATCAATTAAAAAGGCTATTTGAATGAATAGCAGATAATTTTGAATAAAATCCGATATTTTACGGGTCCTATAAAAATAGGTTTTGAAACTCTTGAAAAAACTTCCAAAAAACACGCTCTTTTTTGAACTTTAACACCTCATTCTACACTTACAGGTGATGTGTTCGCACATGCAGCGGTTTGGATTTATACTTGAACCTGTCGCAGATAAAAAGCGCCGGCTAAATGAAACCAACTGAAGTATTGGCATCTGCAGCTTTAACAGAGCGCAATATCAGGGCAGTATGAGCCGACATAGCATGTAGTATTAAAAGAAAGAAGTCTATAAAGAATATTTACAGCCAAAGTATATGCTAACCCTCGCTAGAGGCATTTTATGTCTGCTCCTGCTGCAGCTTTGGAGTGCCTTATCAAACTACACCTACGCTCAATCTAACTGTAAACCAACTGTTACTTCCTCGGGCAGCCTTTGCAGCACGGGTCAAACCATACTTACAGCCAGCGATGCCGAAACCTATCTCTGGTCTAACGGCGCCACTACAAAAAGCATCACCGTTACGCAGAGCGGCACCTACAGTGTCACAACTGTTCAGGCAGATGGCTGCGAAGCTACCTCGGATGAGATGGTCGTAAAGAATGGTCCTGACGCCACTGTGGCCGACCCTATCAATTTCTTTACAGGTTGTAGCTATGCCGGCAACGTCGCCACATTTGAGCTGACCATTGAGAACGCCTCCACCACGAAAGAGACAAACACCCGCTATGAGATAAACTGGGGCGATGGCACCAGAAACACCTATGGCCGTGAGTTTGAAACCGCTAGCCACACCTATACTTCCGGTGGTTCTTTTAAGCTACAGGTAACTGCTTATGATGCCAATGGCTGCAGCAGCACCCATGAGGAGCGTGTATTTATTGGCAGTAATCCAAGTCTTGGTATTTCCAGCCGTGGTAACACCAACGACTGTGCCCCTGCCACTTTCATCTTTGATATTGATAAGGAGGCAACCAAAAACAACTCTGCCCAAACTGTTTATACTTTCCAGTTTGATGACGGCTCGGCACCGATGACATTCACACATGCCAACCTGCCATCAACCATTGAGCATACTTTTACAGAGTCTTCGATGAACAAGCCTGGCAGTGCTTTTACGCTTACTGCCACTGCCACGAACCCTTGCGGCACTACCCCAGCCACTGTAGGTGGTATCAGGGTGTCCAAAGGACCTATTGCTGATTTTGCCGTTGCCAAGCCTTGCTTGAACGTACCGGTTAAATTAACTGATAAGACTATTGAAGGTTTCAACGCCAACGCCAGCAATGCCAGCAGCGCAGGAAGCTATGTAGTAGACTGGGAAATTTTCCCTGCACAAGGCTGGGAGTATACTTCTGGTACCAGCAAATCAAAGAATCCATGGGTAAAATTTACCCAACCAGGTACCTACACTATCCGCCTTACCGCCACCCCAACAGGTATCAATACCAAATGTACTTCCAGTACTATTGATAAGGTAATTGTAGTAGATGAGGCCCCTGTAGCTGACTTTAGGTTAAATGGTGATGAGACCTGTTCTCCAGCCATCTTCACAACAGAAAACCTGTCTACTGGTGGCAATGCCAGTTATACTTGGCGTGTAGCACCGGCTGAAGGTTGGGAGTTTGCCAACGGTACAAACGCAAGCACTGCAAACGCGGCTTTCAAGTTCACTAAGTCTGGCACTTATATAGTAACACTTACAGCCAGCAACAGCTGCCAGACTTCTCTCAAAGAAACTACAATTGTTATAAAAGATAAGCCGCGCGTTCAACTGCCGGCACAACAGGTATACTGCGGTCCGCAAACTATAGCTTTCTCCCAGGAGAACCCAACTCATGCCCCTGTTTATGATGCACAAAACGGCACCATCAGCAAGTATACTTGGTCTGTAACAGGTCCTGGGGTAACAGCATTTGCCAAAGGCACAGATGCTGGATCAGCTAACCCTAGCATCAACTTTAGCGAGGCTGGTACTTATACGGTAAGCGTAGTAGCTACCAATGAGTGTGGTAATTCAGAAGCTGCAACGCAACAGATCGTGATTAACCCACTGCCAGAGCTGCTGGTAACATCTCCTAAACAGGCTATCTGTATTGGCGAGAGCACCACTATTACTGCATCTGGAGCAGATACTTATACCTGGGCACCAGCAACCGGCCTGAGCGCTACAACTGGTCATACAGTTACAGCCAACCCTACAGAGACAACTACCTATACTATTACTGGCACTAACTCAGAAACCGGCTGTACCAGCACAACCACCTTTACAGTTGAGGTTAACCCTCTCCCAGTCGTAACGGTTAGTTCAGACGCGGCTGAGATATGCCAGGGCCAGGGAGTGGCTACACTCACTGCTACTGGTGCCGATACGTATACCTGGGCTCCGGCTACAGGCTTAAGCTCTGCTACCGGAACTACCGTAACAGCCACACCATCCGAAACGACTACATACACAGTAACTGGCTACAACAGCGCTACTGGCTGCAGCAGCACAGCTACGTTAACTGTTACAGTAAACCCACTGCCAGAGGTAAATGCTGGCCAAGATTTAACTGTCTGCGATGATCCAGCGCCTATCAAACTACAGGCAAGCCCTGTAGGAGGCATCTGGAGCGGGGAGAATGTGAGCACCGACGGCACTTTTGTGCCAAATGGCAAAGGATCCTATGTGCTTACCTACACCTATACTGATGCCAAAGGCTGTACTAACACTGATCAGATGACGGTGAATGTAACAGACGTCGCGCAGGCAGCAGTAGATCAAAAAGAGCTAGAGGTTTGCCTGAATACCGGTTCGTTTGTACTTGGCGCGAGCCCTGCTGGCGGCAAGTGGAGCGGTTCCCGTTATGTAACTGAGGACGGCACCTTTAACCCGACAGAGGTAGGCACCTACACCCTTACTTATACTTACTACACAGGCACCTGCTTTACCACCGATGAAATGGTGGTAACTGTTAAACCACTGCCAGCGGCACCAGTTGTTTCAGGTATCAAAGATATCTGCTACAACACAGCTACTTCACTGCATGCTGAGGTACAAGTTGGCAGCATCAATTGGTACGACCAGGCAAATGGAGGCTCGCTACTAGGCACAACAGCTGCAGGAGTGGCTTTCGAAACAGGTCAACTTACTCAAACAACCGATTTCTTTGCGGAACACATTGGCGCAAACCAGTGTGCCAGCCCGCGCACAAAGGTAACCGTGATCGTAAGGCCAGAAATTGCTGCTCCAGTAGTAGCACCAGTTATTATCTGCGGTCCGGGCAAAGCAACATTTGTAGCAGAGGGCTCTGCCAGCAAGTATAACTGGTATGATGCTAGTGGCAACATGTTAGTAGCTGGCGGCAAAATTTACGAACCTACTGTAGAGAGCAGCACCGTGTTCTATGTAGAGGCTGTGGTTGGAAACTGCGCAGGCCCACGTACTGAAGCACGCGTAACTGTAAACCCTGTACTTGATAATAATACTATTACTGCCCCAGAAGTAGTTTGCGCCAACGAACCTTTAGCCATCTCAGGCTCTGAGCCGATTGGTGGCAGTGGCCCCGGCTCCTATACTTACCAGTGGATGAGTAGCCTGGATAATGGCACCACGTTCACTAATATACCTGGAGCTACAGGCAAAAACTATAGCACTCAGGATGGGCTTAGCATGCCAACACAGTTCAAGCGTGTGGTTTATTCTGACGGATGCGAGATAACTTCTGCAGCTATAAAAGTGGATGTAATTCCAGCCTTCACCAAGAATGAATTGAGAGCAGTAGCAGATATCTGCGCTGGGCAGCTTCACGAAGAAATACAAGGTGTGGTTGTAGGTGGCACAGCCCCTTATACTTATACCTGGTATATCAGTACAGACGGCAGCACATTCAGAAAGATTGATAACAGCAACACGGCCAGCTACAGGCCAACTGAACCGCTGCAGGTTAACACCTGGTATAAGCGCGTAGTGAGCTCCGGCTCCTGCCCTGCCAGCACCAGCAATGTTGTTAAAGTAACGGTAAAGCCAGCCATCAGCAAGAACAGCATTACAGCTACTGAAGTTGTGTGTGAGGGCGATGCAGTTAGCTTAACCGGCCAGATGCCAGAAGGCGGTAACGGACCGGGCAGCTATACTTACTACTGGGAGTCAAAGACTGCTGGCGGAGAGTACCAGGAGATTCCGAACAGCCGAGGCAATAACACGAAAGACTGGACTGCCGATAACATGACGCAGACCACCACTTTCCGCAGGGTAGTAATGTCTGGCACTTGCGCCGTTAGCACTAGCGATCCGGTGACGGTTACAGTTAACCCTAAGCTCCTGAACCTGATTACAGGCACTCAGGAAATATGCCAGGGTGGTACACCAACACTTCTTGCCAGCCTCACCCCTACTACTGGTGGTGAAGAGGGCAAGTATAGCTATACCTGGGAGTATAAGTCTGAGGGAGATGCCAACTTTATGCCAGCATCGGGCAACAATACCCGTGCAGATGGCAGCTACCAGCCAGGAAGCTTGAGCAAGACAACACTATTCCGCCGTAAAGTTACCTCTGGCGGCTGTGTTAGCTACTCTGAGCCTGTAAAAGTTACAGTTAACGCTCCTATTGAAAACTACAATATCAAAGCTTCTCAAAGCATTTACGCTGGCACCAAGCCTGCTATGCTAACTGGCCTTAATACTGCTCCAATAAAAGGCGGTAACGGACACTACAGCTACCGCTGGGAATTTAGCACAGACGGTAAAAACTTTGATCCAGCCGAAGGCAACAACCAGACTGCTGACTATACCTTCCCAAGGGGACTGTACACTGACACCTGGTACCGCCGAGTAGTAATTTCAGGTGGTTGCGAGGCTGTATCTAATGAGGTACTGATATCTGTTATCGCTGAGATTGCAAATAACGTGATCAAGTCTGACCAAACAATCTGTATTGGCAGTGTACCAGCCAGACTAGAGGGCGAGGTACCAAAAGGCGGAGAAGGAAACTTCAACTACCGCTGGGAAATGAGCACCAAAGGCGACAAAACTGGTTTCGTGACAGCTCAAGGCTATAATGGCTCTCCAAATGATGAGCAGCACTTCCAGCCAGGGCCTGTAAGCCAGAATACCTGGTTCCGTCGTGTGGCCACATCTGGTGCCTATACAGATATTAGCAGTCCAATATTGATTACAGTGACGGCTGCTCTGAGCAATAACGTGGTGCTGTCTAATACACAGACAGTTTGCTCTGGCGAAGCCCCTGCCCCACTTGTTGGTTCTGAGCCAACTGGCGGAAGCGGAGCTCCAGCTTACCTGTGGGAGTACAGCAGCACGCGCGACGGCATCTATAAACCGGCTTCGGGCCAGAACAACAGAAAAGATTATACACCTTACCCATTAACTGAGAACACCTGGTTCAGACGTGTGGTAACTTCTGCCTCATGCGGGTCTATAACAAGTAACGCTGTAGAAGTAAAGGTAACGCCTCTACCAGACATGCCAGTGACACAGGGAGCCAGCATTTGCGCCGGCCTGAGCACGACACTTACAGCTAAAGGTAAAGGTGGCAGACTGGAGTGGTATGCCAGTGCGGCAGGTGGAGACCCTGTGGCAACAGGAAATACGTTCAGAACGCCAGCACTCTACCACACCACTACATATTATGTACAGGAAGTGCAGAGCTGTGCCAGCAAGCGCCAGGCAGTAACAGTACAGGTAACAGAGCCTGCACTAAGTGCCGGTCCGGATGTGACGATCATCAAAGGCCGAAGTACACAGCTGCAGGCTAGCGGAGGCTTAACTTATACCTGGGCTCCGGCAGAAGGAATGGACAACCCGAACATCGCGAACCCAACTGTTACACCAGAGAAAACCACGGTATACACAGTAACGGCAACTACAGAGGGTGGCTGTACTTTCTCTGATGAGGTGGTAGTAACGGTACTTCCTTTTATAGACATTCCGAACACCTTTACACCTAACCAGGATGGTATCAACGATACATGGGAAATTGAGAACATCGACAAGTACACCAACTGTAAAGTGCAGATATTTAACCAGTGGGGTAACATGGTGTTTAGCTCGGATGGCTATAAACAACCATGGGATGGCCGCCAGAATGGCAACCCACTGCCAATGGCAACATACTACTACATCATAAAATTAGATCAGAACGAAAAACCATTAACTGGCAGCATAACCATCGTTAAATAAGCTATCCTATGAACAAACTTTTAGCCCTTGGAGTGATGCTTCTGGTTGCAGCAGGCAGTGCTTTTGCCCAGCAGCGGCCACAGTACACACAGTACACCCTCAATAATTATCTTGCTAACCCTGCCATTACAGGTATAGAAGATTATGCCGACCTGAAGCTAGGAACCCGCCATCAGTGGTCTGGATTGGAGGGGGCACCGCAGTCGTACTATTTAACGTTGCATATGCCTGTGAATAAGTCTGGGGGCAGTTCTTACAGTGGCAGCATGGCAAAGGAAGCTAGCATGAAGTCTAGTAACATTTACCGCCGTGTACGTCCGCACCACGGTTTCGGATTAACAGCAATGTCTACCGAAACAGGGCCGTTGAAGCGGGGAAGCTTTTCGGCTAGCTACGCTTACCATCAGCCATTAACCAAAAAGTTACGCGTCTCTGCAGGAGTGCAGCCAGGTATTATTCAGTACAGCCTGGATCCCGCTAGAGTCAAGCTTGCAAAGAATAGCCCGGATGACCCAGCTATTTATGATGGCCGCGTAAATGAAGTGAAATTTGACCTGAGCATGGGACTTTGGCTCTACTCCAGAAACTTTTATGCAGGGGTGGCAGGTGCACAGCTAGTACCAAGCAAGCGCCAGTACGTTGCAGACAATACACCCGCTGATAATGATGGTTCGCTGCAGCAGCACTACTACATTACAGGCGGTTACCGGCTAGATGTAGCGCCATATTTCTCTCTTGTGCCTTCAGTGATGGTAAAGGTAGCGCAGCCAAGTCCTGCGTCGGTAGATGCCACAGTAAAGGCACTATACAGCGACAGACTATGGGCCGGTATCACTTATAGACACAAAGAATCAGTAGCAGCTATGGCAGGCATTAATATCAACCACCTGCTAGACCTGGCATACTCCTATGATGCAGGCACCTCACCACTAGGGCAGGCACATGCCGGTAGCCATGAGGTAGTGCTAGGGTTTAAGCTACGAAACTCACGTAAGATAATTTGCCCTGAGTGGGCATGGTAAATATTGAATAATGGTTTAGTTTGAGAGTCATAGAAATGGGGCAGCTATTTTAGCTGCCCTTTTCTTTTTCTTGTCTGGCCATGAACGTAACTTTAGCACCTGCTTTCTGTTGGTATAGCTTATTGATAACCTCTCCTATGCTTTTAAAAAGAATAATAGCTGTTCTATTGGGGCTAATTTTCCTGTCGTTTGTAGCTGTACAGTATAATGATCCGGACCCACTTATTTGGATGGGTATCTATGGTATAGCTGCATTGCTTTGCTTCCTCTCTGCTGCTAATAAAGTGCCACCCTCTGTACTCTGGCTTGCAGCTATCTTATTTGCCATAGGAGGAGTCTACATGTGGCCTGAACGCTACGAAGGCATCAGCATTGGTGGCGGAGACATCAAAAATATTGAAGAAGCACGGGAGTCCTTAGGTTTATTCATGGGTACTGTAGTGTTTTCTACCCTTGCTCTTTTCAAAAGAATTGGCAGTAGTCGCGTTACCAGGTAACAGCAAGACAAAAATAAAAAGGGCTACCTGACCAAAGCCAAGTAGCCCTTTTGTTAAACGGTAAACTGAGCTTTCTTACAGTTGCTCTGCCTGAAAACCTGCTTTCTCTACAGTACTTTTAATAGTTTGAGCATCAGCAGCATCAGCTTTAACCTCCAGCACCTTGTCTGGATTTTCTGTGTCTACTTTCCACTCCTGTACTCCTTCCAATTTATTCAGATGAGGAGTTACAGCACGCACACAGTTACCACAGTTGATATTGGTTTTAAACTTATAGGTTTCCATAATCAATTCAATTTATCTATTTAACATATAATTTACACTTAAATATTCTTTGCTCTGAGGCGGAGGCTGTTTGCTACAACAGACACAGAGCTTAATGCCATAGCAGCACCTGCAACCATTGGGCTGAGCAGGAACCCTGTGAAAGGGAAAAGCACGCCAGCAGCCACAGGTATACATATCACATTATAAAAGAATGCCCAAAACAGGTTCTGGTGTATAGTCTGCACTGTTGCCCGCGACAGCTTAACAGCTTTGGCTACCTGTGTCAGGTCTGAACGCATCAACGTAATGCCTGCTACCTCCATGGCAACGTCTGTTCCCTGCCCCATGGCTATACTTACATCGGCTGTGGCAAGCGCCTGGGCATCGTTGATACCATCTCCCACCATAGCTACCACCTTCCCTTCAGCCTGAAGCTTCTTCACAAAGTCAGCCTTGTCTGTTGGTAGTAACTCTGCCTGATAATGCGCCACCGCTACCTGCCGGGCCACGGCTTCGGCAGTTTGCCGGTTATCGCCGGTAAGCATGTATATCTCCAGTCCTGCCTCCTGCATGGCCTTTATACCTTCAGCTGCGGCTGGCTTGATTGGGTCGCTTACTGCAAACACAGCCAGCGCTTGTGCTCCATCGGCAAAGAAGATGGCAGTTTTAGCATCCTCCTGCAATTGCCTTGCTGCCTGCAACAGGTGCTCAGGTAAAGCCACACCTTGCTGGCGTAGCAGCTTTTCGTTACCTGCTAAGTAGCGTTCGCCATTATAAGTTGCTTCTATACCCAAGCCAGTCAGGCTATTGAACGAATCAAGTGGTGTGGCCTGCTGTCCTTTTTCTTTGTAGAAGTTATAGATAGCCTGTGCGATTGGATGCTCTGATTGAGCCTCCATAGAAAAAAACAGTGTCTCTAGCTGCTCTTTTGCTGCCATATCCTGCGCCCACACCACATCTGTTACAGAAGGCTTACCTAAGGTAATAGTGCCAGTCTTGTCAAGTATAACTGCATTTACCTTATGCGCGTGCTCCAGGCTCTCGGCATCTTTAATCAAAATGCCATTCTCTGCACCTCTGCCCACACCTACCATTATGGCTGTTGGTGTCGCCAAACCTAATGCACAAGGGCAGGCAATAACTAATACTGAGATGGTAGATAACAAAGCCTCTGTCAGATAAGCCTCACCACCAAAAACTAGCCATGCAGCGAGAGTAAGGAGAGCGATAACAAGCACTACCGGCACAAATATACCAGCGATTTTGTCTACCAGTTTCTGTACAGGTGCCTTACTACCCTGCGCCTCCTGCACCAACCGGATAATATGAGCCAGCATGGTTTCGCCACCGGTTTTCTGAGCTACCAGCTGCACACTGCCTTTCTGGTTGATGGTACCAGCATAAAGCGTATCTCCAGGATTCTTTTGTACCGGCAGTGGCTCACCGCTCAGCATGCTCTCATCCACATAGGTTGAACCGGCGGCCACTTCACCATCTACTGGTACACGCTCACCAGGCAGTAGTACCACCCTGTCTCCTAGCTGTACTTCCTCTACCTTCAGCTTCATTTCTGTGTTGCCTCGCAGTACACGCACCGTCTTAGGCTGTAGCCCCATAAGCTTTTTGATGGCCGAAGAGCTACGGTCTTTGGCGTTTTCCTCCAGGTATTTACCCAAAAGTATAAAGGCAATGATCACAGCTACCGCCTCATAGTATACATGTGGCATCAAACCTCTGCTTATGAAGAACTCCGGGTAAACTGTATTAAATACACTAAACACAAAGGCGATACCTGTACTAAGGGCAACCAACGTATCCATATTCGCTCTAAAATGCTTAGCCTGTAGCCATGCGCCCACAAAGAAGCGTTGCCCTGCCCACAGCAGAACCGGGGCTGTAAGTATAAGCATGGCCCAATTACCCCAAGCAAAGGCACTATGGAAAAACATGCCCAGCACAAACACCGGCAGAGCCAGCACACCTGCTATAATAGTCTTCCGCTTTAGCTTAGCCAGGGCTTGAGCCTGTCTTTCCTCCAGCTCCTCCTGTGTTTTTTCTTCAATAAGTATATCAAAGCCAATCTCCTGCACCGTTTCGCGCAACTGAGCTGGACTTACCTCTCTCTCATCATAGGCCACTTGCAGGGTCTTACCGGCAAAATTCACGTCTGCCTCTGCCACCCCCTCACGTGTCCGTAACATACTCTGTATGCTGTTGGCACAGGAGGCACAGGTCATACCCTCTACCGGAAAGGTGGCTTTAGTGAACTTTTTATCTTTTACTGTTGCCATTTCTTTCATTGTTTTATCTATTACAAAGATACGCCCCATACTGCGCTCAGGTGTTACAGAATTCATGTAAAGGCTTACAAGATTTAATGGCTATTTATACTAACACTGACAGGACTAGCTGTAAAAATGAATTGTACATTTTTTAAAGTACGTACATATACTTACAACTATATGTTAATGCTATAGATGTTAAAACATAGCAGGAAAAAACTTGACTTATTTGAGCAATTAAGCACAAGGCATTGTAATCCTTGCAACCCTATATATATTTATCAATGCAAAATGCTGTGTCATTAATTGCATATTGTTTATACAAGCTACTTAACATATAATTCGGTGGGCTTACCTGCCAATAAATACTCTACTTAGTAAATGCTGCTAGAGAAGCACCCAAAGCGCCGGCAAGAGCATAAACGCATCATCCGGAATGTAGGCATATCATTCCTGAGCATGGTGGTGGCCCTGGGACTGGTTTGCTTGTACTTCTACATCAGGTCTGAAGAAGTACAGGAGAAGTACAGTACTAACATGCTGCGGGCATACAAGCGGCTGGAGTTAGTAAATAAGCTTCTGGAAAATAAGGAGCATACGCAGAGCTTGATAAGAACTTATACCTATGCTCAGGAAGCAGCAGAAAAGGATCGTATACGCCAAGAGTTAGGCCATGCTTACAGAAGCAGCGAAGCGATCTTAAGTGAATTACACAACTTAATGTATGAGACAGAACAGTCACATGCTCTGCATAACATAGATCAGGACCTGGAAAACTACCACGCCCATGTAGACTCTCTTCTCTGGATCACAGACAATCGGCAAAGAGATGCGGCAACGGCCTATACAAGGGAGCACCTGGTGCCTTTTTACACCCGCCACCAGGCAAACCTGATAAATCTGAGCCATGAGCTAACAACCTCGGCAAGGGAACGAACCAATGAGTTTTTTCCTGTTTTCACCAGTATAACTGATGAGTATGCTTTTATGCTCATCTTAGCTGCCATCTGTATAATCTCAGCGGCATTTGCATTTCATAAGATCTCTAAGCGCCTGAACCAGGAGAACGAGATGCTGAGCAATGAGATTGCAGAGCGTGAGCAATTACAGAAGTCGCTACTGGAAAGAGAAGAACAGTATAAAAGGCTTTTTAACCAGAACCCGATACCAATGCTGGTCTATGACCAGCATACGTTTAAGGTGCTGGATGTGAATGAGGCAAGCGAGCAGGAGTATGGGTTCAGCCGGGAAGAGTTTCTGAACATGACTGTACTAGATATCAGGCCTCCTCAAGAAAAGCAACTGTTCCTTCAGCGCATCAAGCAAATGGATAAACACTCTGATGCATCCAGTAAGGACTTCACCCACAGAAGAAAAGACGGCACCACCTTCAAAGTAAGGTTAAAATCTCATGCGCTGCCGGAGCGCGGCGATATGTTTCCAAGGCTAGTTGCTTCTGAAAATATACAGGAGCGCGAAGAGTTTATTGAGCGGCTTGAGAGAAGGGAAAAGCAGCTGCGCGAGGTAAGCTCCAGCATACCGGGAGCAGTATACCAGTTCCAGATAGATGAGCAGCAGAATATGACCCTTCCTTTTATAAGCGATGGTGTTTTCAAATTATATGGTATAACGCCAGAGGAGGTATATCGCAATCCAAATCTGATTTTCGATGCCATGGACCCAAATGAGCTGGAGGAGGTGCTGCAAAGTATTGTCGCCTCGACACAAACCTTTACGCCCTGGATGCGGGATATAAAGGTCTGGAACAAGGCGCTCAACAAGTGGATTTGGATACAAGGCCATGGTTTACCATCAACGAAAAAGGGTAATGTGCGGATTTATAACGGTACGTTGATAGACATAACAGAACAGAAAGAAGCGGAAGCCAGGTTGATTGCCAGTGAAGCCAACCTACGTGCCCTGCTCGACAGTTCTCCACAGGCTATTTACCTTCTCGATAAAGACTTAAAGATCATTCTTTTCAATGCGGTGGCGGCTAGTGAGGTAAAAGAGCTGCAAATGCGCGAACTTACCGTAGGACAGAGTATACTGGACTTTACAGCTGAAGACCGTAAACAGGCGCTAATAAATAACCACGCTAAGGCCCTGGGTGGTGAAACAATCAAATACGAGGAAGCGGTTGGAGAGCTTTGGTTTGAGACAACTTTCAGGCCGGTTCTTACACAAGATAAAGAGACAATAGCAGTTGCTCTGAACATTCTCAACATCACAGAGCAGCGAAATGTGCTTACGGCCATAAAAGAGAGTGAGGCCAAACTAAGTAGGGCGCAGAACTTGGCTAAAATAGGTAGCTGGGAGCATGACCTAAGCCGGGATATACTCACCATGTCCGATAACATGTATGCGATATATGGACTCACACCTAGAAGCTTTAACCCTACCTTCAACAGCCTAGCTGCTTTCCTCCACGATGACGATAGGGAGCGGGTACTGCAGTTATATCACCGTGCCATCGAGACCAAAGAACACGTCGTATCCGAGCACAGAATTTTTCTTGCCGATGGTACAGTAAAGCATTTGCACCACATCATAGAACCGCTTTGCAACAACGAGGGGAAAATAACAAAGATCTTAGGCACCACCCAAGACATAACAGACAGAAAACAAAAGGAAAGCGAGATAATAGAAGCTAAGAACCGCTTCCAGTCTACGCTTGAAAATATTCCGGAGGTAATTTTTTCTGCTAAACCTAACTTACAGATCTTCTATGTAAGCCCGCAGTGCAGGGAGATTACTGGTTACGCAGAAGAAGAGTTTATGCAGGATAACCTATGGCCTAAGATAATCCACCAGGAAGACATCGAGCTTTTAAACTATAAACTTACAAATGAGCTACTGGCTGGGCAAAGAATGCAGCACGAGGTACGCATAATTACCCGTGAGGGAGCTATCAAGTGGCTAACGCTCCGTATGTCGCCTAAGCTAGATGAGAAGGGCAGAGTGGTTAGGATAGACAGTTCAGCCGCCGACGTAACAGAGCGGAAGATGATTGAGGCGAAGCGTATAGTCCTGACAGAGCAGCTGCAGATGCAGAACCAGAACCTGCAGCAATTTGCATACATAGTTTCTCATAATTTACGGGCACCAATTGCAAACATTTTAGGTTTAACATCTGTCTACAACCGTAACCAGCCGGATGCAGCAATAAACCAGCGCGTAATCGAGAATTTAGCAAAATCAGCGCAACACTTAGACAGCACTATTCGTGACCTAAATGATATCCTTACAATTCGGGGACAATTTTTGGACACTTTTGAGCATGTTTCTTTTGAAGATCTGTTACAGGATATACTCAGGAGCATCTCCATGGAGATAGAAAAGGCTGATGTAAGTATAGACTTTGACTTTAGCGAAACACCATATATAGTATCCCTGAGGAGCTACATACACAGTATTTTGCTAAATCTTATCACAAATGCGATCAAGTATAAATCTTCTGAAAGGAAGCCGCATATTTGTGTAAAGAGTTCTAAACAAAACGATTATATTTGCATCGCAATTGCTGACAATGGTCTTGGTATCGACCTGTCCAAGGAAAAAGGGAAGCTCTTCGGTCTCTACAAGCGCTTCCACCACCACATAGAGGGCAGAGGTTTAGGCTTGCATCTAGTTAAAACTCAGGTTGAGCTATTAGGAGGTAAAATTGAAGTAGAAAGTCAGGTGGGTGTAGGCACAACATTCAAGGTCTACCTGAAACACAAGCTTAAGTAATGAACACATTTAAGAAAGTGATCTTAATAGATGATGATCAAATCAACAACTTCGTTTGTGAGACGATCATCAAAAGTGAAAAATTTGCCGATACAGTAGTAAGCTATGAATGGGCAGAAGATGCCCTTGCAAACCTGAAAAAATCAGCAGAAGATGCTCCTGAGGAATTTCCTGAGCTGATCTTTCTGGATATAAACATGCCCGGCATGGATGGCTGGAGGTTTTTAGAAGAGTATAGAAAACTGCCAGAGAACATTACAAGTAAATGCAGCCTGTTTATGCTTTCATCTGCCGTAGACAGAGAAGATATTATTTGTGCCAAAGGTCATGCAGAAGTGAAAGATTTCTTTTCCAAACCACTCTCTCCTGAAATTCTTAGTATCATCCGGGAAGATTTCGTTTCTTAAGCTGTTACACCTCCACCTGGTAAATAAATTTAGCCACTGTAATGCAGTGGCTTTTTTGATTTATAGCCTTATCCCTTTCCAGAAACATCCGTATTAAAGTCTAGCAAAACGATATATACTTAGATATTAATTTTTAAATAAACTATTTAACACATATAATATCTAGTTATAAAAAATAACTAGATGACACAACATATTAAAAAAGAGGTGCGTAAGGGTAAATAACACTTGGGAGCTATATAGTTATATAGTCTCTATCCATTAGCGTTATTTTAACACGTTTTCAAACCCTAGAATACAAACCTCATGAAAAATCTTTTACTTCTTGCTGCTGCATTTCTAATCAGCGTATCTGCCTTTGCTCAGTCTACTTATACTTTAAGCCGGGAAGCAGAGGAACACTGTACAAAAATCACCCGCGCCATGGCTAATGAACTACGTTTAAACGAATTGGGCTATATAAAGCTTAAGGAGCTTAATCGTGAACGCATTGCTCTGACAGAAGAGTTAGTACGCACCTTCAGCAACAATGCTGAGATGTTAGATCAGAAGCTAGAGGAGCTAGCTATGGCTTATGATGAGAAGGTAACTGCATTCTTGAATCCTAACCAGCTGCAGGCTTACGCTAACTACAAAGAGCACCAACCTTCGCAAGCACGTTTTGTAGCTGCTGGAAAAGAGTAACCAATCCGGAACTCACCAAGATGATGAAGGCCAGCACACCTGCTGGCCTTCATCGAACGGAATATAAAAAGGAAGGGGAGCCAATTTGGCTCCCCTTCCTTTTTATAGCATACATGGTATTCCTTATCTCTGGCTGTAGTCAGCATCATCAGGTCTTTTCTTGTCTTCGTTCAGCGGCTGCTCTCCCCTTCTAATGCCTGAAACACTATCATCCATGGCAGTATCGCTGCCTTCATACTCAAAGCCTGGCCCCTGGGCAGTAGACTCATGGCTATTTGGGTCATTGGCTCCATAACCTGTAGTCTCATCACCACCAATGTGCAGGTTCTTCAGCTTATCTTTCTGGCCGGCACGCTCAGTATACCCATCTGGACCTATGTTGCGCTTAGCTGAGGTATCCGGATTGTTACCCATGGTCATGCGGTCATTATAATCGCTGTGAATATTCTTTTCTTCTGATGGTGCTTTCTTTTTATCTTCTTCCTTATTCATGGTATCAAGTCTGTTAGTTATAGCATGGTATACGCTGTACACTAGCACTTGTTTGATTGCACACCATTTTAGTTTACATAATAAACCAACCAAAGAATCTACTTAACATCATTTAGCTTCCAATCATAATTATAATAGCCTAAGGAATAACGAGCAGGTAGAGCAGTCTTTCGGTACCGGTTAATGTAGCCAGCAATACTTGGTGCCTCTCTCAAGAAATCATCCTTATACCAGCTGAAAATCTCCGAGACCAGCACACGCTTCGAAGCAGGTTGTACTCTGATAAACTCACTGCTTTGTAGGGTTCGGACTGTCTGCTCTTGTAGCTGCTTCTCTACTCTATCGGGTGTGTAAGCTTGGTTTAGCAGCGGCGGGCACGACTTTGCCGCACAAACCAGAGCGAAGTGCAGGCGAGCATCCTGAAAGGGCTTCATTAGTTTTTGCTTCTCCAGCTCATTCAGGGTTAGGCTTTGCCCTGCCACCAAATGCTTCTTCTTATCAAAGAAACCCTCCACATCCATTACCGATTTTAGCGGATAGTTCTCCAGCACTTGCTGCAAGACCAGTAGGTTATAGGCATTTAAGTAGAAGGCTTTTACCTCAGCCTCACCAGCTCCTTTCAGGTTATAATTGGCTATTTGCTTTACTAGTTGCTGCAGCTTGTTTTTATCCTGTTGCAGGCTTTTATAATTTACCTGCCCCTGTTGCACATGCCGCTGCAACAGACTCGATAGTAAAGTATAGAAATCTGTCTTCGCTTCTTGAGCAGGCGCTGGCTCAGTTAGCAGAAGCACAAAAAAACAGGGCAGTAATAAGTACAGGAGTGATTTTAACATAAGTGATCAGTTGTGGAAAATATGTTACCTGGCTCTGGCAACAGTAAGAAATAAGTATGCGCCCTTCTCGTATCTTTGCCCAAAATCAGATTTATGGCACCTCTATTGCTCTATGAGCGTTAGCAATTGAGAGAAATAAACATAAGCCACATGAAGCTATCCAAAATATACGACCCACGGGAGATGAATTCCTACCAGTTTGTTGCCACCACAGGCCTTGTTATGACCATTGTAGCCAACCTGATTCTGCTGCTTTTAGGCAAAACCGTGGAAAACTTTAATGCCTTATACCTCTGCTGGCTTGTGTTTTTTACTCTCGGCACCATTGCTAACTACAACAGCAAGCCTGAAGATCACGACCATCACCACCATCATTAAGAGTTGCTACTGTTTCAGGAAGCGCAGTAGCTCTTTGTGAAACTCCTGCGTAGCCTCCAGGTGCGGGATGTGTCCCACCTGCTGCAGTTCCACTAACTGTGCATTAGGTATAGCCTCCGCAGTGCGTTTGCCCAGTTGCGGATATTGCCCATACTCCTGCAGCTTCTGCTTATCCTGTATATAGCCCTTGCCCACAATAGTTCGGTCCTCCTGCCCTATTACTACTAAGGTTGGTGCTTGCACTTTCTCAAACTCATACACCACCGGCTGCTGATAGATCATGGCATAAGTTAAGGCTGATGCTTTAGCTACTTTAGGGTAATCAGTGTGGTTGATTTGCGCTGCAGGCACCTGTACCCACTCATCGTAGGCAGGCTTCCAGGAAGTATAATAAGTCTGGTGATAGTTTCGGATAGCCTGCGCTGTCTGTTTCTGCTCTGCCTGGTATTGCTCCTGCACGCTTTTGTAGGGTACGAACAGTCGATAGTCCTCTAGCCCTATAGGGTTCTCCAACACCAACTTTCTTGTCATTTCGGGGTACATCAGGGCAAAGCGGGTAGCCAGCATGCCACCCATAGAATGTCCTACCACCGCTACCTGTTGCACACCTAACTGCTTTAAGAATTGCTGCATGTTCTGCGCCAACTGATGAAATGTATAGTATACCTCTGGTTTTTCTGACTTACCAAAGCCTACCTGGTCCGGCACAATTACCCGGAATCCATTTTCTGATAGAAATTGTATGGTTTGACGCCAGTAGGCTCCCATAAAATTTTTCCCATGCAACAGTATAACTGTCTGTGGGTTCTGAACCTGTTTGGCAGGAGCAACATCCATGTAGGCCATTTTATACTTCTGGCCTTCCATTTCAGCCTCAAAATATTTCACCTCATATGGGTACTTATAACCTTCCAGCGTGGCATTAAGAGAATTAGGCACTTGCTGCGCCTTAACTTGCCATACTAGTAAGAAGCATAGCAATAGCATATTTATATTTTTCATCAGCTCTTCTCTAGTTTTAATAATATTAGGCTTTACTATAAATCATACAACTTGGTTCGGCAGCAAGAGTGGCTGCTTTACGATAAAACTTACTTGTTAATAAGCATATTTAGATGCTTAAGAGCCAATCCGCTTTGCTAAGATAAACCAGCTGTATTCAAAAATGTTAGCAGCTTGGGCTAAAGTCAAGATAACTGGATATATCTTCACTGCTGCGTTAATATAAAACTCCAGGCACGGCAGGAGCAGATCAGTGAAAGTTATAAAAACTAGCCGGTTAGAGGATTATAAAGTGGAGTAACAAAAAAAAACCACTGCGAATGCAGTGGGCTGTATGTAAATCACAAACACTTAACTTTCCAATTACTAGAACGAGAAACCTACCGAAGCCTTCACCACACGATTGTATGTCTCAAAGTTGCCTTTGCTATCGATTGGGTTTACACCATAATCATAGCCTGCGCTAATGTTAAAGCCATTGGCAAATCTGTATCCCAGACCACCGGAAACAGCTACATCCAGCTCACGGAAACCGCTGTTCATATCCCACTCCTGGTTCAGCGCTTTATAGCCAAAAGCCCCAGCCTCCGCGGCTACCTTATTAGAAAGCAGGTAAGATACCTGAGGACCTACAAAAATGTGAAAGCCTTCACCTACGTACACCTTTGCCAGCACCGGCAGGTCCAGGTACTCTGCTTTATTCGTTAATGTCACGTTTGCATTCATAAAGTCGGCCTTTTCCATCGGGATCTTGCCTCGTAGTACGGTACCTTTCTGAGAGTACTGCAGCCCTGGCTCAATCTCAAAGCCTGGACCTATTGGTATACTCACATATCCTCCAACATGGAAGCCTTTTCGCATTTCTCTGCTTACACTACCAGCAGACATATCCACCAGGTCCTCCACACTCTGCATAGTCTCTCCATCCCAATCTGCCAAGTTCAAACCAGCTCTGATGCCAAAGCGCGGCTGGTTAGAAATGCTGTTATAGCTATTCTGAGTGCTGTAACGCACAGGCTTTTGCTGTGCCTCTGCACTGGCCGCTGCAAGGCCAATTGCTACAGCTATAAGTAAAAATATCTTCTTCATGATAGTCTTGTTGATGTTGTCCCCTAAACATTTATGTAAGCCGCGCCGCTCGATTCAGCAGAATGGAAAAACCGTGCCAGAAAAGTTTGCACATCAAATCACGAATACCCAAACCATCAACAACACTCTGATAATCAATCAAATAAAATTTACACAAAAGTATACCACATGCTTATACCTAAAAATTAGCAGCTAATACGAAAGCAAGTAAAGCCAAACTATGGCCGGCAAAAAACAGGTAATTGCTTAGCTTTGCGGCTCAAACAGAATGCAAAAGAGATGAAAGACAGAACACAGGTACGCCTGAGGCAGCTGGCCGTGCATAGGGTGGGGAATAAGTCGAAAGAAGAAGGTGTAGTAGCCTCAAGAGAGCTGGTGGACCTGCACGATGAGCAGCTATACGACCTGTTGGTAAACTACTTTCTGTCGCCGTTCAAGCAGGAAGAGTTCTTCCGCTTTACCCATACTTCAGACCTGGCCCTGAATGAAATGTTTGCCTATTCGGCTCTGATTTTTACTGAGCCACAGAAATTCCATGAATATTCTGTACACATACTAAACCACCTCTATGAGCAGTCGGATCACCCGAAAGTGAAGAGCGGAGAACTATACGTAGTGCACTTTGAGGGCTGTGTAATGGAAAATGAGGTGGTGGATGCCATAGGTATATTCAAGTCTGAGAACAAAGATACTTTCTTGACCTTTCAGGATGAGGAGGATGATCTGAATGTAAACTACCATTTTGGTGTAAACCTGAAAGGCGTGGACAAAGGGTGTATGATTTTTAACACACAAGCAGAAGATGGCTTTAGGGTAAAACTGGTAGATGTTAATGGCTACGATGCTGCTTTCTGGAAAGATGATTTCCTGAACGTGACCGAGCTTCAGGATACTAACTACAGCACTAAAACCGTTCTGAACCTGTGCAAGGATTTTTCAGAGGAAGTGTTTGCCCGCACCGAGAGCAAAAAGGCACAAGTAGACTTTATCAGCCGGTCTGTCGATTACTTCTCGAAGAGTGAGACCTTTGACCTGGAGGAGTTTACCAGCAGCGTAATTGATGAGCCCGAGACAAAGGAGCGCTTTATGCAGTATAGCCAGAACTTTGCCGAGGAGCGTGATATAGAAGGCTTCACCGATTTTGCCATCAACAAGAATACGGTGCGCAATATGAAACGCAAGTTCCGAAACTTTATAAAGCTGGATACGCAGATAGAGATCAAGTTTAGTGGCTATAACCCGGAGCAGAGCGAGCAGTATGTTGAGCGTGGATTTGACCAGGAGCGTGGCATGCACTTTTATAAAGTATACTTTTATAACGAAAGCTAACCGAAACTATAGCCAGTAAGGCTTTGTTAAAATAGCCAGGTTCAGAAAAACCGGAACAATAATTGCCTGCTATTACAGGTTAGAAAAAGAAGATATATGAAGAAGATAGTTGTTGCTATTGCTTTGGCAGTTACCGCTCCTGCAGCTTTTGCTTTAGGGCAGGCTGCACCTAGTTCTAAAACAACACAAGCTCAACCAAGCCTGGAGCAGCGAGCAGAGGCCATCACAGCTGGTTTTACGAAGAACCTGCGTCTTACGCCTCAGCAAACGCAGAAGGTTTACGCTATCAACCTAACCAGCTTACAACATGCCGAGAAGGCTCGGGAGAAGTATAAAAACAACCCGAAGAAGCTGGTAAGCCAGATGGATATGATTAGCCAAACACGCCTATCGCAACTGAAGGATGTGCTAACGCCCCAGCAGTTCCAGCAGTACCAGCAGCGGCGAGAGGAAAAGATGGGAGTACCACGTGAGGCACAGAGTAACCCTGCAGCAAGGCAGCAAAGTCCGCTTAACCAGGAAAGCTACTAATATGAAAGCATGGCCAAAAGCCATGCTTTTCTTTTTTGGCCTTGTAGTGGTACAATTTTTCTATACCCTTCAATATCGTTCGCTAAACAAATTTGTGTGCTTGTCCCCTCAAATACTGTTTCTGCCCTCATCTTAAGACAAGTTCATAACTCTTAATCAACTGATTACGGATTATAAACATATATAAACCAGCACCTTTTAGCCTCTCACACATGAACAGTATTACGTTTGGGTACGATGGAATCGGAGCAGGAAAAGAAAGTTGTTCTACAAGACAATGAGCGATACAAGATAGAAGTAGACATAACAAACTCTATACTTTATGTTAAGTGCAGGAAGCATCTGGAAGCTGATGCGCTGCACGCAAAATACCTAAGCATACTCGACATCATCAACACTTATAAGCTCAAGTACCTCCTGACAGATGTCAGGTCGATACACCACCTGAACCTGAAAGATGCCAGCTGGCTTATCTCCAATGTTATTCCTGCTATGAAGGACTCTACCCTACTAAAGTATGCCCGGCTGGAGGACGCCGGCTCTATGCTGCACCTGAACTCAATGCACCTGAAATGCAAGCTGGATACTGAGACGCCGGAGGCACGTGTATTGCAGTTTGAGACATTTGTAGATGAGGAAAGCGCCTTGCACTGGCTCCTCAACGAGGAGGAGTAAGCGCGCTGCTGGGGCAATGCCTAACCAACCTCCATTGTGCCAGCCTTATGGCTAAGTTCAGGCTCAAGCGCAGTACGAGCATGCACCGTTTGCTCCACTGCCTGCTGTTGTCGCTGGTGCTCTGTCACCACTGCCCCTGGGGGTAGAAAAAGTATCTTGAATTTCTCCTTCAGGGACGTTGCATGCTTCATGTCCTCCCAAATATCCACCCACTCATGAAAGACCAGGTACACCGGATTAAATGAGGTCACTGGCTTGGTAAGGCCATACTTTACCTGCTCACGCTCCGGCTCAAAAGTATTGAACATGCGATCCCAGATAATAAAGGTAGAACCATAGTTCTTATCAATATAACCTGGATTAGACCCATGGTGCACACGGTGGTGTGAAGGTGTTACAAAAATATACTCGATAGGCTTGGGAAGCTTCCTGATCAACTCCGTGTGTACAAAGAACTGATACAGCACCGCTACCTGATGGCATACGAAGAACGTAAAGGGATCTATCCCTAAAAACGGCACTGGCAGGAAGAAGATAAACTTAATATGCTGTGTCCAGCCGGTGCGGAAGGAGACAGAGAAGTTCATGCGTTCCGAAGAATGGTGCGTAACATGTGTTGCCCACCAAAACCGCTGTTCATGTGCCACTCTGTGGGCCCAATAGCGGCAAAAGTCGATGGCTACAAAGCAGATAACAAAGCTCAGCCATCCCCTTGGTATTGCCCATGGCACCATATTATAAATAGCCAGGGCCATCCCAAACAGCCATACTTTCAGCAAAGCGCTCAGCAGGGTATTTACTGCTCCAATGGTTAGTGCAGATATAAACTCTGTCTTATGGTAGGTATCTCGTTTTTTGTAAATGCCATACAGCCACTCCCCCACTACCGACAGCACAATAACCGGGATAGCATACTGCATGATAGTCAGCTCATCCAGCTTTTTTAGCTCATCAAAAGTATATAGCTCTTTCTCCATGCGGGTATAGTTCGGATGCTTTCACATCGAGCTAATTCAACGGCCCACGGTACTAAATGGTTAAGCTTAAAGAGCAGTTACCGTGTATATGCTCTTTAAGTAAAAGTTATGACAACAGTTTGTTTAGTGGATGCTTCTGCCTGATTAGCCAGCACCTATTCATACAGGTTTCGTAGTTTTGTGGAAAGACTAAACTATGCGTATTCGAAAGAAAGTTAAAGCCACTTTACCCTCACAAGGCTCCCGATTTGCGGCCCTGGATATTTTTGTAAAAGCTGCCGAAAAAGAAAACTGGACAGAGCAGGAAGTGCAGTTCGTTATAGATGAGGTAGTAGAAGCACGTGATGATAAAGAAGGCTTCGAGATCTTAAGAGACTATACCCTGTAGCTATTTATTAGTTAGGTGCTTTTAGTTCGTCCTCTGGACTAGCTCTATCACCAAGGATGTGTTCTGTAGTCTAGAACGGGTAATAAAAAAGGCAGCCACTTTACTTGTGGCTGCCGCTTCTACTCAAATGCTGTTGTTTTAGTTTAAGCTTGTGCTTCCTGCGGCTGCAGTTGTAGCTCTTGCTGGTGCTGCTGCAGTACTTCAATAATAAAGCTGATGTGCTCTTTCATGTCTACACCGAACATTTCAGCACCTAGCCTCACCTCTTCACGGTCTACGGAGGCGGCAAAACTCTTTTGCCCCAGTTTTTTCACTACCGATTTTGCCTCCAGCCCCTGCAATCGGGTTGGGCGTACCTGCGCACAGGCTACAACAAACCCGGTAATCTCATCACAGGCAAGCAGCGCTTTGTCCAGCAGCGAATTGCAAGGCACGCCCCACTTTGTATAATGAGCCGAAATTGCATAGGCAATCTCCTCCTCCCCTCGCTCACGCAACTGGTTCACAATTACGTTAGGGTGCTGGTCTGGATAAGCTTCGTAGTCGGCATCATGCAGTAGACCTGTTATCCCCCACTGCTCCTCGTTCTCGCCTAGTTTAGCTGCATAAGCTCGCATTACTAGTTCTACGGTGCGGGCATGGCGTAGAAGGCTATCGCCCTTGGTCATGCTGTGTAGTATGGTTTTCGCTTCTTTGTATGTTATCATCTCTGGTAAACTTTAGTAGGAAAACCTAAAATAGCGAATATACAGCAGCTACCAAAGCTATACTTATACTTCAGGAGGTTTAGGATTAGCAGCATCTGCTCCACCTCTCTTTTGCTGCAGTACAGCCTGCATTTCTGCCCGAAGCATCTGAATCTCGTGTTGCAAAGCCTTTACCTGACGTGCTCCGGCCATTTCAGCCTCCTGGCTGGCAGCATCGCGGTCTATAAAGAAAGTGGCTAGCGTAGCTGTAAAGTAGCCAAACACGGCAAAACCGTATAAAGCCAGCAACAGGCACAAAATGCGCCCTTCGGGTGTAACCGGAAAATAGTCGCTACCTATAGAGGTGAGCAGCATCACCGTCCACCATAAAGCGTCACCAAAGGTCTTCAGGCCATAGGTATTCTCAAAAGCATACATGCCTGCCGAGCCTGCCGCTATAACCACCACTGTCAGCGCCAGAACATAACCAAAAGCACGCCGCTTCATAGCTTTGCCCAAGCTTCGCATGCCTCGGTTAATGGAGCCAACCACTTTTACCAGCCTCAGCCCCCGTGCAGCCCGAACTGTACTGATTAACCTAAAGGCACGGGTTATGCGGAGCAGGCGAAGTGCAGGAACAGCCAGTGAGATTGTGGTGATGACGTTGCGGCGCAGAAAAGCCAGCTTCTGTGGCGCAAGTATAAACTTGACGATGAAGTCAAGTATAAACAGGATCCAGATGATGTTGCTGATGAGCGCCAGCACCGGGTTTAGCGTCCATATAAACTCCACCACCAACAGTACCAGCCATATCAGGCCCAACACCACCATTGGCAGTTCCAAGGCATCCTGCAGCCTGTTAAGTAGTTCATAGCGTTCCCTGTCAAGCAGGCGCTTTTCAGCCCCCTTTCGCACGTTCTTTTTACCCATACAGGATTGTTATAGTCACTACACTAGTGGTAGCACCTTCTTTTCTGCATAGGGTACGGGCATATTGGTACTTCGTTTGGCAGCTTACTCTACCTTAGCGATCTGCACATTGTCCCAGCGGCCCATAATGGGATCGTCTTTACCAACAAGTATGTCGATTTTGTTTCGCATGCGGCGGTTCATCACATCCCGCACTACATACAGGCCATCCAGTTCATCGGAGATGCCCGTTACCCAAAGCGAGTCTCCAAACTCGACATTGCCGCCCCACTTGCTGTGCAGGTCGCGCGATACGGCAATCCAGCGGTGCTTTTTGGGATCTTTCTTGTTGATGCGGGAGCCATCTGCCGTAATGTAGGGTGTAGCGTCGGTTTGGTTAGGCTCGGGGTGGTATATGGAGGCAGATACAGTAAGCGTGTGGTTAGATTCGGTACTAGTGGCAGGTTGACTGGTTTCTAAGGGTTCCCAATCAAGAGGTTGTTCTTCGACTTTCGTAGCGGGAGATTCAGCCTTTAATGAGGAAAATTCCTCAGCCATAGCTATGATGACATAGAACATGGCTGCGAGTAATTTAACTCTAAACATAAGCAGTCCTTTTCGTGAAACATCGATTTCCTAAATAATAACAGGCTTAAACGACAGTTTCTGGGAATGGTTTTGCTTACTAGGTTTAAAATATTGGGAAGGGCTTTTTAATGGAAAATCACCTGCATTATAATTTTACTAATTTTTAATATAAATATTAATATTAAAAATTAGTAATATACTTGGTTAGCAGGCTGATCAGTAAGCTATCCTTAAGCCGATTGCTGCTTCAGGTTTTAGCCCCTATATTTAAAATTTTTCCTTGTAAAACAGAAGAGACAGGCTGTAGAAACAGCCTGTCTCTTCTAAGTATTTACGATAATGATTCTACTTATAAGCTAGCGCTTTACTTGTGCAGTAGTTAGTATTTCCTGCACAGCACGCTCCAACTGCGGGTCTTTATTTTCTAGTCTATCCTTGAAAGTGGTTTTGATATAGATATCCGGCTCTACGCCTGTTTTCTCTATGTTTTTGCCATCCAAAGTATAGCAGCCCCACGACGGCAGGCGGAAAAAAGACCCATCAACCAGTGACTTGCCAGAGGTGAAGATAATCCAGCGGTAGGTGTCAGTACCAATGATTTTACCTAATCCCAGCTGTCTGAAGCCTGTGGCTGTCATTTCGCCGTCGCTAAGTGTCTGCTCATTTATCAGCAGCACAATTTGACCAGCAGAAGGCGTAAAGTTTGGCTGGTTAGTCAAAGATCCGCCGCGGTACTTCCACTGAAGGTATGGCTTCTGCGCCAGGAACCGCAGCACATCATCATGCACGTTGCCACCGGTATTGTAACGGAGGTCCAGAATAAGGGCTTCACGCTGGTAAGCCTCAGAGGTCATTTCAATCAGGAACTTCTCCAGAGAGCTGCCACTCATGTCCTTCATGTGTACATAGGCTATCTTTTTACCTGATGCATCGTCTACATACTTCTGGTTGTGATCTACCCACTGATCGTACAGATCGGTGCGTTGGTTGGTGTAGCTCTCTGGGTGCACTTTTACAGCAAACTGTTTCCCGCCACGGGCAAATGTCAGCTCCACTTCCTCCTGCAGGGATGGCTTCACGAAGTATGACTCCCGGTTTGTGCGCTGGTCTACGGCCTGGCCATTAACTTTCACCAGCACATCGCCTGGTTGCACCTGTCTATTCTGCACGTCCAGTACACCTTTGCGAACTACCTCTTTCACCTGGTAAGGCTTGTCTTCTTCAAACAGCAAACCTGTAGCCAGCGAGCGGGTTTTGTAGTAAGACTGCTCCTCAGAGCCAGTAGAGGTAAAGCCCAGGTGCGATGAGTTCAGTTCACCGAGCAAGTCGTTAAGCAGTATGCGCAGATCGTTACGGTTGCCCAGGTAAGGAAGCAGCTTGGCGTAAGTTTCTTTCTTTTTCACCCAGTCCACATCATGGAAGCTTTCGTCATAGAAGTTTTCCTCCATCCCTGCCCATACCTCGTAGAACATCTGGTTAAACTCCTCTTTCAGGTTTTTGTGGAAGGTATGGTCGATTTCTACCTTCTCCAGTTTATTCTTATCCAGGCTTAGGGTGCTGATGTTGCCGCCTACCAGCATGTAGTGCGTGCCATCTGCCGTGGCTAAGTTAACCGACCTTGTCGCGGCCCCTTCTATTTTCTCAGTTTTGGCTTCTTCAAATGGGCTGGTGGTATACTTCCAGATGTTGCTTTTGCCATCTACATGGTCAGAGGCAAAGAGAACAGTGGTTTTATCGTCCTTTTGCAACACGTAAGGACTGCCCTGGCTGCCGAAGCTCTCGGCGACACGCTCCCAACGGTCCTGCAAATCAGCAAGGTCTAAGGTTATGACTGGTGCTGGCTTTTCTACTACGTTCTCCTTGCTACCTTTTTTGCCCTTGCTGTCTTTCTTTTCCTCAGCCTTTGGCTCCTCCTTAAAGAGCTCGTTATATTTATCAGAGCGGTATGGCTCTTCAACCTTGTGCAGCGCCAAGCGGTACAGGTCCGGGTCCTTCATGCCGTACGGGTAGCTTGGGCTGGTGCGGTCGGTGGTAAAGTAGATGTACTTACCGTCTGGTGACCAGAATGGGTCTCTCTCCGAAACACCTGTATTGGTGAGGTTATAGGTTTTTCCGGTCGCTACCTGATGAATAAAGATGTCTTCCTCGAAGTTGCGGTGTGCTGTAAATACTACATACTGACCGTCGGGAGAAAATCCCGGAGTAGAGTTCTGGAAGCCCCAAAGCTCGTCCTCAACCAGTGTTTTGGTCTTAAGCATCGTCAGGTCAATAAGCTTCACCTGGTTACGGCCACTATAGTACACGCCTTGGCTGCGGTCTTTGCTTAGCACCAGATCACGGCTATTCTGCTGTTCATTGGTCAGCTGCTTTTCTGGTGAGCTACCATCTGCTGCTATCACAAACCAATTGTAATAGCCGTTTACACTCTGGCTATACAGTACGCGCTTGTTATCAGCCAGCCATTTTACCTCGCGCACGCTTTCTGTAGCCTTGGTTGGCAGCTCACGCACATACTTACCCTTTACATCCGATACAAACAGCCTGCCCCTCGATACAAAGGCCAGTTTCTTGTTGTCTGCCGACACATCAAAATTGGTGATATGGCCAGCTACTTTGAAGTCTTTTGCCTTCTCAAGTGTGTTGTTGCTGATGGCATTTACCTGTACCTTCTGTGTTTTGCCAGAGGCTACATCGTATACATGCAGTTGGTAGTCTTTTTCAAAAACAACTTTTTCTCCGTTGGCGCTTACCTGTGGCCACTTTACCGAAGTATCGAAGCTGGTTAGTTGTGTCTTTTTACCATCCCGGAAGGTATAGAGGTTATACTCTCCGTTAGCCTCGTCTGAAACAAAGTATAAATTACCTTTGCTGTCTATTGTTATCCAGAAGTCCTTACCCTCATAATCAGTATAGTGCTTATACTCGCCGGTCTTCAGGTTGTAAGACTGCACATCAGGGTTATAGGCGCCTTTGTAGCCTTTGCGCTGTACAAAGGTTTTGCTCTCCCAGCTCTCATCAAAGAAGATTTCGCCACTAGTTGGGTGTTCGGCCACATTGTGCACCGTCTGGAAGTAATGCGGGAACATACGGTGTGGCGTACCTCCCTCACGACTAACTTTATAAGACGCATAGCGATTGTATCGGTCTGAGGTAAAGTAAATAGTATTAGAGTCCCAGCTCCAGGATTCCACCTCATCAGCACCTTCGTGAAAGGTAAGCTGCTTTATTTCGCCGCCACCGACTGGCATTACGTACACATCCTGGTTGCCATACTGTGTGGCTGTAAAAGCAATCCATTTACCGTCTGGCGATACTTTTGGGCGCGTTTCGTTACCCTCCATACCTGTAAGGCGAGCGGCTGTACCACCGTTGACCGATACTTGCCAAATGTCGCCTTCGTAGCTAAAAATTATGTTCTCTGCGTTGGGAGTTATACTTGGGTTGGTGGCAAAATATACCTCTTGCTGTTGCGCAAAAGCAAAGGTGCAGCTTACGCCCAAAAGTAGCGTAAGTAAGGTCTTCTTATTCATCAGGTCAGATATTGTGTTAGAACATTTAAATAAACCAATATTCTGCCTAAATACAAACCTGTGACTATAGGTATAGTCTACTTTTTCTTGATGTACTTTTGATAGCTGACGTAGCCAATGAATATTGCCAAGCTGACAGCGGATACCCAGATAAGTCCGTTCTTGAGACGCTCGTTGTTCTCTCCCAGCCAGGCAAGTAGTATGGTAAGCGGTATAATGCCAGTTAGCGTTGCCCCTATAAACCTGAAGTAACCCATGCCTGCCAGACCTGCCACAAAGCTGACGGCATCGTTAGACAGGAAAGGAGATATACGTGCAATGATAACAGCCCAAACACCATAATGATCCATAAAGCCGGCAACCTTCTGCTCCGACTTCTGACCGATTAACTTACTTACACCGGCTTCGCCTATACTGCGCCCTATCCAGTAACCAATGGTAGAGGCTACTGCCACTGCGCTTACCGCAATTACTGAGCCCCAAAAAGGCCCATAAGCGATAATGGCTACCAGCATCAGCGCCACCACGTTTATCACGAGCAGAAACATCTGGGCGACCATAGCTATCACAATAAAAAAAGGTCCCCAGAATCCAAACTGGCTAACCCATTGCGAGATGCGTTTTTCTTCGCCACTTGTAAGCACTTGCCAGCCCTTGTTCACTTCCTCCTGAAAGCCAGGAAATACAAAGTATGAACCTACCAAAGCAGCAATAAGTATGGCTGTTACAAATAAAGGCCACTTACTCTGCTTCACATCTTCCTCTTGCTGATGGTCAGCGTTGTGCTGCTTAGAGTGCGAGTTTTCAGGATGATGCTTATCCTTTACCCCTTGATGGTGTTGTTGTATATTCTTATTATGATCACTCATATTTTGCGCGTGACTTTGTCATTTCTTTAGACGAAGTCACCGCTACCTGAGTTGGCATTTTAGCTGAGATGGTCTTGGCATCAAAAGTATAAGTGTACCTGGTTTCAGGGCTGTCTGGCTGCACGCTGTAACTGATGAGCATGTGCCGGTAATGTGGCCCTACTGTACTGCTTACATGCCGCTGCACTACATCTGGCTCTATAGGCTTCACTCTATCGTCTGTGGCATTGCCGTCACCATAGGCTATGGCAGCCACTAAACCACTCACCAGCCCTGCCACATGCCCCTCCCACGACACACGCTCTTCTCCCGGAAAAAGGCCGTAGAACAAGCCACTGTACAGAAACAGCACGGCCAAAGACACGGCCATAGCACCACGGTTTTGCCTTAAGAATCCGTTAAAGAGCAGGAAGCCAGCTAAACCATATACCACACCGCTTGCCCCAATGTGGTAAGCCTGTCGGCCAATAAGCCAGGTAAGCACCCCGCTCAGCACATACACCAGCACAATAACTCGTAAGGCCACTTTCCGGTGCATATAAAGTATAAGCCCAGATAACAAGACCAGCGGGAAGGTGTTGGAGAGTAAGTGCAGCAGGCCTCCATGTATAAGCGGCCCGAAAAACACCCCTACCAGACCTAAGAAACTACGGGGCATGATACCCAGAAATCCCAGATCGGCACCTGTTAGGTAGCTAAGCAGGCTAACCAGCCACATGAGCGCTACAAACAAAAGGCCAGGCAAAAAGCTATAGCCAAAATGTGGAGCGTCATCGGCTAAGGTATTCACATGGTTTCTAGGGGTGAAAATCGACATAAACGAGTATGTGTTTCTTTAAAGGTAAGCCAAAATGAACAAAAACAGGATCAAAATCCATTATCTGATAGGCACATTTTAACGTAAAGAACCGCTGAAAGGGCCACACGCGTCGGCCTATAGCACCTCCTTGGAGGCACCAGCCAGGGCAAGAAAGGGTAAAGCGGTGCGTTATAGAACTAACATGCAACGGATTACACATCTTGCAAATTTTCGGAAGCTCTTCAATTTCTGGCTTCTCCCACTGCTGGTTATAGCATTATGGGCCTGTGAAGGCTCGGATGCACAGCGGCAAAGTTACAGTGAGCAGCAGCGGCAGTTCTACCCGGTAGAGCGCGTGTCTTATGACCGGCCTTCCTCTATCATCGCTGCCCTCGAAGATAGCTCTTCCTATTGGGTTGACTCTTTGTTTAACACCCTTACCCCGGAGGAGCGGATTGCGCAGCTCATTATTATTGAAGCTTTCTCAAATAAAGGTCCCAAGTATGAGGCAGATGTGATGCGCCTTATAAAGCAGTACAAGGTTGGCGGCATCATCTTTTTTCAGGGTACCCCTACACGCCAGGCCGAGCTTACAAATGAGTACCAGGCAGCTTCTAAAGTACCACTCTGGATATCTATGGATGCTGAGACAGGCGTAGGCATGCGCTTAGATTCTACGGTAGAATACCCCTCGCAGCAGATGTTGGGAGCACTTTCGGAGGATACCCTTATCTACCGTATGGGTGTAGAGGTAGCACAGGAGTTTAAACGGCTGGGCATGCATATCAATTTTGCACCAGTGGCCGATATCAATAATAACCCTAACAACCCTATCATAGGCTACCGTTCTTTTGGCGAGAACAAGTATGATGTGGCTGCCAAAAGCATGGCTTACATGCGTGGTATGCAGGATGGCGGCATATTGGCAGTAGCAAAGCACTTTCCGGGCCACGGTGATACAGATGTAGATTCCCATTACGACCTGCCTGTGATACCTTTCCAACGGCATCGCCTCGACACTTTGGAGTTGTATCCTTTCCAGGAGTTGATAAACCAGGGCCTAGGAGGAATGATGGTGGCCCATATGCATATTCCGCAGCTAGACCCTACGCCTAATGTACCTTCTACCCTTTCTGAGCCCATCGTTACAGGTTTGCTGAAAAAGCAGCTCAACTATAAAGGTTTGATTTTTACAGATGCCATGGTAATGAAAGGGGTAACGAAATACTTTGAACCCGGTGAGGCTGAGGCACGAGCCCTGATAGCAGGCAATGATGTGCTGGAACGACTCAATAGCGTACCTAAAGCTATCAATGCAATAAAAGAAGCTATTGAAAACGGCGACCTGACGCAGGAGGAGATTGACAGGCGATGTAAGCGGGTTCTGGCTGCCAAGCAGTGGCTGGGGCTGGATAAGTATAAGCCTATACCTCTCGAAAATCTTTACGAGGACCTGAACCCTCCAATGGCAGACCTTATAAATAAGCGCATTGCAGAGGGTGCCATAACTTTACTTAACAACAAAAAGAGAATGCTTCCGCTGCGCCCGACCAAGCGCATGTCTATTGCCACTGTTTCTATTGGTGCCACCCGGGTTACTGCATTTCAACGGCAAGTAAAGCAATTAACAGAAGAAACCGACGACTTCTACATCTCACGCAAGGCAAACAGTAAGGAAGCCAAGAAACTCTGGAAGAAACTGAAAAAGTATGATGTGGTGCTGGTAGCGCTTTATGGCCCGTCTATCCGGCCAAGCAACAGCTTAGGCTACTCCGAAGAGGCTGCCAGGTTAGTGCAGCAGCTAGCAAAATCTAATAAGGCGGTTATCACACTTTTCAACAATGCTTATACTCTAAACCAGTTTCCAGAGATTGAGGAAAGCCAGGCGCTGCTGCTCGCATATCAGGGCTACTTTCATGCGCAGGCTGCTGCTGCAGAGCTAATTTTCGGCAGAATACCTGCTCGTGGCCGCTTGGCAGTAACCGTTAACAAGCATTTTACTTACGGAGACGGTATACGGCTAAACAAATCTTTCATTGCAGGTCCCAATGGTATCCCGACGCAGTAAGTTTCGTAGTAGTTAGCACAAACTAAGTCCGTAGAAACATGCTGATGAATAAGCACCGCCATACACTGCAATATACTTTCGTACTGTGTCTTCTAACTACTATCTGGAGCTGTGACGGTCGCCGGGAGGTAGAAGACAGCAGAGAAGTTGTGGTGAACACCGCTGACGATGACACTGCCAAAGTAGTACGCTCCGGACAGACTGCTGAGCAGGAGTTAGAGGAATTCAGAGGCTGGTTAAACAGACAGGCAGAGAAGGGCGATACGGCCATAAGGCGAGAATGGCCTGAAGTTAAAGAAGAGCTTCGCCGCCGCAATGCCCAATTGGAAAATCGCTTCGACAGCCTTTCTACTAAATCTAAGCAAGAGTTTCGCGACCTGCAGGGCCGGTATAAGCAATGGGAAGAGCGCCAGGAGCGCCGAATGCAGCAACCGCTCGATGCGAATAAGATAGCTGAGTGGCAGGAGCAGTTACTGCGCGAATACGATAATCTTGATCAGCTACAGGCATCTCAACTGCGCGAGGCATACCTTACATTTATGGGCACTGTACGCACAAAGCGCCAAAACTGGTCTCAGAACGAATGGGATTATGTTGACCATGTATACGGACAGCTAAACCAGCGCCGCCGCCAGCTAGAGGAGCAGATCAGCACAGCAGATAACCTTAAAATCCGCACCCTGCAAGCAGAATACCTGACACTGGAAGGTGCCGCCGACACAAAAGACATGTTCCGCAATGTAGCGGAATAGGGTGATAATCTTTATCGCCCTTAAACGCTAGGGGCAGTCACACCTTAACCCAAGTATCAAGCTCTTCCCGAGTTTACTTCAACTTCTTGTTGAAGAAATCAATGGTGCGTTTCCAGGCAAGCTCTGCCGCAACCTTATCATACCGAGGCGTGGTATCGTTGTGAAAGCCATGATTGGTACCTTCATACATAAAGGCTGTGTACTCTTTATTGTGCTCCTTTAGCGCTTCTTCGTAGGCTGGCCAACCCTCATTAACACGCGTATCTAATTCTGCAAAGTGCAGGAGCAAAGGTGCATTTATGTTGGGAACGTCTTCGCTCGCCGGCTGCCCGCCATAAAAGGGCACGGCTGCTTTCAAATCCGGAATGCGTACGGCCATCATGTTAGAGATCCAACCTCCAAAGCAAAAACCTACCACACCTACTTTGCCATTACAGTTTTTATGAGCTTTCAGGTAATCGTAAGCCGCTATAAAATCCTCTAGCATCTCCTCTCTGTCGCGTTTGCTTTGCAGTGCGCGCCCGTCATCGTCGTTGCCCGGGTAGCCACCTAAAGGCGTTAAAGCATCAGGGGCAAGCGAAATGAATCCAGCGAGAGCAGCTCTTCTGGCAACATCTTCTATGTGCGGGTTCAATCCCCGGTTCTCATGCACAACCACTATGCCACCTAGATTCTTTTCTGCATCTGCAGGCATGGACAGCAAAGCCTTTATCGTTCCGCCTCCCTTTGGAGACTGGTAGTTGATGTACTGAGATTTTATACGTGGGTCATCAGCTTTGACCTGAACAGCACCTTGGTAATCGGGCATAAGAAAGCTCATCAGTGATGCCATGGTAAGCCCTCCTACGGCATAAGCCGATAGCTTTTGCACGAACTCACGCCTGCTTACTCGGTTATGAGCATAGTCATCGTAAAGATCAAACACTTCTTGTTTGATGTCTTCCTTTCTGATTTCCTTCATGTTGTTTAGCCTGTTTTACTTCTTGAATATAGCTATTTACTAGTTGATATTTTGCTATCAATCGGAAATCTTTTTAGGATGTTAAAGGCATTCGTACTTTGGAAGTATTGGGTTTTGCTACTTCCAGAGAATATGTTAGCGTTCTTACTTCTCTGTGAGAGAAAAATTGGTAGCTAAGCTATGTTCTCAGATTACCTCCGGTTGAGCTTTGCCCACTGCTGCGCTATAATGGTTTTAGCATCAGGTGTTTCAAGGGCATCCAGTTCAGCAGGTGTCAAATGCACAATTTCTATAAACTCATGCTCGTGTTCATTGCCACCACCGGCTCCATTTTGCTTCGTTACCTCCGCGTAGTATAGCATTACCCGCTCAGTGGTTCCTCCCGGCGACGAATAGAAAGTGTGCAGGTGTTCCAGCTTATCTACATGGTAGCCTGTTTCCTCCTCAATCTCACGTTTTATACTTTCCTCGGGCTGCTCGCCCTTGTCTACCATGCCAGCCACTACCTCAACTAGTTCGGACTCTGAACCTACACGAAATTGCCTGGTAAGAATGTACTGCTGCTTATCTGTATCAAATACCAATGCTGCCACGGCATCGCCACGGTCAAACTGCTCACGGGTAAAAGTGTGGCCCTCTTGCTCAACAGTTAGTTTATAGATCTTAAAGTAGCCGTCGTAGGCTTTCTCTCTGTTTTTGATGTTCATAAGTATGACCTTTTCAGGCGTCAGGGTGAAGATATAGTCTGTGCACTTAGCAAGCGTAGGTTGCTACACAGCATACAAGTCTAAGAATTATTACTCATTATTTTTGATGGCGGCCTTCTGCGTACGCCCGGTTAAGCCCGACTCTGACAGCGGCGTTTCACTTTCGGCACCTGTAGCTCTTCCTTTACCGATACCGCCTTCTCCTGGCAACACAGCATTCACTAAGGCGAGTACGTCAGTCATCAACGCAGGCGACAACCTGTGCAGCAACACACCTAAGTTAGCCAGAAACGTGGTCGTTACCTGCGCATCACCGTGCCGTAGAGCATTTAACATGGTGCTGGCAGAGTCTTCGGCTGTAGTGGAGGTAAACGGGTTAGAGTCCATGATCTTGAACAGTGAGTACTCTTTCTTGTGCTGCCCTTTAATGATAGCATGCTTCGGGCTGCCGGTTTGCATCAAGCCAGGTGTGGCAGTAGTAACGAAAATGTCATACTTACTTAGCTCGGCCCTTAGCCCCTCTGACAAACCAACCAGAGCAAACTTACTGGCACTGTAAGGTACCAGGTGCGGCACCCCTATTTTGCCGCCAATTGAGGAGACATTAAGTATACGGCCTCCGCCACGCGCTTTCATAGCTGGTAAAACAGCTAGCGTAGTATAAACTGCTCCCCAAAAATGTACTTTCATTACCTCCTCAAACTCCTGAACAGTCATTTCAGCCACTGGACCAGCGTTTATCATGCCTGCATTGTTGATGAGCACATCAATCGGGCTGAACTCGTTCTGCACGTTGGTAATCATATCATTCACCTGCTGCTGATCTGTTACATCGCATTTCTGTACCAGTACCTCAGCGCCATTCCCTGCCAATTCCATGCGCGCATTTTCCAACTCATTCTCATCACGTGCACATAGTACCAACCTGGCCCCCTCCTTCGCCAGTTGCCGTGCCATTACTAAACCTAAGCCACGACTGCCTCCGGTTATCAATACAGTCTTACCATTAAAATCATAGGCTGTTAGTTTTCTGCTTATTGCCCGTGCTGCTATCAATGCTCCTGCCCCGGCTGCTAACCAGAAGAGGGTATTCCTGTTGTCTGTTTTCATGTGTATGGAGATAAAGAATAAAGGCAAATACGTTTATGTACTTGCCTTTACCTCTACGACAGTAGAAAATATGGGTTAAGTATAGCTGGTGCTTTACTGTTTCTTAGAGAAAATCTTATTCTTCAGCACAGGGGTGTACTGCAGCTTTACTGATACCACAGCGTATTCATCCTTTCTGGCACCGTTGGCCAGCACTGGTCCAATGTTATCTAAATAGTCTGTGCTAGTAACGCGGTAAGAAAGCTCAGGAGCAATACTAAACTCGTCGTTAATGTAAAAGCGGATACCTCCACCAACAGGTAACACAGCTGCAATAGCTGGGTAGTTTCTTTCCGGATCATAAGTAACCTGTGAGTCATCCAGACTGCGGTCGCGGGGGAAGGATGTAGGAGTGTAATAAACTGCACCAAGCCCTATCCTGAAGTATGGCACTGCAAAACGTTTACGTTTGGCCCGATAGTTTCCGGAGCCGGCGTAGCTATCCATCAGGTTTATCACAGCAGAGGCAGCTACCTCAATCACTTCCGATTCAAATGCTACATTAAGGGGTGCCTCAGGATTTTTCTCCACAGCACCCAACTTTACGTAGTCGATCGTACCGCTCACGCCAAAGTATGGGGAGAACTTGTAAAGGCCACCCACACTCACATTCGGGCCAAAGTCATTACAGCCCCAGCTGCCACAAATATCGCTTCTAACTGCTGCTACGCCTCCGCCAACTAGTATTACCCAGCCTCGCTCCAGCACCAAACTGCTTTTGCTGTTCGCCTTATAACGGTACTGTTGCGCCAGCACATCCCTCCAAGGGTTGAGTAAGAGTATAGAAAAGAATATGAGCAAAGAGTATGATTTCCTGTTCATAGTTATAGACAGGTTTAACATCGGATTAACAGGCAGTTGCTCTCAAAAACAGTTATACTTTCAGTGTGGCAGGAAAAGCTCTGAGGGAAGCAAAGTTTAAGTAAAGCAACGCCTCAAATTCAGCCCAGGAAGTGTGACTATTGAGTTTTAACAGCCTCTTCTACTCTACGATTTATCTACAAGAAAGATGGTGGTTTTAGAATAAATATATCGGAATATTAAATTAGTTATAGTACAAAATAAAGCATATTTATATATACCTTATTATCAACCCATTACTCCCAAGCAACAAAATCAATTAGGTAACATGCTACTTTAATCTATCTCTGAGCGGCAGACTTTTTCTGCACCGAGATACGCTGTAGGCTGCTATCTGCAATCTCTAAAAAGTCTATGACAAGAGCAGCCGCATCGGGGTAGAAAACAGTATTCACATTCTCAAAATCATCAGTAGGCTTGTGGTAGTGCGGGTGGTCTTCTACTCCGAAATATACATACGGTATGCCCCGCTCATGAAACCTGAAATGATCTGATTGACCGGTCCAGTCGTCCTGCCCCTGCTCCGGGCGATCGTGGCCCAACATCAGTTTCGCTTTTTTGCGCGGTTTTACTTTTTCCAGGTAAGGCTTCAACTGCGGGTAATGGTAGGTTCCGCTGGCATATAGTTCCCCTTTGTTGTTGATGCTCAGCATGTCCATGTTAATGTTGAGCAGGATATTTTGTACAGGCACTGGCGGCTGCTCCAGAAAAGCCTTAGCGCCTTGCAAGCCTAGTTCTTCACCATCCAGGGCGGCAAAAATCAAAGTATGTTTAGGTGGATGCTTAGAAAAATGAGCTGCCGCTGCCAGTAAAGCTCCTACCCCTGAGGCATTGTCATCGGCACCATTATAAATATTACCCTCACGCTCCCCTACATGATCATAATGCGCTGTGATAACAATGGCCTTGTCAGATTTTCCGGGAATGTAGCCAACAAGGTTCGTCGCCTCTGGCACCTGTGCCCGCTTTGTATCAATACTAAAGTGTTGTTTGTAGTTGCCGTTGAACGGCTTAAGCCCCACCTCCTTAAAACGCCTTAGAATGTAAGCCTGCGCCTTTTCACTACCTTTGGTACCGCTCAGGCGCCCTTGCATAGAATCGGCAGAAAGTACTTTTATATCTTGCAGCAAAAGTTTTGCATCAGGTTTACTACTTTGAGCTATGCTCAAAAGTGGTGTGGCAAGTACAAATGCCAGCGCGAGTGTTTTCTTCATTAGTCTTAAAATAAGTAGAGCATGCTCAAATTCTTCTTAAAAGCGGCACCATCCGCAAGAAGAGTTTAAACATGCTCTAAGGTAGCAGACAAAGCTTTATCTGCCAAATGCTTAATTTTTAGTTATACGAAGGCCACGCCACCCAGCTGCGCTGCCCGATTGGTCGTTGCCAGCGCTGTTCAACGGCTCGCTCCATCTTCAGCGCAAAGTCGCCCTTATTTTCCACAATCTTTCCTGTTGGTTTCCACCCCAATTGCATAAAAGCTTTTACAGATGCTGCCAAAACAGACAGGTTTTTATCTCTCAGAACTTCGTACTCCATGTTCATCATGCGAAATACTTTTAAAGTGAAATATCTATAGACACAAAACTTGCAAAAAGCGCACCACTACGTGCTGCTTCTCTAAAAAGTTACAATTACATAAGGTTAAAACGAGAGAAATGGTTCCATAAAAAAGCCAGGCATTACCTGGCTTTTCCTATTGCTTTATGTTGATGAAAGTTGGTAACTCGAACGGCCCAACCGAGGTTTGTATGGTGGGCTTTATCTGTAACGTTACCTTAGGGCGGTCGGCGCTATCTTTGTTTAGTAATGTTGCAAGGCGCAGAAGCTTGTTCAGGTCTGGCTGCCCTCCTGATTCAGTAGCAAAGGAAAGAGGCGAACTAATAGTAATGTTATTTACGCCGTCCCGTAGCTCTACCGGCTCACTTACCAAACCATTTAGCGTATGCTCATCATTTACCAGCAGCTGCCACTTCAGCTTTGTAACTGTCATAGTACGGTTTTCGCTGCCCTCTGGTAAGTCTACCTTAAGCCCAATGGTGGACACTGCATTAAGCGCATTGTCGGCAAAAGCAGAGTATAGTACTGCCGCATCGTTAAATGAAAAGTCCTGCGGACGTTTTTTCTTCAGTAAATCGATGCCATTCAGCTCCATCCGATCTATACTTTGCAGATCATACTTTGCTTCTTTAAAAGCATCAACATCGTTTTTGGTTTTACACGCAAAGCTGAGTACTAGAAGCATCAGCAGCAGTGCATAATTTCCTGCCTTTTTGGTCATACTATATTTTACTTCTTTATTACCTTCCCAGAACCTGAGATACTGGAATTAACGCTTGGGTTACCAGTATAGTACACTCTGCCACTTCCGCTAATATCCACATCTAGCTGCTCATCTACGTTTACCTCTACCTCACCTGAGCCGGAAACGCTTACCTCTACAGCACGGCTATTCACATCAAAGGCTCTATACTTACCTGATCCAGAAATTGAAATATCCTGGTTTTCGGCAATACCACCTGCACGAATTGTGCCAGACCCACTGATGCGGGCATTCACCTGCTCTGACACAAGGCGTAGCAAGATATCCCCCGACCCGGACACACTGGTTTCAAAATTACGCGTCTCAAACACATCTTCCAAAGTTACAGCCCCAGACCCACCAACATGCGCCTGGTCTAGCTCCGGAACGGTAATGTATACTTCCACTGTCTCATGTTTGCGCAGGCAGCGGCCGAACTCAATACCCCAAACACCATTCTGAACATCGGTTTCCAGTTCATCGAGAATATTACCTTGCCCCCGCACCTCTACCTGCTGACCACTTCCGCGTCGGATGTACACTTTAGTGTCGCCACTTACATCAACACCTCTGAATGGTTCAAGTTCTAATGTACGGCTTTCTGCGTCACCTTCGCCTTTCAGGCAGAAGCCATCGTCATCGCAGGAAGTGATAGTGGCCAATAGTGCCACCGAGGCCAGCAGCATTGCAGGCAGTTTCAGGATTTTCATAGTTCTATGGTTTTGTAGGCGTTTCCTGCAAGTTATTAAATTTTTAAAATACAAAGGCCACACCGCTACTAACGATGTGGCCTGTTGCCTAAGTAATATAATAAGTTAGGTCAGATGCCCTACACGCTGCCCTTGCCTGTTTACAAGTACCCCCTCATCAGATACAAACACTGTTTTAAGGTATTCGCTCTCAAAGTAGTAAGGATAATCCGGATTACCTGTTTTTGTCAGCTTCCCGATTACCTTAGGCCCATCTTTGGTTAAGTGCACCAGGTGCAGGCGCGAAGTAAGATAAAACTGCTCGCGCGGCGCTTTACTGAACACTACTCTAGAGAGTACCATGCGGCTATCCAAGGATGCTGTCCGAGCAGTGGTAGTACGCTGCTGCGGTTGCTGCTGTGCCACACGCGAGCGCGAAGGTGTCGGCTCGATAGCACGCTGGTCAGGCTGCGGGCCTTTGGCACTTGCCAGAAGCTGGTCATTAGCACTGCGCCAGCCTTTGCTGATGGCAGCTAAACGATAACTACGGCCAGGGTGCGAGCGAGAACTTTCCTCTTCCGACAGCAAGTTGATAGCCGCTTGTGCTTCGGCCAGGCTAGCCCCCATTTTACGTAATACAAAACCAGAGAACTCGTCTGCCTCCAGCTCATCAGCCGGATTACTGCCGCTTCTGCTTAAGGTATGGCCATTAAGATGATGCCCAATCTCGTGTGCAAGTATACTTACACCAGCCCAGTCAGTATGCACAGCATTATTGATGGCAGCCAAAAAGCGCTCATTATATAGTATGTAGCGCTCACCATTGTACACCACTGCAGCGGCATTGTCAATATCGGCGGCACGCAGTTCAAAGCGAGGCTTCAGCCCCACCACGTTAATGATTTCCTGCACAATGTCGCGGGCACCAGTAGTGGCTGTAGTAGTGGCAGTAGGCGCAGCCGCTGTAGCTACTTGCCCGAACACCAGAGCCAATATCAGCCCCAGCGCAACAGTAAGTTTTCTGAAGTATGGCATAGTATTGTTTCTTGAGGATATCGCTGCTACAACAATAAAACGTTGTTTCAGCGACGACTAGTATAGTAGCAAGTATTTTGCCAGAAAATCAGTAATTTGTAATTTGCACGTTTCAAACCTCAATTATTTGTAACAGAGGCCGCATTACTCCCACAGTTTAGCGAATAATTGCCCTCGTAAGCTGTTAAAATCTTCTATCATGCTGATACTCTTCGTGCTGCTTTATCTCCTCTTCAATGTTGGGGTAGGATTTTGGGCATCCAGACGTGTACACAATACGAAAGACTTTCTTTTGGCAGGTCGGCAGCTTCCTTTTTATATATCTACAGCTGTTGTTTTTGCTACCTGGTTTGGTTCTGAAACGCTTTTGGGTGCCTCTTCGGAATTTGCCTCGCATGGTTTGCTAGGTGTTATTGAAGACCCTTTTGGAGCAGCACTCTGCCTCGTGCTGGTCGGTTTGTTCTTTGCAAAACGCCTCTACCGCATGAATCTCCTAACCATGGGCGATTACTACCGGATTCGATTCAATCGGCTAACGGAGCAAATTGCCGGCTTCTTCATGATTATTTCCTACTTCGGGTGGATTGCGGCACAAATGGTGGCATTGGGCATTGTAATGAACCAGGTGTTCAACATTTCGACTGTTTCTGGAATAGTAATCGGCAGCCTGATTGTTGTCGGTTATACTTTTATGGGCGGTATGTGGTCTGTCTCCATCACTGATTTTGTGCAGACAGTGATGATTATTGGCGGCCTCATCTTTATCTCCTGGGAACTGATGCAGGAGGTGCCACTACAACAGATAAGTTCCACCTTACCCGATAACTTCTTCCGGTTTGTGCCGCAGGAGCGGGATAGTGTAAGTTGGCTTAATTACTTTGGCCTCTGGATAACTATTGGCTTAGGGTCCATTCCTCAACAGGATGTTTTTCAACGGGTGATGGCTGCACGCTCAGAGCGTGTGGCAGTAGCCTCTTCTATTGGAGCTGGCTTCCTGTACTTAACAATAGCTTTCATACCGCTCGTACTGGCTTTATACGCTAAGTTTCTCTACCCAGAGCTAATGCATGAGGATGCCCAGCTGCTGGTACCTGGCCTTATCTTACGCTCCTCTTCTTTACTGGTGCAGGTGCTGTTCTTCGGAGCACTTATTTCTGCTATTATCAGCACAGCCAGCGGGGGCATACTGGCGCCTGCAGCTGTATTAAGCGAAAATATGCTGAAACCTTTCATAAAGAACATTTCTGATGAAAAGCTCCTGCTGCTTTCCCGTGTTAGTGTGCTGTTAGTGGCCGGGGTATCTCTAAGTATGGCGCTCATGCGCAGCAACATATACGAACTGGTTAGTGAGTCATCGGCGCTAAGCCTCGTGAGCCTTTTTGTACCCTTAGTTGCAGGTATGTTATGGCGTAAGACCAACTCTGCAGCTGCTATCGCCTCCATGCTGGCAGGCATGGGAGTCTGGCTGTTAGCCTTATTTTTAGAAACAAGCGTAAACCCAATGTTGTATGGATTGGCAGCAAGTATAGCAGGTTTGTTCCTGGGGCAGCTTTTAGGTACCAAACAAGAACCAAAAGCAGTACAGCAGCAGCAAGTAAGATAAGTCTAATAAAACAATAACTCATCTTATGACACTACACTAAGCTTCCATGTCAGAAAAAGAGATTACAATCATAGACGAGCCTGAATTCCTTATTTTTGTCAGGCCAACTGAGCAACTCATGGTTGTACAGGCAAAGGGAGTGGTACCTTCCAGAATCTACCGGAAGGGATTGAGTGCAGCCATAGAAACTGCTATAGAGATGCAGCTGAAGTTCTGGCTGGTAAACAATAAGGCAGGCGGTATTATATCCACAGAAGATCAGATATGGGCCACCGAGATAACTGTACCACGCCTTGCTTCTGCTTCAAGGCTTAAGAAAATGGCTTTTATTGTGCCTGATGATGTACTGAGCAAACTAATCCTTGAAAACCTGATGGACTTATCCAGACCCATCTATCCATTTGAAATGCAGTTTTTTGATCGGTTAGAGGATGCTTACAGGTGGTTTCGGGATACAGAAAAGACATTATAAGCTGTCACTCCTCTCCTAAGTTTCCTTTTTCTTTATACCTTTGATTGCTTCTCATAAAAAAGGAGCTACCAACACAGCAACTCCCTCTCCTTTGTTCCTGCTCATTCCGTCTACGGTGTAAACACCACCCGCATACAATTATCAGTCTTCTCTTTGAACATCTTATAACCCTCCGGCCCCTGATCCAGCGTCCATTTGTGTGTAAGAAGGTAACTCGGGTCGACCTGGCCTTCTGCTACTATATCCAGTAACTGGGGGATGTACTTTTGCGCAAACATCTGCCCCATCCTGAAGGTAAGGGCTTTGTTCATAGCTGCTCCCATCGGGAATTTATCTATCAGCCCGCCGTATACTCCTACAATAGACACAGTGCCACCTTTGCGGCAGGCCATAATAGCCTGCCGTAGTACAGCAGGCCTCTCGCTTTGCATACGCAGCGTTTGTTTGGCTCTGTCGTAGTATTGTTCAACACCTGTAGTATGTGCCTCCATACCAACGGCATCGATGCAACGGTCTGGGCCGCGACCTCCTGTCATTTCTTTCAGCGCTTCCAGCACATCTACTTTTTCATAATTCAATACTTCGGCTTTCGCGAAGCGCCTCGCTTTCTCCAGGCGATCCTCAAATCTATCGATGGCAATAACACGCTCTGCTCCTAACAGGTAAGCGCTTTGTATTGCCATTTGGCCTACACCGCCACAGCCCCATACTACCACTGTATCGCCGGGCACAATGCCACACATATCCGCAGCCATAAAACCGGTCGGGAAAGCATCGCTCACAAACACCAGCGCCTCGTCAGGCAGATCCTCCGGAACTTTGAAAGCACCTAGCTCAGCAAAGGGCACGCGTATGTATTCTGCATGGCTGCCGGCATATCCTCCGAAAGCGTGGGAGTAGCCAAAGATACCTGCTGTAGGATACCCATACGCTTTCTCGGTATACTCTGGCTGAGCATTCGAGTTATCGCATAGCGACCATTGGTCTGACTGACAAAACTCACAGCCTCCACAGCCAACAATGGAGCCTACCACTACGCGGTCACCTTTTTTCAGCTTCTTCACATCTGCCCCTACCTCTACTACCTCACCTAAAAATTCGTGACCTATAATATCTCCGGCTTTCATGGTAGGAACGTAGCCATCCAGCAAGTGCAGATCAGAGCCACACACCGACGACATGGTTACCCGCACTATGGCATCCCGTGGGTTAAGTATGGAAGGATCTGGCACGCGCTCTATCCGAAGGTCATTTATACCGTTCCAGCATAATGCTTTCATAGTTTGCTTTGTTTAGATGTGAATTGATAGTATTAGAGGCTGTTTTACTTCCGCCCGGAAGGCTGCCCCTTAATGGTTGCCACCTCCCCGGACTCCATGAGCTGTTTAAACCGGTGAAGGTCGTTTAGCACCATTTGTTTAAAGACAGGGTTGAGCAGCTTTGCAATGCCGCCACCTACATCCCCGATTGGCGGCCTGTAAGTAATAGTAGCTTGTACTATAGTACCTCTGTTAGCAGGAGCATCTAAAAAACGCACCTCACCGGCATTATCTACATCAGATCCTTCTAAGGAGCGCCAGGCAATGAGGCGGTCTGTTTCTTCCTCAATGATGTCTGCCTCCCACTCCACAGTGCCCACACCTTTTGGTATTCTGGCTACCCAGTGCGAACGCTTAGGACCAAGCTGCCGCACCTCTTTGAGATGATGCATAAATCGGGGCAGGTTCTCAAACATTCTCCAGAACTGATACAGCTCCGCTCGCGGTCTATTTATGGTGAGGCTGCGTGTTATCTCGATGGCAATATCTTTTTCACCTGCCGTATTTCGACCTAAGGCCTCGTTAGTGGGGCAATACCCAGTTATCCCCCTGAACAGCAAAGATCCTCCTGTTGCCGCCAAAAACCAGCCAGCCTTGTCGGTTCTTTTGAGACCATAGTAGGCAAGAAGGGCACCGCCAATTAAAGAAGCTACACGTTCTGTCGTACCTACATTTATGTGGCTCGTGCCACTTACCGGAGGCGAGATATGCTCCGTATGCAGCAGCTCCGACATGTTCTGGTTGTATGTATCCATAAGCTTTTCTAGGGGATACGTGCTGCTTCGCTCATGCCGTTGCTTCGGTTACCCGTAAGATTGGTTAACCCACGAATTAATAAAGCAAAAAGGCGGCTCCCACAAGTGCAGGAGCCGCCTTCAACAAAGCTGCTTTAGAGCATTACAGGCTGAACAGGTAAGCCAGGGAAACACCGACTACTCTGTTCTTCACTTTGGAATCGTCTCCTGAGTCATCATACAGGTTAGAAAGCCCTAGACCATACCTAACGTCAAGGTTTAAAGCTCCAGCTCCAACCTTATAAGCCAAACCTACGCCAAAGTTGGCACCAAACTCAGTTCTATTGTCTTCATCCTCAAACTCGTAATCTTCAGTTTCTTCCTCACCGTCATACTCATATTTGTTCTTTGCGCTCAGCCAATAGCCTACAGAAGGACCAGCTGTAACAAAGCCCTGTACCTGCCCCGATCCAAAGGATATCTTAGCCAGAACGGGTACCTCCAGGTAGTTCATTGTTTCCTTAGCTGACACTCCACCCTCTTCTATCTGATAGCCTTTCTGAACATAAAGGAGCTCAGGCTGTACAGAGAACAAGTCGTTTACCATCACGTTAGCAACAGCGCCAAACTGTAAACCTGGCTTCGACTGTATCAGATCTTTAACCTCATCTGTGAATTCATCATCACCTGACAGGTTTAATTTTGCAAAAGTAGCACCCACACGAGGACCGATAGACACTGTTTGCGCCTCAGCAGCGAAAGCCAAACCCAGGGCTGCTGCAACTGTTAGTAAAATTTTGTTTTTCATATAGTACATTTTATATAACGAATATAATATAAAAGCTTGTATGAAATATTAACTATATGTTATCTTATTGAATATATTCAATCTGTATTTTGACGTAGCAAGTGATAGTACCTTTGAAAAGGCATCAGGAAGTGCAACTTGTAGTGCTCGTATTTTTTGAATTCAGATACGCAAAAAGCCCCTGCTATACACTAGCAGGGGCTTTCTTAATACTATATACTTTCCCAAGCTTACTTAAACATACCCTTCAGCTTGGCCAGCTTCGCCTGGAAGTCGTCCATTGGTTCTTCTTCGCGCTCCTTACGGCCGCCTTTGTTGCGGTTGCCGCCTCCACCTCCGGCTGGTTTGGCAGCAGCAGGGTCACCTTTCATACTTAGTGAGATACGCTTGCGGGCTTCGTCTACCTCTAGCACAGCTACTTCAACTTTCTGCCCTACCTTCACTACATCGTGTGGGTTGCTCACGAACCGGTCAGACAAGTGACTAACGTGTACCAAACCGTCCTGGTGTACTCCGATGTCCACGAAAGCTCCGAAAGCGGTAATGTTGGTCACGATACCCGGCAGCTTCATACCTGCACGGAGGTCTTTGATCTCATTAACACCTTCTGTAAAACTGAATGCCTCAAACGTCTCACGTGGGTCGCGGCCTGGCTTAGCCAATTCGCTGATGATGTCCTGTAGGGTTGGCAAACCAACGGTGTCGGTTACGTATTTCTTTAGGTCAATCTTCTTACGAAGCTCTTCATTCTTCATCAGATCGCTAACTGTTACGCCCAGGTCTTTTGCCATCTGCTCTACAATCGGGTAGCTTTCGGGGTGCACAGCGGAGGCATCGAGTGGGTTTTCTGCATTGCGGATACGAAGGAATCCAGCAGCCTGCTCAAAGGCTTTATCGCCCAGGCGGGATACTTTCTTCAGCTCGGTACGGGTACGGAACGGGCCGTTTTGGTTACGGTACTCTACAATGTTCTGTGCCAGCGCAGGCCCAAGACCAGAAACGTAGGTCAACAATTGCTTACTGGCTGTATTTACCTCCACACCTACAGCGTTCACGCAGCTCATCACCACGTCATCCAAAGAATGCTTCAGAGCCGTTTGGTCCACATCGTGCTGGTACTGGCCAACACCTATACTTTTCGGGTCGATCTTCACCAGTTCAGCTAGTGGGTCCATCAGGCGGCGACCAATAGAAACAGCACCACGTACTGTCACATCCTGGTCAGGGAATTCCTCACGGGCAACCTCAGAGGCTGAGTAAATAGAGGCACCGCTTTCGTTTACCATTACTACCATTACAGAGGCTGGCAGCTTCAGGCTTTTCACGAAAGCTTCTGTCTCGCGGCTGGCAGTACCATTACCAATAGCAATGGCTTCTACTTCGAACCTTGTTACCATGTAGCGTACTGCCTGCGCTGCCTCCTGCTCTTTGTGCTGGCCTGTATGTGGGTAGATAGTTTCGTTGTGCAACAACTTGCCCTGCTTGTCCAGCACAACCGATTTTACACCTGTTCTAAAGCCAGGGTCCAGTGCCAATACAGTTTTCTGGCCTAGCGGCGAAGACAACAACAGTTGGCGCAGGTTATCGGCAAATACGCGGATGGCCTCTTCATCGGCACGTTTTTTAGAGCTAAGGCGCACTTCCGTCTCCATGCTCAACTTAAGCAGGCGCTTATAGCAATCTTTGGCAGCCAAACGTACTTGCTCTGAGGCAGCATTATTGCCCTGCACAAACATGTCCTCCAGTTTCGCCAGCGCAGCTTCTTCGTCAGGCTGAGCCGACAGCATCAGCACCATTTCAGTTTCGCCGCGGCGCATGGCCAGCACACGGTGCGACGGTGCTTTTTCGATCGGCTCCTCCCATTCAAAGTAATCTTTGAACTTCTGGCCTTCCTCTTCCTTGCCCATAATTACGCGGCTCTTAAACACGCCTTGTTTCTCGAATAGCTGACGCATGGTGGCACGTGCTTCGGCATTTTCGTTCATCCACTCGGCCATGATGTCGCGTGCTCCGGCAAGCGCCTCATTCACATCTTTTACCTCTTTTTCTTCCGAAACGAAGTTTGCAGCCTCAGCCTCCACATCGAAATTCTCCTGGGCAAACAAGCGCTCTGCCAATGGCTCCAGTCCTTTTTCGCGGGCAATGGTGGCGCGGGTGCGGCGCTTCGGTTTGTAAGGCAGGTAAATATCCTCCAGCACAGCCATCGTTTCGGTAGCCATAATCTGGGCCTCCAGCTCCGGCGTCAGCTTCTCCTGGTCGCGGATAGACTTCAGGATGCTTTCACGTCGCTTGTCCAGCTCACGAAGCTGCTCCAGTCTGTCGCGGATACCGGCAATCTGTACCTCGTCAAGCGATCCGGTGGCTTCTTTACGGTAGCGGGAAATGAAAGGCACCGTTGCTCCCTCATCAAGTAATCTGGTGGTAGCCTCTACCTGTTTAATGGTAATAGATAGCTCAGAGGCTATCTTTAAAAGGTGATCTAAATTAGGTTCCATATATTGATGTAAGACAATAGTCTGCTTATGCACTGCAGCAAATGGGGGGAAGTATAGGCTTAACTCTGAAAAGGCATATGCTCCTCCCCCTCCTGCTCCAATGGCTTTTGCCCTTTGTTAAAGTATAACTGCGGACTTTCAGAACGCCAAATTTAAACCTTATTGCCTAACCTGAAAACTTAATCGGGTGAAAAGGCCGCAAATAAAAGCATAAGCATCCACGCCTGCTGTAAGACCAAGTCATATAAGCGAATAGGCTACTTGCCTCTTTCATTATTTCTTACCTTTGCCCCGCAATCCATTGCCAACCTTAACCCTGAAACATGGAGACAACAAATCATTTTTCACACATCAACCACTGGACGTATAATCACCTGATTGCACTTGGCATGCCACAGAGCTCTGCGGTGTACCTGAACATGCTGCTGCTCTTTATAGTGATGCTGCTGCTGGTGTATGCTGCCCACGCCTTTACAAAGCGTCTGCTGGTAGGTGCTATGCAAAGGTTTTCTGCTAGAACGTCTACTCAGTTTGATGACCTACTCATCCAGAACAAGATTTTTAACCACCTGGCAAAGGTTGCCCCGCTTATAATTGTGGTACAGTCGCTGCCTATCGTGTTTTCTGATTTCGCGGGTTGGATAAAGCCGCTGAGGACACTGACAGATGTGTACACAGTACTCCTCAGCATCTGGGTCATCCGAGCTTTCCTGCGCACTGTTAAGGATTACCTTAAAACAACACCTCTCTTCCGAGACAAGCCCGTGGATAGTTTTCTGCAGGTCATTTCCATCTTTTTATACTTTGTAGGTGGCCTACTGGTCTTCTCGCTGCTTACAGGCAAAGAAGTGTGGGCATTTATTACTGCCATGGGTGCAGCCTCAGCTATACTTTTACTGGTTTTCAAGGATACCATACTTGGCTTTGTGGCAAGCATCCAGGTATCTACCAACGATATGGTGCGTATCGGAGATTGGATCACCATGGAGAAGTATGGTGCAGACGGTGATGTGATCGAGATTAACCTGACCACAGTAAAAGTGCAGAACTTCGATAAAACCATCACCACCATTCCCACTTATTATCTTATCTCAGACTCTTTTAAGAACTGGCGCGGCATGCAGAGCGCAGGTGGTCGTCGCATCAAGCGGTCTATACTCATCAAAATTTCCAGCATAAGGTATTTATCTGAGCAGGATGTAAAACGCTTCAGCAAGATTCAGCTAATTAAAAGTTATCTGCAGGAGCGGCAAAGCGAAATAGACAAGTATAACAAGGAGAAATCAATAGATAAAAGCCTGCTTATTAACGGCCGCAGCATGACGAATGTGGGTGCTTTCAGGAAGTATATTGATGCCTATATCGCGCAGCACGAGTTTACGCACAAGCACATGACTATGATGGTACGCCAGCTGGAGCCTACCACCACTGGTATGCCCATTGAACTATACGTGTTCACGAATGATGTACGCTGGGAGAAGTACGAGCAGATAATGGCCGACATTTTTGACCACCTGCTGGCTGCAGTAAAATACTTTGACCTGGAGGTATTTGAATACCCTGCTGCAGACGATATGCGCCAGATGTTTGCTAACCAAGGTACAAACAAAAATAACCTGTACACTGCCGTAGAGGCAATGCAAAACTAAGGCAGGATATTTGCACAAGAGGGCACAGCACCAGCCTAGCACGCCACAATCATCTAAATGAGCAAGATAAGATCAATACTTACCGTCCGCTATACTTACTTGTATGTGCTGGCATTTCTGTTGCTGCTTACTGCCTGCGTTGTCCGCCCCCTCGACCGCACCCCATACCAGGAGACCGATTATTATGAGGAAACAATCGATGATCTTGAAGAAACCCCTGTTACTATCTTCCAGGGCGACACGGTAAAAGTTGGTTGGGCAAAAGTAAACATCACACCGCCGGTAGGCACTCCCCTGGCAGGTTATGGCAAGCGCCTTGGTATGAGCTACGAAGAAGTCCACGACTCTGCCTGGGTACGCACCTTTGCTTTTAGCAATGGAAAAACTGAGGCCTATTATGTAGCATTAGATTTGTTGATTGTACCGATGCAGGTGCTACAGGAGCTGGAGAAAATATATCCTGAACTTAACCTTAAACCCGAGCAAGTGTACCTGACAGCCACCCACAGCCACACCAGCTTTGGCGGATGGGGCAAAAAGCTAGGAATCAAGCTTATGACAGGTAAGTATGACGAGGAGCTGGTGCAGCGACTGACACAGCAGATTGTACAGAGCATGGAGCTAGCCCGACGCGACCTACAAGCTACTAAAGTAGGTTTCGGCAGTGTTAGCGCGCCTAGTTTAGTAAAGAACAGGCTGCTGAACGATGAAGATAACCCATACTATGCTGATCGGCAGCAAAACCGCGACACAGAATTGCGCTTTCTGAAGTTTGAGCGAGAGGATGGTACAACAGCCGTACTTTCTGTTTTCTCAGCACACGCTACCATACTTCCCTCCGAAACACCTAGCCTCTCCCGAGACTATCCTGGTGTGCTGGTTGATGAGTTGGAAGAACGCATTAAGTTTGCCTCTTTCTCGGCTGGTGCAGTAGGCAGCCATAGTCCTGTATATTTCGATGGAGACACGCATGAGAGTACAGAGGCTGTAGGCGAGCGTTTAGCCAAACTACTTCGGGAGGAGCTGCTACATGTTGAAACAAAGTATATTTATACTATAGGGCATGGCAGAACAGAACTGGACTTGCCAAAGCCTCAATGGCGCATTACGCAGGGCTTACGACTCGCTCCTTTTCTCTTCAATGGGATTTTTGGGGATCACCCCGCTTATGTAACCAGCTTGCAGCTGGGGGAGGTAGTTTTCTTAGGTGCTCCAGCCGATTATTCCGGCGAGTTTGTACCCCAACTTGCAAAGCAGGCACAAGCTCAGGGACAAAATGCTATAGTAACCAGCTTTAACGGCGGCTATATTGGCTACATTACCCCTGACAAGTATTATACTTTAGATGAGTATGAAACCCGTAGCATGAATTTCTTCGGCCCTTACAGCGGCAGCTATCTAACTGAAATCATGTTGCGCCAATTACAGCAGCATCAGCCATAGGTTTACGAATCTATATTAACTAAGCAAGCGGTAGATACAACATTTCTGGAGCGCTATCCTCGCTCTCGGCGCAGCTATGCATACTAGGTCGCATTTATCAATTTGACTCAAGTGATACAGTTTGCTCCCTGCAACTCCTCCTCTTTCTAGCCTTCAACGTTGGGGGAAAATTTATTTCTAAATATTATCCAATAATATAAACTAAATCATCTACGCAACACCTCCTCAACCAAAGCACAATTGTTGTTAAAACACAATTAATCAAAAGCAACAATCTTAAACTTTACAACAAAAAAGTTATACTAGCAGTAAGGTAACATAAGTACAAAGTCTTCTCATGTACCCTCGCATGCACCTACATAATGAAGTTTAAACACTCATCTGCTGTACAAGGAAGCTCCCATATCACCTTTCCGGAAGACAATCAAGGAAAACCTTTATCTACTTTTAGTTATATTAGCATTTAAAACCAGCATTTGCTATAACATCCAACTTCCAAACCACAACGTATTTACACCATTATTATCAGCAGGGGCAACTTTACGGCTGTACAGGGAGGCCTGTCCTTCAGCTTAAATGCTTGTGGCACTACTGAAGACTTTAAGCACTAACGCAGACTACTGACTAACCTTACAAACAAACTAGTACATGTAACACCTTTAACACCTTAAACATTCATGAAACATTTATCCCCCAGCCGGTTACTGTGGCTTCTGAGCTTCCTGTTACTGACACTCCCCAGCGTCAGTAACGCTCAATCAGCACTTAACATCGCACTAAAGCACATCGAGCAAACTAAAGCCGATCACAAACTTACTTCTGCTGACATTTCAGATTATGTAGTCACAGACCAGTACACCAGTAAAAAAAGCGGTGTAACACACATTTACCTTCGCCAGCGCTTTCAGGGCATAGAAGTAGTTGGTGCTAACATCAACATTAATATCGACAAAGATGGCAACGTAGTGAATATGGGTAACAGGTTTGTACCTAATTTACGTGCTGCCATAAAAGGAAGCGCTGCAGGCCTTTCGCCTGAGCAAGCAGCAAGGGCAGCTGCCAACCACCTGAAGCTACAAGTAAAAGCCCCTTTAACTGTAAAAGAGCGCAAAGCCCCAACCGACAAGGTACCTGCTGCAGCAAAGGCTGTTGTACTTAGTGATGGCGGCATTTCACTCTCTCCCATCCCTGCCAAGTTGGTATACCAGCCTATGCCAGATGGTACTGTACGCCTTGCCTGGGAGGTTTCCATCTACCCTACTGATGGACAGAGTTACTGGAACATGTATATTGATGCAGCAGACGGGCAGGTACTGAAAAAAGAAGACTTAGTAGTGCATGATAATTGGGGACAACCTGCTGTAACGGATGCGCCAGGCGAAACCGCTAGCTTCTCTCAAAGTGCAACCACAAAAAGAGCAACAGCATTAACTACTATTGAGAAAAGAAAGCTGCAGCAGGAGATCATGGCCAAAGCCTTCGCTCCAGTAAACGCTGCTGCCACTGTTGCCACCAGCGGTACATACAGGATTTATGATGTACCTTTCGAAACTCCAAGCCACGGTGATAGAACCTTGGTTACTGGCAAAGAGAACGCAACTGCGTCTCCTTTGGGCTGGCACAACGACGGCCTGCTTTCCTATACTATTACCAAAGGCAATAACGTGCACGCCTATGAAGACAGAGCAGGCGCCAACGCTGGTACCAGCCCTGATGGAGGCCTGAACCTTAACTTTGACTTCCCTCTTGACCTCAACCAGGAGCCGACTACTTATGTGAAGGCTGCCACAACAAACCTGTTCTACTGGAACAACCTGATGCATGACGTTTTCTACCTGTATGGCTTTGACGAAGAAAGCGGAAACTTTCAGCAAACAAACCTTACAGGTGTTGGACAAGGCTTAGACGCTGTGATGGCTGAAGCGCAGGATGGCGGCGGTACCAACAACGCTAACTTCCTTACTCTGCAGGATGGTGTACCTGGCCGCATGCAAATGTATCTTTGGACATCCTCTTTGCCAGCCAAATTGCTCCATATCATAAATCCTTCTTCCGTAGCTGGCTCTTACACTGCAGTACAGGCTGCATTTGGCCCACAAGTAGGTGAAACAGGTGTTTCAGGCAGCATCATTATGGCTGACCCTGCCAATGGTTGCAGCGGCACACCAGCTCTACCTGCAGGCTCTGTACCTGTGCCTTTCAACAACCAGGATCAGATTACTGGTAACATTGCTCTAGTAGACCGTGGGGAGTGCTCTTTCATTGAAAAAGCACTGAACGCCCAAGCATCTGGCGCTACCGCCGTTATTGTCGTGAACAACGTAGATGGTGACCCTATTTCAATGGGTGGCGACGAAACAGGTACAGCCGTACTTATACCTGCCATCATGATCAGCAAGGCTGATGGCGAAAAATTAAAAGCTGCTCTTTCTCAAGGTCTGGCAGGCTCACTACGTCGTGAGGGAGGCGTACCTCCACTTCGAGATGGTGACTTGGACAACGGCATCATTGCCCACGAGTATGGCCACGGTATCTCAATCCGCCTGACAGGAGGCCCTAGCACGCAGTGTTTATCAGGTGCTGAACAAGGTGGTGAAGGCTGGAGCGATTACTTTGCTCTGTTCATGACTATGCGTCCTGGTGACACCGGCCCTCAGCGCCGTGGCATTGGCACCTATGTGCAGTCTCAAGGCACTGATGGTGATGGCATTCGCCCTGCACCTTACAGCACCGATATGGGCATTAACCCTTATACTTACGGTGACATTTCCAACGCAGAAATCTCAGTACCACACGGTGTAGGTTTTATCTGGGCTACCATGCTGTGGGATATGACCTGGAGCCTGATAGATGAGTACGGTTACGATCCTGATATTTATAACGGCAAGGGCGGTAACAACATAGCCCTACAATTGATTATAGATGGTCTGAAGCTGCAGCCTTGTAGCCCTGGCTTCATTGATGCCCGCGATGCAATCTTGGCCGCAGACAGAATAAACAACGGCGGTGCCAACCAATGCTACATCTGGAGAGCTTTCGCAAAAAGAGGTTTAGGTTACAGCGCTACGCAAGGCAGCAACAATGACCTGACCGATGGAACCGAAGCATTCGATATGCCACCGTCTTGCGAGCCTCAGTTCGCTATCAAGCTCGATGCTAACCCAAGCCCTGTAGTTGACGGAGGCCAATTGACCTACAACATCACTGTAACGAACCATACAGCCAGCTCAATGAGTGGCGTAGCCGTTAGCAGCACCATTCCAGCCAGCACAGCTTATGTAGCCGAATCTGGTAAAGATGCTCCAAAAGTTTCGGGCGATGTGGTTTGGTTCAAGCCTGTTAAAATGGCGCAGGGTGAGACAATTACACGCTCATTTAAAGTGAAGGTACAGAAGGGTGACGGTACTACTATATACTTCCAGGATGACATGGAGAATGGAGGTTCAAAATGGAAAACTTCACACCTGATCGGTCTTAAGGATTGGCAGCTTAGCACGAAGAATCCGTACAGTGGTAAAACATCATGGTTCGCAGTAGACCCGAATGAGTTTAGCGACCAATACCTGAGAATAGCCACTCCTGTAACAATAGGTGAGAATGCTCTTCTTCGTTTCTGGCATAGCTATGCTACCGAAGGTGGATTTGACGGTGGTGTGGTAGAAATTAGCACTAACAATGGTCTTTCATGGGCTAACCTTGGTGATAAGATGATCCAGAATGGCTATAACAGCACAATTCCCCTGGAAAATGCCTCCACTATTAGTGGCCCGGCCTTTACTGGTGGTAGCAACGGTTACATCCAAACTATAGTTGACCTGAGCAGCTTTGCGGGTAAGAATGTATTAATCCGCTTTAGAATGGGCTCTGATGTATTAACTGGAGCAACAGGATGGTATGTAGACAATGTTGACATTGTTTCTAACCCAACTACTGTTGTAAACACTGCATCAGTAACATCTAAGTGGGGTGGTGATGCTACAGCAACCAACGAGACTTTGGTTCTGAAGGCAGAGACACTTTCTGCATCGCAGACATCTAGCATTGTTGCTCCGGCTAGCCGAGCTATACTTTACCCTAACCCGGCACAGCATACCGTAAATCTCCGTTTGGCACACAATACCTCGGGGTTAGTAGAGGTAACGGCAGTAAACACTTTAGGGCAGCAGGTACTGCATAAGCAGTTAGAAGCTACTGAAGGACAAAGCGGTGTAACCATACCTATAGATGAGTTGAAGGGTGGTATCTACTACTTTAAGGTTACTGTTGAAAGTCAGACAGAAACTCACAGACTTATCATTAAGAAGTAATTCATATTAGTTATACAGGAAAAAGCCGCCTTCTTAGGGCGGCTTTTTTTATTAGCCTATAGTTTAACTATAGAAGAAGAGAAGCTAAGTCTGTGCAATTATAGTAAGTTCTGCCTACAGCTCATGTAACTACACAATACAATCATTCTATTGCATTATACCATCTAATGCAATATGTTTCTTTAAATAATTAAAAACATAAAATGACCGTTGGAGTTAAACAAATATAGCAGAGGTAGTTACATCGCTGCATATGTACAATTTAGCTCAATGTGTTATGGAACCGACAACAATCGATATAACCAATATTCTTTTTTTAACCATGATCGGGCTCTACCTGGTACTACTAGGTTTGATCCTGACATACGTTTACTATGATGCAGAACTTCGTGGCCTGAATGGGTGGGTTATCGCGGGACTCGCATTTTTCTCAGGCACTATTCTCGGCACAATTGTGTGGCTGGTTTTACGACCTAAGCTGAAACCACAGCCAATACCGATCAGAAGCTAGCCTTCGATATAACCTACCAACGCAGCAAAGCCAGCAAACTTTAAGTATCTTGTATCTTAGTTAAGTTTGCTGGCTTTGCTGTGCCTGGCCTTCTCCTTACTTGTACAGATTGGAAGGGATAAGGAAAGCGTATCCCAGAAATAACTAAATTAAGCTACAAGGGCAGGAACAGCTATCCTACCAGCGGCATCTCACGACCATTTTTCGGAAGTAATCAGTTGGTTCAAAAAAGCCGAAGCCATGCAACCTTTGCATACTCAAAAGTACTCTGTCTGATATAGAGAGAAACTTTGGCAAAAAATTACGATCTTTAACTGTTTTTCCACCACCCAATGAAGACATTAGTAAAATCATTCTTCCTCCTGATATTTGCCTCAATGGCGTTAGCTTCGTGCGATAACTGTGGAGAGATAACCATTACAGAGCCTACTCCAGAAGACTCGCAGTGGCTGGTATATGGAGCTGGCGACACTGTTAAATTTAAAAATTTGTCTGTCGATGGTGATACTGTTACATACTTCCGCACAGGCATTTACGTGCAGAGCCTTCCCGGCGATGGTTATTCCGTAACAGATGATTGCATTGAGCAGCGCAATACGCAACTAACAAACATCATTGAGGACCAGCAGAGACAGTTACCGTTCATGGCTACTTATATACTAAAGAAGCCAGATTCGCTCATCATTAAAGTGGGTATAGGTACCAACGTTGCTTGGGAAATTTCTCCAAACGACGACCCAACTGAGGAAGTATCTGTAGGAGATAAAAAGTTTAACGCCTATGTTCTGGAGGGATCTACTACCAATGCTAACGACCCTAAAACTGTTTACTTCAACAAGGAAAAAGGATTTCTGATGGTGGAGCTGAACAATGGCAATAGGTTTGAGCTGATCGATATATTTAACAGGAAATAAAAGTATTAAAGAGAAAACAAAATGGGCAGCCAAAGTAATTTTGGCTGCCCATTTTGTTTTCTCTTTTCAAACTAACTAAGCTTTGTTGTAGTGCTTTTGCTCGCTGTTGATTTCACGAAGCACTTCCAAGGCTATACTAACATGTTCCAGCGGCTTTGACATAGAGTTGAAAACATAGCGCACAATACCATCCTGGTCAATAATGTACGTTACACGGCCAGGTAACAAACCCAACTTGCGCGGCACACCAAACATTTTCCTGATCTGACCACCTTTGTCGCTAAGTAGCTTGAAAGGCAGGCGGTAGTTTTTCTCAAAACGCTGGTGCGACTCCACACTGTCAGAGCTTATACCTACCACCTCAGCACCTTGCTCTTTGAAAACTTCGTACTGGTCGCGAAACTCACAGGCCTGCTTTGTACAGCCAGGAGTACTGTCTTTCGGATAAAAGTAGAGCACAACATTTTTCTCCCTTAAAAGATCATACAGGCGAAAAAAGCCTCCATCCTGACGCTCCAGTTCAAAATCAGGGACTTTATCTCCTACCTTTATGGCTTCCTCTTTCATACTAGTTGTGAATGTATTAACATTATAAAAACCTGCATGCAGGCAAATAGTTCACTGCAAAGGTAGTGCCGTATAGGGCAGATTATCAAAGAAAAACAGCATTAATAGGGAGGTCTAGAGGAAATTGGGCATCTTTGCCGCTCCTATATTACCTATGGCCCGAGTAAACATAATTATACCCGCTTACAACGAAGAAAAATCCATTTCTCAGGTGGTGGGCGATATACCTAGCAATATTGTAGAGGAGGTGATTGTGGTGAACAACAACTCCACCGACCGCACTGCAGAAGCTGCCGCTGCCGCAGGTGCTACCGTGCTGCACGAACCTAGGCCTGGCTATGGAAATGCTTGCCTAAAAGGTATAGCCTATGCAGCTGCCAAGCCATCAGAAACCCGCCCGGATGTCATTGTATTTTTGGATGGAGATTATTCGGATTACCCCGAAGAGGTAACAAGGCTGTTGCAGCCTATACTACAGAACCAGGCAGATATGGTGATCGGCTCCAGGGCATTGGGTAAACGAGCACGAGGCTCAATGATGCCACAGCAGGTTTTCGGTAATTGGCTAGCCACCACGTTGCTCCGCCTGTTCTACGGTGCCCATTTTACAGACCTTGGACCATTCAGGGCAATAAAGCTGGATACCTTACTGGCTCTGGGTATGCGCGACCGCACCTATGGCTGGACAGTAGAAATGCAGGCCAAGGCCGCAAGAAAAAATGTAAAGTATACAGAGGTACCTGTTTCCTATCGCAAGCGCATTGGCACTTCTAAAGTTTCAGGCACAGTAAAAGGTACAATCATGGCGGGATATAAAATCATCCTGACTATATTTAAGTACCTGTAGGCGGTTTTTACCGTATCGGGTTAAGTTATGACAACAGAAGCCTAAGTTGTGCCCTAGCTAGTATGGCTCCGCAAAAAAATAACACCCTTGGTTATGCAGCGCTAGCCCTATCGGCTGTGGCTTATATTATATTGGCCTATGCCACCCCACGAACAGCCTTTACACAACTGCTCGTTCTGTACACAGTTGTTTTTATAGCTTACCTGTACACTTGTAACCTGCGTTTTAACCTTTGGCATGGTGTGGCCGCAGCCATACTTTTCAGGCTGCTTTTTCTGTTTGCAAGACCTGCCTTGTCAGACGATTATTTCAGGTTTATCTGGGACGGGCGACTTTTAGCTGCCGGTATCAACCCTTACTTATACTTGCCAACTTTCTTTATGCAGCCGGAAGCGCCGCAGGTGTCGGGTATTACGCAAAAGTTATTCAGCCAGCTTAATTCTGCCAATTACTACAGCGTGTATCCGCCGGTATCACAGGCGGTATACTGGCTGGCAGCAAAGTTATCTCCGCAAAGTATAATGGGAAGCATTATAGTGATGCGGCTGGTTCTCCTTTCCGCTGAAATAGGAAGTATACTATTGCTTTGGCGCCTGCTTCGCAAGATGGGGCTATCAGAAAAACACGTACTGTTCTATGCCTTAAACCCTCTGGTAATCATAGAACTTGTTGGTAACCTGCACTTCGAGGCACTAATAATCTTCTTCCTGTTGCTGGCTCTGTACCAACTCTTCTACCAGCGGGTTGTTTGGTCTGGAATAGCGTTCGGATTGGCTGTAGGCACCAAGCTACTGCCTCTGATGTTTCTACCCTTCCTGCTAAGCAAGCTTGGTGCACGACGCTTTACATTATATGGGGCTGCAGTTTTTGTGACACTGTTTATACTTTCTGCTCCCCTATCAAGCCAAGGCGTACTCCAGAACATTCTTCAGAGCCTCGACTTATACATTCAGAAATTTGAGTTTAACGCCAGCATCTATTACATATTGCGTTGGATTGGCTTCCGGTTGGCAGGCTATAACACCATTTCTGTACTTGGTCCGCTGTTATCCCTCATTACGCTGGTGGTTATACTAAGTATGGCTTCTGCTATAAAGCTTAGCTCAGTAAGAAGGGTGGCAGGTTATATGGCAACTGCTCTAACAATATATCTATTACTTGCTACGACGGTGCACCCCTGGTACCTTACTACCTTACTGGCTCTAACTGCGATGAGTCACTTCCGCTTTGCGATTACTTGGTCTGGATTGGTTATACTTACTTATGCTGCCTACCGCTCCCCTGATTACCAGGAAGATCTGCTTTTAGTAACACTGGAGTATGCCATGGTTTTACTTTGGCTGTTAGTAGAACTACACCTCTACCGACAGCGTCGCCACCATGCGAACCTGAACGGGTAACAAGTGTTCAATAGTTAGAGATCAAAACCGCTCTACACATCATCTTTATACTACATGCAACTGGTTTTAGGTGCCACAAAAGCTACAGGCTTAACTACCAGCTCATTCATACTCTTCCTTAATTACTGCAGGCTGCACAAGTATACTACTACATGCTTTTAGTAGAAAAATAACTTTAAGCAACGGCTTCATAAAAGAAAAGAGACAGCATTACTGCTGCCCCTTTTCTGCATTGCACATAGTTCAATTTGTAGGTCATACTTTACAGATACAGCCCATGTAATTTTAAATTTGAGAGAAGCTGGTTGGCACCAGGAACACACTTGTTATTTCTGAAACGGTGTCTGCATACTCTGGTAAGCTGCTTAGCTCCTTCCATTCTGGGCTCTGCCCAAACTGTTTCCAGTGCTGCTTGTGGGCTTCCATGCTTGGAGCTGTTATCATGTAAGTAAGGTTAGGCATCTGTGTACCCACCAGCGTTTCACCGAAGAAGACAGGCTGCAGACCTGTTTTGCGAAAGATTTCTATTTCACCTCCTTCGTTAAACATCTTGATCTTTTGCTTGGCAAATTTTTCGCTGTGGCTTTCGTAGACACGCAACTCAAAAATTCTGTCTTTTTTCGCTGGTACCTCCAGTTCAGGCAGGTGTGTAAAAGCTTTCATAAGTGAGCTTTCTATACGCTGGTAGGCAGGTTGCTTAAATGGAGCGTTGATATATGTGTCGCCTGCCTTCTGGTGCGCAGGCTCCAGAAAGAACTTGCTCTGTACTGCCTCAAACTGCTGAAGAGATTTGTAAGGGATCAGAACATATAATTTAGGCGTTTCGCCGGGCTCCATCTCTCTGAACACCCCAACGTTTTTTATACCCATTTTATTAAGGGCAGGTATGGCTGCATTTTGCCAGTAAGCTTCCACCCCCTGCCGTTGCTCTGGAGAGGTAAGTGTATAAGTCCTAAGCTCGTAGTATTCCTGTTTAGGTTTAGCCTGAGTACTGAGAACAATGAAAGAAAATAGAAGAACCAGGATCATCTGTCCTAGGTGACGTGGGTTTAGCGTACGTGTTTGTGACATAAGTATAATTTGTATTTCTAAACTGGTTAAAAGCATTCATAATGCTTCTGGCAATATAAGCAGCTTAACTTACAGCAAGGCCGGTTTTCTCTAGAAGAGCCTTTGTTTTTTTTATACCCACTTCTTCGCTTACCTGGTCTCCCTCATATTCAATTCCGATGTAACCTTTAAAGCCGGAGTCTTTAATTATCTGCATCATTCTGGTGTAGTCTGTTACCTTACAAAAGCCTTGGGCATCAAACTCAAAAGCTTTGGCACTAACACCCATAGCATACGGCATAAGCTCTTTTACACCTTTATAAGGATCATAAGATTCTATACACTTGCCTTCCCAAAAGTTCTCACCCTCGCGCTTTATACAGAAGTTCGTGAAGTCCGGGAGAGTACCTACGTTTTTCATGTTAACCTGCTTTACGATAGAGGCAAGCCATACAGCATCAGAGGAGTATCCCCCGTGGTTTTCTGCCAGCACATTTATGCCAGCTTTCGCAGCATACTCAGCCAAGCGCCCCAAGCCATCTATACCGGCAAGTCTCACATCTTCTTTGGGTCCTGTACCAAACATGTTTATCCGCACCGATTGGCACCCCAGAAACTTTGCGGCATCAACCCATTTGTAGTGGTTTTCCACTGCTGTTAAACGCTCTTTACTATCTGGGTTACAGATGTCACCCTCAGCATCAATCATGATCAGGTTATTCTTTACACCATGATCCTTAGACCGGGACAGCAACTGGTTAAGGTACTGCTTGTCTTTAGCCTTGTCCTGAAAGAATTGGTTTACATATTCTACCGTATCAATGCCATAGGTGTTTTTGGCTAATCCAGGGAAATCAAGTGTATCAATTTCTTTACTGAATAAGGCCTTGTGGAGCGACCATTGCGCTAAAGACATCTTGAAGAACAATTTCTTTGACGGCTCCATGGCCAGGGATTCAGTACCAAAAACAGAGAGTCCTGCCACTCCGGCGGCTAAACCTCCAAGGTTTCTTAAAAAATGGCGTCGATTTGTAGACATGATGCATCTCTTAGGTGAATGGATATGACAAGCTGTTAGCTATACAATATAGCACTTTTACAGTATGCTTGTACCTTAGAAACCATTTTAAAATTCTGGAAAGTATGTATCTCATATAATTTAAGTATCTGACGCTAATAGACTTTAGAGATTTGACCAATGGTGGCTTTTTTGTACCTTGATAAATATGCAGGGAAAAATCACATTCTTCTGCTTCATCTTTTTACCATACATACCAAAAGCTCAGAAACATATTCCCTTGATAGCCTGGATCAGAAAAACAGTGTGAATACAAAGCAGCAGAGCGTATCGTTAAAACTGTTGTCCCCGATGAAATGGTTTTTCCTCGTTTAAGAACTGATGGTACTAAGTAAGATTACGCTGGCCGCATGTTGCCTTACTTAGGAGCACTTACATCAGTTAAAATGAACATGAAGGCACTTTTATTGAAAATCGTAAAGTCTGATAGATGAAAATTCTAAGAGGCATATCAAAAGCAACATTAATAATAGTTGCTTGCTTTGCACTTGTATACCTTTCTTTCTGCCTGATACGCCAGGTAAGAATAACAGACGAGCCTACTGAGCTGCACACCAACTACTTTAAGATCTTGTACAGAGGAATTCTAAAAGAGGAAGCTGCAGCCATAGCTAGTTCGCTTGAAAGCAATTATGCCAGCATCAGAACCACTTTAGAAGCCCCTCTACATGATACTATAGCTGTTTTTATACATCCTACTCAGGAACAATTTAATGATGCAACTGGCTTATTAAACAGCACTGCTAACGGCACTAGTCGTGGTCCTTTGGCATTCCACCTAAAGTACGAGACTTGGTATAACAGCGTCTTTCCTCAGGATATGGAGAAAGTAGCAGTACATGAATTTACGCACTGCATACAGCTCAACATCCTTATTCAGGAAGCTTTGGATAAAGCAGAAAATACAAACTCACCTGGCTTTGATAAGAATTTCGAGGAGCAGTTTGCGACAAACTATCCTCAATGGCTTTGAGAGGCAGTAGGCGGTTACGAAGCTAACATGGTAAACAAGTATATGGCATGAGGAACTCTCCCTCCCTACAGCAGCTAAATAACAGCCAGCAGATCTACAATGTAGGTTATACAATAATCGAATACTTGGTGCATAAATGGGGCAAACAAAAATTAGCCGAATTTATAAGATCTTATGCCAATTTTGAGAAGATTCTTGGTGTCTCTGAAGAAGGATGGCACCAGTTGGTTGCTGATAACTACTGATGTAATAATTGAGGTTACTGAATGACGCAGGAAGTTTATGAATATCTGGTAATAGCTAACCTAATAGTTTAAGAGTCGAAGCTCTTCTGATAAAGTATGAACCAGCCCAAAGGAGCAATTAAACGATCTGCTCTAGCCATAAAAATTTATCACTTTCAGAAAATACACTAAATTAGCAGCTACAAACGGCAATGATGTCTGCCTTGAACCGCTCTACCCAGAGCTGATGACTTCTACTTTAAGGCCTCTGATAAGAGGTCAATGTAGAATCGCTTATACTTAGTAAAATGAATTTCAAGGAAATTAGAAGGCATCTTGCTTCTATTGAACAAATCCCCGCACTGGTATACCTGCTTAAATGGCTGTTGATATGCACATTTTTGGGCATACTAGTAGGATCTGCCTCAGCCTTTTTTCTGTACTCGCTGGAGTGGGCCACCAGCTGGCGCGAGAGCCATGTATGGGTTATAGCACTCCTGCCCTTGGGCGGCCTCATTATAGGCTTGTTCTACCACCTGTGGGGAGACAGTGTAGTTAAAGGCAATAACCTGCTGCTCGAGGAGCTACATCGACCCAAAGACATTATTCCTTTCCGAATGGCACCGCTAGTGCTGTTTGGCACCATTTTAACACATTTATTCGGCGGCTCAGCAGGTCGAGAAGGTACTGCTGTGCAGGTGGGAGGTGCTATTGCCGACAGAGTTACTAAACTACTGCGTCTGAACCCAGATGACAGGAGGGTATTGCTTACAGCAGGTATAAGTGCCGGTTTTGCCTCCGTATTCGGTACACCACTGGCAGGAGCCATCTTTGCGCTGGAGGTTCTCATCCTGGGCCGGATTCGTTTTGACGCCATCATTCCAAGCTTTCTGGCAGCCATACTTGCCGATTATGTAGGACACCTTTGGCATGTACCGCACACGCACTATGCAATTGATATTGTACCCGCACTAACTCCGGTAAACCTGCTGTGGGCGCTCTTTGCAGGAATGATTTTTGGTTTAGCAGCCTTACTGTTTTCAAAACTGGCGCACTTCTGGAGCAGCTTGTTTAAAGCAAAAATTAACTACCCACCGCTGCGCCCAGTTGTAGGTGGCTGCGTATTGGCTGCATTGGTATTTGCCATGGACACGACAAAATATATCGGCTTAGGGATACCTACCATTGTAGATGCTTTTCAGGCAGACCTGCCCAGTTATGACTTCTTGCTGAAGATACTATTTACGACCTTCACTTTAGGGGCAGGTTTTAAAGGAGGCGAGGTAACACCATTGTTTTTTGTCGGGGCAACTTTAGGCAATGCTTTGGCTTGGTTTGTACCACTTCCTATTGCTCTATTAGCCGGAATGGGCTTTGTAGCGGTTTTCTCAGGAGCCACCAACACACCCATTGCCTGCACCATAATGGGCATTGAGCTTTTCGGCATAGAGGGAGGCGTATTTATAGCTATAGCCTGTATTACAGCTTACCTTTTCTCCGGCCATACGGGTATATATTCCTCACAAATAGTAGGCAGCCCCAAACACATGCTTTTTGGAAGGCACAAAGGCCTACCTCTCTCCGAGATAAAGTTTAAACCTAACAGTAAGTAGCCTTAGCACGCATCTTTAGCTCTTTAATCAGCAAAAGAGATTCTGGCAGCTTGCTAGTCCTCCTCTCCCACATCTTTTATCGGGTGGGTCAGGAAATCGTTCAGTGGCTTTACCGATCTAAATGCATCCAGTACCACTTGTAGGAAATTAGCACCAAGAACAGTTTCATCAGAAAGTGGCATTATAGCATTCCAGCTTTTAAACCGGAGGTAATGAATGGCCGGATTGTGTTTTTCATAGCCTTTCGGTGTGGTTTTCAGTTGCTCGCCTTCTACAGCACCAAACTTCTGCTTAAACTCCTCCGATTCCACAAGTGCTTTAAATTCATCTAGGTTGTAGTCTATCTCTTGCCGAACAGCCTTCAGCTCCTCAGCAGGTGGATACCACAGGCCTCCCGCCACAAAAGATTTGTTGTTACCAGCCAGATGCAGGTAATAACCCGGCAGAATAGACTTACGCCCACCTTCCGCTACATAAGCTCCAAAATGGTCTTTGTAAGGGCGCTTATCCTTAGAAAAACGAACATCACGGTAAATCCGGAAGACAAGGTCTTTGCCTTGCTGCCCTCGTGCGGCAGGTTCAAAATGCTGCATCTCCAGCAACATCTCATCCAGAAAGTTCAGGTAGTTTTTACGTGCAGCGTCATAACGAGCTTTATTTTCATTAAACCATTCCCGTGTATTGTGCTCGGCCAACTCGGCCAGGAAAGTAAGGGTATTTTTGTCGATGGTAGTAGCCATATATATGTGTGCTGCATCGGCAGCTCCGAAGTCGTTTTACAAGAGTGCTAAAGCTACAAACTTAACTGCGCTTAGAAAAGCTTCAGTTTGCGGCGTGGCATCAGTTTAGCACGTATACCAAAACAGATACTATACTGTTTTGCATGCACTATTTTCTGCACATACTCCTTCTCATATTTTGGTTGGCGGATGGTTATGCGCAGCAGAAGCAGTATATGCCATACAGTAAAAAGCGGCTGCAGCAGGCAATTGTACAGTATCAAAACATTGTACTTACTGATAACTGGCATACTTTCCCCGACACACTTCTACTGCGCCCAGGCGACACCAGCCCTTTTGTACCCCTGCTACAAGAGAACCTTCTTCTTACCGGAGACCTTCCTTTAGACTCCGCTACGGACGGAGCAGTGTACGTTCACAGAATTACATCAGCAGTGCAAAAATTCCAGTACCGACATGGCCTGAAGCCGGATGGAATTATAGGTTCTGGTACTGTTGTGGCTCTTAATATACCACCTCAGCAACGCCTGCAACAGCTCCATATCAACATGCTCCGGTTCGATTCTACACTTACTCACCTGCGTGCACCCTATGCCATTATCAACTTACCTGATTACACCATGCAGGTAGTGGACAGTGGCAAAACGCTGCTGCGTATGCGCGTGATTGTAGGCAAGCCTAGTTTAAAAACATATCCGATACACTCTGAACTGAACATGGTTGTACTGCACCCCTACTGGTATGTGCCTACCTCTATTGCGGTAAACGAGATAGTACCTATTCTTAGAAGAAGCCCAAACTATCTTTATAAAAAGCGTATGCGCCTAGAGCAAGAAACGTCTAAGGGTTGGGTTCAGGTAAACCCATGGCGAGTAAACTGGCGTGACGTAAACAGAGCCAACTTTAACTATCGTATTGTCCAGCTCAACGGGACGGGCAATGAACTGGGCAAAGTGAAGTTTCCTTTCCCGAACAGCCTGCCGCAGTATCTCCATGATACACCTAAAAAAGAGTTTTTTAAGTACCCTGACCGTGCCTTTAGCCACGGCTGCATCCGGCTGGAGAAGCCTGTCGAGTTAGCTGAATACCTCTTAAAATGTGGCTCCGGCTACACATCTGGGGACATAGCTAAGCTTTGGCGCCAACAAAAGCCTAACCATTATATCAGGGTCAAAAATCCTGTGCCCCTACATATCATCTATCTGACATCCTGGGTAGATGAAAAAATGCGTGTACACTTTAGAAACGACGTGTATGGATTTGATGCTGTATCCGGGCTAACGCTACAGAAGTAAAAGTGAGTTAATTATTAGTGCTTATGAGTTTCTGGCACCTCACCCCCTATTGATTGAGGTGGTTACAATCTAAAAGCCGAATGTTTCCTGCAGGTCCTCATCCAGGTCTTCAAGGTGGTCAACATCTGATAAACGTGGAAGGAGGGCATAATGGATATGCAGGTGCTGCAGGTCCTGTAGGGTTTCCTGGAACACATGTTCTGTACTCCAGCGCTTGTTCTGGAAGAGTTGTGGATAGAGGCAATTCATGCCAAGCAGGTAATAACCCCCATCCAGTGCAGGACCAACAACTACCTCGTGTGTCTCCAGCTTTTTGAAGGCATCAGCTATTATTTCCTGTGTCAGCTGAAGGCAATCGCTCCCAACAATCACTACCGAAGTATACCCCTCCAGGAAGGCTGCGGCAAAAGCAGCCTGCATTTTTTCACCCAGATCCCCGGCAGGTTGTATACGTTTCTCATACTTGTCGTTCGGCCAGAGGTCATCCTGATTTACTTCATTGGTATAGTATACAAGCTTGTCTACGGACAAATTCTGCGTAACCAACTTGGTGTGTTGAAGCAGGTGCAAGTATACTTCAAGCGCTTTCTCTGGTCCCACAGAAGCGGCAAGCCTGGTTTTCACCTTACCCAGCTCCGGGTTGCGCACAAAAAGCATGAGCAGTTTATTCTGTTCCATATACTTTCTCTCCTTTTTGCAACCACACGCCCCAAGACTTGGAGAAGGCGTGTATCTTGTTTGTTTTTTCCTTCTGGTTATAGACCGGCAGCCCCTGGTTTACCCACTCAAATATACCGCCGTATAGGTGGCGCACATTCGTAAACCCTGCCTCCTGCAGCTTATCTCCTATTTTTTCGCTGCGGTACCCTACCGAGCAATAAAGTATAACCGGGGTATCCTTGGCTACGCCTTTTAGTTGCTCCACCTCAAAAGAGTCGTATCCGACAAACTGTGCACCTGCAATATGGCTAACACCATACTCTTCTGGCTGCCGCGTATCAAGCAGCAGGGTTCTCTTTTCGTCGGAAGAAAGTATGGCTTGCAGCTCATTGGGTTTGATAGTTGGTATAGAGTTGCTGTACAGCCCTTTCAGCATCAACGCATAAGCCTTGTCTGTAGTTTGGCCGCAAGCTTGTAAGAGCATTAGCCAGCAGGATGCACACAAAAGCAGGAGTTTTTTCAAGGCGTTAAAGTATAGAGTTTATAAGTGTACGCACAAGGCTTCACTTCTAGATTATACAGGGCTGGCTAGCAACTTTAGCAGTAACCCAGCACTTTGTATACTACATATCCAGCTATTTCGTGAATAAGGTGGTGCCAACCCTCAAAGGCTACTGCACTAGGCACAACAGTGTGGTCCGGCGTTAAAACAGGCTCCGAAGAGTAGAAGTCGGTCGGGTAGCTGTCGAAACTAACGCCTGCCTTTTCAAAACAACCTTCAGAGCGGCGCATATGGAAAGCAGACGTAACGAGCAACACTTTTTGCCACTCAGGGTGCTGCCTTAACACCTCTGCTGCAAACTGAGCGTTTTCACGTGTGTTAACAGCGCCAGATTCTACAACTATGTCCTCTTCCGGCATGCCTGCCATTAGCAGAATACGCTTAAGCTGCTCTGCCTCCGGCACCATATCATCCATTAGAAAGCCTTTACCACCGGTAATCAGAATCTTGTCTACTTTGCCTAAGCGGTAAAGCTGTAAGGTGTGCAGAAAACGGTCGGCCCCCTTGTTTGTGTGCACACGGTCCGTTATGTCAGGTTTAAAAGAAGTAACACCTGTTAGCACCACTGCCACATCATACTCTTCAACCTCGCTTACAGGTACAGGTTCGGCCTCCCAGGCCCGCCAAGCTAGGTTACTAAAGAAAGGATTGGAAAAGAACAGCAGCAGCACCAACGCACTAATTAAGCTTATGCGTCGCCATTTTGCTGATCTCAGGAATAGGGACAGAAATAGCAACAGCAACACCCACACCAGGGGCAGTAACAGAAAGTCGAGGGTTTTGGAAAGTATAAAAAACATGGCTCAGAAGAAAAGCCAAAGCAGCAGAAACACCAGTACCATTGCCCGCAAGGCATAAAGGTCTTTGTGGAGTTTCATTTTCATGAAAGCTTATACTTTGGCAGCAGCAAGTTATAAAAGTATAGCCAAAGCTTAAAGCCGCACTGCTTTAAAAGAATTTACGTAGCACCCACATGATTAGCGAGAAAAGGATGCTCAGCAAAATCATACTTGTTATAGGTGCATAGAAGCGCATGTTCTTCTTCTCCACGCGTATATCACCGGGTAGGTTGCCAAACCAGCTGAACTTGTCGCCTGCAAACCAGATGATCAATCCCAACACAACAACTACAATACCTATAACAACAATAGTTTTACCAATAGGCTGCATCTGAATTCGGTTTGGTTATCAACTAAAGGTAATGCTTTTCTAGAATCCTGCCCGCACACCCAATGCAAAACTGAGTATATCCCAAGCTGTAAGCGTTGGGTCTTTAACAGCTGAGGTCACGATCAGGTCATAGGTACCAAGTTCCCCATACAAGGTCAGCTCTTTTATACTTCTACTGTTGCTGACTTTCCGATGTAGCTCCGCTCCCAGGCCGCCTGTTATGCGCAGGCTGCTCGTCCACCAATAGTAGTTCTTCGGGTAGGAGCTGTCCCAGGAGGTGGAGAACTGGTCTCTAAAGTAATAGCTCAGCCCCAGGTTCATGCGCAGTGGTGTAACCTTATACTTATCGTTAAGCTCTACCCGGCGGATAGGTTTGTAAATGCCTCTAATAGTTAAGAGATGTAGTACCTCCTCCGCATCTAACTTAGGAACAAAACCATAAAGCAGCTCCGCGTTAACCTTGTCTTCAGCAAAGCTGTAATTAGGTCCTACGGCAAACATACCCACATTCCCGGCAAATTGTAACGTTATAGCATCAGGCGCATACCACTTTCGAGTGGCAGTACTATCCTGACCCAAAGTATAAAAAGGCAGGCTAAGCAGGTAAGCCATAGTCACAAGTAGTCTTATACTCATTTTTTGATTTTTAAATTAGAACGCGCTTAAAGCTTACCTCGCCTCCAATCACAGTAAACACGATATACTCCAGTTTTTCGGTAGCTGCCGTCTCCAGCACCGGCACCTCCTCCCCGAAAGGGAAATGATATTTATAGTTATGGTTATGACCATGCAGCGAGAAGTTAACGTTGTACTGGTTCATCAGTTGACCATAACGTACGCCATTCTCTTCGCCAAACTCCCTGTTTGTTGGCGGGATATGGGAGATCACAAACACGTTCTCATATCCTTCGGAGGCTTGTAGCTCTGCTTCCAGCCAGTCCAGGTTTGGTACTTGTTTATCGAACTCCAGGTAATTAGTGTTGAGAAGTATAAAGTTGCTGTTGCCCACAGCAAAGCTAATGTCATAGTCGCCGTACATGGCTGTAAAAACCTGCTTGCCGTTATTGATAGCGTCATGATTACCAACCACAGCCACATAAGGTACCTTCAGGGTTTTAAAGTCCTCATGCACCAGTTTGAACTCTTTTGTTAAGCCGAAGTCTGTTAAGTCGCCACCAATAAGCACAAAATCGATATCGTCGCGCTGGCTTATGTGTGAGACCAGCTTTTCGTTTTCTTCATAGAAACCTTGTGTGTCGGCTGTCAGTACAAACCGAAGCGTATCGGTTGGGCTAATATTAAGTGCGTTAATTCTAGCAATATTGCGGCTGTTAATGTTTTTCTCATCCTCGCTAAGCCTTATCTCATAGGGGCTGTATTCAAATTCTTCGCAAGCTTGGCCCACAAGAGCCAGTAGTAATATACCCGCTGCCATCAGCATACGGCTATACCATTTTGTTCTAGTAAGCATCTTTCATATTTAAATATTTCATACTCGTTATTACCATTTATAATCAAGTAATGTTTAGTACTAAAGGCTATAACTTTATTATTTAAACATTAATTTATCAGGATATAAATATTCAACTACCGCTCCTATCATACGTTTTATTCAGCTGTGTCTGTTTGTCAGATTCTAATCTAAAACAAGTATAAAACAGAGGTGTTTTATACTTTTAGTAAACAGGTATAAGTGCAGATTTAATTCGCAGATGCGCCCTAAAAGCGTTAAATTTGAAGTCTGTTTAACAACCTCTAAACCATTACCACCTTGAAAGTCTGCATTGCTGAAAAACCAAGTGTAGCCCGTGAGATTGCCATGGTGATTGGTGCCAAAACCAAGAAAGACGGCTACTATGAGGGCAACGGCTACCAGGTAACCTGGACCTTCGGCCACTTCTGCACCCTGCGGGAGCCTGACGACTACCGCCCGGAATGGAAGCGCTGGAGTCTCTACGACCTGCCCATGTTGCCTGAGAGGTACGGCATTAAGCTGATGAAGGACAGTGGTGTGCAAAAGCAGTTCGGTATCATTAAAAGGCTTTTGGAAAATGCTGAGGAGGTAATAAACTGTGGTGACGCAGGCCAGGAAGGGGAAGTAATACAGCGCTGGGTGCTGACAGAGGCAAAGTACAGAAAGCCTTTCAAACGCCTTTGGATTTCCTCACTTACCGAAGATGCCATCCGTCAGGGATTTGCGAAGCTAAAAGATGGCTCTGAGTTCGACCTGCTATACCAGGCAGGTAAAAGCCGGGCTATCGGAGATTGGCTGTTGGGCCTGAATGCCACGCGCCTCTTTACTTTGAAGTACGCGAACGGCAGCCGCCAGACGCTCTCCATTGGGCGTGTACAAACCCCTACGCTGGCTATGCTGGTGAATCGCCACCACGAGATTGTCAACTTTGTGCCGCAGCCGTACTGGGAACTAAAAACAGTTTACCGCGAAACTACTTTTGCCAGCACAAACGGGCGCTTCCAGAAGGAAGAAGAGGCACAGAAAATTATGGAGGCCATCAAAGAGGCCGAGCTTACAATTACGGATGTTGAAACCAAGAAGGGCACTGAGTCACCGCCAAAGCTGTTTGACCTAACCTCGCTACAGATTGAGTGCAACAACAAGCTCAGCCTTTCTGCAGACGAGACCCTCAAAACGGTACAGAGCCTCTATGAGAAGAAGGTTGTTTCCTATCCTCGTGTAGATACAACATTCCTCCCAGACGACATTTATCCAAAGATTCCGGGCATTTTGCAGGGGCTGAGTAACTACAGGCAGGAGGTAGAGCCACTTCTTCAAAGTAAAATACGCAAGTCGAAAAAAGTCTTCAATAACAACAAGGTTACCGACCACCACGCCATAATCCCTACCGGTGCTGCGGCAGGTAATTTGTATGGCCGTGAAGCTGATGTGTATGACATCATTACGCGCCGCTTTATTGCTGCCTTCTATCCTGACTGTATCGTGAGCAATACGACAGTAATGGCTGAGTCTGCAGGTTATACTTTCAGAGTACGCGGAAAGCAGATACTGGAGCCGGGCTGGCGCGTGCTGTACAGAGCTGATGATGTGAAATCATCGGACGCACCTACAGGTAAAGACTCCAAGGAGGAAGAAGAGGCCACGGGCGTTTTGCCACACTTTGAGAAAGGTGAGCATGGGCCACATGAGCCACTGCTGGAGAAGAAAATGACTAATCCGCCGAAGGAGTATACTGAGGCTACACTCTTGCGTGCTATGGAGACCGCAGGCAAGCAGGTGGAAGACGAAGAGCTAAAAGATGCACTAAAGGAAAACGGTATTGGCCGCCCTTCTACCCGTGCCGCGATCATAGAAACTCTGTTCAAGCGACAGTACATCCGTAAGGAAAAGAAAAAGATTGTGCCTACGCAGATGGGTATCGACCTGATTGGTGTTATCAAGAACGAAACGCTAAAATCAGCAGAGATGACTGGGCAGTGGGAACGCAAGCTTCGTCAAATTGAAGGCGGCGAGTTTAAAGCTGATGCTTTTCTGCAGGAACTGCAGGAGTTTGTGACGAGCCTGGTACAGGAGGTAAAGTATGACCGCGCCACAGTTACCTTAGAGCCACAGCAGGAAGAGAAGCAGCCCGCCAAAAGCAAGAAGAAAAGCGCCAGTACAAAAGCTGCTGCATCTGAACAGGCTGAAGCCACTCCCACTAAAGGCCTTGGCTCCTGCCCTTCCTGTAAAGAAGGTCATATCCTGAAAGGCTCGAAAGCTTATGGCTGTATCCGCTTCAAAGAAGGCTGCCGGTTTTTGATACCTATCGAACAACAGGGCAAAGAACTTACTGAGAAGCAGGTCCAGGCTCTGTTAAGCAAGGGCAAAACACCTACCATTAAAGGTTTTAAATCAGAAAACGGAGATAGCTACGATGCTATTCTGAAGCTTGACAGCAGCAACCAGGTAGTTGTAGAGCAGGTGGAAAAAGCTGCCGCTAAGGATCCATTTGCCCAATGCCCACGCTGTAAGCAAGGAAAGCTATTAAAAGGCAAAGCGGCCTATGGTTGCAGCAGGTTTCGGGAGGGTTGCCAGTTCATGGTTCCATTCGAAGTAGGCGGAAAGCAGTTAACAGATAAACAAATTTCCTCGCTTTTACTAAAGGGTAAAACCCCTAAAATCAAAGGCTTTACCTCTCAGAAAACAGGTGAACCCTTTGATGCCGCTCTCACTCTAAACGAACAGTGGCAAGTGGTATATCAGTTTTAGATAAGTTGAGCCTAAAGCTTTGATACGAAAAAGGGGCAGCCATTACAGTGGCTGCCCCTTTTAATTAGGTAAAGTTGTTTTCTTAGTAGGTCGGTACTACTTTACATTTACCGTTATTTCCTGTGTAGTTTGGTTAGTGCGCTTGTCTGTAGCTAAGATCTGGAGCTTGTAAGTTCCTGGAGCTATCCCACCTACATTCACCGTTGTGTCAAACTCAACAACTCTTTTCTGTGGCTTTGTGCTGAAGCTCAACACTGCTTTCTCTGCAGTCTCACCTTTCAGAGTGAAGTTAATTTGCTCCACATCGTCTTTATCAACTGCTGTGATATTAACGCGCAGACCTCCTGCAGCTGTGATAGCTTGATTTTTACCAGGGTTGTTGATGGTCAGGCTTGGGGTAGAACCGTCAGGCTGCAGGCTTCCACCTTCAAAGATATCCTCACATGCTGTAAACGTTACTACAGCAACCAAAGAGGCCAGCATTGTTCTGAATTTCATTCCTATTATTTAGCTAAAAGTTATTTAAACCAACTCGGCATTAGCAGTAGATTTTGCACTATTCTTTAGCAACCATCCCTCTTGCTTCTGCACTGATTTGCTGCAAATTTATAAAAGCTAAGACCATATAACAAAGACAATTGCACAATATTTTACAATTTATTTATCAAAGACTGTTTAGTGCGCATTTCCACCATCAGCTCAAAAAAACTTAGAACCAAGTATTTAACTAGATTAATATATATATACACAAACCCACAAACCAGCATTACATAAATATAGTGCAATACTATTCTATAAGTATCTATAAATATTATTTAGCATTTGCGAAATTTAAATTGCACTAATCAAACAACTAGTTAGATAGGCTAAATAGGATAAAAAAAAATTTCAGTAAGAAGCCAGTGCCGAATTGTATGAAGAAGATGCACTCAATCTTGGCAGAAAATAACATATCAGTCTGTGCACCGTAAAAAAACACGTCGACATTATCTCATTCAGATAGTGCCGGCAATCGTTCTTAACAAGAAGAAACATCTTTAAATTAAAAACTATTAGAACCTATGAGAAGCTATGAAAATTCGGGCTACAACCCTTTCAATGACAATGACAGGTCTCAGTCAAGAGGCTCGTCAAGAAACTATTACTCCAACGACTTTGACTTAGGAAATAGACGCCGCCGTACTGGCCATGATAATGATAGCGGTTATGGTAACCGCCACTCAGGAATGGGCTCAGGTCTAGATGCTTATTCTAATTCAGGTTACGGCAACACCTCATCATACGGCCGCTCTGCCGGCACAGACTACGGCTCATCAGGCTACAGCTCAAATTACGACAGAGATAGAAACGACAGAGATAGAAACGACAGAGACAATGACCGCAACATGTGGGATCGTACTAAGAACGAAGTAAAATCTTGGTTCGACGATGACGACGACCGCAACAGAAGCGGTTCAAGCCGCTACCGCGACAATGACCGTTCCGGAAGCAACTATGGTTTAGGTTCTAGCTACGGTTCGGGCTCTGGCTACTCTGCCTCTAACTATGGCTCATCAAGCTATACCGGCTCAGGTCCAGGCTCTGATTCTAGCTATAGAGGTGGCACCAACTACAGCGGAAACTACGGTAGCAGCAACTATGGTAGCGGTAGCAGCAATTACGGCAGCGGAAGCAATTATGGTAGTGGTAGCAGTAACTACGGTAGCGGAAGCAATTACGGTAGCAGAGGCAACTACAGCAGCGGAAGCGGTAATTACGGAAGCGGCACCTATGGCACAGGCTCCTCTAACAGTAACTACGGTTCTGGCTCTAACTACGGATCATCAAACTATGGTTCTGGATCTAACTATGGCTCAGGATCTAGTTCCAACTACGGCTATGGCTCTTCAGACAGAGACAATATGGGCTACAAATCATCAGGCTACAGCGGAAGCAGCCGCTACTCTTCCGGTTATGACAGCAACCGCGACAGAGATGATGACCGCGGCTTCTTCGACCGTGCCGGTGATGAGGTAAAGTCTTGGTTTGGTGATGAGGATGCGGAACGCCGCAGAAGAATGGATGAAATGCACGACCGTGGAAGAGACCGTGACTATAACTCGGGAAACAGATATGGAAGCAGCTCCAGCTCAGGTAATACCTACAGCGGACCTCCATACTCTTATGGATCATCTTCGAGAAGAGGCTATGAATGGTAGGCACACCTATAGATAACTGTTTCTGGGCAGTTATAATAGGGTAAATGTTTACAATAAAATATCTAATGAAAGCCCCGTTACACTTGTAGCGGGGCTTTTTGTATTTGGGACTAACTATATCCTATACATTTTATACTTTTGCGGATATCGAATCGCTGCAAATCTCCTTGTAAACCTTTTTATAGACTATAATTTATACTTTAGCATGAAGAAACTTATCTTGGGCCTAGGTTTGGCTTTGATGGCAGGCACAGCTACAGCTCAGAGCATGGGCGTAAAAGCAGGCCTAAACTATACCACCCTTAAAGGGAGAGACGCAGAAAATTATGACTATCGACCTGGCTATACAGCAGGAATAACAGCCCGCAAAAGCTTTAATGAGTTAATTGGTCTTCAGACAGAATTGCTATTCACCTCCAAAGGAGCAAAGCGAGAGCTAAGCTCAAATGGCACAGAAACAGAAGAAAGGCTGCGCCTTAGTTACCTGGATGTGCCAGTACTCTTGAGCGTGCAGGTGAGTGGACTGTTTTTTGAGGCAGGCCCGCAGATGTCATTTTTGCTAAAGGGAAAGCAAACTCTAGAGGTAAGCAGGTCTAACACCACTACCATTACCGAGACCGAAATAACAGATAACCCATACCCGATCGACTTTGGCTATGCAGCCGGAGTAGGCTACCGTGCACCAAATGGAGTTGGCTTTGGTGTGCGCTACAATGGTGGTCTGAAAGACATTGATGACGAGGGAAGTTTTGAAGGCAAAGAGCGACGCAACGCCTCATTCCAGTTTACCCTTAGCTATATTCCCGGATTCTAAATAAAAAAGGAGCCTCCTGTATTCAGGAGGCTCCTTTTTATCATAACAGAATTAGGAAACTCAGGGTTATTCAGCTACTGCTAGCTTGTAGATGCTGTCGTAACGCTGTATTGTATCCATATCGACTTTCAGGTCGTGCAGTAAGCCTTCGCTGATGTCGTATACCAAACCGTGCAACCTTGGGGGGTTGTCAGTTTGCATTGCGTTCTGGATGATTGAAGTCTTGTACAGGTTACGTACCTGCTCTACCACGTTCAGCTCAACCAGGCGGCGCAGGCGCTGCTGCTCATCGTCAATAGAAGAAATCTCATTATCGTGCAGGCGAATAACATCTTTGATGTTGCGCAGCCAGTTATCGATTAAGCCGAATTGCTTGTTTCCGGCAGCTGCTGCTACACCACCGCAGCCATAATGGCCGCAAACGATGATATCTCTCACCTTTAGCACCTCTACCGCATACTGCAGCACAGATAACATGTTAATGTCGGTGTGCACCACCATGTTGGCAATGTTACGGTGCACGAACATCTCACCAGGACCATGGCCTGTTATTTCGCCAGCTGGCACACGGCTATCGGCACAGCCGATAAACAGGTAGCGTGGCTCCTGTCCCATGGCCATCTTCTTGAAATAATCAGGATCCTCAGCCAGTTTATCGGCTACCCACTTACGGTTATTCTCAAAAATCTTTTCCATTATATGGTTTACTTTACGTTAATGCGTCTACAAAACTACACTCTAATTGCTTAGTGCAGGTCCATTACAGACACTTCTTTGATGTTAATTAACTCTACTTCTATGTTGCGCTCATGTGCCGTCTTCTTAAACTCCATTATGGCTTCCAGCACATCGTAGTCAATATATTCAGAGTTTTCACCGTCAATTATAACATGGCTGTTCTGTGGCAGATGGTCCAGTGTAAGAACGATGCTGGCCTTGTTCAGGAAAGAAACATGCTCACTAAGCTTGATACGGATAACTTCACGCTCACGGTGCTCTTCCTTATGGAAGAAGTATGGCGACTTATAGTTAGCCTTCAGGATGTAGAATATACCTACTGCCAGACCCACACAGATACCAATCAGGAGGTCGGTAAATAGAATGGCAAGAATAGTTACAATGAAAGGTATAAACTGCTCTGAACCTAATTTAAGCTGAGACTTGTAAAGAGCTGGCTTGGTTAATTTAAAACCTACCACCAATAGTACAGCAGCCAGGGCAGAAAGCGGAATCTTATTCATTAAGCCTGCCAGCAGGAACACAGACAGCGCCAGGAAAGTACCGTGAACAAAGCTTGAAACTCTTGTTTGGGCACCAGCTGCAACATTAGTAGAACCACGAACAATTACGGCTGTCATTGGCAGGCCACCAGCAAGGCCAGCTACCATGTTACCTATACCCTGTGCTTTCAATTCGCGGTTGGTATCGCTGCGGCGCTTATGCGGGTCCAGCTTGTCAATTGCTTCAATACTAAGCAGGGTCTCCAAGCTAGCCACAATAGCAATAGTAAAGGCCACAATGTATACAGATGGGTTAGTCAGGGAGCCAAGATCCAGGAACTGAAGTTCGTTGCCCAGGTCACTAAAACCGTTAATGATCGGAATACTTACCAAGTGACTGGAAGTTATAGCAAGTCCAGGCACAAAGGCTATGAAAACCTCATTTAAAACAATTGAAAGGACTACAGCTAACAAAGCTCCCGGTATAAGGGCTAGTACTTTATTGCTCTTGATTTTCGGATTATCCCAAAGCAGGATTACTGCCAGTGAGATAATACCAATAAAAAGTGCACCTACTTGTATAGCTGAGAAAGCATACCCAATCTCAGAAAAGGTATTACGGCCATCTGGCTGGAAGAATTCCATTTCTCCGAAGAAGTCATCATCTGCACCAAGGAAGTGAGGGATCTGCTTAAGGATCAGGATAAGACCAATAGCAGCCAGCATACCTTTAATAACAGATGAAGGGAAGTATAAACCTATCACACCTGCCTTCAGGAAACCTAGTATCAACTGCAGGAAACCAGCGATAACAACTGCCAGCAAAAATGCCTCAAACGAACCTAGTGTCTCTACACCGTTCAAAACGATAACCGTAAGGCCGGCAGCCGGACCACTTACAGCAAGCTGCGAGCCACTTAGCCACGACACCAATACGCCACCCACAATACCGGTAACAAGACCCGACAACAGCGGGGCTCCTGATGCAAGTGAAATACCCAGGCAAAGCGGAAGCGCTACAAAGAATACAACCAAACCTGAAGGTATATCCTTGCTAAGGTTTGCTAAATAGCCGAAATTATTATTACTCTCTCTCATATCTTAACTTCAAAATAAGTATAGTAAGGATGCCATATCAAATTTTGCCCGAGGCAAGTAATTCACTTGCAACACCTTCACTTTATCTAAACAAACTTACCACATGAAGATTAAGAGGAAATTAAAAGGAGATTAAAATGAGATTAAAAATGAACTCAGATGGGAATTATAACGTAGGCCTGCGGCAATGAAATAGTTACTTCTGTACCCTTATTTATCTGGGAGCTTACATTTATACTTCCCCTGTGCATTTTAAGTATACGCTCTGTTAGCGGAAGGCCAATACCATGGCCTGTTATGTTACGGACATTGTCGGCACGGAAGAACGGCACAAACACATGTTTGAGATCTTCCTGTGAAATACCCAAACCCTGGTCTTGCACACGCAGCACCACATCATGCTTTTGCACCTCAATCTGCCCCACTGCCACTCTGCCATTAGGTGAGAACTTAATAGCATTCTCCAGAACATTTACGACAGCAATCAAAAGTAAGGCCTCATTGCCACGCACAACCAGGCGGTTCTCGTCATCCGGAAAGTTTGAAAAATCTATATCAATACGTGCCTTTGGCTGGCGTTTTAGGGTCTGGTCCCGGGCCATCCAGACCAGTTCATCAAAGCGCAGGTAAGACTGCTTTACTTTGGAAGGATCTATACTTGCCTGGGCTATTTGCAACAAGCCATTAGAGAGCTCGGTTAAAAGGCGGGCGTCCTCCAGCGTACTCTGTAGCACCCGCTGGTATTCCTCCGGCTCTCTCGGCTTCATCAGAGCTACCTCTAGTTCCCCTATCATCGTGGTTAAAGGAGTGCGCAACTCATGCGAGGCATTGGACACAAATGTGCTTTGCATTTCAAATGCCAGCTCAAGGCGGTCGAGCATGCTATTGAAAGTCTGTGCTAAGTGCGAGAGTTCATCTTTGCCGTCGGCATTGCTCAGACGTAAGTGCAGGTCGTTGGCGCTAATTTGCTTTACCTCACTTACTACCTTTGTTATAGGCAATAGAGCCTGTTTTGCAAAGGCCCAACCAGCAATTATAACCACTACCATGGAGCCTAGAAAGCCAACTACAAGTATAATCTTCAGGTTTTGTAGCTTGCGTAAACTATAGGCATCGATACTGGAGGCCAGCACAACGAAATCTCCCGTACTATCCTGGTAGCGTATGCCTACTACCTGTCGTACATCTATATCATACTCCAGCACCCCCTCTCGGCGTATGCGCTCTAGTATGGCCGGAGTCACACCTAGATCACCTTCCCCATTCGAGAATTTAAGATCTCCGCTACTGTTATAGATCCTCACCGCTTCATGGGGCAGCTCATGGTAAAACTGAATCAGGTTTTGCCGCCTCTGATCCTCTCCTACTTCATCGGCCTCCAACACATGCCGGGCAGCCACCTCAGCTCTTCGTAGAATACGGTTATAAAAATCGTCCTGGCGGTAAAGGGAAGTAAAGTAGTAAACAACCAGTGAAAACAGAATCAATATCAGCGCAATGATACTGGCAAACTGCATTGTTAATTTGGTGCGTATTTTCATACTGTATTTTGCTCCTTCAGAACATAACCCATCCCAACCAGCGTGTGGATTAATTTAGAGCTGTGTCCCTTATCCACCTTTTTACGAAGAAAGTTAATGTACACGTCGATCACGTTACTTCCTGTGTCAAAAGATGTTTCCCACACCTGCTCCGTTATATCAACCCTAGATACTACCCGTCCTTTGTTACGCAACAGGTAATGCAGCAAAGCGAACTCACGGGCCGTTAAGTTGATCGGCTTACCGCCTCTGGTAACAGTTTTTCTGGCCACATCCATTTCCAGGTCTGCTATACCTAGCTTTTCACCTACATTAACCTCAGTACTGCGCCTGGAGATTGCCCTGATACGTGCCAGTAGTTCCTTAAACTCAAAAGGCTTGGTCAGATAATCATCAGCACCGGCATCCAAGCCTATGATTTTATCATCGGTTGTACCAAGCGCTGTAAGCATGAGTATAGACACTGCAACGTTGTGACGCCGGATCTCACGACAAACCTCCAGTCCGTTCATGTTTGGCAGGATAATATCCAGAATAATAAGGTCATACTCATTCTGAAGTGCCAGCTTAATGCCAAAGTTGCCGTCATAGGCCTGATCAACTTCGTAGCTCTGCTCTTCCAGCCCTTTTTTTATGAATGAGGCCACCTTTGGTTCATCCTCAATAAGAAGTATCTTCATGCATCATGGTTTAGGTAGGTCGCAATAATCACCTTGCAAAAGCGCGGTGCACAAATATAAGGCCTGCTCTCTAAACAGCAACTGCTAGGTTATAGAGTATCCTATTGCATTACTTAGCGTTTTAACTGACTATGGGACACGCACATCACCATCATGGAGGCCATGGCCACGACCATGGAGCGGGCAGCAATATAAAAGTGGCTTTTTTCCTGAATTTCGCCTTCACCCTACTAGAGATAGTTGGCGGACTCTGGATCAATAGCGTGGCTATACTTTCGGACGCCCTGCACGACCTTGGCGACTCCCTCTCACTTGGCCTGGCATGGTACTTCGAAAACGTAGCTAAGCGCGGGCGAGACCAGAAATACACATTTGGTTATAAGCGTTTTTCATTATTGGGAGCCGTTATCAATTCAGTTATACTGCTGGTTGGTTCATTTATCATACTTTCAGAGGCCATACCTCGTATCTGGGATCCTCAGGAGGTAAATGCTCCAGGTATGATGGCGTTCGCCTTGCTTGGAATATTGGTTAACGGTGCCGCTGTACTTCGCCTGAAAAAAGGGGAATCATTGAACGAGCGTGTCGTAAGGCTTCACCTGATGGAGGACGTGCTGGGATGGGTAGCGGTACTGATTGGAGGCATTATATTATACTTCTTCGACCTGCCTTGGATCGACCCACTGCTTTCTGTTTTAATCACGCTCTACGTGCTGTATAACGTGATTAGAAACTTACGCGAAACTATGAATATTCTGCTGCAGGGTACACCAAAGCACATAAGTGCTGAAAAAGTGGAGGCCGTGTTAAAAGAAATACCTGAGATTAGATCAGTACATGATCTGCATATCTGGACACTGGATGGTAGCTATAATGTACTTACCATGCATGCCGTTGCCGAATTTCAGTTGCCGGTGCAACAGGAGGAAGAATTAAAGAAAAGGATACGCGCTGCCATGGCAGGCATGGACATTCAGCACGTAACCATGGAACTAGAAAGGCCAGGTGAGGCTTGCAGCCATAAAGGCAACCTTTAGGCTTTAGTTTTGATTTAACTGCACTGCCTCGCGAACTAAGTCCGCAAAATAAGTCTCATCAATGTCGGCTAAGGTGCGCACTTTAATATGTGGATATTGGCCGTTGCGGCTTACCAGGCGGCGGTGAGGATCGGAAAGCTCTTTCCCTCTGAAAAAACCAAAATGAATGCCGCTGCGTGAAGAGGCAAAGTAGCAGACAGGGCCATAGAAAAAATAACATGCGCAATCCCAGCGCACGCACTCCTCCAGATGGGCCACTGAACCGCTGATTATTCGCCGAACCTCTTGGGCCAACAACTTCTTCTCAGGTGTCAGTTTATCTACATACTCATCAACTTGGTTTGTGGTCGTTTTGCTTCTCATACGGGTCTTGTTCTCTATCTGATTTCTACTCAGAAACACTTAAATATACTGAAGTTTTAATATACGGCCAAAAACATAAATAGGTTGTTATAGATGCTAAACAAGCACTATATATAAACAACCTAATATACAAAGCAGGGTGATTTTCAGGAATTACAACAGCTGAAAAAGGCGTTGTTCTAACTCATGCAGCTCCACATAACCAGCTGCCAAGCGTTCCGGTCCATTTTCTGTATTGAGGAACAAACTTGGGAAGGTGGTGGCGCCAATATTGTTCACGTAGGCAAATTCATCTTCCATTTGCTGGGTTATTTCCTCCGACTCGAACAGTGTCATAAATAGGTTTTCAGGAATACCGAACAGCCCCACCAGTCGCACCAGTTCACGTGTATCTTTCAGGTCAGCATTATCAACAAAAAAAGCCGAATGCATGGCACGCAATACTTCCAGAGTTAGCACAGGCCGTAGAAGCCGTACACACAACATAGCCCTGCAGGCAGGTTCAGTGTTAAAGACAAAACTCCGCTGGATAAAGAACCGGTACTCGAAAGGCAAGTAAGTTCGCTCCTGCACCCGATGCCAGCTTAGAGCCAGGCGCTCTTTCTGATCGTGCAGTAGAGGCTTTGTTTGATGGGCCTGCAGATCGCCAAAAAGCACCTGCACATCTAGCCTGCCCTGCCACAAGGCCTTTAAACGCCGCACCACTGGTGTAAAACCGTAGCACCATGCGCACATAGGGTTGGTAACATAAAGAAGCGAAAGGTTGTCTGGCAGGTTTCTCATAGTTTATTCTTAAGCTCTATTTTTTACCTTTTACAGCCAGCAATGGTTATGGATTTTGGCCAATGACCTACGAAGGAGTAGTATTCATCCTTCAGTATCAGTGATATATCATTTTCACAGTCATGCCTCCGTCTATACTTAAGCTCTGCCCTGTGATAAAGCCCGCCTTATCGGAGCAAAGGAACAGGGCGGCCTCAGCTATATCCTGTGGTAGACCAACACGCCCTACCGGGTGCTGTTCTTTGTCCTGCTCAGTGTGCTGAGGTGTATACTTCTCACTCTCCTTCTTCCACTCTCCTACTTCAATCCAGCCAGGTGCAATAGCGTTTACACGTACCCGCTCTTTTGTCAGACTTACAGCCAATGAATGCGTCAGCGCCTCCAGGCCACCTTTAGATGCGGAATAAGCAAATGTATCAGGCTCCGACATAAAAGCCCGGGTGCTTGAGATGTTCAGGATAGCAGGGTGCTCAGCCTTCTGCAACAGAGGCAGTGCATACTTAGAGCACAACAGCGGCCCGCGCAGGTTTACAGCAAGCACTTTGTCGAACACAGCCATGTCCAGTTCCTGCAGCGCCCCAACAAAAGGGTCAGCAATGCCTGCGTTGTTTAGGAGCACGTCCAGCTTTTTATACTTCTCTTCTACCTGTTGCAGAAGTACCTGTACTTCAGATTCTACGCTAACATCACAAGGTATAAACACAACCTCAAGTCCCTGGCCTTTTAGCCGCTTTAGTGCTTCCTGCCCTGCTTCCTCGTCTTTATCGGTGATCACTACATTTGCTCCGGCCTCAGCAAAAGCTTGTGCCATTCCCAGTCCTATACCCTGTGCGCCTCCGGTTATTAGTACAGTCTTATCTTGGTAGTAAGTGTTAGGCATATTTTTATACTTTGATCTGTAAATGGCAAGTATAGCGGATGTATTAGATTTCTGCCGCATTAGTTGAGGATAAGCATCTATCAAGTTTCTTTATAGCTGCTCTACAAAAGAAACCCGCTGCCTTATGTCTAAGTACAGCGGGTTTGATAAGTGGTGCCTAGAGGCTCTTATTTCTTTTCGAGTTGACGCTTCAGCTTATCCTCCACATTATCGAGCAACTGGTACCAATTGTCTCCTGAGTCCTGTGCAAACACATCGTTACCAGGTACGCCAACCCGCATGTGCACGCTCCTCGTGTTAGTTGACTGGCTCGCTTCTTCCTTGAAATATATATCCACTGAATCTATCTTCTTGGCATGACGCTTCAGTTTTGTAATCTTCTCCCTTAGTTTTTGCTGCATCGCATCCGAAATATCGATATCAACAGCCTGTACATCTAGTTTTATACCTTCAAAATTCTCTGTGTAATTCATAGCTTATGTATTTTCTACGGTAGATAGAGAGAAATTTATGTCTTGCTTCTCCCTCAAAGTCTTGCCATATAAACGTAAGGCTTCCACTTTGGTTAAGGCCAACCTCTAAACCAGGAGCTTCTCCAAGCGCTTTTCCTGCCCTTTAATGCTGCTTTGTTACTATTTAGCTGCTACAGTCTAATAGTTCAAACTGTACTAAGTCGTTTGCCTTGATAATAGAGTTTATCAAGTCTCGCCAATAGGTGCTGTGCCTTCTAAAGGCAAACAAAAAGGGCTTCTCATGAGAAGCCCTTTTTGTTTGATTGGATTGCTTTATTATCTGCTGCTTGAAACTGCAGTTCCTGATGCAGGTACAAAGCGAACTGTTTTAAGCACATGGTTCTGGCCGGTTGCACCACCAGCTACATTCACCACAATGTAGACATCGTGGAGCTTGCTATCTGGTAGGTTTTGAAGCTTCACAGTACCACTACCTGGTTGTCTTTCTCCGCCAAGCTTAAGTATGCCTTCTCCTACCTTAGTGCCATCTGGCTGATCCAGCCTTACCTCCGCTTTATACTCGGTAGTCTCACCATTGCCGAAGCCTATCAGCTCAATGCTGCCGATATTAGTCAGATCTAACTGCGGCTGTTTCAGCCAACCGTTCGAGCCCGGGAAGATCAGGAAATGAGCTCCGCCGAACTCCACGCTGTTGAAGCCATTGATAGACTTGAAGTCTGCTGCATCCAGGGTTGTATTGCGCAGGTACACTACTCCGGTTCCGGCAAGTGGCTTGATACCCTGGCCTCCCTGGTCTGTGTAAGTAGCCGTTAGTTTCAGAACTGTGTTATCCTTTTGCTTTGAGTCAACTTTAGGCACTATCTCTCCACTGGCAGGCAGAGACTTTCTAGCGTTCTCTGTGTTACCCAAAGAAAGAATCCATTTTACAATCTGCTTGGCATCAGACTCAGACATGTTAGGGTGTGCTGGCATGGCCGCCTCACCCCATACACCACTACCACCTTTAATAATCTTGTTGGTCAGGTGTGTCATGGCTCCATTATCCTTTTGGTAACGCTTGGCTACCTGCGTGTAAGTCGGGCCGATAGACTTTTCATTGATAGAGTGACATGCTTTACAGTCAGAGCTTAGCATCAGGTTTTTGCCCAGCATTTCTTCCGAAACAATCTGGTGTCCCTGAGAAGCACCAGCCAAGTCTGTACCTTCTACATAATCCACCGACACAAACAGGTTGTTCATATCAACTGTGCCATCCGGGTCTGTAACTTTTACACTATACTTAACTGGCTGACCTTCGGTATAGAAGCTGCGGTTGCCTTGTAAAGCCACATTAACCTGAGGCTGCTCATTACCAGCGTACAGGGTAACTACATTGCTCTTAGAAGAAGCATTTTTATCATCAAACACTACCACGCTTATACTGTGGTCGCCGTTGTTGTTGATTGTATACTTCAGAGAAGGCTCTGTAGTGCGTAGGGTTTTACCCCCAACATTCCACTCATAGCGCATCTTGTCGTTCTCAGGATCTTTCGCATCCACTTTGGCCGTGATGACTAACGGTGTTCTACCGCTCATTTTGTCTACTGTCAAGTCAGCCACCTTAGGAGGTCTGTTACCAGCCAGATAGTCTATCCTGGCAAGGCCTGAATCATCATTCTTCGCAAACCAGCCAGAACCATACTCCAGCACATAAAGCCTACCGTCTGGGCCAACTTCCATGTCTATAGCACCCGTCAGCTTAATGTCTGGCATAAACGTCTCCATCTTATCAAAATCGCCATTTTCTTTCATGGTGATAACCTTAATCCAGTTACGCATCCAGTCATATACAAATAACTTTCCGTCGTAGTAAGACGAGTAGCGTGTCTGTTCTGGAAACATGTCTGAGTAATAAACCGGACCTGTCATGGCGTTACGGCCTCCTGAGCCCACCTGTGGGAAGTCAGGCGACTCTGCATATGGATACCAGACAAAGGCAGGCTGCGCAGCAGGAAGCTCCTTAATACCTGTGTTGTTGCGAGACTCGTTTACCGGTTTTGCAGGATCAAACTCTGGTCCTGTAAAGCCCTTACCATAGTCGTAGCGGTTGTAAGCATAGTTGTTACCTATAAACAGAGGCCAACCAAAGTTACCAGCCTTACGGGCCTGGTTCATCTCATCATAACCTCTAGGGCCACGAACTTTCATGCTATCGCCAGCGGCATCTGGGCCCACATCGCCCCAGTACAGGTAACCTTTTTTCTGATCTACAGAGATACGGTATGGATTACGATGCCCCATGGTAAAGATTTCAGGGCGCGCGTTTGGTGTATTTGTAGGAAACAGGTTTCCTTCAGGTATAGTGTAGGTACCATCATCATTCATCTTAATTCTGATGATCTTACCTCTCAGGTCGTTGGTGTTAGCAGAAGTTCTTCGGGCATCAAACTGCTCGTGGCCTGGGCGATCATCCAGCGGCGCATAGCCATTATTTACATAAGGCTGTCCTTTTTCGTTGAATGGTGTAGAGTTATCTCCAGTAGAAAGGAAAAGGGTGTTACCTGGACCGAACGCTATAGAGCCGCCAGTGTGGCAGCAGATATTGCGCTGGGAGTAAAACTGCAGAATAACTTTTTCTGAGGAGTTATCCAGTTTACCATTCTTAAACACGAACCTCGACAAGCGGTTTACAGAGGTATCCGCAGGGCTATAGAACAGATAGATAAAGTTGTTCTTGCTGAAGTTAGGGTCAGCTGCTAAGCCCATTAATCCTTCCTCTGCGTTTACATCAGGTATGGTTGTTTTATGGTACACATTTAGCGCACCTACCTGCGTTACATCACCTGTTTTGTTGTTGTACAGCATCAATTCGCCACGGCGCTGTGCCACCAGGATGTCGAGGCTCGGCAGAATAGCCATCTCAGTAGGCTCAAAGAAAGCACCAGTGTTCAGCTGCACCTTCACAAAGCGGTCAGCCTCTGGCGCACGCTTAGAGGTAGCTTGCTCATAGTCCAGCTCTTTATTTTCACCGATCGCATACTTGATGCCTCCCAGTACGTGCTTCAGGTACTGCGGATCCTGGTAAGACTCATCTGTATGGCCTAAAGCAGTATAAAATGCACGGCCACCATCGTACTCGTGGTACCAAGCCATTGGGTGGTTATCGCCGTTAGTACCGCCTTCGTAGCTGCTCTCATCTATAGCTAACAGCACCTTAGTTTCCGGGTTCAGGTTCTTAAAGTTGTACCACTCGTCAGTTCTCTTCCACTCCTCTGGCAGGTGTGCAGTAGCCTCATGATTTTTATCCACTACATGCAGTACAGCCTCCTGCGTCTCAGGGTGGCTGCTAAAGTAGCCGCCAACCAATCTGCCGTACCATCCCCACTCGTACTCAGTGTCTGTGGCAGAGTGGATACCCACAAAACCACCACCGGCCTGAATGTAGCGCTCAAAGTCAGCTTCCTGGTAGTGATTAAGCACATCTGCGGTAGTGTTAAGAAACACTACCGCAGAGTACTGCTTAAGAGAGTCTTCATGGAACATGTTGGCATTGGTAGTGGTGTCTACCTGAAAGCCATTTTCTAGACCTAATTTTATAAGGGCGGCATTTCCTGCTGCAATAGAGTTGTGATGGAACCCGCTGGTCTTGCTAAACACAAGCACCTTCGGATCACCGGAACGCTTATCACTACAGGAAAAGACAGCAAAGAGGCACACCGCAAACAGGTAAAATGCCTTCTTTATTGGGACTTTTGCTATCATTTAGAATTTAAGGGTGTTTGTTGGTGAAATTTTTTCGTTTCAAAATGGCTATTAGGTACAGCCACGCTTCAGTCTTGTGAGGCAGCTAGCAAGGTGTCAGTTCAGCCGCTAACGTCACCTGGAAACTGCTTCTTCTACTTCCTCAGGAAAAAGCTATGCGTGGAATGCATTTCATAGTTGTGGTTTTGCAAACATAGTCTTGCAGAATAAATGTCTCTACAGGTAAAAATACTACTATTCACTTAAAACCCACCATTACAGGTACTAATTTTTGAGCACTTACTTTCCTCAACCCTCACCCTCTTTTTTTTCGTTTAATATCACAAGTATAAACACTAAAGTTGAAGGCCTATGAACACCCTACCTATCAACTGGCTCACTGAGGGACTTTTAGACTTTGAGTACAAAAAATACATGCTGCTGGCATACTTGCAGGCCGCCAAAAATGAGTTTGGAGAGCAGCGCCTGTACCCTATTTTCTCAGACCTAATCATGCACTACCGGAACCTGTTACAGGTAAAAGAGCATAAGCGCCTGGTATATGAGCAGTTTCCGCAACGTATTAGCCGCGCCGACTTCGAAAAGCTGGAGCTAGTGTATGAGAAAATTGTGGAGGACGACGAGACAATGGCGCAAATTGAAGAGATCATACAGTATGCCACGCCACGCTTTAGCCAAACACTGGAGGAGGGGAAAGAACTCTATGACTTTGTGGAGCGACACCTGGAGTTCAGCCCCGTGGGCATTACTCCTATCTACCATAACGAAGGCTACCTCTTCCTGGAGAATTTCCCTGGCAAAGAGACACAGGTGTACGTGTATCATATTACTGTTTTTGAAAACACTTATGAAAAGTACAGGGGCATTAATACGAAGCACCTGCAGACTGTGCGCCGTGGGCTGGCTCTTACCCATGAGCACTTAAAGGCACAGCTTATACGGGAGAACCAGAAGTTACCTAACCCCGCCACCTTTGTGGCTGTGGCCAAAATACCGGTACCAGTTGAGCAGTCGCTGCTGCCAATTGCCAAGCGTTCGCTTGTAAAATATGTAACTCAACTTGCTGCTTAGAGTATAATCAAAAGCAATACAGGCCTAAGGTAAGAGCTGCTACGCTCTTGCCTGCCTAATTTTAGCGGCTGTTTCACAATATTTTACATAAAAGGTTACACATCTCAGAAAAAGCCCTAATTTTGCATTAGTATCACCAATGGACGTTACGTCTGTAAAAATTTATAAAGAAGAGGCGAGAGACTAGGCTCTGAGACCCTCTGGCAACCTCCAAAATGGTAAGGTGCCAATTCCTAGCCCGGCAGCCGGGGCATATAAATTGATAAAGCAATGCAAACCTACAACATTACATCAGCTACACGTATGGCAAGCAGTGGTACAGCCACCGCATCAGTTGCCTTTGTCCCAACATCTGCTCTTCTGCAGCAGAATTGCTGTTGCTGTTGTTGTATGTGCTAAGCGTGCACTTCTCACCTATACCATTCCAGTTTTACGACGTCTTTTTTAGCCGCTTTCTTCTTTTTACTTTACCGGATATAAGCAGGCACACTTCATGCTCCTTGAGCTTAGTGGCATAGTTATGGCTCTAAACTGGAAACCCTAGTTACAAACTTAGTTTTCAAAGAGATTAATATATATTCCATGGATCTATCACAAGAATTGCTGGCTAAACTAGATAGTTTACGTGCCGCTCTTTCTGGCCTTACGGCTGAGGAAGGACTGCGCCGGCTGGCTCAGGAATTTAATGGCAGCATAGCCTTTTCCTCCAGCCTTGGCATAGAAGATCAGCTCATCACACATTATATATTTGAAAATAACCTGCCAATTAGGGTGTTTACACTTGATACAGGTCGCCTCTTTAACGAGAGTTATACACTGTTGCACAAGACGAACAACCACTATGGCAAAAAGATAGAAGTATACTTCCCGAAGCACGAGGCTGTAGAGCAGCTGGTGAACGAGAAAGGTCCGATGAGCTTTTATAACTCTATCGATGATCGCAAGCAGTGCTGCTACATACGTAAGGTGGAGCCGCTAAACCGTGCCCTGGAAGGTGTACAGATTTGGGTAACAGGTATCCGTGCCGAGCAGTCTGGTGCACGCCAGGACCTACAGTTACTGGAATGGGACGAAGGCCACCAGCTCATCAAGTATAACCCGCTGCTTGATTTTACTTTGGATGAGGTACGTGCTGCTGTTAAAGCACTGCACATCCCTTACAACCCGCTGCACGACAAAGGATTTGTAAGTATAGGTTGCGCACCTTGTACACGTGCCATTTTGGAAGGAGAAGACTTCCGTGCCGGCCGTTGGTGGTGGGAAGACAACTCGAAAAAAGAGTGCGGCTTGCACGCAAGATAAGTTAAAGATTTCAAGAGTTAAGAGTGGTACATACAACCGCTTGTTAATCATAAAATATGGACAAGAGATATCTGGATTACCTCGACCAGCTGGAGGCAGAAGCCATCCACATTATGCGTGAGGTAGCGGGGCAGTTCGAAAAGCCAGCCCTGCTTTTTTCGGGCGGTAAAGATTCAATTACACTGGTACGACTGGCTGAGAAGGCATTTAGACCAGGTAAATTCCCATTCCCGCTGGTACACATCGACACTGGCCACAACTTCCCTGAGGCCATTCGTTACCGCGATGAGCTAGCCGAGCGCCTTGGTGAAAAGCTGATCGTTCGCAATGTAGAGGATACGATCAAGCGCAAGAACCTATCAGAGCCAACAGGCCGTTATGCCAGCCGCAATGCGCTGCAGACACACACCCTGCTGGAGACTATAGAGGAATTCGGTTTTGATGCCTGCATTGGTGGAGCACGTCGCGATGAGGAGAAAGCCCGTGCCAAAGAGCGTATTTTCTCTGTACGAGACGAATTTGGTCAGTGGGACCCGAAGCGCCAGCGTCCAGAGCTTTGGAACATCTACAACGGCCGCATCAACAAAGGCGAAAACGTGCGTGTGTTCCCCATCTCTAACTGGACAGAGCTTGATGTATGGAACTACATTAAGCGCGAAGGTATCGCATTACCACATATCTACTACACCCACGAGCGCGAGTGCCTGGTGCGTGATGGAAAACTGATGGCATGGTCTGACTTCATTTACCAGGAGCCGGACGATGTGGTGGTGAAGAAGCAGGTACGTTTCCGTACTGTAGGCGATATGACCTGTACAGCAGCTGTGGAGTCGGTAGCATATGATATCGACGCCGTAATTGCCGAGATTCTGGAGTCAAAGATTAGTGAGCGTGGAGCTACCCGCATCGACGACAAGTTGTCGGAAACAGCGATGGAAGACCGTAAGAAAGGAGGATACTTTTAAGATGGACATACTACGATTTATAACTGCCGGCAACGTAGACGACGGCAAGAGCACATTAATCGGTCGCCTGCTCTACGACACAAAGCAGATATTTGCAGACCAACTGGAAGCTATCGAAAGCTCTGGCCGCCTGAACGAGGATGGACAGATAGACCTTTCTTTGCTGACAGATGGCCTAAAGGCAGAGCGTGAGCAAGGCATCACTATCGACGTGGCTTATAAGTATTTCTCTACAGAGAAGCGCAAATTCATTATTGCTGATGCGCCAGGCCACATTCAGTATACTAGAAACATGGTTACGGGTGCGTCTAACTCAAACCTGTCCATCATTCTGGTAGATGCACGCAAAGGAGTTCAAGAGCAGACACGCCGTCACTCTATTATCTCTACGCTGCTGGGTATCCCGCACCTGGTAATCTGTATCAATAAGATGGACCTGGTTGGTTACGACGAGCAGGTTTACAACCAGATTGTAGAGGATTACAAGCAGTTTGCTAAAAAGCTGAAGTCGAAGGACATCACCTTTATACCTGTTAGTGCCCTTAAAGGCGATAACATTGTGGAAAGCTCTGAGCTGACTATGCCATGGTACCAGGGGCCAAGCCTGCTGGAGCACCTGGAGCAGGTTCCTGTTTCACAGGATTTCAACCTGGAAGATTCACGATTCCCGGTACAGTATGTTATCCGCCCCCTTACTGCTGAACACCACGATTACCGCGGTTATGCAGGTAAAGTGATCAGCGGTACTTATAAGGCTGGCGACAAGGTAACAGTACAACCCTCGGGCCAGACAACTACAGTAAAGTCTGTTGAGCTAGGTGGTAAGGTGCTGGAAGAGGCATTTGCCCCTATGTCAGTGGTACTGCAGCTGGCAGATGAAGTAGATATCAGTCGTGGCGATGTTATTGTAAAAGCTGCTGATGGACTTGAAGTAGCCCAGGAATTTGAGGCTGAAGTATGCTGGATGCACAACAAAGCTTTAAAACCAGGAGCTAAGCTGTTGCTACGCCACAATTCTACTGAAACCCGCTGCGTGGTTCGCAATATCGACTATAAGATCGACATTAATACGCTAGACCACCTGGAGGACGTGGACCAGGTACAGCTGAATGATATTTGCCGTGTGCAGATTAAAACAGCATCCCCACTCCTGCTGGATAAGTATGAGAACAACCGCTCCAACGGTGGATTTATACTTATAGACGAAACATCTTACGCTACAGTAGGTGCCGGTATGGTAGCTGAAATAGAATACTAGCGACAGAGTAGGACTAGATCATAAATAGAAAAGCCGCTGCGAATTTATACTTGCAGCGGCTTTTCTATTTTACCTGCTCAAAAGAAGTAAAGGTTACTTCACCAACTCAAAGCTATAGCTGATAGTGGTGGTTTTGTAAAGTATAGCTGCCACTGAGCAGTACTTATCCATTGACAGCTGAATTGCTTGCTGTACCTTCAGCTCCTCCAGCGGCCCGCCAAGAGTAAAATGTACATGAATCTGCTTAAACAGAGAAGGCACCTCTCCCTGCACGCGATCAGCTTTCACATTGATCTTAAAGGAATCGATCTGCTGGCGCTTCTTCTTTAATATCTGGATAACATCAATAGCACTGCAACCACCGAGCCCCATCAAGAGCAGCTCCATTGGGCGAGCTCCGGCATTATGCCCACCTATTTCCGGTGAGCCGTCTATATTGATCTCCACTCCTGAAGCACCTGTGGCCGCAAAGTGAAAATCCTGATCAACGCGTGTTAAATTAACTTCCATGAATTTATGTCTGATGTTGAGCTACAAACTTATTATCATTAGGGTGTACTCTAATATACAATCTCTATAGTAGAGTATCCTCCTGTGTACAATGTTTTAAATAAGGTGGAAATGTAAAGAGACGCAAACTTGTTGCGCCTCTTTAACTGATGTATAGTAGCAGCAGTGGTTATACCCGTTCCAGTGCCTGTGTTACATCTGAAATGATGTCGGCTATACTTTCCAAGCCTACTGAAACGCGCACCAAACCCGGTGTGATACCGGTAGCTGCACGCTCCTGCTCTGAAAGCTTAGAATGTGTGGTTGATGCCGGGTGTGTTACAATAGTGCGTGTATCGCCTAGGTTAGCACTAATACTGGCCATCTGCAGGTTATCAATAAAGCGTTTTGCCGCATCATAGCCTCCTTTTACCTCCAGTGTTACAATACCACCACCCAAGCGCATTTGTTTTTTAGCAAGCTCATACTGAGGGAAAGATGGCAGGAAAGGATAATTCACCTTCTCAAGCGCCGGATTTCCTTCCAGAGTTTCTGCCAATTTTAGAGCGTTTTCGCAGTGCTTTTCTACCCGCAAGCGTAGCGTTTCCAAACTCTTTGAAAGCACCCATGCGTTAAACGGCGACATGGCAGGCCCTGTATGGCGGGCAAAGTATCGAATTTGAGCAATAAGGTCGCTTTTTCCAACAGCTATACCTCCGAGCACACGCCCTTGGCCATCGATGTACTTGGTAGCGGAATGCAGTACGAGGTCAGCTCCGAAGTCTGTCGGGTTTTGTAGTACAGGTGTAGCAAAGCAATTGTCTACCACCAAAAGCAGGTTGTGCTTCTGCTTCAGCTCACCCAGCCACTCCAAGTCTATTAGTTCTAAGCCTGGGTTGGAGGGAGTTTCTATCAGTATAAGCTTGGTGGCAGGCGTAATCAGGCTTTCCCATTCTTCCGGATTACCGGCATCAGCATAGCTATAGGACACTCCCCACTTAGGAAAAATATTGGTGAGCAGTTGGTGCGTGGATCCGAACAGCGAGCGGCAAGCCAACACATGGTCACCGGACTGCAGCAGAGCCCCTAAACTTCCAAAAATGGCGCCCATACCTGAAGCGAATGCAAAGCCATCCTCTGCTTTCTCCAGGTAGCACATCTTCTCAAGCAATTCATCGATGTTTGGATTTGCGTAGCGTGAGTAAACCTGACCGGCCTCCTCCTCTGCAAACACGGCACGCGCTTGCTCAGCATCCTCAAAAACAAAGCTGGATGTTAGGTATAGTGGCACCGAGTGTTCGCGGTAGTGGGAGCGTTGAGTCTGGAGACGGATTGCCCCCGTATTACTATCATTCATGAATTGCTGCTTTATCTAATCTTGTTATACTTTAAAATTGGCCACTACAGAGCCTTGTTAAAACGGAAAGGCCATTACGATCAGTCTCAGACTCACAATAATAACCACGATACCCACAATAATCATCATGGTTTTAACTGGTAGCTTTCGGGCCAGCATGGCTCCGATAGGCGCTGAAATAGATCCTCCTAATATAAGGCCCAAAATAATCTGCCAGTGCGATATACCTGCAAAAGCTACGAAAGTAGCAGAGCTGGCAATAGAAACAAAGAACTCAGCCAGGTTAACAGAACCAATGGTATACATAGGGTTCCGGCCCTTGGCAATCAGTGTAGACGACACGATTGGTCCCCAGCCGCCCCCGCCAATGGCATCTAAGAAACCACCTGCTGTAGCCAGAAAGCCTAGCTTTTTCACGGGCTTTTTCTTTGCTTTCTTTCGCAGTACTTTGCGCAGGATCAGGATACCTAGCACTAAAGTATATACTGCTACAATGGGCTTGATAATGTACAGGTATTCTTCAAAAGTAAAGAGCAGGTAAGCTCCAAGTATAGCTCCCAGCACACCTGGCAGTACAATGTTCTTAAAGAGCTTACTGTTTACGTTACCGAACTTAAGGTGCATCCAGCCAGACACGCCAGAGGTAAATATCTCAGAGGCATGCACACTCGCACTCGCTGCTACCGGACTCACACCAAAGCTCAGCAGGAAAGTAGTTGCACTCACTCCATAGGCCATACCTAAGGCACCATCTATCAGCTGGGCTACAAAGCCAGCCACGATAAAGATGAGTATGTCAGAATCAATCTGGGAGGCAACATCCAAAGCGACATTGCCAATAGTCTGCAGCGGAATGTAAGTAAAAAGGAGGTGACCTGTTACCATAAGGGCAATGGCTGCAAAAACCATCACCAATACCGAAGTTACATTATACTTCTGCTTCTTCTTTGGCGCAGGAGTTACTAACCCTTCTGTTAATGCATTTAGCTGCTTTACCTTTTCAGCAAAATCGCCATTCAGCTGTTCCCGTATCTTCCCCATTTTGCCCAGCACCTGGTCAATCTCCTCCGGGAAAGCTTCATTCAGCACCTCTTTTACACGCTTAGCCACAGTAGGCGACTTGCCGTTGGTAGAGATTCCTAGCTTCAGGCTTCCTTTCTGTACTATAGACCCCAGGTAAAAATCACACTGCTGCGGCGTATCGGCTACGTTGGTCAGTATCTTCCTTGATTTTGCCAAATCTCGGATAGCTCTGTTTAGCACATGATCATCTGTGGCAATAAGCACAAGGTCTTTACCATCCAGGTCATCCTCCTGAAACTCCCGCACTACCAGCTCCACTTGTGGGTGCTTAGTTGCCAGCGCCCAGATATCCACATGTATCTCAGGGGCCACCAGCCGTACCTGCGCCTTAGGACTGTTGGCAAGAATTGCCGAGAGCTTTTCAAGCCCTACTGCCCCACCTCCTACCACAAGAGTTTGCAGCTCCTCAAGTTTCAGGAAAACCGGGAACAGGGGGTTAGCCGTGTTAGCTATCCCTTCTGTAGCAGAGGGTACAGTTATATTTTCGTCCTGGTGATGCTCCATTCGAATTTAGATGCTTCTATTTATACTCCTACAGCTGCCAACTCCTGCTGCTGTTGCAGGGCCAGCGTATAGCGTAAGGCAGGGTGATAATTCACCACATCCCCGATCACGATAATGGCCGGCGACTCTACCTTTCTCGTTTCAACCCGCTCTACAATGTTATGCACATTACCTAGTGCAATCTTCTCGTCTGGCAAGGAGCCGTTCTGTATCACAGCCACAGCCGTATCAGCTTTGCCGGCAGCCGCAAAGATTTCTGAAATCTGCGCTAATTTACTTACTCCCATCAGAATTATCACAGTTGCGTTGGATTGAGCTGCCAATCTTACGTCCGAAGAAATCTCTCCGGAGCTTGTTGTACCCGTGATAACCCAGAAACTCTCGTTTACACCGCGGATGGTAAGCGGAATCTGCTGCAGCTCTGGCACTGCAATAGAGCTTGAGATGCCCGGTACTACCTCTGTATGGATGTTAAATTTGTCAGCATAGGCCAGCTCTTCGTAGCCGCGACCAAAAACAAAGGAGTCGCCGCCTTTCAGGCGCACTACGTGCCCATGAGAGAAAGCAAAATCAACGATGAGCTTGTTTATCTCCTCCTGCTTTAGATGGTGTGCCCCTGCCCGCTTACCTACATAGACTTTAGGAGCATCGGCGGGCGCATGCTTTAACAGCTCCGGGTTTACCAGTGCATCGTAAAGTACCACATTAGCCTGCTTCAGAGCTTTTATCCCTTTTAGGGTAATTAGGTCTTCATCGCCGGGTCCTGCACCCACCAGTGTTAACTTTGGCAGTTTATATCTCTCTGCATTAGCCTGTTGCTCGGCAACAGTATTTTTTATTTCTCTTCTTCTTGATGCCATTGTTTTAATTTTATAGTTGAGTAAACAGCTACTTGTAGGCGGGAATTACCACCGATTCGCTACTCCACAACTGGTTCTCTTTGCTCCTGACGATAGCGGGTTGCCTCCTGTAAGAATAGCAGCGCCTGGTTCAGGTAATCTTTCGCAAATGCCTCACTTGGCTGATTTTGATTTATCTGCAGCACTTTGCTCTTGAAATCAGATTCGAAAGTGAAAATGCCTGTCTCCACGAAGTGCGTGTCGAACTCTTGCATAATGCTATTCTGTGTATTGGTGCTCACGTTCTTATCCAGCAGCAGCGCTTTGGCAGTGCTGATGAAGGCTGCATAACCATAGTAAACTGCATCAGCATAGCGCTTATCTTCCATTGCTTCTCCTGCCCACTCCAGCTTTTCGTCCGCCTCATAAAGCAGTGTAGCCACCAGGTCAATCATTACACCGGCACACTCGCCCACACCAATAGCAGGTTGGAAATCGTCCTGGTGTCCCCAGTCAATAAAATCATCCGGAGTAAGTGTAGTCAAGTCAGTCAAAGGCTTTAGCAGCTGGTAAAAATAATCTTTCCCGTTGCGGTCGTAGTAGGCGTTAAAGCGCTCGTTTTCCTCCTTTTTTGCCAGGTAATCGTTCAGCACATAACGCAGTACTTCCGGTCCTCTCTTGCTTGGCACCTTCAGAAGCTTCTGGGCAATGCGACCTTCACCATTACTCAACGTACCGCCACCCAGCAAAACCTGCAGGGCTGGCACTACGCTCTTGCCACTCTTTAAAGAAGAGCCATGGAAGCCCAGGTTGGCCATACCATGCTGGCCGCAAGAGTTCATACAGCCGCTAATCTTGATTTTGATATCAGTATTGAACAGCATCTCCGGATACTCATCCACGATTACCTTCTCAAGCACTTTAGTAATATTGGTGCTGTTTGAGATACCAAGATTACAGGTATCTGTACCAGGGCAGGTCGTGATGTCGGCTACGCTGTTAAAGCCCGGCTCGGCAAGTCCTAGCTCATCCAGCTGCGCAAAGAAGTATGGAAGTGCTTCCTCTCGCACATACTTTAGAAGCAGGTTCTGTCCCTGTGTTACACGAATCTCATCGGCAGAAAACTCACGCACCAGTGGCACCAGCTTACGCGCTGTAGTACTGCTGATATCACCAATCTGTACTTTGATATAGATACCGTAAAAGCCCTCCTGCTTCTGCTTGAACACATTTGTCTTCAGCCACTTGTTGTACTTATCGGTATCGTCTATAACAAAATCCGGAATAGCTTTCTGGGCTGGAGGTGCAGGATTAAAATCTATAATTTTATCAATTTCAAACGAGTGGGATTTGAGTGCTTTATACTCCTCTTCAACAAGGCGCATCACTTCTTCCAAACCTAACTTTGCAATCAGATATTTAAACCTGGCCTTGTTGCGGTTATTGCGCTCGCCATAGCGGTCAAAAATACGCAGTACCCCCTCAATAAATGGAATCACCTTGTTCTCAGGAAGAAACTCGAAAGCAGTATGAGCAAGCGATGGCTGAGCACCAAGACCTCCCCCAATCATCACTTTAAAGCCACGCACTTCCTGCCCATCTTCTGTTCTTACTTTAGGAATAAAGCCAAGGTCGTGCATGTAAGACATCGCAGTGTCAGAGTCGCTGGACGAAAAAGACATCTTAAACTTACGGCCCATGTCCTGGCAAATAGGGTTGCGCAGGAAGTAGCGGAAGGTAGCATCAGCGTAAGGAGACACATCAAACGGCTCGTTCGGGTCTATGCCTGCCTCAGGAGATGCTGTTACGTTACGCACAGTGTTACCGCAAGCCTCACGCAGTGTTATGTCATCCTGCTCCAACTTCGCCCAAAGTTCAGGTGTTCTGTCTAGGCTCACATAGTGGATCTGGATGTCTTGGCGCGTGGTCAGGTGCAGGTTTCCTGTAGAGTATTCATCTGAAATATCAGAAATGCGGATCAGTTGCTGCGTCGTAAGCTTACCAAAGGGCAGCTTTATACGCACCATCTGTACCCCAAGCTGGCGCTGTCCGTAAACACCACGTGCCAGGCGCAGGCTTTTGAATTTATCTTCCTGCAACTTGCCTTCGCGGTAGAGTCTGATCTTCTTTTCCAGCTCAATTATATCCCTCTCTACAATCGGGTTTTCTATTTCTGTTCTAAAACTTTGCATGCTGATTTCTGATGAATATTAGCCGCCTGAGCGACTTGTTCGATAAAATACATATAAAGAAAGCCTGACACGGCCAGAAGTGGCTGCGCTTTAACAGGCTGTAAGTTAAGGTTAGCCTAACAGGCGCACATGCCATGGAATTGCTGCTGACAACAACAGCAGGTGGCACAACAAATAACTGAGGTGTAGGCTACTGCCGAAGCTGTAGCTGTAAAATGTTTAAAGTATGAATTTGATACGATTGCTGCAGTACGCATGCGTTTGTTGCTGTAGGCTATGTGCAGCAATACTCAAAGAGACTAAGCCGCAGTAGCTGTAAAAGATAAATTGAAGTTAGACCCGCTTGGGAAACTGCTTGCGAAGCAGTGATAAAACGCCAGGTCTGGATGATGGGGGCTCCTTAACAGGAACAACAGCAACAGCAACAACACATCGCGGCAGAAGCAGTGGCAATGTAGGAAGTAGTGCCTGACTGTGACGTGGCGCTTCCGGATGCAGTGATGTAATTTGTTGTGTTCATGGTTTTTTAATTTATATTTTCCCTTCGTTGGGCAGGATGTGGCACCTTTCCTAGGTGGATGGTTGCCAGAGGGTCAGGGAGCCTGTTCTCTCGCCTCTTCGTCTATAAACTTCTTGCGGTTAGCAATACTATTCGGAACAAATGTACTAAAGAATTACGAAAAGGATACACAGCTACTAAATTATTTTAGAATTCAACAGGAAAACACCTAGCTCAACACATTGTAAACCAGCAAAGAACAGAACAAGCAGCTGATCCTCCTACTCTTCTCCCTGCCAAAGCCGATAGACTCCTTGATTATACCTACCAAACACTAATCGGATTACTAATGCTATTCATATAGAAATGAAGAGCATTAGTATATTCTGTTTTAGCAGTATAAAACTACTCCTTTACTTTGTAGCGTGAAGATAAAGAACACGCGAGTATGAAGACATTCACCAAAGCTAACATTCCATCTTACTACCTGATCGCACAAAAACTATGAAGAAGAATCTACTCCTGATCCTGCTTGGCCTAAGTACCACAACAGGATGGGCACAAGCTCCGCAGCAAGCAGGGCCACCACAGCAACGAACAACAATGGCTACCCCAAAGGGAAATGCCAAGATCAGTGGCGTGATACTAGATGCAGAAACAAAACAGCCTATCGAGTTTGCCACAGTAGCACTTATCAACCTGAGCACTGGGAAACCAATTGACGGTACCATGGCAGACGATAATGGCCGTTTTACTTTACAGAAAGTTACTGCTGGCAAATATAAACTGAATGTATCTTTCCTGGGCTATCAGCTGCAGGTGGTGGAAAATGTTACGGTTTCTTCAGATAACGCAGAGGTTAATGTTGGTACTGTATCCCTTGCCTCTGATGCCAAGAAATTGAACGAAGTAGTTATCACAGGTGAGAAGCCTCTTGTAGAAGAAAAGATTGACCGCACTGTATACAACGCCGAAAAAGATATTACCAATTCTGGTGGCAATGCGGCCGATGTACTGCAGAAAGTACCTTCGCTGAGCCTGGATACAGATGGCAACGTGCAGCTTCGCGGTAGCGGAAACGTGCGTGTGCTCATCAATAATAAGCCTTCCTCTATTATGGCGGGCAGCGTGGCTGATGCACTAAAGCAAATCCCGGCTGATATGATTAAGTCGGTTGAGGTGATCACCAGCCCATCGGCTAAGTATGATGCGGAAGGCACTGCCGGTATCATCAACATCATAACAAAAAAAGACAGTGGCTTAGAAGGTGTTAGCGGCTCCATTAACGCTACAGCCGGTACTCGTGCCAGCAACGGCAATGGTAGCCTGAACCTGCGTAGAGGCAAGTTTGGCATCAATGCCAGTGCCAGCACTGTGCAGTTCTACAACCACGGTAACATGAGCAATATTACCACCTTCAACGGTCCTGAAGAGTCCAGAGTGGTACGTGAGCAGTATGGCGACACAAAGATACGTGGTGGGTTCATGAATGCGCAGCTAGGTTTTGATTACGACATCAATGCAAAAAACAGCCTTTCTGGGGGTGTACGCCATAACGGGGGCCAGTTCAAGATGCAAAATGACCAGAACCAGCTGTTTACTGAGGGCGGAGTAGAGAATCCGGAGCAAACCTTCAACACTGACATCCAAAACCGCAACAAGCGCCAGGGTACAGACTTTAACCTGGACTACGTGCACACCTTCGGGAAGCCTGCTCATGAACTGGCAGTGCTGTCGCAGTATACAATGATGGACACGGACACCCGTAACTATCAGGATCGCTACACTGTCGGAGAAGATCCTTTTTTCCTGCAGCGTAACAACAACGATGGTCAGAACAACGAACTTACCTTCCAGGCAGACTACGTACATCCGTTCGAGAACAAAACTACACTAGAGCTAGGTGCTAAGTCAATCTTCAGGGATGTAAGCAGCGATGGTGTTTACCGGTACATCGAAACAGACTCGGAAGTAAACAGCAACCTGAACTTTGATTATGCACAAGATGTGTATGCCTCCTATGCTACCTATGGCTTTGCCATCAAGCAAAAGCTGAATGTAAAGTTGGGTGCCCGCTTTGAGCAGACAGAAATTGAGGGAGATTATTTCCAGGTGAAACAGGATGGTGCACAGGAGAGTGCTAACTACTCCGAAAGCTATAACAACCTTATTCCAAGTGTAGCGCTTTCTTATACTATAAAAGATAAGCATACACTAAAGGCTAACTATACGCAGCGTATACAGCGCCCTTCGCTTTTCTTCCTGAATCCATTTGACCAGGAGCAAGCTCCAGGTACCATCGTTCGTGGTAACCCATACCTGGATGCTGAACTTACCAACCTTTACGAGGTGGGCTACAGCACCTACTTTAAAACTGCCTCCATCAGTGCCAACCTGTACATGCGCGAAACAGATAATGCCATTGAGACAGTGCCACGTCTGGAGGACAACAACACCATCCTGACTTTTGCCAACGTAGCCCAAAACAAGACTTACGGCATCAGCCTTTTTGGTTCTGTGAAGCCCGTAAAAGCATGGTCTGTTGGTGGTAGCTCTAACATCTACTTTGTAGACCTGAAAAGTTCTCTTTATGAGAACAGCGGCTGGATGTATAACATCAACGGTAATACCTCTTATGACTTCGGCAAGGGTTTCAGTGCTCAGTTCAACGGTGGCTTCAACTCTCGCAGAATTCAGCTGCAAGGTAAATTCGCAGCATTCTCTTACCACACGCTGGCATTCAAGAAGGAGCTGTTCGAGGGTAAGGGCGGCATAAGCCTTGGCCTGGACAACCCGTTCCGCAAGAGCATGAAGATGAACAACGATGTAGAGGCGATCGACTTCACACAGCGCATGCGCATTAACAACTTCAACCGGGGCGCACGTGTTACCTTCGACTACCGTTTTGGTAAAATGGAGAAACAGAAACCTCGCCGTAAGCGCAGCATCCGTAACGACGACACCAAACAAGGTGACGGCGGCGGAGCCGGTGGCATCCAATAAAGATTTACTACTACCTATCTACCCCAAGCCCCGCCTTCTAAAGGTGGGGCTTTTGTTTTAATCTTACAGAGAAGGGTTTGATGTACTTTTACTCTAGATAATAGGTTTTTTAGTGAAAGCAGGCGACAGAATGGACAGATTTGCTTAAGCTTGCATTATGGCTTTGTCTACAACATCTGATACCCTGCGTAATTGGGTTATTCGTTATACTTTCTTTTTTCTGGGATTATTGTGCTTTGGGCTTGGAATAGCCATTTCTGTCAAGGTTAAGCATCTAGGTTTACACCCATGGGACGTCCTGAATGTGGCTTTCTCTGAAAAGTTCGGGTGGAGCATTGGTACCTGGAGTGTTATAGTGGGAATGGTACTTATACTCATCTCGCTATTTGTAAGCAGAAAGTACATCAATATCGGCACATTCCTGAACGCCCTGCTTATAGGCCCGTTCATGGATTTTTTCCTGTGGATGGATATACTCCCTCAGGCTACTTATACCTGGTTTGATTATGTGTGGCTGCTGGCGGCTATGCTTATTATTGGTATAGGAGGAGGCCTTTATGTAGCTGGAGGAATAGGCGCCGGTCCGCGCGATGGCTTCATGCTTACCATTTCTGACCGAACAGGGCTCTCAGTAAGTAAGGCCCGCATATCGGTAGAGTGTGTGGTGCTGGTAGTAGGCTTCCTGTTAGGTGGCCCTATCCATATTGTTACCTTTCTTTATACTTTTATTCTGAGCCCGGTCTTTCAGGTGTCGCTTAATGTGTTTGCGCGGCTAAGAGAGGTTTTGTGTGAGAAAGGACCCAGCGAGGCTAAGGTATAAATAGAAAAGGCAGCCGTTTGGCTGCCTTTTTTGTTACTTCAGGGTTTCGTAAAGCTTTTTCGTTTTCACATGTAAAGAGAACCAGTCGTAGTTGTTACGAAGCATACTAAAGTTACTTCCTTCTACCACACCATTTAAACCTTTTTGAGAGAGTGCATCGGCAATTATGTCATCCTCAATTACAAATGAATCTACCACTAAGCCACCATTAACAAAAGAGCAGGCTAATCCTTTGTCTTCATTCTTGTACAGCAAAGTGTTACTTTTCTTTAGTCCGTTTTCTATTCTTTCAAGTTCCTTCATAATTATATCAAGCTTCTACTGGTATAGACATTCCAAGCACCTTTAATAGTTCAAAAGTAATAACGAATAACACAATAATAAACTAGTATTGGGTAAACGGCTCTAGAAATAGTACGAACACAGCATTAATAGATGCAATTAATTTCTACGCTACATACTTATATAAAAGATATAGAAATTCCAGAGTTGTGGATACTCAGCATGTTGGCATCAAAACCAACAGGACTAGTACGGCAGCTGCTCTAAAAATGTTGCACTATTATAAGCAGGTTTCATCACCTCTTTTAACTAAACATCGGTATTACAAGAATTTACAAAAGCAAGAAATATCCACTACAGCATTATCTAACAGATTTTCAAGAGAAATCCAGTCATTTGACAATGCAAACTATCTTGCACAATTTCCAGAACCCCTGTTGCAACATGAACCTTCTTTTTCGCAATCCGTAAATTTTAATGTAAATAGCAGCATAACTATATAGTGGTTTCTCCTGCATGTTTGTTTTTCTCCGGTAACTCTGCTATTCTTACATAGCAATACTTCTCCGGAGTAAGCACTGGGGAGCACTATTACATCGCAACTTTTAACCCTTATACACACGTGTACCAGGCAGACATCCAAGCTACTACTACTTACCTAAAAGAGCTATTGGAGCGCAGCACCACCTCTCAGGGGCTGGAGTGGCTCACACAGAAAATGGAGCTGGTAAGCTCTGAGAAAGCAAAGCCCAAAGACTTTTACCTCTCCTTTAGTGCAGCCCCACGCTTTATTGGCAAAGAAAACCTCCACCTGACACAGCAGGAGCTGCAGATGGCAGACATGATCCGGTCTGGCTTTAACCCGAGCCACTGGAGTGCAGCCCAGGCTGCCCGCACCTTGCTCCTTCTCTCTCTACCTCACCAGGATGGGGAATCTTTCTTCTCTCAGATTGAGACACTATTTAACACAGCTGACATGAGAGAGCTAGTGGCACTTTATGCTGCCCTGCCGCTGCTGCCACACCCGGAGCTTTTCCGTAAACGTGCCGCTGAAGGCTTTAGAACAAACATGGGCGATGTGTTCGAGGCTGTAGCCCTAGATAATCCATACCCAGCTGATTATATGGAGATGGATGCCTGGAACAACATGGTGCTTAAAACCCTTTTTGTAGGGAAGCCTCTTTTCCGCATCTATGGGATTGAGAAACGCAGAAACGCAAAACTAGCCCGTATACTGTCTGATTACGCCCACGAGCGCTGGGCTGCCGGAAGAACTGTATCTCCGGAACTATGGCGGCCGGTAGCTCCGTTTATAGATGAAGCGATACTAAACGACATAAAGAAGTTGTTTACCCAGCCTAACGAACTGGAACAGCAAGCGGCTGCCCTTGCCTGTGCAGAAAGCAATAATCCGTCAGCCAAAGAACTTCTGAACTCGCACCCGCAGCTTAAGGAGCTTGTTGAGGAAGGCGAAATAGCCTGGAACAAGATAGGCGAAAAGAACCTGGAACTACAATAACAACTGGTCGAGTATGCATAGATAGCGTTGAACTTTTGATCTTCGCTGCAAGAGGTGTACCTTCGGTAAACCAATTTTAGTACCACCATAATAATTTTACCCAACGCTAATACATACTATATGAATACGCACAACCTCATGCTGATAGATCCACACATCCACATGACCTCCCGCACTACCGACGATTATGAGCGTATGCGCCAGGCAGGCATTGTGGCCATTATTGAACCAGCTTTCTGGTTGGGCCAGCCCCGCACCGAGGCCGGATCATTCAAAGACTACTTCAGCAGCTTGGTTGGTTGGGAGCGTTTCAGGGCAAGCCAGTTTGGCATTAAGCACTACTGCACTATTGGCCTTAACTCAAAAGAGGCTAACAACGAGCCGCTAGCAGAGCAGGTAATGGAGCTACTGCCTCTGTTTGTATGCAAAGAGGGCGTGGTTGGTGTAGGCGAAATAGGTTACGACGACCAAACCCCTACAGAAGACAAATACTTTAGAGCACAGCTAGAACTGGCGAAAGAAGTAAACATGCCAGTACAGGTGCACACCCCTCACCGTGATAAAAAGGCAGGTACCATCAAGAGTATGGAAGTATGCCTGGAGCACGGCATTGCACCGGATATGGTGGTTATAGATCACAATAACGAGGAAACGGTAAAGGATGTGTTGGACAGAGGCTTCTGGGCAGCCTTCACTATATACCCGAACTCTAAAATGGGCAATGAGCGCATGGTAGAAATCGTGAAGAAGTATGGTTCGGAGCGTATTATCGTGAACAGCTCCGCCGACTGGGGCGTGAGCGATCCGCTTTCAGTTCCTAAAACTGCTTCCCTGATGCTGGAGCGTGGCATAAGCATAGAGGATGTGCGTAAGACCTGCTACCAGAATGCCTTGGACTCTTTCGGTAAGAGCGGACAGATGCATGAGTCAGACTGGCTACAAAGCACCTCTGTAGACCAGCGCGAGAAGTTTTCAGACAACTCTGTTTTAAGAGGAGGTCAAACACCTGTAGTAGGCGAAATCAACACAACAGGTGAGCCGGGCTCAAATATAGTACGCTAAACCCATGACTACACTTGGAGCATACTTGCGCCTGATGCGTCCAGCTAACATCATAACTGCCATCGCAGACATCATGTTAGGTTACGCTGCCTCAGGTGCCTTGCTGTCGTTGCATTTGTGGGAGAACGGCTTTGAATGGGGCAATCTACACCTACTGGGCTGGCTGGCGTTGGCAACTATTGGCCTTTATGGCGGCGGCGTTGTTTTTAACGATGTGTTTGATGCCGACCTGGATCGCGTGGAGCGTCCGGAAAGGCCTATACCTAGTGGAAAAGCAAGTGTTACAGGAGCTGCCACCTTGGGAGCAGCTCTATTGATAGGTGGTATACTGGCTGCATGGCAGGTTTCTGCTACTAGTGCCGTTATCGCCCTTCTAGTTGCCTTGCTCGCCCTCCTCTACGACTGGAAAGGCAAGCATCAGAACTTTCTCGGTCCTATCAATATGGGAGCCTGCCGTGGAGGTAACTTGCTGCTGGGCGTTAGCGCCATACCTGCTGCCGTGCAGGAGCTCTGGTTTATGGCCCTTATCCCGATAGTATACATCGCTGCCATTACCATGGTAAGCCGTGGCGAGGTACACGGCGGTAACACAGCCGCACTTAAAGGTGCTGCTTTTATGTACGCGCTGGTATTTGCAGGTATTATGAGCCTTGCGTTGCTACCACAGTTCAACCTGCTTTATAGCCTGCCTTTCCTGCTACTGTTCGCTTACCTGATCTTCCCGCCGCTTATCAAAGCTATGCCAGCCAAAGAACCTAAGCTGATCATAAAAGCGGTGAAGGCCGGAATCCTGGCATTAATTGTGATGAATGCTAGTATAGCCGCTGGTTTTGCAGGTTGGCAGTACGGATTGATCGTTTTGCTCTTATTACCTGTTTCCATTTATATTGCCAAGAGTTTTGCAGTTACCTGATACGTTAGCAAAGAACAGGAGGCTATACATTACCGAACAAGATTACATTAACTTAAGAAGTATCCCTCGGATATGAAGACGATAGAACAGAATTTTGCAGTACCATTTAGGTATGGGGTATACTTTACAGAAGGTCTTTTTAAGCCCGAAAACACATTGCTACAGGATGTGCTGGCTCAGGATAAGGCTACCACTCCACGTAAGGCACTTTTTGTGATAGATAGCGGAGTAGCAGAGGCACACCCTCAGCTACAGGAGCAGATCCACGCTTATACGCAAACACATGCAGATACCCTGCAATTGGTGGCGGAGCCCCTAGTGATTACAGGTGGAGAAGAATCCAAAAACGATTCAGAACACCTGCAAACTATACTTACTGCCATCAACGAGTTTGGTGTTTGCCGCCACTCCTACCTGATAGCTGTTGGTGGTGGAGCCATACTTGACCTGGCTGGCTTTGCTGCTGCCATTGCCCACAGAGGTGTTCGCCTTATACGCATTCCTACTACTGTACTCTCACAAAACGATTCCGGTGTAGGTGTTAAGAACAGTATCAATTCATTCGGAAAGAAGAACTTCCTGGGCACATTTGCTCCGCCTTTTGCCGTTATCAATGACAGCGATTTTCTTCTGTCCCTCGAAGACCGCGACTGGCGATCTGGCATTTCAGAAGCAGTAAAGGTGGCCCTGATTAAAGACATTAGCTTTTACCAAAGTATAAAGCAGGACGCTCAGAAGCTGGCAAACCGTGATATGGCAGCCATGCAGCAACTCATTCACCGTTGTGCCGAACTGCACGTGGAGCATATTGGCGGCCTTGATCCCTTTGAGATGGGCTCTTCTCGTCCGCTGGATTTCGGACACTGGGCAGCACATAAGCTGGAGCAGCTTTCTAAGTATAACGTACGTCACGGAGAAGCTGTAGCCATTGGCATTGCCTTGGATGTGGTATATTCCCATCTGAAAGGAATGTTAACGGCACCTGAGCGCGATGATGTATTGAACTTGTTGCAAGAACTTGGCTTTAGCCTGTTTGTGCCTGAGCTAGCCTTACAGGAATCAGACGGCCGTTTGGCGGTGGTTAACGGGCTGCGTGAGTTCCGTGAGCACCTGGGCGGGCAACTTACGATTATGCTGTTAACGAAGCTAGGTGTAGGCCAGGAAGTACATGAAATGGACGAGAACCTGGTACAGCAGGCGGTATTCTATCTACAGAAAAAATACCAACCTCAACCGCTCACACAAGTATAATCAAAGATAGGATGGCCTTCATTTGATGGGCCTAATGTCTCACAAAACGCACCTCATCATGTTTCTGGACGATGGTTATCATCTAACATACTGCACCAACATACATCCCGGCGAAAGCTGGGATGAGGCTTTTCAAAACCTGAAGACATACTTTCCTCCTTTAAAAGCGAAGCTCTCTTCTCAGAAGCCCTTTGGCATTGGGTTGCGCCTCTCCAACAGAGCCAGCGAAGAGCTAATGGTGCAGCCAGACCGTTTGCAGGAGTTTAAGATTTGGCTACAGGAGCAGGAGCTGTATGTGTTTACCATGAATGGTTTTCCTTACGGCAGCTTTCATAATCAGTCAGTTAAAGACCAGGTGCACAGCCCCGACTGGACCACCACAGAGCGTTTGGATTATACTGTACGTCTAGCCAGAATATTGGCTGAGCTGCTCCCGGAAGGAATGGAAGGCGGTATCTCTACCTCTCCTCTCTCCTATAAGCCCTGGCTACTGGAGGCCGATGATCAGAAGGTGAAGTCTATCTACAACCAGTGCACAAACCACCTGGTAGAGCTCACAGAGGAACTGGCAAGGCTAAAACAAGCAACAGGCAAAAGCATCCATATTGATATTGAGCCAGAGCCAGACGGGCTACTTGAAAACTCGAAAGAAGTAATTAATTATTACCAGGAGTGGCTTGTACCGATAGGCGTACCACACTTGCAGGAGAAACTCTCTTTAACAAAGGAGGAGGCACGCGAGGCAATTTACGAACACCTGCAGCTATGCTATGATGTATGCCACTTTGCGCTGGCATACGAAAAGCCTGCCGAAGCCTTTGCTAAGTTGAAGCATGCCGGTATCAGAATTGGCAAGATCCAACTTAGCGCTGCACTTAAAACACTCTTACCTGAGGATATAGAAACGCGTGCTGACATTGCTGAAACAATGGCCACCTTTGCCGAAGACACTTATCTGCACCAGGTAGTGGAAAAAAACATAGATGGAGAGCTGACGCAATACCCAGATCTGACCTTTGCCCTACAGCACATCCGTAAACCGAACGCTGTTGAATGGCGCACGCATTTCCATGTTCCCCTGTTTACGCAAGAATACAATGGGCTTCAGTCCACACAAGAGGATGTGGCAGAAGTGCTAAGATTACTACAGCAACACCATATGACACAGCACCTTGAGGTGGAAACCTATACCTGGGACGTACTGCCTCAAGACCTTAAAAAAGACCTTTCCCTTTCTATCCAACGGGAGTTGGAGTGGGTAATAGAGCATATCAACAAATACAAACATGCAGAAAACGGTAGTCCTGAACATCGTCGGGCTCACGAAGTCACTAATAGGTAATAACACACCCAACTTGTTGAAGTGGGCGGAAGCAGCACAGCAGACAAGTATAAAACCAGTGTTACCTGCAGTAACCTGCACCGCACAGTCTACCTACCTTACCGGCAAATGGCCAGAAGAACATGGTATTGTAGCCAATGGCTGGTACTTTAGGGATGAGGACGAGGTAAAACTATGGCGGCAGTCGAACAAGCTGGTACAGGCACCTAAAGTATGGGAGGTGGCAAAAGCCGCCGATCCGAACTTTACTGTAGCCAACATGGGCTGGTGGTACAACATGAACACCACCGCAGACTATACGTTAACACCGCGCCCACAGTACCTGGCTGATGGCCGTAAGCTGCCTGACTGCTACACCCAACCAGCAGACCTGCGCGACAAGCTACAGGCGCAACTAGGCACGTTCCCGCTATTCAACTATTGGGGGCCGAAAACTTCTATTAAGTCGAGCAAGTGGATTGCGGATGCGAGTAAGATCACAGACGACCTCTACAACCCGACGCTCACGCTCATTTACCTCCCGCACCTGGACTATAACCTGCAGCGCCTGGGCCCATCAGACCCGCGCATAGCCAAGGACCTGCAGGAAATAGATGCCGTAGCCGGGGACCTGATTCGTTTTTATGAGGCTAAGGGAGCACAGGTAATAGTATTGTCGGAGTATGGCATTTCAGACGTAAACCAGCCAGTGCATATTAACCGTGTACTACGCCAGCAGGGCCTTCTGAACGTACGCGTTGAGCGAGGCACTGAATTGCTGGACATGGCCATGAGCGATGCCTTTGCCGTAGCCGACCACCAGGTGGCACATGTCTATATAAAGGATAAAGCCAGAATCCAGGAAGTAAAACAGCTACTGCAGCAGGTAGATGGCATTGAAGAAGTATTGGAGGGTAAAGAGCGGTACAAATATAGAATAGCCCATGAGCGCTGTGGCGAGCTCGTCGTTGTGGCTAAAGCCAATGCTTGGTTTACTTACTACTTCTGGCTCGATGATAAAAAAGCCCCTGACTATGCCCGTATGGTAGATATACATAAGAAGCCAGGTTTTGACCCGGTTGAAATGTTTATCGACCCGAAAATCAAGTTCCCGCTGCCGCTGGTAGCAGGTAAACTGCTGAAAAAGAAGCTGGGCTTCCGCACGGTGATGGATATTATCCCATTAGATGCCTCCCTGATAAAAGGGTCTCACGGGCGTATACAGGAAGATAAAAACGAATGGCCACTGCTGCTGACAAAAAACAAGGCAGGGCTACCGCAGGAGATACAAGCCATAGATGTCTTTGACGTTATACTTCAGCATCTGCAAATACCTAAACCAGAACCTGTCTTCATTGCAGGAGCTTAAGTAAACATCAACATAAATAACCGGCCACTGTCTAAGCAGTGGCCGGTTATGCTTTCGCCTTCTTAGGAACAGGCACAAAAAAAGGTAGAAGAAACTCCTACCCCTTTCTCTGGAGATAAAATTTTACTAAAAGCATTCAACTGATTTCGAAAACTTATTTTTCGTGGGAAAACAGCCACTGCAATAGCTCTGGTTCTTTAAAAGCATAGTCCCAGCTGTTGTGGTCTACGCCAGGGTAAATGGTCAGCTTCACATCACCGCCCTTTGCCTCTATAGCCTCTGCCATTACCTTTGAATGCTGCACTGGTACTACGCTGTCCACCTCCCCATGAAATACCCACATTTCCTCAACTTTTTTGGCAAACTTACCGGCAGTTTCAGGAGCGCCTCCACCACATATAGGGAAGGCGGCGGCAAAAATAGTAGGCTTGCGGCGCAGCAGTTCAAAAGTGCCCATACCACCCATCGAAAGCCCACCGATGTACACGCGATCTTTATCTACATAGCCGCTGCCGCGCAGTTGTTTCAGTAAGCCCAGCAAAGACTGCATAGCCGCTGTAGGTTTACCTCCCTTCTGAAAATTGAAGGTTCTCTTGCCGCTCTTATCCGTTACAATGTTCACGTTAGACCAGTAAGAGTTTTTAGGGCACTGCGGAAAAACAACGATTGCCGGATATTTATCCTGCTCATTCAAGAACCTATCCGCTCCATATGCCAGCTGCGCCTCATTATTATTGCCTCGTTCACCGGCACCATGCAACACTAATACCAGCGGGTACTTTTTAGTCGGAGAAAAGCCTCTTGGGTACAGGATTCGGTAAGGCAAAGAGTCATTGCCTTGCACATACATTTTACGCTCGTATGCATCTAGCTTGCCTTGTGCAAGTACAGGTACTGCAGCCACAAGTAACAGCAACAGCGCGAGAAGTGGGTTCTTATATTTTATCATTGCATTGGGTGAATTTACATTTTGAAGATGGAGCTCTGCCTCCTAATCAGTTTCCCTTGTACGGCAGACTGAAAGCGTTTGCAAGTTCATTCTTGAGCTGGATCTGCAGCGAATCGTCTCCTCAATCAGCTCTAGTAACGCTTTCCTGAAAATACAACATATGCACGACGGCACCTATACTTAACGGCACAAAGGTGTGCAACGTAAGGTTACCCGCAGGTTATTCCACCTGGTCTATATCCAGTTCTTTGATAGCAATGTTGCGAAAGCGGTGTGTAGCGCCGGGTGCCCACGATTCGAGTCCGTTCCAATCGAAAGCCGCAGGGGAAAACAGCGCCGTCCAGTGCGACTGAAAACCAATCATGCCCTCGGTAGCGCCTGCTATAAAATCGTTCTTAGGCTGCTTCACTTCCCACATTTTCACGCCATTTATCCAGAGGGTGATATGCGGTACATCCCCCACCATCCTGATCCGGAAAGAGTTCCAGTCATTCGGCTTCCAGACTTTTGCCCGATTTGTTGCCTTCATGCTTGTGCTGACAGGCATGCGCTCTCCCAATAGGCTTCCGGTGCTACCTGCTGTCTCATCCAGCTCAATCTGGTAAGCAATGCCGCTCTCAGAAGAGCGAAGGAAAATACCGCCGTTGGTGAAGGAGTCGATTTTCGCCTCCAGGTACAGGTCAAAGTTTTTATACTTCTTGTCTGATAAAAGTACTCCGCCCTGCCCGTACGGCTGTTGCCGCAGCACAATAGCGCTGTCTTCTACCCGCACGTCGGGGGTTGTGCCCTGATGGGTGGTACGGCTGATATGCCACCCCTCCAGGTCTTTTCCATTAAAGATGCGCTCGTGGCCTGTCGGTATTTGTGCATTTGCCGCCTGCCCTGCCACCACACACACGATGAGGCTTAAACAGCACACTAGATAAGTATAAGTGATCTTTTGGAGCATAATCATTTCTTTTTAGCCTCCATCAACACCCGCAGCCCTACATCAAAACCGTTTCCTGGCCCGGCCGCGTGGGTTTTGTAAGTGGCGTTCTTCGCATCGCCAGTGAACGAAGCGCCTTTCAGCACATGCTTTTTGCCTGTTTGGGGAGGCACGGGGTCTGCGAAGATCTTCTCGTTATAGTAATCCTGCACCCACTCCCACACATTACCCAGCATATCATACATTCCCCAGGCATTGGGCTGCTTCTGACCTACGGCACTGGTGGTGCTTCCGCCCTTCACAGCCATTTTGTTCATTACAGACCAGTGAATATCGTCTTCGGCTCCGGCTCTGGCGGCGTACTCCCACTCAAATTCGGTTGGCAGACGGTACGTGTGTTTTTTATCCAGTGCATTGAGCTTCTGAACAAAGACTTGGGCATCCTCCCAGGTAATGTTTTCCACCGGATGCAGACTTGCGTCGCCTGGCACTTTGTCGCCTTGGAAAAAGGATGGATTGCTGCCCATCACCTTCTCCCACTGCTCCTGCGTCACCTCATACTTTCCGATGTAGTATGGCTTGTCTAGCATAACCTCAAACCCTGGCATGGCCGCCTGCTGTGCCATTTTTTCTGCTACCTGATAGACAGAGTCCGGCAGCCATTTCCTCTCGGAGTTGCTTCGGTTAGGTTTGCCTACTGTGGGCTGGTAGCGGCCTACAATCATACTGCCGGGCTCCACGCGCACAAATTCCATCCCCACGGAATTAGTATAAGCTGATTCCTGTACATAGCGTGCGCAACCACACAGGAGTAAGACAGGCAACACCAAAAAAAATCTAAGTCTAATAAACATATTTGGTTCTCCTACTCTTGTTCCTTAGCCCAGTTTCGTTCGGTGGTACGGTAGCCCTTGTGCACCTCCAGGTACTGCAGCGTTGCACCACCAGGTATAAGTTTTATACGCTCCCGCACCTGCTTCACTTCTTCAGGTTTGATAACAGATGCATTGTTACCCACTTCGCTGCTGTTGCGCACATAGCTGAGCACCGCCGCAATCCATTCATCGCTCTGCCCCGCCATCGAAGGCATCATGTCCGTGTACTCCACCCCATCAATCGGGCCTTTCAGTCCATGCAGCAGTATTTCTATGGGCAATATTCTGTCAGAGCCTTGCATGCGCGGGGAGCCTGCAAGCGGCGGTGCCGGCATACGCTCGCCGACCTGTATACCTTTGCCTTCAGGACCATGGCAGTTCGTGCATAGCTGCTTGTAAATTACAGCGCCCTTGGCGATCAGCTCCCTATCCTCAGGACTGATGTTTTTGATACGTTCTTTTTCCTCAGCTATCTTACGGTGTGTTTCGACAAAAGAATTGTAGGAGGCCTGCATCACCTCATTGTTAGGGTTAGCGGCCAGCAAGTATTTTACAGTGGCCTGTGCTTCTTCTGTTTTGTTTTCCCGGAGCGAGAGCATCAATTGTATCCGCACATCCGGGCTAGGGTCGTTCTTTATTGACCGTAACTTCTGTATCACCTCCTGGTCATTCTGGCGAATGTAGATTTCACTTATCCAGACGGCAGCCTTCCGAACTTCAGGGTCGGCATCCGCTAGTGCTTGGAACAAGATATTTTTGTTCATCGCTCCCATACCATCCAGCGTCCAAAGCGCATGGATGCGGGTGACAGGCCCCGATTTTTCACTTAAGGTAGCTTTCTCGCCTAAAGCAATTTTCTCTAAGGTTGGCACCAAGGATTTATCATTGCGCAGTACGAGCAACTGCTGTGCATTGTCGCGCCACCAGCCATTCGGGTGTTCCAAGTAGGTTATAAGCTTGCTGGCTGGCTCGTTCAGCAGGTTCGGGCGCTTCTGGTTCAGCTCAAAATCCTCGTGCACCACACGGTAGATGCGCCCCATGCCCCTGTTCTTGTACAGTTCCTTATCCTGAATAATACCGTATAGGTAGGTGCCAGGACCCGACCACTCACTCTCCTGAATAATGCCGTGATACATATCCACAATGTAAAATGCACCGTCCGGCCCAGTATAGGTGTTGATAGGCCGGAAGTTCATGTCGGCAGAGGCTAGCCAGTCTTTGCCTTGGTACACATTCTGGATCTGGATTTTGCCGTTGTTGTTCACGATTTCTCCCCGCTTGATTATACGGCCAACCGGCTCCGGTATAAAGTAGTCGCCCTTCATGTCGGCAGGCATTCGGTCGCCCCGGTAGATGGACTGTCCGGCTCCAGATGTAAAATGGTTCAGGGTGTTGTCCTCGGGCCGTAAAGCGCCTTTTCCACCTTGTGCATCGATGGTTCCGATAACAGGCCACGGCACTGCGAAATCAGGCGTAAACTGGTCCTTGAAATTCAGAGCGCCGTAAGCTGGCATCTGCTCTATCTGCACGGCGGGTAACCCTGGTCCGGCCTCTGAGAAAAAAAGGCGACCGTAGTCATTGGCGGTAATACCCCATTGGCCAGTCATGTTGTCTATCAGCGTGTCGGCCACCAATTCGCCATCTTTATACTTGTAGCGCAGGTTGTCACGGGTCGGGTAAATCCAGTTATCCATGTTCCAGAGCAGGCCACCATTCTGGTGTTCCAGGTTACGCAGGTCGATGCCATCGTTACGGAAAACCATCTCTTTCTTGTCGGCCACGCCATCTCCGTCCGTGTCGCGATAGCTCCAGATATGCTTCAGGTTCGTTTCCTGCACCAGCACCTGGTCACCTACAGGTAATATGGCACGGGGAAGCAGCAGACTATCCACAAAGACAGTGGCTTTGTCCATCTTTCCATCCCAATCCGTATCCTCCAGTAACTTAATTCTGCTGGTCCGCTCAAATTGGCCGGAGCCTTGGGCATCCTTCATGTAAGTATTCATCTCTGCTACATACATTCTGCCGTTTCCGTCCCAGGCAAGGGCCACTGGCTCCTGTACCATTGGCTCACTGGCCACCAGCTCTACCCGGTATCCTGGCGGAAGCTGCATTTTAGTGATACTCTCCTCCGGTGAAAGTGGCGTGGCAGGTGGGTCTTTGTCCACTACCTCTCTTCTAAAGCTTTCTTTCTCGGAATCTGAAGTATTTCTCTTGTCGCAACCGGAAAATGCTAACAAGACAGACAACAGGAGCCCTAAGGTTTTTAGCCTAGGGACGACTGCCTTATCTGTAGATTTTAAGCACATAAGTAGTTAATTAATAAGGGTTACAGTTGTCTGGCAGGTCCATTTTAACAACCAACCTGCCAGACAAGTTGGTATGTGTTACTGTACAGTGAAGCTAGCCTCCTGCACATCACGGGAGTTGGTGCCCACGTATACTTTAAACTCTCCTGGCTCCAGCACATACTCCATATCGTTGTTATAGAATTTCAGGTCTTCCGGCGTGATGGTAAAGGTCACCGTTCTGCTTTCGCCTTTCTTCAGGCTGATCTTCTGGAAACCTTTAAGCTCTTTAACTGGTCTGGTAATGCTTCCTACTACATCCTGTACATACAGCTGCACTACTTCTTCGCCGTCGTAGTTGCCGGTATTCTGCACATTTACCGTCACTTCCAGTGACTCGTCAGGCGTAATGCTGTTTTTGCTGAGTTGTGGCTTAGAGTAGTTGAAAGTGGTGTAGCTTAAGCCATAGCCAAATGGGTACAAGGGCTCATTAGTTACATCCATGTAGCGGGATTTATACTTGTCCAGCAGCTCTCCTCCAAACGGGCGGCCTGTGTTTTTGTGCGCATAATAGATTGGCACCTGGCCCACTACCTGCGGGAAGGTGGCCGTAAGTTTACCAGATGGGTTGTAGTTACCGAACAGCACATCAGCAATAGCGTTACCTGCCTCTGTACCGGCAAACCAGGTTTCCAGCATAGCATCAGCATTCTCATCCTCCCAGTTCAGGGCCAATGGGCGGCCATTCATCAAAACAACTACCAACGGCTTACCCGTTTTCTTCAGCGCCATCAGGAGCTCACGCTGCTTGCCAGGCAAGGTAATATCAGCACGGCTGGCAGCCTCGCCAGACATACCCTGAGACTCGCCTACTACCGCCACAATCACATCAGAACCTCTTGCTACTTTCACGGCCTCGGCAATCATTTGCTCAGAAGTGCGTGTGTCAATTTCAAGTTCTCCGCCGTGAGCGTTCAGGCGCTTGATCATTTGCTCATCATCTGTAATATTGGCTCCTTTGGCATAGTTAATCTTGGTGCTATTGCCAGCTACATTGCGGATACCCTGCTCTACTGATACAGCCTGCTTCCAGTCGCCTGCACCGCTCCAGTTACCGATCATGTCGCGCTGGTTCTTAGCCAGAGGTCCGATAAGCGCAATAGAGCCAGTCTTTTTAAGCGGAAGTGTCTGTTTCTCGTTCTTCAGGAGTACCATACTTTTGCGCGCAATATCGCGGGCTGCCTCACGGTACTCCGGCTTCATGATGGTATTCTTAGCACGCTCCTCGTTCGTATAGCGGTAAGGATCTTCGAACAGGCCTAGCTTATACTTTGCCTCCAGTATGCGACGAACAGACGTGTTGATTTCCTCTTCAGAAACATTTCCTTTTTCTACAGACTGCTTCAGGTTTTTAAGGAACACCTCGCCTACCATGTCCATATCTACACCTGCTTTCAGGGCCAATTCTCCAGCTTTTGCCTCATCACCTACTCCGTGAGCCACCATTTCGTTGATGGCTGTATAGTCAGTTACCACAAAGCCATCGAAACCCCACTGGTCGCGTAGCAACTCTGTCATCAACCACTTGTTACCTGTGGCAGGCACGCCGTTTATTTCGTTAAATGCGGTCATTACGCTACCTGCTCCTGCATCTATAGCTGCTTTGTAAGGCGGCATGTACTCGTTAAACATACGGTTCAGGCTCATGTCCACAGTATTATAGTCACGGCCAGCTTCAGCGGCACCGTACAGGGCAAAGTGCTTTACGCAAGCCATTACTGTATTTGCCAGTGTCAGGTCGTTGCCCTGGTAACCACGCACCATTGCTCTTGCCACCTGAGACCCCAGGTACGGATCCTCACCAGCACCCTCAGCAATGCGCCCCCAACGGGCATCGCGGGCTATATCTACCATCGGTGAGAATACCCAGTTCAAGCCATCGGCAGAGGCCTCATCCCCTGCGATACGGGCACTTCGCTCCACAGCATTCATGTCCCAGCTTGCTGACAAGCCAAGCGGAATGGGGAAGATGGTACGGTGCCCGTGAATTACGTCGTAGCCAAAGAGAAGCGGAATCTTCAGGCGCGTGTTGTTAACGGCAAACTCCTGCAGTTTACGGGCAGCATTTGGGGTATAGGTGTTAAAAACACCACCAACATTTCCTTTGCGGATATTCTCATCCACGTTTTCGCTCACCACCGGGCCGGTCACATCAAAACCAACTGCCACCAGATTCAGCTGCCCAATCTTCTCCTCCAGTGTCATTTTGCTGAGCAGATCCTCCACAAATTGTTTCATTTGCTGATCGCCTGCAGTAGCCACCGCCGCAGATTTAGTCTGCTGCGTCGTACCGCTTTGCTGTGCTGTGCTGCTTTGCTGTGCAGTGTTACATTGCGTGCTCATCAACCCGATCGACATGATCAGAGCGGTGCGTATGATTCGTTTCATGTAGTATTATTTAAGTAAGTGTGGTGTAATTCTTTTCGTCCAAATCTGATAGCCTTGCTGGTTCATGTGCAGGCTATCCTGTATAAAAATGTCTGGTTTTGCTTTACCGCTTAGTTTGAGCATAGGCGTGTACACATCTACAAACCTGGTCTTAGGCTGCGTTTTCAGGTACTGCTTTATAAGCTGGTTTGCCTCTTCTATGATAGGTTTATACTTTGCCCGGGAAGGACTAGGCTTAATAGAAACAAACACTACAGGCACCTGCGGCATCTCTTTTCGTATCTCAAGAAACACGTCCTGAAAACGCTCAAGCACCTCAGGCGCCTGCACGGTGTCGGAAGCAATGTCATTTTCCCCAGAGTAAATCACGATCTGCTTCGGCTGGTACGGGAATACAATGTCATTCAGGTAGCGCTTTAGATCGAGCAGGTTTGATCCTCCAAAGCCACGGTTGATGACAGTATGTTTGGGAAACATTTCCTGCATGTTTTCCCATAGCCTGAAGGAGGAACTTCCCACAAAAAGTATAGCATTTTTAGGAGGCATTTGAGATGCATCCTGCTGCTTGTACTGCTGTATCTCTTCCCAGAAAGGAGGATGATTCTGCTGGGCAAGAGACTGCCCTTGTGTTGCTACCAGTAGTGCTAACAGTAGCCAGAAGTATAAGTACAGTTTTCTCATATTGCTTTTTATATCTTTCAAGAGCTTGTTGTATTTCTTTATTCTAATGAACAGGTTCTAAATGGGGTCACTTTGGTGATGCTTAATCATCAAAGTTATGGATACCTCTGCTGCGACTAACCTAAACGAACACCCTACCTCACTGAATGAGAGCCCCTCTCCTAAGGCGCATTCCAGAGATTTACACTTCAACTGCAGGATAGTATAAGTTGCTGATTCCGTAATTTCTTAATCTACCTTTACCACCTTGGTTCTTTCTGACACGCCGTTCTCGTTGAATGCCTCGATTGCAAAGTAGTAGCCTTGGTCTATACCCAGGCTTTTTAGGTCAAGTTTATTGTCACCGTACACCATCCAGGAGCTGTATAGCTTATCCGGTGAAATGCCCCAAAGCACGTTATAGCCTTGTGCATTAGCCTGTTTATCCCAGGTGATCATGGCATCGCGACGATCCTGCTTACGGTTTACCTTGAAATTTTTCACGCGAGACGGTGCCTTACCTTGCCCTACACCAAAAACGCGCAGTCCCGAAATGGCCAGATTAGGGGTTGGTGCATGAATATTTCGGAATCGGACATAGCGTACTGTCTGTGGTGTACCCAACTCCACGTAATCGTTGGGTACGTCCTCATAGCTGTCACTTCTATCTACCAGCATTTTCCAGTTTTTTCCGTCTGTTGAGCCCTCAATCACATAACGGTGATAAAGCCCCGGCACTTTGCCGTAGAGGTTTGATTTATAGTCGTGGTAATTCACCTGCACAGCGTGTACTCTGCCTGGTTTCTCCAGGTCTATCTGCACCCACTGCTGATCGTTGTTCTGCTCTGCGACCCAAAAGGTTTTGGTGCTTTCGTCCAACATGCCCTCTGGCTTAAAATTCTCCAGCACCGACGAAGCCCTCACCGGCTTCTTGTAAGACAGCAACATCCATCCAGCAAATTGCCCCATCTTACCAGGTGTAGCTGGCCCGAAGTGCGGGTAATCGCCAAAGTACGTGTTCACGTGCATCAGGCCATCCTTATCGAAGGTAGTGTGGAACATGTTAATGCGGCGTTCCCAGTTCATATTAACCGACACCGTGGCTGAGCCAAAGTGCCAGTACTCTCCTGCCGGCCCTACCACTGTACTGCCGTGGCCTGCACCGTTCATATAACCACCTGGCTTGTAAGAAACGGGGTTGTTCGGAGCATAAGTGAAAGGACCCAGTGGAGAATCGCTGATATACACACCATCTCCGTACACATTGAATTCTGTACCTGGTGCGGCATACTGCAGGTAATACTTGCCGTTATGCTTCGTCATCCAGGCACCTTCCATGTAGCCAGCCAGCACCGTATCCGAGTGGTTCTCTCCGAAGCGTTCCCAACCGTGCTTGTCGCCGTGCAGCTTGAAGAGCTCCACTGTCTTTTCTGATGGTTTAAAGCGATCTTTCCTATCCAGCTCTTTCACCCGGATAGGATAAGTATTGGAGGAGCCCCAGTACATGTAAGCTTTGCCATCGTCATCAATAAACAAAGCAGGGTCCTGCAGATCGCCCAGAATGCCGGGTGTAGCCTTCCAGTTACCGCGTTTCGGGTCATCAGTATAAAGAATACTCATGGAGCCTGATGGGTCTCCGGCTACGTACAGTACAGAGTCTTTGTAGTTGAATGCCGCAGGAGCATTGGAGCCCTGAAAGTACCATTTCTCTGGCTTTACAAAGTTCCAGTTCTGCAGATCAGTAGAGTGCCAGTAACCCATGGAGCGCGTAACGAACATGTAGTATTCATTGCGAAATTCTACTACGGCAGGGTCGGCACCAGAGCGGTACGAAATATCTCTATAAGCATCGTATACCGCATAGGTATAATCGATGTTGATAGGATTGCAGTAAGTACTCTTCTGCGTGCTCTGTGCCTGCACTACCGAGTGGCTGCAAGCAAGTATGGCTAGTGAAAGTATAGCTCGTAAGATTCTACTCATAAGTATATTTCTAATTCCTTTAGGATTAAACTCTTACAGAACTCTCCGCCTGTATCTACTAAAATTCCTATTTCAGCTTAGGGCTCTCAAAACCAAGCTTCTTCAAGCCTGCCTGTACCTCTGGTGCGCTCATAAATAGATCCCACAGCAGCCCGGTACGGCCATTCTCTATCATCACTACAATTGGCCCCTGGTCTATACCCAGGTAGCGAGGCGTGTACCAGTCATGCTCCTCCGAAAAAGCATCATAAAATCCATACTCTCCCCAAAGTTTGTCGCCCAGGTCTTCATACAGATGACGGATTACCTTCATAGATTCTTCCGGTGCGTAAGGATAAGAAGACAGTGCAGCAGTTGGTGAAATCACGCCCAGGTCATTTTCAGGGCTGTGACCAGCGTAGCCATTCATGGAGTAGCTCGAGGTCAGGCCCCAGGCATTTTCGCCATAGCCCTCATAATCCTTCGGGTTGTCTACACAATAGTCGTGGTGGATAAGGGTGTGGTTTCTGTTAAGCTTCCAGTAATCAGCATACTTGTCGGTAAGGTTGCGCGGGTCGAGGCCCAGGTAAGAGTAGTGCGCCCAGAACAGTGGACCGACACTACCTTTATGCCCGTTATGGTTCAGTACTACTTCGTGCCCATACTTACTAGCGTCTGATTTGATGGCACCATTCTGCGCCCAGCCCTCGTGGTATACCTCAGCAGGGATGCCATGTGTAGGTGAAGAGGCCGCCAAAACATACATAATCAGGCACTCGTTGTAGCCACTCACCGGGAAGTTCATTTCCCAGCCATAGTTCGGGCTCCAGTGCCAGTACAGTACATTCTGGCCGTCCTTACGGTACCAGTTCCAGTCTACCTCTTTCCATAGTTTATCTATCTGGGCGGCCAACGCTTTTTCCTGCTCGTTGCCATCCTGCAGGTACTGGCGTACTGTTAGCATACCCTGCACCAGGAAGGCAGTTTCCACCAGGTCGCCACCGTTATCTTTCTGCCCGAATGGCTTTACTTTACCAGTTTCTCCCTGTATCCAGTGGCTCCAGGCTCCGTGGAATCGATCGGCTTTTTCAAGGAAGTTTACCATCTTTTGCAGATGCTTTACGCCCTCCTCACGAGTAATGAAACCACGCTCCATACCTACTACAATAGCCATAAGACCAAAACCCGTGGCACCAGTAGTTACCACGTTCTGATCGTTCTCCGGGTACACTCCATCCATATGGATTCGTTCTCGGGCAAGGCCGGAGTTAGGCTCTGCGCCATCCCAGAAGTACTGAAAAGTTCGTTCCTGCACCAGCGTTAGCAGTTCGTCGTCAGAGAGACGCTCTTCAGTAGAGGTTGCTGTCTCCGCAGTGGCAGTGGTAGTTTCAGAAGAACCCTGGCAACCATAAAAAAGCTGGGCTGCCAGTAGTGGTATAGCTAGTAAGGTTTTCTTCATGTCTGTGATCGTTTGTTTAGTAGTTAGCAGTATGATTTCTTTCTAATTTCGGTTATGTACAGCATCAGCAACAAGTATGGCTAGCCACAGAAGTAAGCCGCCTCATTATATTAGTGCAGGTAGAGTGCTACCTCTTTACTTGTAGCGTCCATGCTTAGCACTATCCTGTATTTGCCTGGCTCCAGCTCCTGCCCAAGCGCTACCTGTTCCAGGCCAGCTCCCTTGCTCTCGGCATTCCAGATAGATTTAACCTCAGTGCCGTCTTCTTTGAACAATTTCAAAGTATAGGTCCCTGTTTCACCGGTCGCCAGGTCAATAAAGTAATTGTCCTTGTCAGGGTGCCGAAGCAAATCTATTTGTTCAGTCATGATGTCTGGACTCACCAGAGGAAATCCTGTTTCATAGGTTGGTTGGCGAAACCCGAGTTTAGAGAGCCCGGCCTGTATCTCTGGCAAACCGGTAAAGAGACTCCAGAGCAACCCACTGCGATAATTCTCAATCATGATCACGATAGGGCCCTGGTCTATTGCCAGGTGATCAGTAGCGGTCCAGTTTCTGTACTTGTTATGAGCATCTTTCAGCCCATACTCCCCCACCATTTTGCTGCTTAGCCCTGTATAAAAGTTTCGAAGCACCTGCATGCTGTAGTATGGTGTATATGGAAAAGAACCTAGTGCTGCCGTAGGAGCCACTGTACCGTTATCATTAGCGGGTGAGTGCGCAGCGTAGCCATCCGGATCATCCGAGGCTGTAAGCCCCCAGAAGCTCTCCGAGTAGCCATACCCTTTTGGTGCAGCGTGAAGGCTATAGGAGCGGTTAACCATAGTATGGTTCAGGTTGTGCTGCCAGTAATTAGTATAATCGTCCTCCAGTTTCCTAGGGTCAAGGCTTAGGAAGGAGTAGTGCGCAAAGAATAATGGACCGCCGTAGTTAGGCCCCATTTTTAAAGTATAGCCTGCGTAGTTTTGAGCAAAGCCAAAGTTGGCACCTACCCAAGTGTTGCGGTATACTTCCGTTGAGATAGGGTGTGTGGGTGAAGAGGCTGCTAGTACATAAGTGATAAGAGCTTCATTCCAGCCCTGGATTGGCATGTTCATTTCCCAGCCAAAGTTGGGGCTCCAATGCCAGTAAAGTTTCTTATCGCCGCGGGAGGCATACCAGTCCCACTCCACGGTCTCCCAAAGTTTTGTTATCTTTTGTCTTAATTCAGCCTCCGCTCCTGTACCATTAAAGTATGCACGAGCTGTAAGCAGGCCATTTATCAGGAAGGAGGTCTCCACCAGGTCGCCCCCATCATCTTTCGGGCTAAAAGCAACAACAGCACCTGTGTTACCATTTAACCAGTGTGGCCACGCCCCGTGAAAGCGGTCGGCTCTGGCCAGAAAATCTGTAAGTTTGTTTAGTCTGTCAACAGCTTGTGCTCTGGTAATCCATCCCCGATGTACGCCCACAATTATCGCCTGCACGCCAAAGCCTGTGCCGCCTGAGGTTACTACATCGCCGGAGCTACTCCGCTCACGTGCCATGCCACTGGCAGGGTGAGCAAAATCCCAGAAGTAGCGGAAGGTTGCTTGCTGCACCTTCTCCAGCAGTTCTCTGTTTTCTGCCGCTGTGTAAGTAGGTGTTTCAACCGGGTCTGTTGGTTCTGGTGCTGGAGTGTCTTGATCCGCCTCATCACTTTTACAAGAGAGCAGTGTACACACCAGGAGCAGGCAACAATACCAAAGCTGTTTTTTAATCATCCTTTATGGTAAAGGTTCTATTGATAAATAGAAAAAATATGGAGCCACACTTTCTTTCGTGGCTCCATACTGATCTGACAATAAAAATTAGTATCCAGGGTTCTGAGTCAAGATGCCGTTACTCAATATAATCTGCTGCTGCGGAATTGGGAACAGCTCGTTTTTACCTGGGGTAAACTGCTTTCCATGCGCTTGTAGCACTTCAGCTGCTCTGCCTTGGCGCACCAGGTCGAAGAAACGGTCGCCGTTCTCCAGGGCAAGCTCGACACGACGCTCATGCCAGATAATCTGTCGCAATTCCTCCTGAGAAGCAGACTCTATAGGCTCAAGCCCCGCTCTTACACGTACGCGGTTCAGGTCATCAAGGGCCTGTTGGGTATCTCCCAACTCGTTGGCAGCCTCAGCGCGCATCAGCAATACCTCCGCAAAACGCAGGATGCGTATGTTCTGATCTTTAGCATAACCGCACTCATTGGTTACAAAGCTGGGCACGTAAGCTTTTTGGTTGTAGCGAGGGTTTGGAGCTGCCTCTGTTATCACATCTCCCTCAGGGGTAGTTTCGCCTCTGAACAGGATGGTGGCATCCAGGCGCTCATCTCCTTCTTCAAAAGCATTCACAAGATCCTCGGTAGGCTCCACAAAGCCCCAGCCAAACTGGCCACGAACACCCTGCACTTCCGCCCACTGGCTGTTAGAGGCAGAGCAGTTTCCTGGTATTGTCTGTGCTTCAATCTCGAAAATAGATTCAGCATTATGTTCGCCGGCAATGCGGAAAATGCTGTAGTAGTCCTCCGCAAGGGTATATCCCAAGCCTTCCACCTGGTTTGCAAGGTTTACTACCTCCTGCCAGTTTTCCTGGTATAGCTGCACTTTTGCCAGCATGCCTAAGGCTGCACCCTTGGTAGCACGACCTCGTTCAGCAGCTGGATAAGTTGCAGGAAGTACCTGGCTGGCCTCCGTTAGGTCTTGTACAATCTGGGCGTATACTTCCTCGCGGCTGGCTCTCGGCAGGTTAAGTGTTGCAGGGTCTTCCTGCTGACCAGGCTGTGGTACTGACAAACGAAGTGGAACACCTCCAAAGGTTCTAACCAGGTTAAAATAATGGTAAGCACGGAAGAACTTTGCCTCTGCCAACAGACGCTCTTTCAGCGCTTCGTCCATAGAGATGAGCGGCACGTTAGAGAGCACCTGGTTTGCAAGGTTTATAGCCTGGTACTGTCCGTTCCAGTAGCCATTCAACTGCCCTTCGGTGGCAGTCAGGGTAAAGTTGTCATACTCCTCCATGAAGCCGGCATCACCAGGAACGCTACCTTTTTCGGCGTTGTCGGAGGCGATAGTAGTGATAGCAAGGTGAGCAAACGCACTCACGTTCCACTCCCGCAGGTTACCGTAAATGGAGTTTACAGCAAGTAAAGCATGTTCAGGAGTCTGAAAGAACTCCTCCCCTACTGGCTCACCTTCAGGCTCCACATCCAGGAAATCTTCTGAGCAGGAAGCCAAACCTCCAATGGCCAGGGCGCTGAGAAACACAAATGAATTGCGCTTAATGTTATAAAGTATATTTTTCATAAAGTCTTTTCCTGTTTATTAGAATGTAGCATTAACACCAAAGTTGTAGGTAGCCGACAGCGGGTAAACATTTCTGTCTATACCCTGGCTTACAGGGGCACCGCCAACTTCAGGAGAGAAGCCATTATAATCGAACCATGTTACTGGGTTCTGGGCGTTTATATAAACTCTCAGGTTTTGCATCTTCAGGCTCTTCACCAGCGAAGTAGGCAGGTTGTAACCCAGCTGCAGGTTTCGGATTCGGATGTAATCACCCTTCTCTACATAGAAATCATTCGGGTCAAGGTTTCTGCCTGTCAGGTCAGCGGATGGATAACTGTTAGATGTACCCGGTCCAGTCCAGCGGTTATCGAAGAAATCTTTATCGTAGTTCTCGTTGCCGTAGCGCACGTTGCGGTTACCATTGTAGATATCCACATCAGCCACACCTTGGATGTCTAACTGCAAGTCGAAGCCCTTGAAGCGGAACCCTGTGTTAATACCATAGATGAATCCTGGGTTCGGGTTACCGATGATGGTTTTGTCTCGCTCGTCGATTACCTGATTGCCATCAAGGTCTCTGTAACGGAAATCACCTGGGCTAGCATTCGGCTGTGCAGATCCTTCTACTTCCTGCTCATTCTGGAAAATGCCCTCTACCTCATAGCCATAGAAAGATCCGATTGGGTCGCCTACGCGGGTAATACTTACCTGATAGCCACCTACTGGCAGGTTACCATTGAAGAAAGCAGCATTTTCGATAGCCACTCCGGTTACTTCGTTTCTGTTTCTGGAGAAGTTAAAGCCAATGTTATAGCTGACGTCAGTGCTAATCTCATCGCTCCAGTTAGCTATAAACTCTAAACCTCTATTGCGGAAGGTGGCATAGTTACCTCTGATTTGACCACCCAATCCCAAAAAGCCTAGAGGTGTTACACCAAAGATGGCATCATCAGTTTTCCTGTTGTACCAGTCTGCTTCAACAGTCAGTCGGTTATTTAGGAAGCCCATTTCAACGCCAAGGTCTACCTCTTCCACCACTTCCCAGAATAATGTTGCAGGAGGAACAGTGTTTATATTCCAGCCTGGATAAAGTACGCCATTGCGAATTGCTCCCAATCGGGGATCTGTACTTACTGTTGACCTGTAGAGGTTAGCAGGGATGTTGTTGTTACCCAATCTACCCCAGCTTGCACGCAGTTTCAGGTTATCAAAGATTGTCTGATTCTGCATGAAGCCTTCTTCAATCACTCGCCAGCCTAAACCTATAGAAGGGAAATACTCCCATCTGTCGCCGCGAGGGTAGTTAGATGAGGCATCGTAACGCAGGGTGGCTGTAAGCAGGTAGCGGTCCAGGAAACTATAATTTACCCTACCAAAGTAGGACACGAAAGTACCTCTTGCACCACCTGCATCAATATTGTAGGTTTCAGGATCACCCAGGTCAAGGTATAGGTTAGCTTCTGAGTTGAACTCCACGTCGTTTACCGAACCGGTAAAGTAGTTTGACTTATCCTCCTGAGCTGAAGTACCTAATAAGGCTGTGATTTCATGATTGCCGAAAGATTTGTCATAGGTCAGGGTATTTTCCCATAGCCACATATTTGACTTGCTTCTTCGCTGAGTCAGCAGGCTTCTGGTAGCGAACTGCACAGTAGTAAGCGAATCACGTGATCTATAGTTGGTGTATTCGTCTATGCCATAGTTCAGGCCAAGGCTAGAACGGAAAGTAAAGCCATTGAGGAACTTTACCTCACCAAAGGCATTAGAAGTTAAGCGCTGGCCATTAGATTTCTGATAAAACCAATCAAGAGAGGCTTGCGGGTTAGCAAAGTTACCGATTGGAAAGTCAACAGGATCTCCGTAGCGGCCGTTTGCTTTAAATACAGGTATAACCGGTGGTGCTACATAAGCCTGGTAGAAGATATCACCTGGGATATCGTCAGAGTTATAGTTGTAGAAGATACCGTTGTAACCTACTTTTATATTTTCACTAATCTGGATGTCAGTCTGCAAACGAGCCGTAATTCGCTCGTACTCATTACCTTTTATGATTCCTTCCTGATTTAAATAACCAGCACTTGCACTGTAAGTTACTTTTTCAGAACCACCTGAAGCTGTAACCTGGTGGTTGTGAATCATAGCTGTACGAAGTATCTGATCATACCAATCGGTAGAAGGCAGATTTGTTGATAGCAGCTCTGAGCCGTTTTTCTCATTTACAGCTGTTGCATACTCGCTGGCATTAGTCATTTCGAGTTGGTTTGTAACTCGCTGCACCCCTACAAAACCATTGTAGTTTACAGTAGCCTCACCAGACTTACCACGCTTGGTAGTTACCAACACAACGCCGTTTGCAGCACGCACACCATAAATTGCCGCACTCGAAGCATCCTTCAGAATCTCAATAGATTCGATGTCAGCAGGGTTCAGAAAAGACAGGTCGTTTACAAAGGTACCATCTACTACATACAGCGGATCTGCGCTACCAAGAGCTGAACCTGTACCACGAATTCTAATTTGAGGAGAAGCACCTGGCTGTCCTGTGTTAGTAATGTTTACACCAGCTACTTTACCCTGCAAAGAGCTTACCGGGTTCTGTGATGCTTGCCTTACCAGTTCTTCACTCTTTACTGAAGCGATAGAACCGGTCACGTCGCGTTTTTCCTGAACGCCATAACCAGTAACTACTACCTCCTGTAGTGTTTCAGTATCTGTCTCCAGCTGAATATTAATTGTAGAGCGGTTATCAACTGGCACCTGCGCATTCCGGTATCCCAGGTAGCTCACAGCTAAAGTACCATCTGCTGGCGCACTAATAGTATAGTTACCATTGGCGTCGGTCTGTGTACCGGTGCTGGTTCCTTGTACCACAACACCCGCACCAATTAGCGGTTGCCCGGTAGATGCGTCGGTCACCCTACCCTGCACAGAAATTGTATTCTGTGCGAATGAGAGGTGAACCGTCAGCAGGCACATGACGAGTAGTAAAATTTTTCTCTTCATACGTTTTATTGAAGCTTATTTTAAAGATAGGTTGATGTTATAAAAGTCAGGAAAAGGGATTCGCCCCCCAAATAATCTACCACTACAATACCTCATCATAGGCAAAAACAGTGAGTACTTACATGGATTTATAGTACGTCAAAATGCTAAAGTGAGCATATACTTCTGTATACGTTGGGGAGGTATTATAGATGAAGCATACAAACAAAAAATGCCGCCTGAGGCTATTTTCAGGCGGCATGAGAGGTAATGATGAGGTAGTGATGTAGTACTACAGCTCCATCACAAATTCCACAAGGTTCTTATCGTGGTCCATATTGAGCTTCTTGCGCAAGCGGTAGCGGCGCAGCTCTACACCACGCACCGTTATATTAAGAAGTGATGCAATTTCTTTGCTCGACATGTTCATCCGGAGGTAGGCACATAGCTTCATATCATTCGGAGTGAGCTCTGGATATCCCTCCTTCAGCTTCTTAAAATAGTTGGCATTCGTTTCATCAAAGCTCTTCTCAAACAGCTCCCAATCGTTTTGAGAACTCATGCCCTCGGTAATAATTTTTTGTATTTTCCTCAGGTGCTTCTCCGGCAACTTGTTCCCATCTGCATCCTGCAGTTTAGCAAGCTCATGGCTAATGTTCTGCAGCATCTCGTTCTTGTTAACAATGTTCAGAGCCGTGCTGGCAAGCTCTCGGCTCTTGCTCGATAGCTCCGACTTTAGCTGTTCATTCCTAACCTTCACAAGTTTCTGCTCATGTTGTATAGCCTCCTGCCGCAACTGCTCCTGCTTCTCTTTCTCGAGCTTCTCCTGAATTCGCTGCTTGTCTCGCTGCAGCTTTACTTGATAAAGGCGGCGGCCCAACAGTAACAGCACAGCAGCCAACAGTACATATAGTATGTAAGCCCACCAGGTAGCATACCACGGTGGCAATACTACAAACTGGTATATTGTAGCCTCTGTTATAGTCTCGCCGTTTATGCGGGCACGTACCTTAAAGCTGTAGTCTCCGTGGCCCAGGTTAGTGAACTCCCTTAGCGTAGCTGTGCCCCAAGGCGACCATTTGGTGGTATAGCCCTCCAACAGGTACTGAAACTCTACTTTAGCCTGCTTAAAGTATGGCAGTGCGTAAGATATGCGGATGTTGTTCTGGCTGAACGGCAACTCCAGCAATTCAGCTCCTTTTCCGGTTTCCGTTAGCAGGCGCTGTTTGTTTGTTATGTTCTCTACCCTGCGGATCAGCACTGGAGGCACAGCCATATTCTGCGGAGACTGAGACTCAGTACTATAAACCACAAAGCCATCATCCATACTTATTAAATAAATGGAGTTGCTTATTTTGCTGATGCTTTCATACTCCTGCACCATTCGGCCATCCAGAATACTAAACAGGTTTGTATGGATGCGGGGTTGCTGTAAGTCTGTTAGATCAACTAAGGCTACTTTACCACTATTTACGAACCAATACGCTTTACCCGAGGCAGGAAGTATACGATTGGATGTTGCCAGTGATCCTATCTTTGAATTTAGCTCTTTATAAGGCTGAAACTTATTTTCCTGCTCATTGAAGTAGTAAAAGCCTGTGCCTGCTGAGAAGAGCAGGCGGTCAGCAAGTCTTGAGATGTTAAGCTTGTAAACACTAGGCAGGCCTTGGCTTGTGTCGAAGCTCCGGACTTCTGTTACCTTCTTAAGGTCAGCACTAAGCGACAAGCGGAACAGCCCTTTATAGGCATGGCTTACCCAAATATTACCTTCCTGGTCCTGCTCGACATGTTTGCTAGGCTCCACAAAACCGTCCACCATATGGTCAAAAGCCCAGTAGCCGTCTTTCCCCTTACGATATACTGCCAAGCCTGTATAGGTACCTTGAATCAGAACAGAGGGCGAAGACTGCAGCTTTTTGATGGTCCAACCACCTTTTACATCAGATATCTTTACCAGCTCACTTCCCTCTACCCTGAAGGTTCCTTCGTTGTGTCCGCACAATAACTCCCCATCTATTACAGCTAGCTCCCAAACCTGCCCTTGGGAATTCCTGATCATCTGGAAACTAAGGTTCTGCGAAGCATTAGATACACCAGGGGACCAGTTGCTATAGTATAGTCCCTGGTTAGTGCCAAGGTAGATTCTACCTTTATGAATGATGCTGCTGTATACAGTCCCGAAGTTGCCAACTTTATCAAAGTAAAAGTATAGCGGTGAGTTTACTTCTATCCTGTCTATACCATTATCTAAACCCACCCACAAGTCCTGGTTAGCACCTGCAAAGAGATTAAGCACCGTGTTGTTTTGCAGTCCGCTGCTCTTGTTTAGCTTATGAATTAACTTCCCGTCCTCGTCCAGAATTACAACACCGTTCAGGATAGTGCCAAAAGCAAAGAGTTTGTTACCGACTTTTACACCATTGTTAAGCTGATAAGTCCGTAGGAAATTGTCTGCCTCGTTCTGCCAGGGAGTAAAATCAACTCCATCGTACAGGAACAATCCATTCTTAGCTGTGCCCACCAGAATACGATTATCGGCAAAGGGTAAAACTGTAAGCACACCAGAGCTACCGAGTTTCTGGCTGTTCTGCACAAAATAAAGCTTCTCCCCCTTCAGCTCATAAAGCCCCTTTGAAATTACCTCAACAAAGTAGCGTTTGCCGGCTTTGTGCAGAAATAAATAAGGCTCATCAGCTTTTAGTGCAGTTACCTTACCTTTCTGGTATATGTAGATATTTCCGAAAGACTGAAAGTATACTTTATCTTCCTCCACATAGATTTTCCATATCTCGTCAGTTGGCCGCTGCTCTTCCGGTATAAAATCAACCAAAGAAGTATAGCGGAATTTGCCTTCCTGGTTATAGCTCCAATAACCCAGCTCTCCGAACCCTCCAACATATATGCGTCCGTTGTTATCTGCGGCAACAGCACGAACAATTAACTTGTTCGGCATTTGGTACAGCTGCCAATTGTTTCCGTCAAAGGCCAATAACCCACTAGAGTTGCCATAGTACATAACGCCATCGGCGCCACGTGCTACAGCCCAATTCTGGTTTCCTGCGTGGTATATTTGTTTTGTATAATTCTGAATATAAGGAAAACCCAGGTTGTGGAACGATTCTGCGGAAGCCCTGAAAGAGAATATCAGGAGCATTAACAGAAAAACAAGTCTACAAAGACTCCATTTCTTCATAAAAGACAACATCAAAGTTTCTTTTGCATGCATTTAACACCAATATGCTAAAACTACAGCAAACTCTCACTATATCCGGGGTTAAGAAATCAGCTGCAGCAACTACCATAAAAGTACAAATTATACTTATTATCATATTCTGCTATTGCTATTCGCTATTCCAGAGTTACTGCCTCTTAACCTATTGAGTACAATCTTGCTATCAACTTACAGAGACCTATACTTAAAACGGCAATTTTGCTTCTATCTTTCGTATACCTATTCCAAAATTGGATATTATGGAAGAAAATAAACTAAAAGGGAAAGTAGCCTTGGTAACAGGAGCAAGTTCTGGTATAGGTCAAGGTATAGCGATAGCTATGGGGCATGCCGGCGCTAAAGTAGTGGTCAATTTTCACTCAGATGAAGATGGGGCACGCGACACACAGAAGTTGATAGAAGACGCTGGTGGCGAAGCAATAACAGCCCGAGCAGATGTTAGTAAGGCAGAAGATGCACAAAAACTAATTGACACTGCTGTTGAGCATTTTGGTAGGCTGGATATACTTGTAAACAACGCTGGGATACAGAAAGACCAGGAATTCTTAAAGATGACACTGGAGGAGTGGCAGAAAGTAATTGACACTAACCTGACCGGTCACTTTTTATGCGCACAGGCTGCAGCGCGCGAATTTGTGAAGCGAGAGGTAAAGCCTGAGGAGAAGACGTCTGCCGGCAACATCATCTTCATCAGTTCTGTGCATGATATTATACCCTGGGCTGGGCGGGTTAACTATACCGCCGCCAAAGGAGGCCTTCAGATGATGATGAAATCTTTAGCTCAGGAGCTGGCAAAGTATAAAGTGCGGGTAAATGCTATCTCCCCAGGCGCTATCAAAACAGACATCAACAGAAAAGAATGGGAAACAGAGGAAGGCCGTAAAAAGATGCTCTCTCAGATACCTTATGGCCGAATAGGTGAACCGGAAGACATTGCCAAGGTAGCTGTCTGGCTAGCAACTGATGAGGCTGATTATATTACAGGCTCTACTCTTTATGTGGACGGCGGCATGACGCTTTATCCTTCCTTCAGTGAATAGAGTACTCCATACCTGCACATAAGGCTGATCATGTAAGCGCTAAATACCTGAACCAAATCAACATCCCCAATTTTTAAGCGTACTCATCTGAGGAGAATTGATCTATGAAACAAACTGAATGAAAGGAAAACAAATTATGTCGATAAAAGATATTTTCAATAAAGTAAAGAAAGAGGCCAAGGTGCTTCAGGGCGAAGACACCAAAGACAAACTTTTTCAGAACGAGAACACCTATCCTACTGAGCAAGAGGCCATCGCAGCATTTGAGCGCTCTAAAGAAAAGCTTTTTAACGTGAACAGCTGGACAAAGCTTTCCGGTGTCAATTCTACCTTCGAGTTGTATGACGACCATGGCCGCCGCACCACAGCCTTAACGCCAAAGATCGGGTACTACATGAAAATAATTCTGCCAGCCTCGACCATTGAGAACTGGGTAAAGATATCAGGCCTGCGCGAAGAGGAGAATTTGGCTGAATTTGTCGTGCATCCGAGCGAAAAGCCGAAGGAGTTAGGCCACGGCGATGCTGAGGTCGAGCACTTCTTCATCAAGGAAGCCAGCAGTACCTTTAGGGTAACCCGCGAGGGCAACACCATCCACGGGTACGAAATAGGTAAAGATGAGGGCATTAACAACCAGGGCAAGGAGGCCGGCGACCGTGCCGTACTTAACACTTTCGTGGCTGAAGGCGGCTGGGCCCTCTTCCAAGAGTTACAGTGGGACAAGTTAACCCGCTACCTGGTGCACCTGGAGGAGGCAGCCGAAGAGTAGTTAAAGTATAAAATCAGTATAGAAGAGCACTTGGCAACAAGTGTTCTTTTCTAGGATTTGCTGTATTCAAAGTAAAGTATATACCCCCAGCCCCTGCCCTCCAGCAGGGGCTTTTGTTTTCCACACTTGGTCTGCTAAACAAATTTTCTCAACAAATCAACAAGGTAATTTATCCACACAAAACCCACACTAGCTGAACCAGTTAACTATTTATCCACTAAAACTGCGCATACTTTTGATTTTTAAATCCTAAATCTTCAAATTACCTTCGTACCCCAAAATACGAATACCATGACACAGAACGGACAAAACACAGCTCTCCGCAACGACTGGAGTCTGGAGGAAATAGAGACGATTTATAACAAGCCGGTATTGGAACTGATTGTAGAGGCAGCCAATGTGCACAAGCAGTATCAAGCCACTGGCGAGGTGCAGGTTTGTACCCTGTTGTCTGTGAAAACTGGCGGCTGTTCAGAAGATTGTGCTTACTGTCCGCAGGCGGCACGTTACCATACAGGTGTAGATGTGCACAAACTGATGAGCCAGGAGCAAGTGCTAACAGCTGCACAACGTGCCAAAGAAGGCGGTTCTACTCGTTTCTGTATGGGTGCTGCATGGCGTGAGGTACGCGATAACCGCGACTTCGATAAAGTTTTGGACATGGTAAAAGGCGTTAACGACCTTGGCCTGGAAGTATGCTGTACTTTAGGTATGGTGAACGAATACCAGGCGGAGCGCCTTAAAGAGGCTGGCCTGTATGCCTACAACCATAACCTGGATACCTCAGAAGAGAACTACGAAAATATTATTACCACCCGCACTTACGACGACCGCCTGAACACAATTGACAATGTGCGCAAGGCAGGTATATCTGTATGCTCCGGTGGCATTATAGGTCTTGGCGAAGCAGACGAAGACCGCATCAAAATGCTGTATACCCTGTCTACAATGGAACAGCATCCAGAGTCAGTGCCAGTAAACGCTTTGGTACCGGTTAAAGGTACACCGCTGGAGAACCAGCCACTGGTGTCTGTATGGGAAATGGTACGCATGATTGCTACTGCCCGTATCCTGATGCCAAAATCTATGGTACGTCTATCAGCAGGTCGTGAGCGCATGAGCCTTACAGAACAGGCACTTTGCTTCCTGGCTGGCGCAAACTCTATCTTCACGGGTGAGAAGCTATTGACTACCCCTAACCCAGATTTCGACGCTGACAAAGCAATGTTTGAACTTCTGGGCCTGAATCCAAGAAAATCATTCAAAGAAGAAGGTCAACCTGTAGTTGGCTAGGCAAAGGAGCTCTTGACAAAAGACAAAATGTTTTAATTATATTAACTTTTAAATATATTATCTTTTGTCTAAAAGTACATTGCTTGATAAACTACAGCAGAAGCTGGCGGAGCGGGCAGCGCAGGGAACTTTGCGAGCCTTAAAAACCACCACCGGCCTTACTGACTTTTGCTCTAACGATTACCTCGGCCTTGCTCGCTCAGAAAAGTTGCGGGCTCTTATCCACAAGGAAGAGGTCAAACACAAGCATCTGCCTTTGGGAGCAACCGGCTCCCGACTTTTATCAGGTCACCACCCACTGTTTGAGGAGCTGGAAAGTTTAATTGCGCGCTACCACCATGCGGAGGCTGCGTTGCTTTTTAACTCTGGCTACGCAGCTAACGTGGGTTTATTGTCGGCACTACCCCAACGGGGCGATACTGTGTTTTATGATGAGGCAAGCCATGCTTCCATGAAGGACGGACTTCGCCTGAGCTTTGCCAAAAGCTATCCTTTCCGTCACAACAACGTGAAGGATCTGCGGCAAAAGCTAAAGCATGCAGCCGGACAGGTTTATGTACTGGTAGAGTCTGTTTACTCTATGGATGGCGACCAGGCACCGCTTCGGGATCTGGCACAACTTTGTAACCAACAACAGGCAGCTTTGATTGTGGATGAGGCACATGCAGTGGGCCTCTATGGTGAGAGAGGAGAAGGACTTGTTTCAGCCTTAGGCCTGGAGCAGGAAGTATTTGCACGCGTGCTTACTTACGGGAAAGCCATGGGTTTACATGGCGCCGCTGTTGTAGGCCCTCAGATACTGTGCAACTTCCTTATCAACTACAGCCGCGCGTTTATTTATACTACCGGGTTGCCAACGCATGCGCTGGAGGCCTTAAAGTGCGCCTATACCCTATTGCCTGAACTCGGAGAAGAGCGGGCACGGGTAAAGAAGCTAGCGCACCTATTGTACCAAAAACTGAACAACTTAAGCGGCATTCGCTGCACTCCGGAGAACAGTGTAATACTTTCTGTTTTCCTGCATCAGCCTCAGCGGCTCAAAGAGCTGGCGGCTGCGCTGCAACAAAACGGTTTTGACGTGCGCCCCGTGCTGCCTCCTACTGTGCCTGCTGGCACTGATCGGCTGCGCGTGATTGTGCATGCTTTTAATACAGAAGAAGAAATTGAGGGCCTCGTGCAGGCCATAGCCAAAGGTACATGAAACAATATTTTGTAACAGGCATCGGAACGGACGTTGGCAAAACAGTTGCCGCAGCCATACTTACCGAAGCCCTGCAAGCCGACTACTGGAAACCTGTGCAAGCGGGTGGCTTGGACTTCACGGATACAGACACTGTAAAGAGTCTGGTTTCTAATGAGCATTCGGTATTTCATCCGGAGGCATACCGCCTCAAAATGGCAGCATCGCCTCATAAGGCTGCTGCTGCTGAGGGTGTAGAGATCGATGTGAAAGGACTACGCCTGCCTGAAACCCAAAACAACCTGATAGTAGAGGGAGCTGGTGGTCTGATGGTGCCTTTAAATAAAAGATACCTTGTACTGGACCTGGTGCAGCAACTTGGCCTGGAGGTAGTGTTGGTATCCCGCAACTACCTTGGCAGCATTAACCATACGCTACTTACAGCAGAAGTACTACGCTACCGCAAAATTCCGGTAGCAGGTATCATCTTTAATGGAGAGGAAAATACTACTTCCGAGGACTTTATTGTGAAGTATACTGGCTTACGCCGCCTGCCTTCCATCCGCCAGGAAGCTGATTTCTGCAAAGACACTGTAGCAGAGTACGCAAAAACATTTGAAGGGTATTTATAGAAGAGATAACCTATAGGAGAGACTTTACACACTGTTAGTACGGTGGTTTATACTCATCCACTCAACAATAACTGAATATGAATTTAGCCGAACGTGATCATAACGTTATCTGGCATCCTTATACTCAAATGAAAACAGCAGCGCTTCCTATTCCGATTGTTCGGGGCGAGGGGGCGCTTTTGTTTTCAGAGGATGGCCAGACTTATATCGACGCCGTAGCCTCTTGGTGGGTCAACCTGCACGGGCACGCACATCCTTATATTGCAGAAAAAGTAACCGAGCAGCTTCAAACACTGGAGCACGTCATTTTTGCAGGCTTTACACATACGGCCGCAGTTACCTTTGCTGAGCGCTTGCTGCAAATACTTCCACAAAACCAGCGTCGCATCTTTTACTCTGATAACGGCTCTACTGCAGTAGAGGTCGCCATGAAAATGGCCATACAATACTGGAACAACATCGGCACACCCAAGAGAAAAATTGTTGCCTTCCGCGATAGCTACCACGGCGACACCTTTGGTGCCATGTCGGTAAGTGCCCGTAGTGCCTTTACAGCTCCATTTTGGTCATATTTGTTTGAGGTAGCTTTCATAGATGTTCCCACAGCCGGTAATGAGCAGGAAACGCTGAAGCAATTGGAAGCTTTTGCGCAGGAGGGTGATGTTGCAGCTTTCATCTATGAGCCACTGGTACTGGGCACAGCCGGAATGGTTATGTACACGCCAGAAGTACTGAACCAACTGCTTGAGATTTGCCAGAAAAACAACATACTAACTATTGCCGATGAGGTAATGACTGGCTTTGGCCGCACAGGCCGCACTTTCGCCACTGATTACCTGCAGCAGAAGCCTGATATGGTATGCCTGTCGAAAGGCTTGACAGGCGGTACCATGGCCTTAGGCGTGACTTCCTGTAGTGAGAAAATTTACGAAGCATTTCTGCACGAGGACAAGAGCAAGACCCTTTTTCACGGGCACAGCTATACAGCTAACCCCGTGGCCTGCGCCGCCGGCCTGGCCAGTATGGACCTGCTCTTGCAGCCGGAGACTCAAGAAAGCATACAGCGTATTGGGCAGCGACACGCAGACTTTGCCCAAAGTATAAAAGACCTGCCGCAGGTGCTGGAAGTACGGCAGCAGGGTACTATTCTGGCTGTGGAGTTTGAAGACGGTGGAACCTCCTATTTCAGCGAGCTGCGCGACACGCTCTATAGCTTCGGCATCGACAACGGTGTGATTCTTCGTCCGCTGGGTAACATTATTTACGTTATCCCGCCTTACTGCATTACTAACGAACAACTGGAGCAGATTTACCAAACCATACTCGGGATGCAGGAGATCGTTACAGGCAGGCGGCACCACCCGCGCCCGGACCTGGACATGCTGCACGATTAATGCCGATACTCGCAACTAGTTAAAACATACCAATACTCCTTGGCGGCTGATACGCTCTCATCATAAACAGCCGCCAAGGCCAAAACTTCCCATCTATCGCTTAACTTTGCCTACGATTTGAAAGCGACGAATAAACACATCATCATCAAGGGCTATGGTGCTATCTCTCCTCTTGGTTACGACAGCACCTCTACTGCGGCAGCTTATACTTCAGGCACACCCGCGTTTAAAGCTATACTCCACCAAGGCACTCCAACGCCTGTGGCTGCTCTAACTGCTGAGGCAGAAAGGCAACTTCAGCTTCTCATGGAGGCCAACCCTACTTACCGGCAGTTGGATCGCTCGGTGCTCATGGCGGTTTTTGCCGCAAGACAGGCAGCGGAACAGGCGGGGTGGTTAAAAGAGAATGCTCCTGTCGATGATGACCTGGCGGTGAACATCGGCTCGTCGCGTGGGGCAACCGGATTGTTTGAACATCACTTTGAAGCTTTTCAACAGGATACTTTATCATCCAGCGCCTCCCCCACCACTACCTTAGGCAATCTTTCTAGTTGGGTAGCCCATGCCGTAAATGCTGGCGGTGGCCAAATTAGCCACTCTATTACCTGCAGCACAGCGCTAATGGCTATTGCGAACGGGGTAGCATGGCTGAAGGCCGGAATGGCTAAGCGTTATCTTGCAGGCGGCACTGAGGCTCCGCTTACCGACTTTACTATAGCTCAGATGAAAGCTGTAGGCATATACTCCAGGCTTAGTGGACAGCCCTACCCTTGCCAGCCTTATGCGCAGGAAAAGCAAAACACCTTCATTTTGGGTGAAGGAGCAGCAGTTTTTGCTCTGGAGCAGATACAAGAACCAGCAAAAGGAGCAATATCGGTGGAGGCAGTGGGATTGGGTTTTGAGAAACTGGTTAGCAAAACAGGTATTTCTGCTGAAGGTATCAATTTCCAGAAATCTATGCGCCAAGCCCTGGCACAGTTGCCTGAAGATGACCGACAGGTAGACTTGATTATTACCCACACCCCAGGCACCCGTGCCGGAGATAGGGCTGAGTTAGCCGCAATACAAGCTGTTTTTCAAGATAATGCTCCTGTAATCACTACTAATAAGTGGCTTGTTGGCCATACGCTGGGTGCCTCTGGTGCGCTTAGTCTGCAGTACGCCCTTCATATACTTCAACAGCAGCAGTTTTCTTCTATACCTTATCCTAACCAGCTTCAACAACAGGATACCCATAATATTAACCGAATAATGATAAATGCAGCTGGTTTTGGTGGCAATGCTGCCAGTGTTATTGTATCCCCAATATAAGCTTTTCTTAAAGAACCGCCCCTTTACAAGCTTAGGCATATTTTTTGTCAAGCACCCTATATTCCCTTTTTGAGAATCGTTATTCTAGGAAGTAGACTTTTGGTTATCACTCTACCAAATACCATAGTTGCTTAAAGTTGCAACTTTATTTACCACTACTCACAATCCAATTAAAAATAGGCATACTCACAAAAAAAGACAGGACTTTGCCTACTTCGAAATAGCATCAGCAGATTCTGGAAAGCATCTTGCCTTATTAGCATGCAAAAAGTTTATAGTTCTATATCAATTAGGACAATAATCCTTTTATAGCTAAAGCCAAGGGAAAAGATGAAGATAGTTAGCTTTGACAGAATAATCAAAGGAGTACTTGCTGTGTTACTACTACTGCATACGTCAGCAGTAGCACAACCCCCCGGCCTTATTTATAAGCCAGCAACTAGTAGTGGCACAAAAGTACTGGACCCCAACGGTGATGGATATGTATCCGTCTCAAGAGCTGGATTTAGGGGTACAAACGATGAAGGTGTGAATGTAAGTGAGATAGCTTATAGGCCTTTTCCTGCACTAACAACAGAACCCATTAGCGACCTTAACACAGGTTCTGGAGGGGGACATACAGATTTAGCGACCCCTACTGCGACATCTGCTTTTACTGGATCTCCAATAGCAGCATACTTTGATGGCACAAATCTTTTATTCCGAATAAGATTGGGTAGTTCTTCAACAGCCTCTAAAGGCTACAGCGTATTGATTGACAGCAATAACGATTTTAACGGGACTGGTGTCAACCCCGGCTTTGAGTATGAGGTGCTCTTGGCTGCAAATTTTGCAGTGCAGGTTATAAGGCATACCCTAACTGGCAGCAGCACCATTTTTACAGGCTCTATTGACCAGTACTCTCAGCGTTCTGTAGCTGCTTCCAGGAGCGGGGGCGATGCTGACTATTTTTACGATTTTTATGTACCGCTTACAGCACTCAATGGAGGTATTATTGCTTCTACTCCCCTACGTATGAGCGGCATCACAATAACAAGCGCACAAAGTGGTATAACTGGTACAGTGTCCGATGTGGGTGGTGTTAATTTTCAAGCTTATAACTATGATGCACCAGCTGCTTGGAAAGCATTGATTAACGCTTTTCCAGCGACAACTTTGAGTACCCTGCAAACGTCAGGCTTCCCTCCAGTAGCTTCCTCCCCTCCTACTCTAGCAAGTCCAATACTAGCTAATAGTACTTCTATAACAGGTACCTCCACGGAGGTAGCAGGGTCAACTATCACTGTCTTTGGGAGTGTGAATGGGGGAACACCAACTTCTATAGGCACAACTACAGTTGCAGAAAACGGCACCTGGACGCTCTCCGGCATTTCTAGTTCTTTACTGAGTGCCGGTACTGTAATAACTGCTACAGTAACAGCAACTGGTAAAAGTGTTTCGCCTTCATCGAATGCAGTTACAGTCTCAACAGGTATCTGTACTGCAACACCCGTTCCAAGACTGACAGGCATCACAAGTACCACAGGAACCAGATACCTTGTGCTCAACCCTAGCTTTAGCGGTAACCAAATAATAACGGTTTACAACTTAACAACAGGTACTTCTCAAAGCACACCTGTTTTAAACCTAACTGCTGGAACAGCATTTCCAGCATCATCAACAAACGCACCAAGTGCACTTGGTGTAGCTCAAAACAACAGCTATGTTATTACGGCCACTCCAACTGATGCAAATGGAAATGCTATTGGCTGTCAATCCTTACGGTCGAATCAGTTATGCTACAGTACGGGAGGCAACTCTACTTCGAACCCTCACACTGTGTCTATTACAGGTGTTACTTACAACAGTGTTACAAACAGTACAAGCTCCAACAGCACTACTGAAGTACCAACAAACCTAAGCTCAATAACTGTTACAATAAACTTTAATGGAGGTACACAAGCAGGCAACCTTGTACTTTACAGGAACGGCTCAGTGAGGTAACCAACAATGCAGCAACTTCAAACGCTGGCAGTACCCAGAATGTGTGCGGTACTTCAACAGTGCTTCAAGCCAATGCTGTAACTTCAGGTACAGGAACTTGGTCTCAAGTAAATGGGCCTACTACTGCTTCATTCAGTTCCACAACCAATCCTAATGCTACTGCAGGCAATTTGACTCCAGGCACTTATGTTTTCCGATGGACAGTGAGGACTGACTGTAGCAGCACTCCCTATACAGCAGCCAGTGAGGTAACTATAATTGTGAACTGCGATGCAAGCTATACGTTAGCGGTGCCAAAGTATAGAGACGAGTACAGACAAAATGAAGTAATTGCCACAGCCTCAGATCCGGATGGAACAATTAATTCTGCCTCCATTGAGCGTGGAACATTACCTCCTGGCACAACCATATCCAGTACTAGTGGCAATATCTCAGTAGTAAATCCTGCTAATTTAGTAGAAGGTACTTACCCACTTTCTATTCGCCTTACGGATCAATATAACAGGACTACCTTAACGGATATAGTACTGCGCATTTACGGTGACTCACCAGCTATTGTCCCTCTTCCGGTAGAACTAGTATATTTCAGAGCGGCGGTGCAGCAGAGCCAGGTTAAACTGCAATGGCTCACAGCTTCAGAAGAAAACAACAAAGCGTTTGTGGTGGAGCGTAGTGCTGATGGCAAACAGTTTAGCCCAATTGGCACGGTGGCCGGTGCAGGTACAACCGTTCAGCCACAGCATTACTCTTTCGTAGACTCAGAATACTTCTCGGGCACAACTTACTACCGCCTGAAGCAAATAGATTTTGATGGTGAGTTTGCCTACAGCAATGTAGTGGCTGTGCGTAAGGGTGGACAAAATGCTCAAGAAAATACGCTGAAGGTGTGGCCTAATCCATTTGAGCAGGAGGTATCTATTGAAGTCTTCTCTGGTACGGCAGAAGAAGCAAGTATAGACCTGACGGATATGCAGGGGCGACAGGTACACAGAGCTACTGTGCAGCTGAAGCCGGGTCTGAATGAGCTTAATCTCCCACTCAAGGGAATAAGCACCGGTATGTACATCCTGCGTTTGCAGACAAAGGCTATCAACCAAACAGCTAAAGTGATAAGGAAGTAGCCTCTCGAAATTGAATAACATACTTCTTGAAAAGACTGGCTCTTATTACCGGTCTTTTTTGTTAATTAGAGAACCACTCCTATCTTAACAGACTTATTACCATCATTTTTGCTACTTTTGTAGAGTTCTATAATTCATTTTTTAGTCACCTGAATGAAAATACTCAAGTTCGGCGGTACCTCCGTAGGGTCAGCTGAGAGAATGAAGGCTGTTGCCTCGCTCATCCAGAATGGTGAGCCAAAAATTGTGGTGCTATCGGCTATGTCGGGCACTACCAATGCGTTGGTGCAAATAGCAGAAACGCTGTATCAGAATAAAAACGACGAAGCAAAGGCTTTGATAAAAGCCCTGCACGATAAATATAAACAGGTGGTAGAGGAACTCTACACCTCCGACGATAAGAAAAAACAGGCAAACGATCTGCTGACACAGCACTTCGAGTATCTTACAGCTTTCACCCTGGACCTCTTCACAATACATGAGGAGCGTGCAGTATTGGCGCAGGGTGAGCTCCTGAGCACAGCCCTCTTTCAGTTTTTCCTGGAAGAACAGGGTATAAACTCTGTGTTGCTGCCTGCCCTTAATTTCATGAAGATTGATGAAAACGAGGAGCCAGATAACGACTACATTGCTAAGCAGCTGAAGAAAGAGCTGGAGAAATATCCTGGAGTAGAGCTGTTTGTAACGCAAGGCTATATCTGCCGCAATACATTTGGAGAGATAGACAACCTGAAGCGCGGTGGCTCTGATTACTCTGCCTCCCTGATTGGTGCCGCTGTGAATGCTGAAGAGATTCAGATCTGGACCGACATAGACGGCATGCATAATAATGATCCTCGCGTGGTGAAGAATACCTATCCTATCGCGGAGCTTTCTTTCGACGAGGCGGCTGAACTAGCTTACTTTGGTGCCAAAATTTTGCATCCAAGCAGTGTGCAGCCAGCCAAGCAGAAAAACATTCCGGTTAAGCTGCTCAATACAATGGAGCCGCAGGCAAGAGGCACCACTATCAGTGCAACTACCCAAAGTGGTAAGATAAAGGCTGTAGCTGCAAAGGATGGCATCACAGCCATCAAAATAAAGTCAGGCCGTATGCTGCTGGCTTATGGTTTCCTGCGTAGCGTGTTTGAGGTGTTCGAAAGGTATAAGACACCTATAGATATGATCACCACTTCTGAGGTGGCGGTGTCACTGACTGTAGATAATGATAAGTTCCTGGACCAGATTGTGGCAGAACTGAAAGAGTTCGGTCAGGTGGAAGTAGACCAAGACCAGACCATTATCTGCGTAGTAGGCGATTTTATCTCAGAGCGAAGTGGATCTGGCCTTGCCATCTTTGAATCATTGCAGCAAATCCCGCTGCGCATGATCTCTTACGGCGGAAGTAAAAACAATATCAGCCTCCTTATCAACACATCAGATAAAGTTGAGGCCTTAACAAAACTGAACGATGGCATCTTTAATAGAAACGAAGCACATGCTTAACCTTAACCCGGAGCAGCTAAAGCAACATGCTACTCCGTTTTATGTATACGACCTGAACCTATTGCGCCAGACACTTCAGTCTGCACAGCAAGAGGCTGAGAAGTATAATTTTCATGTTCACTATGCCCTTAAAGCCAATGCAAATGCTCCTGTACTTGAGCAAATGCGCCAGCATGGCTTTGGTGCCGATTGCGTGAGCGGCAATGAAGTTAAAGCGGCTATTGAGAATGGTTTTTCGCCGAAGGAGGTTGTATTTGCGGGCGTGGGTAAGTCCGACGAGGAGATTAATTACGCCCTGGATCAGGATATTTTCTGCTTTAACTGTGAGTCGAAGCACGAACTGGAGGTACTGAACGAACTGGCAGAGCAGAAAAACACTGTTGCCCGTGTAGCGCTACGCATTAACCCAAACGTAAATGCCAACACGCACAAGTATATCACCACAGGCCTGGAGGAGAACAAGTTTGGTATCAATGCCTGGGAGTTGGAGAGTGTAATAGAGCTTCTACAGCAGCTAAAACATGTAGAGCTGATCGGTATCCACTTTCATATTGGCTCACAGATCACCGATCTGACTGTTTTCAAAAACCTGTGCACACGCGTAAATGAGTTTCAGGAATGGTTCTTGGCTCGAAACATTGAACTGGAGCATATCAACGTTGGCGGAGGCCTTGGTGTGGATTATTACCATCCAGAGGAGAATCCAATACCTGATTTTGCTGCTTATTTTTCACTATTCAATCAGTTTCTGGAGCTAAGACCAGGACAGCAGGTTCATTTTGAATTAGGCCGTGCACTGGTAGCACAGTGTGGTACGCTTATTTCGAGAGTACTTTACATCAAAAGTGGCGTAACTACCAATTTTGCGATACTCGATGCTGGTATGACAGAATTGATCCGCCCTGCGCTATATCAGTCTTATCACAAGATTGAGAACCTTACAAGCGAAAAGCAAGAGGTTCGTTACGATGTGGTTGGTCCAATCTGCGAATCGAGCGACTGCTTCGGTAAGGCGGTAATGCTACCAGAAACGAACCGCGGCGACCTAATTGCCATTCGTACAGCCGGAGCTTATGGCGAGGTGATGGCTTCTGCTTACAACCTGCGCGACAAAGCCCAAGCGATTTATGTTTAAGTCAACATACTCATAAAAAAAGCCCGGCCTCTGTAACAGAGGCCGGGCTTTTTTTATACCTACAGGTTCAGTTTTAGCGGAAGGAGCCTGATCTGGATCTTCTATCAGGTGCAGATCCTACCTCAGGCACCTCTAGCGAAACCAGAAAATCCGGCTCAGCATGGCTAATGCCTTCTTTTCCTTTCAGGAAGTTTGCCAGGTCAAGGGCATTACCGGAAGAGCTTTTATCTACACGCACCAGGTAAGTCTGTCCGCTCAGCGGCATCAACACTTCTGCCTTATAGTCTGCAGTTAGTGCAGCCAGGGCGTCTTCCTGCCCCTCCTTAACGGTAACAATAGCTTCGTTGCTTATTCCTAACAAGCCGTCTCCATTCATAAAGTATGGTGCCACGTAAGTGATAGCAGGGTCGTCTGCCAATGCTTTCATGGCCATTTCTACTTGTTTGCAGTTAAGGCCGTCTACCAGTTCAATATTATGCAACAACGCAGAGTTTGAGCTAACCTGGCCATTCTTTCCTTTTACAAAGCCAAAAGCTTGTACTATGTTGGCCTCCTGCTCAGCGCTTAAGCCACTGGCAAAAGCTACTAACACCTGTTTTGTAAATACATTGCCCAATGTCTTCTGCTCGTTATCGTAGAAGTAAGTATAATTTTCACACGAGCCACCGCCAGCATGTGCTCTAAGTAAAGTTGGTCCGGCTTTTACGTTCTGGATGGGTGTCGCCCCATCTTGCCTACAAGAAGATAGCCCCAAGGCTACCATCAGGAAGGTGAAAAAGGGTATAATTATTTTTCTCATATTGGTACAAATTAATTCACTACTAGAATTGATTATTTGTACGGTGAGATTTATACAATAGCTGCATTTTTATTAAATTAAAAACAGCTATTGTATAATTTATATATACCTATATACCTCCTTATAATACTGATGTTATATATTCAAATAATTAAGTACAAATATTAGCACCATTATGCTACTTCTTCCAATACTATATTAGAAGCATTTACCACCTGTTCGGCTGATACAGAGGCTGGTAACTGCGCAATGAACGCCATGGTCTGCTTCAAGGCTGGCAGGTACAACAGCAAATCCTTTCTTCTAATTGCACCAACTAACTGCCCTACATGTGGGTCTTCTCCAAAAGTTGTCAATTCCAGCCATGGCACCTCTGGCAGCAGGTTTGGGTTTGTGGTTCGTAGGTATACTTTAAGCACATCTTCCTCTTCCAACGGCACAGGTCTTAGGTTTTCGTCTGCATCATACTTAAACTTGGGATAGCTATACTTATATCCAGCTAATGCAGCCGACACATCGGCCCAAACTGCCGAACCAGTAGGATGGCTACCTGCCCCTCTACCCTTCAGGAATTGGTCGCCGGCATACCTTGCCTGTAGTTGCACTCCATTGAACTCAGCCTCTACATAGTACAATTCGGAATCAGGAAACACCAGAGTAGGCAGTACCTGCAGCTCCAGCATGTTATTTTTGTTAAGTCTGGCAGATGCCACCAACCGAATCCGGGCTCCTAATGCCTGAGCTAATGCTATATCTTGTTTTCTGATATGTTGTATGCCAGCACGCAGAACCTGCTCCGGCTTTATTACAGCTCCAAAGGCGTGCGCGGCAATCAAACTAATCTTGTGCAAAGCATCGTAGCCACATACATCTAGTGTAGGATCAGCTTCGGCAAAACCGAGCGCCTGAGCTTCTGCCAGTGCCTCCGCATAGGAGATCCCCTCAGAATCTAGTTTTGAGAGGATATAGTTTGAAGAGCCATTCAGGATACCACTAACCTCCTGTAGCGGTTCAGTACCATAGTAAGCTTCCAGCGTACGTAAGATAGGAATACTACCACATACGGCAGCCTCGTACAGCAACGTTCCTCCAAACTCCTGCTGCAAAGCCAGCAGCTCCTGAAGGTTCTCGGATACCATCTTTTTATTAGCAGAGACAATCGTTTTCCCCGCTTTCAGTGCCTGTCGCACAATCAGCAGTGCTTCTTTCGGATCGCTGATCAACTCTGCAAAAAGGTCTATACTGTCATCTTGCAACAGCTCCTGAGGATTATAAGTAAAGCTGTGGCTCGGCAGCGTACGCAGCTTTTCTTTATCACGAACACATATTCTTGCTACGCTCAGGTGCGGGTTATCCTGCAAAACATCGTGTAGTCCCTGCCCAACACAGCCGAAGCCAAAAATACCGATGCGTTTACTGCTCTTGCTTTTCATAGTTTAATTGTTCCTCTTTTACTTTTTCCTGTTTATAAAAATCCTGAATAGCCTCTGTTAACTGGTCAAACTCTACCAAAAAGCCGTCGTGTCCGTAGTTGGAGCGGATAAGGCTGAAGGAAGACCCTGCCACGTGCTCGTGCAAAAAAAGCTGCTCCTCTACCGGGAACAGCAGGTCTGTATCCACCCCCACAAACAAGCTGCGCGCTTTAAGTTTGGCCAAAGCCTTCTCTACTCCTCCCCTGTCGCGGCCCACGTTGTGCGAGTCCATGGCCTTGGACAGCAGCCAATAAGTATAGGCATTAAAGCGCTTGGCAATTTTTTCACCCTGATACACCTGGTAACTGGCTGCTCTGAAATTATCGGTGATGCTGTGTCCTGGCTCCTGTTGTGCCTCATTATAGGTATTGTAGTGCCTGTATGAAAGCATAGCGATAGCACGGGCTGTTTTCATTCCCTCTTTGCCCGCATCTTCGGTACTTGTTGCCCAGGTGGGGTCCTGTCGGATAGCCATTCGCTGGCTCTCGTTGAAGGCAATTCCCCATGGAGAATGGCGGGCATTGCTTGCTACATGCACCAGCCGCTCAAACACATCAGGCTTTTGCAGCGCCCACTCCAGCGCCTGCTGCCCACCTAATGAGCTACCGATCAAGGTATGTACACGCTCAAATGCCAGCTCTTTCCGCAGCAAATCAAAAGCACGCACTATGTCGCGGTTGGTTAGTTGTGGAAAGGTATGGAAGTATGGCTGAAGCGTTGTAGGGTTAACCGAGAGCGGCCCTGTAGAGCCATAGCAACCACCCAAGGTATTAGCACATACTATAAACCACTCATTTGGATCATAGAGCTTGCCCGCTCCAAATAAGTCGCACCACCAGTCGGTAAAATCGGAGCTGCCGGTTAGGGCATGGCATACCCACACCACGTTACTTTGCTGCGGATTTAAAGTACCATAAGTTGTATAATTGAGCTGGAAGCCAGGAAGCACTGCTCCTGACTCCAACTTAAACTCTTCTTGATAATGAAAAACGTGATGTGTTGGCATTTTATACTTTTTACTTAGGCTGTGGCCGTCTCTGCCGCTCCTACTTTGGCAAAGGCTTGCTCAAAATCTGCTTTAATGTCGTCGATGTGCTCAATACCCGCTGAAACGCGCAGCAGGGTTGGCTCTACACCAGCATTTAGTTGCTCTGTTTCAGAAAGCTGTTGGTGTGTGGTAGAGGCAGGGTGGATGATCAATGTTTTGGCATCCCCCACGTTGGCTAAGTGGCTCACCAGTTGCAGGCTATTTACAAAGGCCTCAGCCTGCTGCTTGTCGCCTTTCAATTTAAAGGAGAGCACGCCCCCGAAACCTCGCTTCAGATACTTTTTCGCCAGTTCGTGATAAGGGCTACTTTCCAAGCCAGGATAGTTAACGCTTTCAACCAGTTCATGCTGTTCCAGCCACTCAGCCAGTGCTTGTGCATTTTGTACTGTTCTATCCACACGCAGAGAGAGTGTTTCGAGCCCCTGCAATAACAAGAAAGAGTTGAATGGGCTGAGTGCAGGACCAAAGTCACGCAAGCCTTCCACTCGGGCACGGATAGCAAAAGCTATGTTGCCAAAAGGTCCGTCCTCTCCGAATACTTCCCAGAAGTTAAGGCCATGGTATCCTTCTGATGGCTCTGAGAATTGTGGGAACTTGCCGTTGCCCCAATTAAAGTTACCTCCGTCTACAATTAAGCCACCTATGCTAGTACCGTGGCCACCAATCCACTTTGTAGCAGACTCCACTACTACGTTAGCGCCATGCTCCAGCGGCCGGAACAGGTAACCACCAGCTCCGAAAGTATTATCTACCACCAGGGGTATATCATACTTGCGGGCAAGTGCAGCTACTGCCTCAAAATCAGGAATATTGAAGCGTGGGTTACCGATGGTTTCCACATAAATGGCTTTGGTCTTATCATCAATAAGCTTTTCATAGCTTGCCACATTATCGCTTTCTGCAAACCGGGCCTCAACGCCAAGGCGCTTAAACGACACTTTGAACTGGTTGTAGGTGCCGCCGTACAGGTAGCTGGTAGAGATAAAGTTTTCTCCGGCTGAGAGTATGTTGTTTAGTGCCAGAAACTGTGCTGCCTGCCCCGAAGCCACTGCCACTGCAGCTACTCCGCCTTCCAACGCCGCAATGCGCTTCTCAAACACATCTGTTGTAGGGTTCATGATACGGGTATAGATGTTCCCGAACTCCTTTAGTGCAAAGAGGTTAGCCCCATGCTCGGCATTTTTGAAGGCATAGGAAGTAGTTTGGTAAATAGGAACGGCACGAGACTGTGTGGTTGGATCTATTTCCTGGCCAGCATGCAGCTGAAGTGTTTCGAAGTGCAATGGTTTAGACATGGTTGTGTAGCTATTTAAGGTTTGAAGGAAAAGTATAAATGATGTGTAGTCGGAGTTGACTGCTAAGGTATAAGTTGGCTTTAGCAGCAGATATCAGATCTGCCACTAAGCCGTTTATTGAAGACAGGAATTTTATACCTGGATTAGCAACAACAGCTTTGCATGACACACATGGATGTGCGCATGACTGAAGCTCTAGCAGGAGCTAAAAAGAAGTTTTGCAACAGTAGTGCTACTGTCGGCAATGGTAATAATACGTGCTGTGTTGGCTTGATTCCCTTTTTCATGACCGTATCAATTTATATTCGTCCGGCACCCTGCCAAACTCAGGAATTAGCACCTTAACACCGAAGGTTAGGTTGCTAGCGTTTCACAGAGCCTGTCTCTCCACGCTTCTTTATAAATCAATATCCGCAAAGGGATTATTGACTTGATGATGCAAGTATACGGGGGCTATTTTAAAAAAGCCAAATTATTTTGATGTTTTTTGAAAAGTTCTCTCTGATAAGTATGCTTTTCTGCTAACTGTCTAAGCAAATAAATAGTCGTAGTTTGTTTGTTTTCCCTCCGCTTTCTTGCCTCATGTTTCAAGACTTGTGTCCTGCTATAATGGAGAGTATGGCAATTCAACTGACTTAAATTGCCATACTTTCATGGTTACAGCTTTCTGAACTTGAGGCAAGATATCCTTTTTTGCTATTGTTCATCCCTAGCTTCACAACCAACTCAATTTACCTCCAGCTTTGGTGCCCTCCAGGCCGGGAGGCCTCGTCTTTGGGCATCGCGCTGTGTTCCCTCCTGCGCCAAAGCGCTGCCCTTCGGGCACCGGATCTCACAAGGCGCTCAACCTAAGGACTGGGATCAGACTCTATAGCTCCACCCTTTGCTAAACCCCTTTGAAGGGGCACAGGGGGATGTTTATCGTTCCCAAAAATTCCCCTCCTCGGAGGGGTGGGTTTATCTGAATAGCTCTCTGCCCCTGCAGTACTAGTTGAGTTACAAACTTACTTCTATAAAAAGGCAAGCATTACAAACCCGCGCCAGCGGAAGTGTATATCCTTACTCACATATCAATCCTGTAAATCCTGTTTGGGAAAAGCAAAAAACTTTTTCTCCACGACCTTACTAATCATCTTAGTCAAAAAAGTCCTATCTTCGGGACTTAGGAGCCGGTTTTCTGCCGGTTGTGCAGGAGAAGAAACGTAGTTGCCCCATGTCCCAGATCTTTTTTCGCCAAACCATTGCGTATGAGGAGCACCAGGCCCCGCTCTCGCTGTATGAACTGCACCAGCAGATACGCGAGGAGCTGGAAGTGGCGTTTCCGGATAGCTATTGGGTAGTAGCAGAAGTAGCACAGGTAAACGTGGATCGTAGGAAAGGCCACCGTTACCTGACTCTGGTAGATAAAGGCGACGACGCGCGTCAAATGCTGGCACAGGCCCGCGCAACTATTTGGGGCTCTCGCTATCAAATGTTGAGCCGTTACTTTGAGGAGAAAACAGGGCAGCCGCTGCGTGCAGGGCTGAAAGTACTGCTGCAGGCATCAGTGCGTTTCCATGAGCTTTACGGCCTCAGCCTCGACATCAGTAATATTGACCCTAATTATACTATTGGCGACCTGGCTCGCCAGCGGCTCGAAACACTGAAGCGACTTGAAGCAGAGGGATTGCTCGAGGCCAACAAAGAACTGGAGCTGCCACTGGTACCGCAACGTTTGGCCGTTATATCATCTGCCACCGCAGCAGGTTTCCAAGACTTTATGCATCAGCTGGAGAACAACAGCTACGGTTATGATTTCCAAACCACACTTTTCCCGGCCACGGTACAGGGCAACGAAGCGCCGGCTTCGGTAGCGCAAGCATTTGCACAGATTGCCCGGCACAGCGACCAGTTTGATGCTATTGTACTGATTCGTGGCGGAGGCTCTCAGACAGACTTGAGCTGCTTCGACGACTATAAAATTGCAGCGGCCATTGGTAATTCGCCGCTTCCGGTGCTAACAGGTATAGGCCATGAGCGGGACGAAAGTATAGCCGATATGCTAGCCAACACGCGCCTGAAAACACCTACAGCTGTTGCCGGTTTCCTGATTGACAGATTTAGGGAGGCGGAAGAACACGCAGAAGATCTGTTCGACAGCATCAGGATGTTTGCAGCGCAGCAACTGAAACTGACAGATGATAAGCTGGAGCGTGTGAGCTTACGCTTCCAGAACATAACCCGGCAGTTACTCCAGACAAGCAAGAACAAGCTGGAGACCCTATCACGCAGCTTGTTGCTAAAACCAAAGGCTTACCTGGAGGCACAGCGACACCAGATCAGCGATCTGGAGAAGGATGTGAATGCTGAAACCAAAGACCTGCTGCACGAGCGGCAGCGCCACCTGCAAGAGCTGTCGGTGTGCGTGGAAGGCAAAAGCCAGCGCTACCTGCACATGAAAGAGCACGAGCTAAACCACCTGGTGCACTGTGTAGAAACGGAGGCAAAAGATAAACTAAAGCAACGGCAACTTACCTTTACCAAGTATAGCGATAAGCTGGAGTACAGCGCCAAGGGCAAACTACAGGGTGAACAACACCGCCTAAAGCTGCTGGAAATGAGTATAGAAGCTAATAACCCAGAGAAACTGTTGCTGCGTGGCTATACGCTCACACTTATCAATGGCAAAATTATCAAGAGTATAAAAGAAGTAAAGAATAGTGATGTGGTGGAAACAAGAATGAAAGATGGTACCCTCCACAGCATGATTGTAAATATTAATACAGATGAATAAGGACTTAAACCAGATGACATACCGCGAGGCTACCCAGGAACTGGAGGAGATTTTACGCGCCATTGAGAATGACGCCGTAGACGTGGATGAACTGACGCAAAAGGTACAGCGCTCTTCTCAACTGATCAAACTGTGCAAGGAAAAGCTACGCAAAGCTGAGAAAGCTATTGATCAGGTATTTAACGAGGAAAATTGCGAAGCCCCTGCTCCAACCAAAACGCAGGAAAACAAAGCAGCTAACGGTACCCTGTTTTAGCGGATACTTAGAAGCATTTTATACTATAAAAGAAAAGAGACGCAGAACATAGCGTCTCTTTTCTTTTATGATCTATTGTTTATTAAGCTCTTTTAGCTCTTTCCAGCTCCAGTTGTACTTCGGTTGGATGCTCTGGTAAGCCTGCTGGTAATACTGCACCACTTCCTGTTTCAGCTCTTCCACAGGTATAGACGAAGTATAGATTTCCCGCTCTGTAGGGTTAGCGTAAGCTTCGGAGCGCGTCAGCTTATCGCCATCCAAGCGCAGGAGAGGTCCTGTATCGGTAACGGAGTCGTGCGTCCAGCTACGGCCGGAAGCCTCCAGTTCATTAAGGCGTGCAGCAAGTGGCGCCATACTTAGCCGCGGCAGTGTTGGCCGTGATACGATATCTACCCAAGTAGTATACTTGTACTCCAACTCAAACTTATTGTCTTTGTAACAAGTAAGCACCATATCGAAGCCCTGCGTGCGGCCGAAAAGGGCGTAGTAATGCAGTGGATGTGGTGTTTCAATTATGATCAGGCCAATTTCAGGGTGACGTGTAATTTTTGTATCTGGCTTATACATGTCCCGGTAGCCGAGCAAAGCACCGCCTACCTCATCTTCCCACGCACCACGCTCCCAATCAGGGTCCTTCAGCACGCGTGTAAATTCCCGCAAAAAGTACTTAAACTTCTGCACACACTGTGCTGCCTCCTTCTCCTCCATTTCATCCGCCTCAAAAGGCTTGTAAAACAGCTCCCGTTCCTTCCCATTTATCCAGCAAACCAGCTTCAGGGCCTCTCCTGCCAACGGGTGGTTCAGATCCAGCTCTCTAAAGTCCCCGATCAAGGCCATCTGTCGTAGCAGCTCCTCATTCTCCAATGCCAGCTCCGGATTCAGCAGCGCCCATACTCCCACAAATCCATCTATATCGAAGTGATTAGCGGTAACGTAAGGCAGGTCCAGATCAGTCAGCTCCTGACGAAGGGCATTCAGTACAATGGCAGCACTGGTATCGTCCTTAACTCCCTCTGGCGTGGGTGCTCCCTTCCAGTGAGAAAGCATGACACCATTAGCATGTGTACTGTCTACAACAATGGCTTTCTTATTTTTTACTTCCGAAAAAGGAATGAATTGTCTCGTCTGCATGGCTTAAAATTGCAGATACCAGCATCAACCTGCAAGCATTATTTTATAGTACTGATTGTAAGCGTTCTGCAAAGGCCTTCTGTAGCCTTTTCGGCTTTTTTCAGGTATACTTCTTAAATTCCGGCACAAAATATAGACAAACAGCCAATGGCGTTATCAGAAATCTACAGCACCTCCCTGTCCTTACTCACTGACCTTTACCAACTTACAATGGCTTATGGCTACTGGAAGCAAGGTATGGCCGAGCGTGAGGCAGTGTTTCATTTATACTTTCGGAAGCATCCCTTTGGCGGAGGGTACACAGTAGCTGCAGGACTGGAGCATGCAGTAGAGTACTTACAAGCACTTAAGTTTTCTGATAACGATTTAGCGTACCTGAGCAACCTGAAAGGTAGCCAAGGGCAACCGCTTTTTGAGCAGGAGTTTATTGATTACCTGGGCCAGATGGAGTTTTCCTGCGATGTAGACGCTGTGCCAGAAGGTACGGTGGTTTTTCCAAGTGAACCGCTAGTACGTGTACGCGGTCCTTTGTTACAGGCACAGTTGGTTGAGACGCCGCTACTAACCATCATTAATTTTGAAACACTTATAGCCACCAAGGCAGCCCGTATTAAAGAGGCAGCCAAAGGCGACACAGTGATTGAGTTTGGTATGCGCCGTGCACAAGGCATAGACGGTGCTCTTTCTGCTGCACGCGCAGCTTATATCGGTGGCGCCGATGCAACTTCTAACCTGCTGGCAGGTCAGCTATACGACATACCCGTACGCGGAACGCATGCCCACAGCTGGGTACAGGCTTTTGAGACAGAAGAGGATGCTTTTGAGGCTTATGGTGAAGCTTTCCCGAAAGACTCTGTTTTTCTTGTAGACACTTACAACACACTGGAAGGTGTGAAACGAGCCATCTCTGTTGCCCAAAAGTTGCAACCAAAAGGTTTTGTTTTCGGAGGCATACGCCTGGACTCTGGTGACCTTACCTATTTAAGTCAGCAGGCACGTCAGTTATTAGATGAAGCCGGGTTCCATGACACCAGCATCGTAGCCAGTAACGACTTGGATGAGCACCTGATTACACACCTGAAACAGGAAGGAGCCAAAATCAATGTTTGGGGCGTGGGTACTAAAATGATCACGGCTTACGACCAACCAGCACTTGGCGGAGTTTATAAACTGGCTGCTATCAAGGATGGAGAATGGGAATATAAAATAAAGCTATCGGAGCAGCTTGCAAAAACCTCAAACCCAGGCATACTGCAGGTGCGGCGCTATTATAATCAGGAACGTTACCTGGCCGACATGATTTATAATGAGCTGGAGCCATTACCTAATACCCCTCAGATTGTAGACCCACTGGACGTTACCCGCCGCAAAACTGTAGAGGAAGGGGCAAAACATAAGGAGCTGTTGGTACCGGTTTTCCAGAAGGGACAATCAATTTATACTTTACCAGACCTGCCAAGCATAAAAGCACATACTAAAACAGAAATCAGCCGGCTTCACGAAAGTATACGCCGTTACATGAACCCACACAGCTACCCGGCTGGCCTGGAAGGTAACCTGCACCAGTTTAAACTGGATATGATTCTGAAACTAAAGGGGAAGTCCGATAAATAAGTATAAAATGGGAGGCGTAGTGAATAGCGTCTCCCATCTTATACTTACCTCCTTCTGCCCCGTCGGTTAGATATCTTCTCAACACGTTTTTTACGCACCCAATTCAGATACTTTTGCAGCGGTTCGGCCTGTTGCAGAGCCGGTATGGTATTGTAGTTCAAAGCCAAGTCGCGGTTGCTAAAGGTAAGATGCAGCGTGCTGTGGCAAGGTTGGCATACGTCTGCAGTAGCCCCATAACGGCCACCCTCCTCTCGCGGCACCAGGTGGTGGCGCGATACATTCTGCACCTCTCTTCCACAGAGCTCACATACTTGGTCTGTCTTATTGTTAGCCATCAATCCTGTTACACTTTCCTAGTATAAAACAGCAAGAAAAGTCAGATGTTTAGGCCTTATAGCTCATAATACACGCTCCATCTACTGAGAAGTAAACAGAAAAAGCCACGACTTATGCCATGGCTCTTTGCTCTTGAGTGGTTTAAGATGATGTCTATTTCCAATCCGGCATGGTGGCATTGGAGAAAATCTTGGTGCGGTTGCTGCCGTTTGCATCCATTACATAAATATCAAAGGGGCCGAAGCCATCGTTTGGCGTATTCACAAAAATGATCTTATCTCCTGTTGGTGAGTAACGCGGGTACAGGTCGTTTGTACCGGCAGGCTTGCCTCCGGATAGGTCCACAATACGGTTAGTTTCCAAGTCTCTTCTGTAGATGCGGGAATCCAACTGGCGACCTTCCGTGTTCTCGAAGCCAGCCGCATCACGGGTATAAAGCACATTCTTACCATCTATAGAGAAAGTCGGACTTTCCACACGGCCTGGTAAATTCTCCACCAGCAGCGTCATGTTAGCCCCATTAGAGTCCATGATGTAGATCTCAGAATCGTTGATGTTTTGCCCGATAGTTTGCGCTATGATCTTATTGCCTCGGTCTGTCCAGTCGAGCATGCGGAAGTGGCGGCCCTCAGGCGCAGTGGCTAGTACGGTTAACCCTGAGCCATCGCGCTCAATACGGTAAAGTTTATCGTAGTGCGGATAGATTAGCTGGCCTCCATCCGGCGACCAAACAAAGCCGATCCCTTGGTTATGATATCCTGCCACAGGCACAGTGGTAATTTGTAACTTATCTGCACCATCCAGTCTCATCGTAAAGATCTGCGGCTCAATGTGTTCATTCGAGGAGTAGGCAATCACATCCCGTTTAGGATTTAGTAGTGGCCACCACTCGCGACTTACGCCAGTAGTCAGCCTAAAGGTATTTGCTTCAGTGCCGTCTGACCGGTAAATGTTGTAATCGCCATCTACAGCGCGGGCAAAAAGATAGCGGGCATTGGTTAGAGCCATTGTGGTAAAGCTCCAGACATCTCCGTTTGAGCTTCTGCCGCTGGCGTCCTTCACTACTACCTGCCAGAAATAAGTTGTGTTATACTTCAGGTTTCTGACTACCACACTCGTATCTGACAAAGACTCGGCTACCAGTCTTTTCTCCGTATTGCCCGACTCATACAAGTAGACATCGTAGGTGAGGGTATCGCCGCTGTTGGCTTTGGGTGCTTGCCAGCGGAGGGTTAGGTCTGTAGGCTGAGAGGTTGTGCCTGATACTGGAATTGGATCGCTGGCTTTGCCTGGTGCCAGGCCACCGCCTACGGCATCCTCTAGCACAATGGTAACGTGGCTGCTTTTAAAGCTCTTAACCGCAATTGTTACACCTTTAACTTTATAACCAATCTTCTGGGCAACAATATTGTACTCTCCGGCGTCTACTTCCGAAATAGAGAAGTTGCCATCTTCATCAGTAACAACAGCAGATGTGGCAGGTTTAGTGCTAATGCTAACGCCGGCGATCGGCGCTTCTGTTTCGGCATGTATCACAACCCCTCTGATAGAACCACCTCCTTCGGGCTCTACCATTTCTTCGTTGCAAGAAATAAGGCCTAAAAGTAACAGAAAAAAGCAAAACAGCTTTAGGGTGAAAGCAGCTCTTGGCATAAGAGAGTTAAGTTTGGATGATTGAGCGTAGCAATTAATTAATTAAATTACTTATTCATATACTTATATAAACATGTATTAGTTGTCTTTTTCTTTCATATTATTACACTTTATCTAAATATAGGTAAGTGCAAGAATACCTCTAATGCTCCACAAAGGAATCACACTATAGAGAAGGGTTTGAAACTTGGTAGGTTTTTAAAAGAGTAAAACTATATGCTCTTTTGAAAAATTACTTATTGACAACAGTAGCGGGGGCAAATCCTCGGCTCTGCTCAATAGTGATGTTCATATTATTTCCTTCCTGCACCACTTGATATGATTTGGAAGCAGGTGTTGTTTCGATTTGGTTAATCGTGTTGCTGTAGCCCAATTGAATCAGGCTATAGTCAAGGCCATCTCCCCTGACCTGCTGGTTTACGGTATTGCTATTACCTTGCTGTATTACCTCAGATTGAAGATTATTGCCTAGCAAACTGCCTTCGTAGGAGTTTCCGTTTCCGTATTGACTTACAGTTGTACCTATACCCGAGCCATTTTGCAGCAATGATACATTGTTATAACTCCCAACCTGCGAAACATTTACTTGGTTAGAAATAACACTTGTCTGTACCTGCTGCACTAACAAGGTATTAGCCTCACCCTCTTGTACCGTAACCGTTGAGGCTCCAGTACCATTGCCTCCCAATCTTTTTGACTGCAGGCTCTGCAATAAAGCCTCCTCGCTTCTACCTGATTGTGCCACGGCCTCATTTAGCAACAGTGTCGTAATAGCCATCGCAGCTAAAATTGATTTTTTCATAAAACGCGTTTTAGAAATGTTATATAAAACTCCGCGATGGGGGCCTCCCATCGCGGAGAATACTTTATTTACTTATTGCTGTTCAAGGGATTAGTGCTGGTTAACCAAACTGATGTTTCCCGTGCCACTCTGTGTAACAGTAGACATATTCATGCTGCCTCCCTGCGATGTGATGGCGCTATTGCCCATACCGTCCTGCGTAATGCTGCCCGTATTCATCAAGCCCATCTGGTTCAACTCAGCGTAGTTTGCTCCGTCGCCAGATTGAGTGATAACGCCTGTGTGCATGTCACCGTCCTGAATCAGGTAAGCTTCATTATCCATGCCGCCATACTGATAGATCTCAGCTGTGTTGCTAACGCCATTCTGGTGAACATCTGCCAGGTTATTCATGCCGCCCTCCTGCAGAATATAGGCATTGTTTAGATCACCATCTTGGTCAACATTGGCCTCGTTGTCTTCACCATGCATCTGCCATACTTCAGCAATATTATCAGAGCCGTCCTGATCTACCTCTACATCATTGTCATTTCCCTGAATCTGGTTTGTCTCCGCCCAGTTGTTTGTTCCATCCTGGTCGATGTCTGCATCGTTATCCTCACCACCGTCTTGCAGGATTGCAGCATAGTTGGCATCTCCATCCTGGTCTAAATCTGCCTCGTTATCCTCGCCGCCAAACTGACCAATATAAGCGTTGTTAAATGTTCCATCCTGATCGATATCGGCATCATTGTCCTCACCTCCAGTTTGTCCGACATAAGCGGCGTTTTCACTGCCATCCTGGTCAATGTCAGCATCGTTGTCCTCTCCACCATCCTGCTCAATAGCGGCATCATTTAGTGTTCCGTCCTGATCAATATCAGCATCATTATCTTCCCCAAGGTTTTGCCAGATGTAGGCAACGTTCAGATCCCCGTCCTGATCAACATCTGCGTCATTGTCAAGGCCACCTTCCTGCAAGACAGTCGCTGTATTCGTCAGGCCCACCTGATCAATATATACCGCATTATCCATTCCTTCTGCCTGCGTTACCGTAGCCACGTTTCCATCCCCGGCTTGGCTTGCCTCAGCACTGTTATTCAGCCCGCCAACCTGGTCGATAACAGCAGTGTTGGTATTTCCGGTCTGGCTTGTAGTTGCAGAGCTGGTAGTACCTTGAGCAAAGGCAGAACCAGAAGCAAATAATACGGCGGCCACAGCCGCTGCTGCGTACTTTTGTTTGTTTTTCATAGTGTTGTGTGTATTAAAAAGTTTAAAATGATTTACAGTTATATTATACTTTAGGAGCTTTCAATAGTTGCATATGCTTATGTTAAATTTATATTTTTCTAATTATATGTATTTACTATATTTTAACACAGGATGACCTTTATTTTAGCACTATTCATAAGTAACTACACCTATCTCAAGTATCTATAGCTCAACACTGTGTTTGGAAACTTTATAAATAAACAAGGCACCCAATAAAGTTGGGTGCCTTGTTTACAAGTGAAATAAGTTTAATTAGTGCTGCGTGAGGGAGCTTATGTTGCCAGAACCGCTCTGAGTAGCAGAGGCCGAATTACCCCATCCCATTTGGCTGATGGTAGCTGTTTGGTTATCTCCTGACTGCACTACACTGGCACCGTTCAGAAGGCCGCTCTGCGAAACAGAAGCCGTGTTATATGAACCAGTCTGGGAAACACCAGCTCCATTAAACCAGCCACTCTGTGTAACGCTTGCAGTGTTATAAGAAGCCATGTCTTGTTCAACAAACGCAACGTTACCAAGGCCAAACTGATCTACTTCAACAAGGTTGTGATCTCCGCCAGACTGGGAAACTTCAGCATAGTTTCCTGCACCGTACTGATCTACGAATGCATCATTATCAAGACCTCCAACTTGCGCAACATAAGCTGTGTTTCCGTAACCATCCTGGTCGATCTCAGCGTCATTTCTTACACCGCCTTCCTGCCATACTAATGCAGCATTGCCATCACCGTCCTGGTCAATGTCGGCCTCGTTGTCTACGCCACCAATTTGGTCGATGCGGGCATAGTTCAGATAGCCATCCTGGTCGATATCGGCTTCGTTGTCTTCACCTTCGTATTGAACAATAAGTGCCTCATTTTCATCACCGTCCTGGTCAATATCGGCCTCGTTGTCTAGGCCACCAATTTGGTCGATGTGGGCATAGTTCAGATAGCCATCCTGGTCGATATCAGCATCGTTGTCCTCTCCGCCTTCCTGGTGGATCAGTGCCTCATTATAATCACCGTCCTGGTCAATGTCGGCCTCGTTGTCTAGGCCACCCCACTGCAGAACCTCTGTATAGTTCTCATCACCGTCCTGATCAATATCGGCGTCGTTGCTTAAGCCGCCTAACTGCTCAACATAAGCAGTATTATACATACCGTCCTGGTCAATGCTGGCGTCATTAAGTGCGCCATCTTCCTGAACTATTGTGCCGGTGTTGGTGAAATCGGCCTGGGTGATGCTGGCATCATTACCCACACCGCGAGTTTGAGTTACAGTAGCTACGTTTGTAGTTCCTGACTGTGTTGTGGTGGCAGTGTTACTTGTACTTTGTGCGAAAGCAGAACCTGCTGTGAACATCAACGCTGCTGTTGCAGCAAAAATCAAACGCTTTTTCATGCTAATGATATTTTTTAGGTTTAAAATGATTTACATTAGCATTATACCTTGATACAATATTAAGGTTTCAAAGATTTTTAATATTTTTTATTTATTTATATACATATACTATATCTTAACTATTCCATAACAATCAAATGCCAGGGCTGGTGATCCCAGCCCTGGCATTTGATTGTTATGGAAATAAAACTCTACTTATACAGGCCCAAATAGAAATTTACCCCCACTTTACCTGTCCAAAAGTAGTCGTTAAAGCGGCCCTGTTCGACCTCATCCAAATCATCGTTCAAGAGATAAGAGCTGGAAAGGCTAACATCCAGTCCTATATTCCTAGTAAGGAGATACTCTAAGCCTGCCCCAGCCTTTACGTAAGGGTTTAGTCCGCTGTCGCCAAAGCTATCAAAAATGTCCACAAGCCCACTACCCTGCACAAGTGCCCCCGCACCAACCTGTACATAAGGACTGTAGCGCAACTTCGGAAATAGGAGGTAGTTAAGGTTTAACTCTGCATAATTTATACTTGTGTTAAAGCCATTTTCTGTAGATAACTTGCCCTTCCCCAAGCGCAAGTCCATACCAATATTCTGCCGTGAACTGATTTTTAACCCTACTTCACCCATGAAGTTTAACCTAGGGTTCGGGAAGTCGCCCTTATAATACATGGCCCCTGCCGCACCGGCTACACCAACAAGGCTACGACGCTCGTCCATAATGTTTCCGTGAATGTCGCTGTTCAGGATGTCCTGCTTCTCCTGCAGGTAAGCCTGCACCACCTCCGACTCCAGATCAGCCTTGTTCTTTGGGCGCCAGTATCCAGCAAGCATCCCCTCAATCACCATACTTTGCACTGCCTTGTCTATGGCCTCTTTCACAGCAATTTCAGACGGCTCATTATAGGTAAAGCCTGTTTCTGCCTCTAAAAGGCGCTTAAAATGTACATATCGGAAAACACCAAAATCAACCGACTGAGACAGTATAGTTTTAGATGTATAAACTGTCTTAAGTATTTCTCCTGTGCTGGTGGAAATTGCCCGTAGGTACACTGTCACCTTATCCTCTCGGTACTGTCCTGACCCTCCGGCACCAAAGTAACGTAAACCTGCTCCCCCTGTCACCACATTGGCATCGTAAGAAATTATACCTCCCTCCAGTATAATGCCCGCAAAAAGAAGTCCGGGCAAATTAGGCTCTTTCTTACCTGTCATAGCCTCAGATTCGGCTCTTGTGGACCGAATTATCTTCCGCTCATTTAGCAGGTTCCCCAGGTTCTCACGCTCAATTGTGGTAAACCAGCCTGACTCTTCGAGGGAGTTAATAAGGATGGTAGTGGCTCCCTGGGTTACCGCTGTAGACCAGCTAGTACCAATTTCAGATGGTTTATACTGCCCTGTCTGGTCTCTGAATTTATACACGGCAGCCACAACTTTCTGCTGCGGCTCCGGCAAGCTTACTAAGTCTTTATAGGCTGGTGATGGCACGCCCAGTGTGGCTTCGGAACTCTTCATGGGCTGCTGAAAGTATGGCGAACAGCTTTGCACAAGGCATAACCCAAGCAATACAAGAGTATAGCAAGTATAGGTATAAAGCTTTTGAATCATAACAAAGGGTGAGGAAAAATGGAAGCAAGGAACTATAGGGAATGCAGGAGGGCTAGTAAATCCGGTTTTGTAAGCCCAATTAATAATATGGGATAGTAACTGAGGTACGGTTACCAGATGTCATATCTACAATATCAATATTGATACCTCCCGGCCCCTCTGTTACATCAATCTGGTAGTCTCCCAAAGTATAGCTACCTGGAGTTACACCATCCTCGCCAAACTGATTTGAAATAAGCTTACGTGAAAGCTCATTCAGAATCTGTCGGTTCAGGCTATTTTTAAAGTCCTCCATGGGGTCGCGGCTGTAGAGGGAGCCGCTCTCTGCGTTAGGATCCTTTAACTTATCCTGTGCCTGGGCTGAGCTTTGCATCCAGGAGTAATTATACGGATTGCCGCCAAAGGCAGGATTCTTAGGCGTGTATACCAGATCCTGCGCTTGTACATTACTAAGGTTGGCAAAGAAAAGCAAAAGAAATGCTACCAGGGTAGAAATAACATTTTTCATAGAAGGGTATATGTGTACATTTTTAGTATTGTTCCATAATTTAGAATACCTCCCATTCCTTCCTCCCTTCTGCCTCCAGCTGCTGCTGTAAGTGATTTCGGAGCAGGTACTCGTATAAGCCAGTTGCTACATAGCTAGCGGTTTCTTCGATCACGTCGAACCTTGGCTGCAGCTGCTGCTCAAACAGAAGCTCATCGTTAAGAGCCACCTGAATGAGCGCCCCATTGCCACGGGTAGGCCGCTCTTTTATTAGAATGGTAAAGTTTTTAGCAGATGGAGGTGCCTCCCATTGCCGATGGAACACATCGTAAAAATCGCGCCCAATTTTAGTTATAGTCTCATCTACTATTAAACCATCAACCTCCAAATCGGCAGAACTACGGATGGCCTCCTCAAACTGATTGGGACCTTGCGTAGCTTGTTGCTGTGCTGTATCTCTCTTCTCCTCTTGCTGAGCCATTATACTTGTGGGCAAGAATAATGCGCAGCATACTATAAATGCTGCTATAAGCTGCCGCCACATCTGCACTTTACCAGAGCAAAAAGAAAAATGATTCAAAACTATATTAGTTTAATATTATATATCAGTCATACTCTTCATATTCAAAAAAGTTTAGTTATATATTAGAAAAATTAAAATGTAAATTAAAGACACAAAAAAACCCGGTGTCATTTTCCGGGCCTGATGCTGAACATCATCTTTTAAATTTACCTTGGAGAGAAATACCCCTTGCCAGCTTTCAAGGCTTGTAATGCCTGCCGTAGCTCATCAGGTTCTGAATTCTTAAGCAGATACCCTTTTACACCCTCCTCCAGCAGGTTGTCTACCAGTGCCTCGTCCCCATAGGTAGACATGATCAGGATGCGGACATCAGGATATTTGGAGAGCAGGTACCGAGAAGTTGCTACTCCGTCCATCTCGGGCATTTCCAGGTCCAGCATCACCACATCGGGCAGGTCGGACTCAATTTTTTCGAGAAGTTCGGCTCCGTTGCTGGCATCCGCCACCAATGTGATTTCATCAAAAGCTTTTAGTAGTTCCAGAACCCCCTTCCGGAACAAGTTGTGGTCATCGGCTATTGCCAATGTTAGAGGCTGATACTCCATGAGTAGTAATAGGGTTATGGTTGTTGGTTGTGTTTTCTAGGTCGGGTGAAGTAATTGGTACTGTTATTTCGGCAGTAGTACCGGCTCCGGGCGCAGATTTAATGCTGATACTTCCATTTAATAGAGCAGCCCGGCTCTGCAGACTCATGATGCCTAGACCACCGGCCATGCCTTTTTCATGTTCCAAGGCTCCTACTTCAAAGCCAATTCCGTTGTCTTTGTAAATAATATGAACCTGCGAAGCTGTGAAGGAAAGAATAACTGTAACTTGGCTAGCCTGCGCATGCTTAAGAGTATTGTTCAGTAGCTCCTGCACCATACGGTACAGCAGCAATTCGTGTTGAGGAGGAAGGCGTATACTCTTATCGTTATAGCTTATCTCCAGCTCTAGTTGCCCGGTAGCCGCCAAAGTACGTCTTAAGGCATCTAGTGCCTGTGCCAGCCCCATCTTCTCCAGCACTACAGGCATCAAATCATGAGAAATCCGGCGTACACTTCCCAGCACCTCATCAAGCTGCTGCTTCATGTTCTGTGCACTGTTCAGTAGCCGCTCATCTTTTACCTCCACATTGCTTACCAGTTGATGCAAATTTAACCTTACTAATGCCAGCATAGCCCCTACCTCGTCGTGTAGGTCGCGGGCCACACGGCGGCGCTCCTCTTCTTGGGCCCTGAAGGTAGCCTCCAGCAACTGTTGCTGTTTGATAGACTGCAACCGTTGCAAGTGCTCCTGGTGCTGCAGCATTCGTCGTTGGTAAAGCACCACGAATGCAATAATACCCACTGCCAAAATCAGCATTACTGGAGTGATCAGTATGAGTGGGTCTAGAACTTTCATGCAAGGGGTGTACGCCTTATTGCCAGCATCAAGGTGATTCTGAATAAAATGTTAAGCACTAGTATAACTGTGATGCACATACGAGCAGAGTCATAAGATTCGGCCAAGGCTGCGTTAAACATGCTGTATGCCATGGAAGTACCAGCCTGGTAAATTATGATGCCACTGCTTAGCAGGAACATTGGGTCCCGGTCCAGGTAAGTGTAATTTACTTCGTTGGCTGTTTGATAAAAGTATAAAACTGCCATGGCTATAAGCAGAACTGCAGCCACTATCCGCGGCGTGGAATTCATTTGGGTCACGTCCTCCCCCCAGAATAAACCCAATATACAAAAGGCACCGAAACCAACAGCAGCAGCTACAACTCCATACTTCAAAGGTTTTTGCTTAAAGCTGACATAGTAAGTTGTGGCTATCAATATAAACTCAATGGGAGTGTCCAAATGATTTATCCACAGGTTATTACTGGTACCCAAGTATATCGTTAGCTCCCCCACTACCTCAGATAAAGCAACGTAGCTAATATAGAGCAATATCAACTTGAACAATAAACTGTTTCGCTTCGTGATGAGGAGGACGCCGGCAAGAAGCGGGATACCTATGCTGATGCTGGATAAACTAATTAACCAAGGATAGATTTCCCTCAAGTAAAACTCCATCATCCGTTTAGCTCGCTCTCTACACAATCCGGAGGGCAGAAGTGGGATTTGTCTGCGATTGTACCCTCTACCATATCCTCGCCCTCGGCGTTGGCTCCCACTAAAATAAGTTGTTTCTGCCCATTCTCGTCCTTGGCATAATACATTCTGATGCCCATGCAGCCATCCTGCTTCAATATTTTCAGCAGAATATCACGGCCAAAGAAATGAGCTTTTATTCTCCCTCCTGCTGTGGCCTCCTCAGCTAAACTATCACGGTATATTTTGGTCCATTTAGCGGCCTGCGATAGTTCTATAGCAGCGCCCTCAGTTCCGTCGTATGTTGGCATAAAAGCTTGTTGGCTAAATTGAAAGACTAAATATAGCGAATATTGCATTTAAACTTTCAACCTGCCGTGCACTATGTTTATGAGGAGCAGAGTTAACAGATATATAACACAACATTTAGCGTTACAGTCTGTTTTGAGGCTAAGAGGCAAATACAAGTTCTCCTGCAACCAATCCAGAAGGATTAAGCGTATTTGAAGATGTACTTGAACTAATAAAACAAAAGCAATGGCAAAGAGATCTTTTCAAGAGCTTATCAATAGCCCAGGGATGCCGGTACTGGTAGACTTTTACGCGGATTGGTGTGGTCCCTGCAAAGCAATGAGTCCAATAGTACAACAAGTAGCCAGCCAGTATAACGGTAAGCTAAAGGTTGTAAAAGTAAATATAGACAACAATCAGGCAGCTGCATCGCAATTTAAGGTACAGGGCGTACCAACTTTTATACTTTTCCATAAAGGAAAGCAGGTGTGGCGTCAGTCTGGAGCTATGCCGGCGCAGCAACTAACGCAGGTTATCCAGCAGTATGTTTAATCCTTACCTAATCGAGTGTTTTTCCACTTTCCTGATTTAAGCACTTATCCAGTTAGCTGTATTCTGCTTTTAATGATCTAATAACACACGTTCGTTTACCCGCTTTAAGCTAAGGCTGAAGGTGGTGAGGCCAGGCTGTGTATGCACCCGGATAGAGCCACCGTGCTGGCGCATAATCTGCTTAGACAGGCTTAGCCCTATACCAGAACCTTGTTTTTTAGTGGTGTAGAACGGAATAAAAATTTTGTCCAGCACTTCATCCGGTATACCAGGGCCATTGTCTGTTACATCGATGCGCAGCCTTTCGCGCTCGCCCTCCGGCACAAAAGCCACAACCTCTACGCAGGGGGCATGCGCGTTTTGGCAAGCCTCCATGCCGTTCTTGATAAGATTGATCAGCACTTGCTCCAGTTGCTCGGCATCGGCCAACACCTCTGTCTTTTCGTCTGGCAGATACATCTTAAAATTAACATGCTGCTCTTCCATCTGATGCTGCAACAGCGTATGCACAGAACGCATCATGTCTACTACCTTCACAGGCCTTAGCTCCGACGATGGTAGTCGCATCAGGCGACGGTAGTTCTTCACGAAGTGAAGCATACCAGCACTGCGCTTCTCTATGGTTCTTAAGCCAGCCTGCATGTCTTCCAATACCTCCTCTTCTATACTTTCACCTTTTGCCAGTTTGGCAATCACCTCTTCCTCCAAAAGGTTGTTTACAGTAGAAGTGAGAGAAACGACCGGGGTAATGGAGTTCATGATTTCATGCGTCAGCACACGAATCACCTTCTGCCATGTTTGTAGCTCCTGCTCCTCTAGCTCCGACTTTATGTTTTGCAGCGTTACAATCTTGATCTGTTTGCCCTGCGAGAGGAGCTCTGTGGCACTGAGATTAAGTAATAGTTCTTCTTCGTTGACCTGTAGCGTAACCAGCCTTTTCTCTTCATGACCTATGCCAAAAAGTGCCTGCACCAGGTCAGGACTCAAACGCTCAAGGGAGTCTATGTGTAGCAGGTGAGGCACCCGCAAAAGAGATTTAGTAACGTTATTAACTAACTGCACTTCCCCCTCCTCATCAAAAGAAAGAATTCCTACTCCCACCTGCTCTACAATGGCCTGCAGGTAATGATAGTGTGCTTGTTTCTCTGTCTTTACACGTGAAAAAGCCTCAGAAATATCATTAAAGCTCTGGTACAGCTCTTGGTAAGAGGGGTTTACGCCTTCGGTAGCAAAGCGCTGTGTAAAATCTGAGTGGCGCATAGCCTGCAGAAAGCTGCTGATATCCCTGTTAGTTCGCTCTACAAAATGAACAAGATCATAGAGCTGGAACAGCACGAGCAGGAATAAGCATAGTGCCGTTACATACCAGTCTGTGCGGTAGAGCACCAGCATAAGCAGCAAAACGATACATACAAGAAGGAAAAGGCGCAGCAGCAGCCTTACCCTGAACCCGCTATAGCCCATGCTTCTCTATTCTGCGGTAAAGGGCGGTGCGCGTAATGCCTAGCTCTTTTGCAGCATGCGTAATATTGCCTGCATGCTTTACAAGCGCCTTTTGTACCATCATCTTCTCTAATGCCTCCAGCGTGTAATCGTTGTCGGCTAGGCTATCCAGCCCAAGCTGTTTTTGCTGACCATCCTCACTTGGTGCAAAGTAGAAATCATCTGGGTGTAATTCGTTGCCATCGCAAAGTATAACGGCACGCTCCATGGCATGATCCAGCTCCCTTATATTGCCAGGCCAATGGTAATCGTTCAGTCGGCGCATTGTTTCGCTATTTAGGCGTAGCTCGGGGCGTTCATACTTCTGCTGGTATACTTTCAGGAAGTGCTCCGCCAACAGCCTGATGTCATCACGTCGCTCACGAAGCGGGGGCAGGTGTATTTCTACTGTATTTACACGGTAAAGCAAATCCTGACGGAAGGTGCCTTCGCGCACCATGTCGTAAAGTGGCATGTTGGTGGCGCAGATAAGCCTGATATCGATAGGGCGTGGTTTATTAGTACCTAACCGGATGACCTGTCTGCTTTGCAATACTGTAAGAAGCTTTGCCTGCAGCGCAAGCGACAGGTTACCTATCTCATCCAGAAAAAGTGTACCACCTGAAGCAGCCTCAAGCCTTCCGGCCCGGTCTTCTTTGGCATCTGTAAAAGAGCCTTTAGCGTGCCCAAAGAGTTCACTTTCAAACAAGGTAGTGCTTACAGCTCCCAAGTCTACAATTTCGAACACGTTATTCGCTCGTTTCGACTTGCGGTGCAAAGCACGCGCTGCTACCTCCTTACCTGTTCCGTTCTCGCCGAGTATAAGCACATTGGCATCGGTACCTGCTACTTTATCTATTGTCTGGTACACGCGCTGCATAGCCGGCGATACACCTATAAAGCCATCGTAGTGGTAAGCGGTATTTTCCCGCACGGCTTTCTCGGCACATCGTTTACCGTTAACGGAGGCGCTGCGGTTCTGGCAGGCAGTTTTAAGTATAGCCACTAACTTCTCGTTCTGCCAAGGTTTCAGCACAAAGTCTGTGGCACCCTCTTTCAGCGCACGCACAGCTAGTTCAATGTCGCCGTAGGCCGTCATCAGGATAACTGTAGTCTTGGGAGAGAGCTGCAGGATCTGCTTTAGCCAATGGAGCCCTTCTTTACTGGAGGTGGCTCCGATGCTATAATTCATGTCCAGCAGCACCACATCAAAGTTGTGCTCCTGCAGCAGGCTTGGTATTTTATATGGGTCAGATGTTGTTTTGACTACTTCAAAGTGCTGCTTTAGTAACAGCTTTCCGGCCATCAATATGTCTTCCTCATCATCTACCACCAGTACCTTGCAAGAGACCTTACTCATAGATTTATATGTGTGCTAAGTGCTGTTATATATGTAAAAGTACGTTTTTTCTGTGCAATATGCCATGTTGCCTGCTAAGTATAAAGCCCACACCACAAAGTTCCTGCTCTGTAAGTGTTCGCTGTTCGCTACAGGACACTCAGGTGTACGGAACCGGACAGTATACATATAGCTACAGATATACTATACACTTAAATAACTGTAAATCAATCAATTATTAATTATGGCACAGTAATTGGCAAAGCGGATAATGAAACTATGAAATACTGTGCTCACGACCAAATCTACTACTATGGATCGCGTAATTGAAAAGAAAAAAGCAACGCCTAAGAAAATTATACTGATTGCAGCCGGTGCATTGGGCCTCGTGCTGGTGCTTTACAACCTGCTGTTTGCCGAACACAGCTCCAAGCTTAATGTAGACAGCAAGCGCATAACAGTCGGTCAGGTAAGCGAAGGCACATTTCAGGAATTTATTGCGATTGATGGTGCCGTAGAACCGCTCAAAACATTCTACCTGGATATTACAGAGGGAGGTCGTGTTGAGAAAATCTATACCGATGATGGCCGCATGGTAGAAAAAGGCGATACAATTCTGAAGCTGTCTAACACCACGCTACAGATCGACTTCATGACGCGCGAGACACAGCTTTACGACCTGATGAACGAGCGCCAGAACTCAGAGATTACCATGAAGCAGGACCTGATCCGCAAAGAAAACGACCTGGCTGAGATAAAATACCAACTGGCACTGGCCCAGCGCAAGTATGAGCGCAACAAAATGCTGATCGAAGAGAAGGTAATTTCCCGTGAAGAATATGAATCTGCAAAAGACGAGTATGACTACCTAAATACACGCAAAACGCTGGCTGAACGCTCGGTAAAGCAGGATGCTCAGTTAATGAACGACCGCCTGAAGCAGCTGGATGAGTCTATACGCCGTATGGAAGCTAACATTGGCATGGCTCGCAACACACTTAACAACCTGTATGTAACAGCACCTTTCGCAGGCCAGCTTTCAACTCTAAAAGCTGAGGTTGGTGAGTCTAAAGCTCCAGGCGAAAACATCGGTCAAATTGATGACATGGACGGCTATAAAGTGAAGGCCAACATAGATGAGCATTACATCTCTAAAGTATACCCAGGCCTGAAAGGCACCTTCGACTTCAACGGCAATACTTATAAAGTAGCTATAACCAAGGTTTTCCCGGAAGTACAGAACAATACATTCCAGGTGGATATGGAGTTTGCAGAAGGCACTCCGGAAGGTATACGCCGCGGCCAAACACTGCAGATAAAGCTTAACCTGAACGACGGAGCCAAGGCTGTACTTTTACCGAGAGGCGGCTTCTACCAGAGCACCGGAGGTAACTGGGTGTTTGTAGTGAACCAAGCAAGCGGCAATGCAGAGAAACGCAGAATTAAACTAGGACGCCAGAACCCGAACTATTACGAGGTGCTGGAAGGCCTGCAGCCAGGCGAGAAAGTAGTTCTTTCTTCATACGACAGCTACGGTGACATAGACCAGCTGGAACTGAAGTAAGACACTACGAAAAAGTAGGAAAGAATAAGTAAGTCTAAACTGCCAAAAAGGTACAAAATAAAACTATCCACCATTTTCAACAGCAAGAACCATGAGCACGCAAGAACTGATTATCGACACACAAAACCTGCAGAAAAAGTACATAACAGATACTGTAGAAACTACTGCCCTGGCTGGGGTAGACCTGAAAATTAAACGCGGCGAGTTTGTGGCCATTATGGGTCCATCAGGCTGCGGCAAGTCTACACTGCTCAACATCCTGGGTATGTTGGACAGCCCTTCTTCAGGTAGCTTTAAGTTCTTGGGTCAGGAGGTAGCAAATGTGTCGGAGCGCCAGCGGGCTAAACTTCGCAAAGAGAACCTGGGCTTCGTGTTCCAGAGCTTTAACCTGATTGATGAGCTAACGGTAGAGGAGAACATTGCACTACCACTTGCTTACCTAGGTTACTCAAAGTCTGAAACTGAGAAGCGTACATTGCAGGCTATGGAGCGCATGGGAATCGCACACCGCCGCAACCACTTCCCGCAGCAGTTGTCGGGTGGCCAGCAGCAGCGTGCCGCCATTGCCAGAGCCGTTGTTTCAGAGCCAGCCCTTATACTTGCCGACGAACCTACCGGTAACTTGGACTCAGTACATGGCCGTGAGGTAATGCAGTTGCTTTCTGAGCTGAACGATGCCGGAACTACTGTGGTAATGGTAACACACTCCCCTACCGACGCAGAGTACGCACACCGCATCGTGAACCTCTTCGACGGCCAGATCGTGACCGAAAACCTGAACGTAAAGCGCCATGCAGCAGAGTTGCTGTAAGGAGTTTACTTACATCGAGATTAAGTTTAAAGTGCTGTTTGTTGTTAAAGAGGCGTGAGCTTTCGCGCCTCTCAGCAACCTACTCAGATGTAAAAATCCTGCTGCTTTCCTTATAAGCCATACCACTACACGGATAAGACTATGCTAAAAAATTACTTAAAGGTTGCCCTACGTAATCTTGCCCGCAACAAGGTATACTCTGCTATAAACATTGGTGGTTTGGCTATCGGGATAGCCGCCTGTATGCTCATCTTTCTTTATGTAAAGGATGAGCTTAGCTATGACCGTCACCACTCGAAAGCAGACCGCATTTACCGTGTAACCCGCGACTTTCTGTCCGATGATGGCTCTGTTAGCCTTCACCTGGCACGCGTGGCTCCTCCTTTTGGCCCGCTGCTACAGCAGGACTTTCCTGAAATTGAGCGTATTGCCCGCACCCTGCATACTGTCCTGACAGTGGAGGATGCAGAGAAGCAAAAAACCTTTCGTGAAGAGGGCATCTTCTTTGCCGAGCCTGCTTTTGCAGACATCTTTGACATCAACATGCTGAAAGGCAGTGCCCACAAAGCCCTTCAGGAGCCTTACTCAATCCTGCTTAGCGATAAAATGGCGGAGAAGTACTATCCGTATGAGGAGGCCGTAGGAAAGGTTCTTAGACTGAATGAGACACTAACGTTTAAGGTTTCAGCCGTATTTAAGTCTTTTCCGGAGAACTCGCACATGCATCCAGATTTTCTCGCCTCTTTCTCTACCCTAAACGACACCACAGTGTATGGCGCAGAGGCCCTGAAAACAAACTATGGCAACAATTCATTTCCCACATACCTGCTTCTGCAGTCGGATGAGCAAACAAAGAGCTTGCAGGCACAACTTCCAGCTTTCCTGGATCGCCACCTCAGTGCCACAGACCATGCGCGAAGCCACAAACCGTCTGAGTTTACGAACTTATACTTGCAAAAGCTGACAGACATCCATCTGAAATCTAACCTGGATTCTGAACTGGAGGTAAATGGCGACATAGACAGCATCATGGTACTAGGCGCTGTAGCCATTGTCATACTTCTGATTGCCAGCATCAACTATGTAAACCTAAGTACAGCCCGCTCTACCAGCCGGGCGAAGGAGGTAGGTGTGCGTAAGGTGATTGGCGCTGCCAAACATAACCTGGTGCTTCAGTTTCTGCTGGAGTCTGTTTTGATCACCACCATTGCCACCATCTTGGCACTTGGTATTACGGAGCTTGCCCTACCTTGGCTAAACGAATTCACAGGTAAAAACATCACGACGGCGCTTCTATCTGACAAGTGGGTGCTACTCCTTGTTCTTGCTCTTCCTCTTGTGGTGGGGGTATTGGCCGGCTTGTATCCAGCATTTTACTTGTCTCACTTCCAGGCTGCCACAGTGCTGAAGGGTTCCCTGAGCAGTAGCTCTAAAAACCCGATGCTGCGCAAAACGCTGGTAGTGCTGCAGTTCTCTATTTCTACTGTGCTGATCATTGCCACTGGTATTATTTACCAACAGCTGATGTACATGCAGCAGAAAGACCTTGGTTTCGATTCAGATCAGCTGGTGGTTCTGCCTAACAGCAGCAGCCTGACGCCAAAGTATGAGGCTTTCAAAGCTGAGCTGATGAAATCATCCGCTATACAGGGTGCAGGCAGGTCTTTACTGGTGCCTACCGACCAGTTACTGAACTCCATGGGTGCCCAGGTAAGCAAGGGCGGAAGTATGGCCCCTACCTCGACTACGATAAAGTATGTTGCTGTAGACCACGACATGCTGGATGTGTATAAGGTAAAGATGGCAGCTGGTCGTAACTTCGACCGCAAGTTTGCCAGCGACGACACGGCCGCATACATTGTTAACGAGGCTGCCGCACGCATGATAGGTTGGCACGACCCAAACATGGCCATAGGCCAAACCTTAAGCTATGGCGGTAACAACGGTCGCATTATTGGGGTAGCACAGGACTTTCACTTCGAGTCGCTGCACAAGGAGATTTCCCCAATGGTGTTCATGATCTCAAACTCGCAAGGCTATAGTAACATTTCTGTAAAAGTAGCGGGTGATACCAAAGAGGCACTTGCTCATATCGAAGAGACATGGCAGGAGTTCCTACCTAAAGTACCGTTCTCATACCAGTTTATGGATGATCTTTATGAGAAGAGTTATCAGGATGAGGCAAAGAAAGGACAGATATTCACCATATTCTCCTGCATTGCCATAGTAATCGCCTGCCTTGGCCTGTTTGGTTTAGCCTCCTTCACAACCGTACAGCGCACAAAGGAAATTGGGGTACGAAAAGTTTTTGGGGCCTCAGTGTCAGGTATAGTGGCACTTATCTCCAAAGACTTTCTTAAGCTGGTGTTGTTTGCTAACCTGCTTGCGTGGCCTATTGCCTGGTATGCCATGCGCAAATGGCTCTCCGATTTTGCCTACCGCATCGACATCAGCACCGATATTTTTTTATTGGCCACATTGGTTGCGTTTGCTGTGGCGATGGTTACCGTAAGTTACCAGGCCATAAAAGCTGCATCGTCTAACCCTGTAGATGCGCTACGAACAGAATAAAACGACCTTATTCAGAAACTGAAATCATGTTTAGCAACTACCTTACCGTCATGCTCAGGAACCTTGTCCGAAACAAGGTATACTCAGCCATAAACATAGTAGGTCTGGCCATTGGGGTGGCTTCTTGTATCCTTATATTTCTGTATGTACAGGATGAACTAAGCTATGAGAACCACTTTAGCAACAAGAATCGCATTGTGCGCCTTGTAGGGGAGGTAGTGTTTGAGGGGCACAAGGACCAGTTTGCTGTAACGCCTCCGCCACTGGCTCCTGCCACGCGTGAGTTCTCGGATATAGAGGCTGTGACACAGTTCCACAATGCCGGCAAACAAACGATCTGGTACAACGATCGGACTTTCTCAGAAGAGGATCTTCTATTCGCTGACAGTGCTTTCTTCCAAATTTTCGACTATGAGCTTTTAGCTGGCAACCCTGCTACTGCCCTGGATGCCCCAAGAACCATTGTATTGACAGAGGCGCTTGCAGAAAAAATATTCGGAGGCTATGAGCAGGCCATGGGAGAAACTCTTAAGTTTAGCCGCGATTCGTATACGGTTACTGGTGTATACCGCGACCCAGGACACTCCCACATCAAAGCGTCAGGTCTTCTTTCCCGTGCCACAATTGATGCACCTACCAGTGCAGAAGAGCGCAACAACCAGTGGTTTAACATGAACAGCTATACCTATGTGCTGCTGCGCCATGAAGATCAGGTGCCGGCACTGCAGAAACAGGTAGATGCCCTGGCGGCAAACCGCATAAACCCCTGGATCAAGGAAAACCAGCTTAACGCCCACATGAACCTGTTCGTGCAGCCCTTGCAGGACATCCACTTCGACAAGCGTTTTAACCATGATCTAACTCCTCAGGGAAACATCTCATACGTTTACATTTTTGGGGCTGTGGCTGTATTCCTGCTCCTGATAGCAAGTATAAACTACATGAACCTGGCCACCGCCCGGTCTGCCAAGCGAGCCAAAGAGGTAGGGTTGCGCAAAGTGGTAGGTGCTGATCGCAGCCAGATTATCCGCCAATTCCTGGGCGAGTCGGTTATGCTAACGCTTATAGCCGTACTGTTGGCGCTGGCCTTGGTACAGATTTTTATACCTAGTTTTAACAACCTTACCGAGAAGAATTTTACCTCCTACTTTTTCCTGCAGTGGCAGTTTCTGGGTGTGTTGCTGGCTATCATACTATTGGTAGGTGTGGTGGCAGGAAGCTATCCGGCCTTTTTCTTGTCGGGCTTCAATCCTGCTGATGTACTTAAATCAGACAAGCAGCCCAAAGGTGGCAGTGCTACCCTGCGTCAGGCGTTGGTGGTAGTGCAGTTCAGCATTTCCCTGATCATGATTATCGGCACCATTGTGGTGTTTGCCCAGATGCACTTCCTGAAAAACTCGGAGCTTGGCTTTAGCAAAGAGCAGGTAATGGTCATTGATGTGCCCGGTGGGGATTCTACGCTGGTGCAACGTCTCCCTATTATCAAACAGAAGTTGCTGCAGAACCCTAATGTGCTGCAGGTGTCTAACTCTTACAGTATACCGGCAGAAACAACAAGTCGCACCCTGATGCTGGTGGAGCAAGGCGATAAAATGGTTGAAAAGACAATCGATATCATTGCCGTGGACTATGACTTTATCCCCCTGATGGGTATAGAACTGCAGGCTGGCCGTAACTTCTCCCGCGACATGAAAACGGATCAACGAGAGGGCATCATCATTAACGAAGCGGCTGCTAAATGGCTTGGCTGGAGCGACTCCATTGGCAAGAAGGTAAAAACCGGCGAAGAAAGCGTTACCGGTGCAGGCGCCAGAATTATAGGTGTTGTGAAAGACTTTCATATAAGTTCTCTGCATACCGATGTACAGCCTTTGGCCATACGTCTTATTCCACAGTCGCCTGGCTATCTGATGGCCCGCATTTCGCCAGAGAACCAGGCCAGCACTATAAGCTTTGTAGAAGAGCAGTGGCGCATGTTTGATCAGAAGCACCCAATGGAATATTTCTTCATGGATGAATTCTTCGACCGCCAGTATCAGGCTGAGGAGAAGATGCTGACCGTGTTTGGCTATTTCGCTGGCCTTACCATATTAATTGCCTGCCTTGGCTTGTTCGGCCTGGCCTCGTTCACAGCAGAGCAGCGCACCAAGGAGATCGGCATTCGAAAGGTGTTGGGGTCCTCCACCGGCAACATCGTGCTGCTGCTCTCTAAGGACTTCGCCGCCTTGGTATTAATAGCCATTGTGCTGGCAAGCCCGGTGGCCTGGTACGGCATGAGCCAGTGGCTGCAGGACTTCGCCTACCGCATTGACCTGAGCTGGTGGATCTTCGCCCTGGCGGGTACGCTGGCCCTGGTCATCGCCCTGGCAACGGTGAGCTTCCAGGCCGTGAAAGCCGCCCTGCTGGACCCGGTGAAGGCTATCCGGACGCAATAGGTCGAAGTAACTAATTGTAAAAGAAAGTTTGTTGTTTGTTTATGGTGAGAACCCCGGCAAGTGCGGTAAGGCCTGCCGCAGCCGGGGAAATCCCTCTAACAACTTTTAATACAGGCAATCATTTAAGGGGCAACTGCATCTGTTATTCAGGCAAGTTGTCTTCCCTAAATCGCCTGGTCTACGAAAAAAGCCAGTTCGTCTAATAAAGCTATCCTTTATAACTCGTAAGAGTTATATTGATAGAAACAGAACATAAACATGCTGAAAAAAACATTTACCGCTCTTACACTATGCCTTGGCCTGAGTATGGCCACACTGGCTGGCAGCGAACCGCAAAATAATTCTGCCCAAAAGTATAACGTAACCGTGGACCTGACTAACGTGCAAAACGACCGGGTACAGGTAACTGTGCAGGCACCTGCCATCAAACAGAGCGAGATCATCTACAACATGCCTAAAATCGTACCGGGCACTTACTCTGTTTCAGATTTTGGCAAGTTTGTAAGCAATTTCAAAGCCTATGCCCAAAATGGAGATACTCTGGATGTAGAGAAGCTGGATACCAACCGCTGGAGAATTAAAAATGCGCAAAGGCTTAGCCGGATTACATACTGGGTTGATGACACGTTTGACGCTGCCAAACGAGAAGATGTGGTGTTTGAACCAGGAGGAACCAACATTGAGGAGGGAAAGAACTTTCTGCTAAACACGTTTGGCTTTGTAGGCTACTTCGATGGCATGAAACAGGTGCCCTACCAACTGAACATTACTAAACCGCAGGGCTTCTATGGCTCTACACCACTAAAGGCAGTTGTTTCTAACGACTCTCTAGATACTTATGAGCTGCCAAACTATGTGGACCTGGCCGATTCGCCACTCATGTACAACGTCCCAGATACGACTGTACTTAAAGTGGGAGAAGCAGATGTGCTGGTGTCGGTATACTCTCCATCAGGTCGTGTAACCTCCGGCCCTATAGCCAGCAACGTTAAAAGTATATTGGAGGCACAGCGAAGCTATCTCGGAGGCACGCTACCTGTAGACAAGTATGCCTTCCTGATCTACGTACCGGAGCGTGTGGGTAAATCAGGATCCTTTGGAGCGCTGGAGCACTCTTACTCTTCTGTATACTTTCTGCCGGAAATGCCCGAGGAGCAATTTAGCTCCACTATCCGCGATGTAGCCGCGCACGAGTTTTTCCATATTGTAACGCCACTGAACATACATTCTGAGGAGATCGGCAACTTCGACTTTATCAACCCTAAAATGTCGAAGCACCTGTGGCTGTACGAAGGTGTAACAGAGTATTTTGCCACGCACGTGCAAGTATATGAGAACCTGTACGACCTGGAGACCTTCCTTGACAAGATACGCGATTATATCATCACGTCTAAGACTTATTACAACGATGGCCTTCCTTTTACCGAGATGAGCGCGCTGGTACTGGACAAGTATGAGAAAGAGTATGGTAACGTGTATCAGAAAGGTGCGCTGATCGGTATGGTGCTGGATGTGCGCCTGCGAGAACTCAGCCAAGGCAAGTATGGCCTACGCGACTTAATGCTGGAGCTCTCCAAGACCTACGGTAAGAACAACGCCTTTAAGGACGAAGAGCTTTTTGATAAGATCACAGAGCTGACTTACCCTGAGATCAGGGACTTTTTTGCAAGATATGTAGAAGGTGCAGAGCCGCTTCCGCTGGAAGAAACTTTCCGCAAAGTAGGTATACTGTACCAGCCTACTGGCACGCAGCAGATTATATCTTACGGCGACTTTGCGCCGGGTTTTGATGAGGAGACAGGCAAAATCAAAGTAGCCGACACTGCCGATTTGGATGCGTTTGGACACAAGATGGGATTTCAGACAGGCGATCTGCTGTTGGCCTTTAACGGCACAGAGATTTCCCCTGCCAACATCCGCCAGCTAATCGGAGAAGAGCTACAAAGTATGGAGCCCGGCGATAAACTCACCTTTACTGTAGGGCGCCGAAACGAAAAAGGCGAAATAAAAGAGAAAAAGCTGAAAGGCAGAGCCACAGCAGTGAAACGCGAGCAGCTGCATCTGCTAAAACCGGACCCCTCGGCCACGCCGGAGCAATTGCTACTACGCAATGCCTGGCTCGGAATGGATGGTGCCTAGGCTATACTATAGTTTAGATCATTGCACTTAGTATAAAATAAAACTATGAAAAATTTTATCACCAGAGCCCTGCTCAAAAAGCTGGGAGGGCTAACCTTGTGCCTTAGTTTAGCTGCAACTGCCCACGCTCAGGAGCCGCTAACACTGGAGAAAAGCCTTGAGCTGGCCCGCCAGAACAACGTGGCCCTGCGCCAGGCACGCTATAACAGCAACAAGGCAGATATCAGCGTGCGCCGCAACAAGTATGGTTACCTACCTTCCATCTCAGCAAACACAGATATCAGCCGCACCAATGGCTTGGTCTTCGACAACGTTACAGGGCAGGTGCAGCGTGGTAACACTTCAGCTTCCTACCCTTACATTTCGGGGCAGGTGGTGCTTTTTGATGGCTTCTCCAAACTGTTTGAACTGAAGCAGTCCAAACAGCAGGCGCAGGCAACTGCCTTTTCCGAGCAGCAGGCCCTGATCGACCTCGAAACCAATGTAACAGGCTATTACCTGCAGGCGCTGGTGGACCGGGAGAACATAAGTATATCTGAGCAAAGAGTAGCGCTGCTGGAGGGCCAGCTAAGCCAGATGGAGAAACTGGAGCGTGCAGGTGTACGGGCGCTGGATGAAGTCTATCAGATAAAAGCCCAGATAGCCACGGAGAAAATGAACCTGATCACCCATCAGAACAATTACCGCAAAGCAAGGCTACAGCTTGTACAGGAAATGAACGTAGAGGGCAACCCCGATTATGCGCTGCAGATGCCAAGCACTCCGCAGGATATAAGCATGGAGCTACCAACTGAAGCTGAGGTAATGGCCAATGCGCTGGCCTACTCGCCGCTGGTAAAATCATCTGCCGCATACCTGGAGGCGGCCAAAAGTGAACTGAAGGTGGTCAAGAGCAACTTCTCTCCTACCCTCACCCTGGAGGGCATGATAGGCTCTAACTACTCCAGCAACATTCTAAAGAACCCAGAGCAGGGCGACCTCTCCACTATGCCCTACTTAGACCAGCTGGACCTGAACCAGCGCAAGGTGGTGGCGCTCAACCTGAGTATACCGATTTTCAATGGCCTGAGCAGGCACTTTGATACACAGACAGCCCGCCTGGACCTGCGCAATGCCGAGCTGGACTACGTAGCCAGCCAAAACCAACTGCGCCAGACAGTACAACAGGCATACCAGGATGTGCTGGCAGCCCGCGAGAAATACAATACAGTTACAGCCAACCTGGAATATACCCAACGAGCCTTCGAGTCAGCCAAGCGTCGCTACGAGTTGGGTAACTTAGACTTCTTTGCTTATATGGAATCGCTCAACAACATGAACAAAGCACAGGCAGAGCTGTTACAAAGCAAATGTGAGTTTTACCTCAAAAAGCGCATACTGGAGCTATACCAGGGGTAGGTTACACAACATTCATAGCCGAAAGAAAGCTTAAAGATACGCGACTACTACCAATCTACTCTAAAGGCCGTTATCATTGAGGTAACGGCCTTTGTTTTATACTGAAAACAGGAGATTAAGAAAACCAAAAGCAGCAAAGGGTGGTTTTGATGTTACTGGAAACATAAATTCAATTCTGTTGCGTTATACTTTAGTTAACTTAGTAAAAAAGCCAGCGTAACAGCAGCATAGATGCGTACTCTTTATACTCTTTTTGTTCTGCTATTACTGATGGTCCCTATGCCTTCCTGGGCGCAAAAGCAGGTGGTACAGGGCTACGTACGCGCTGCTACAAATGGAGAACCACTTATTGGTGCCACAGTTTCTGTAGCAGAAGCTGCAGCAGGCACCATCACTAACGAAAAAGGCTTTTATACTTTAAGCCTGCCGGAAGGAAAACATACCCTTCAGGCAACCTATGTGGGCTATACCACAGATACCCGCAACATCAACTTAAAAGGCGGCAACCCCGAGAGCATTAACTTTACCTTAGAACCCGCCAGTAACGAACTGAAGGTGGTGGAGATAGAAGCCAGCTCACTTCGCCAGCGACTGAACGATACCCGCATGAGTGTCGAGTCGCTTTCATCCAGAGAAGCAAGTTTATTGCCTGCTCTTTTCGGGGAGGTGGACCTGGTAAAAACGATGCAGCTAAAGCCTGGCATACAGTCGGGCGGAGAAGGCAGCTCGGGTTTATATGTGCGCGGCGGCGGCCCTGACCAGAACCTGGTACTGTTGGATGGGGCTATGATTTATAACCCCTCTCACCTGTTCGGCTTCTTCAGTGTGTTTAACCCGGATGCCGTAAAGAGTGTTGAACTCTACAAGGGAGGCTTTCCTGCCCAATTTGGAGGACGGCTTTCATCGGTGGTGGATGTAAGCATGCATAAGGGCAACAACGAGCGCATAAGCACCAAAGGCGGTATTGGCCTTATCTCCTCCCGCTTAACGGTAGACGGGCCCATCGTGAAAGATAAGCTGAACTTTTCTGTTTCCGGGCGCCGCACTTATGCCGACATTTTTACACGCCAGATTAACCGCCTGAACGAAGGCAATAAAGACTATAACCCTATACCTGATTATTACTTCTACGACCTTAACGGTAATGTAAGTTATAAGCTAAACAAGAAGGATGAACTAACCCTAGGGGGTTACTATGGCCGTGACCTCTTTGGCTTTAACGACAGCGGCTTTTCGTTTGGCTTCGATTGGGGTAATACAATGGGCAACCTTAATTGGCGCCATAAGTTCAATGACAATTTATACGCCTCTACCTCCCTTGGTTATACCGGATACAAGTATAACATAAACAACAAGATTGATATTTTCAGCTTTACCCTAACTTCTGCTGTGGAGGATTATACTTTGAAGACCGACTTTGATTGGTTTTTAGGGAAAGGGCACAGCCTGAAGTTTGGAGCCCAAGCCACACACCACAACTTTACTGTGGGGCGCTTGAACTTTGAATCGGAGGACAGTACTCTGAACTATGGGACAGGCAACTCTTACAGCGGCAGTGAGTTTGGGCTTTACGTTTCCGACGATTATGTTATAAGCCCGATGGTTTCGCTGAATTATGGCCTCCGCCTATCAGGATTCAACAGTGCTGGCAAAAATTACGCTGCCCTGGAGCCACGTGCCTCAGTTAAGTATACCTTCAACGAGAGTACAGCCCTAAAAGCGAGCTATGCCAGCATGATGCAGTACGTGCACCTGCTCACTAATTCCGGCGCATCCCTTCCAACCGATATCTGGTATCCTTCTAACCGTGGAGTAAAGCCACAGCGCTCCCAGCAGGCAGCTCTTGGTTTGAGCCATATTTTTGGCAGAGGCAAGTACCTTATCTCTAATGAAGTATACTACAAATGGATGCAGAACCAGATCGACTTCCGAGACGGAGCAAATCTGTTTGTGAACGATAGCCTGGAGAATGATTTCCTGTTCGGAAAGGGCTATAGCTACGGCAATGAAATCTATCTGGAAAAAGTACGGGGTAAAACTACTGGTTGGTTAGGCTACACCCTCTCATGGACCTGGCGCCAGTTCGACGGCATAAACGGAGGCAGGCGTTTTCCGGCTCGTTACGACCGACGCCACGATGTAAGCCTAGTGGTCATGCATAAGCTTAACAAACGGCTAACCCTGACAGGAGCCTTTGTATACGGCACAGGCAATGCATATTCGGTACCTGTCGCACGGTTTGCTTTTCAGGATGTGGAGGGCAAGTCAGCCTCGGTTGTGCCTATTTATGAAGACCGAAACGCCTACAGGTTAGAAGCTTATCACCGCCTGGACCTTGGTGCTGTACTCAAGCTAAAGCCCAAGCGCGGCGAAGCAGACCTGACCTTTAGTGTATACAATGCCTATAACCGCCGCAACCCGTACTTTGTGTACTTTGAGCAGCAGAAGGATATCCACGACGAGGAAACGATCGGTTTTCAGGCGAAGCAGGTATCGCTGTTCCCTGTTATCCCTTCAGTTACCTATAATTTTAGATTCTGATGAAGCAAAAGCTACTTTTAAACTTGCTCATGCCCCTACTCTTAATTCTTTCTTCCTGCGATCTGGAGAAGGATATAGATGTAGACTTACCAGCGCATGAGCCGCAGTTGGTGGTAGAATGTTACCTGGAGAAGGGAGCACCAATACGTGCCTCGGTGCTGGAGAGTGCCGGGTATTTTGAAGAGCCTACGCCACCCTTGGTACCAGATGCAGAGGTATACGTTACCACCCATACCGGAAAGCGGGTAAAGCTACAGTATAAACCGGTTCTTATAAAAAGTACCGGCCGCTTTTATACCCATACTTCCACAGAGATCGTGAATGGTCAGCCAGGCCAGGTTTACCAGATAGAAGTAACTGACGGCAAAGGGCGCAAAGTAACCGGCTTTACCAAGTTATTGGCCAAAGTGCCTATAGAGGAGGTTGAGTGGAAATTTAACGACAAAGACGAAGCACTCCTGCTTACCTCTTTTCATGATGACCCTAACACGGATAATTATTACCGCTATATGGTTCACGTAGATAGCCTGAGTGGGGGCTCGGACCGCGATATGGTTACTTCTGATGAGCTGACCAATGGCAAGCGCGTATCATACGGTTCGTCTTACAAGTATGATGAAGGCGATACCCTTATCATAACGCTGTACCATATCGAAAAGCAGTATCACAACTTCCTGCGCTCTATCTCTGATGCCAAAGACGCTAATGGAAACCCTTTTGCACAGCCTTCACAAATTAAGTCGTCGGTGGAGGGAGGCTTCGGTATCTTTACTAACCTTGTCTATGACAGAAAAATGGTCGTCATAAAGAAGTAAACAGACTACAATAGTTACCAGCGGCTGCTCTACGGGCAGCCGTTTTTTTATGCCCTAACCATACCCTGCCTAACAGAGTACACTTTAGTATTCCAGCTTACTTTCAGCCTACTTTGTGAATTACGATGACAAGTATACCTGCCACCCTACACGCTACCCATAAACTATGAAAACACCATTCCTCTACACGGCAGCGGCACCAGCTACTCCTCCACCTCATTTGCTGGACACGCTTGAAAAGCTGTGGTTATTTGCACGGCAGCCAAAGCAAGTAAAGCGTGAGCATAATGTAGGGGAGAAAAAGCTCCCGCTAATTTTTCAGCTCGCATTCATAGAGCTGGCTATTCAGATAGTCCTGCTGAGCGGTACTGCTTACCTTTCCAATATGCTTGGTATGGGCTACGCTGATGCCAACTTCGCAAAAAGTTATACTGCAGACCTGCCCTTTCTTTACTGGTATCGGTCGTGCTGCTAAGCTCACTAGCAGAAGAGATTATATTCAGGTTGCCCCTGGTGTACTCCCGCAGTCTTTTATTGGTAGCTGTTCTTGTCTTTCTATTTCATTATGGTCCGGTAGTCGCTTATGTGCTGGATGGCAACTTGCTGATTTGTGTAGTTGCTGTGTTAGTACTGGCCGGTGCTATGATAGCCTTTTTTACTTTAAGACGGCTGAAGGCTATGTCTTACCTGCTCTGGAAGCGGCATTTTGGGCTGGTATTCTATACTTCTACAGCGCTGTTTGCGCTTATGCACCTGGTCAACTATCAAGGAACCTCTCTGCCATTCTACCTCCTTTTGATACTGCTATTGCCTAAGTTTATAGGAGGTATATTTCTGGGCTACACACGCCTGCGCTTAGGCCTAGGTTGGGCGGTGGCACTGCATATGTTCAACAACATGGTGGCCCTGCTGCTACTTTATGGGTACTTACATAGTTCTGTATTGTAACAGTGAGGCTTCTATAAAGCAGCAAAGGCAGAAACGACCACCGTTTCTGCCTTTGCAAGTATATTTTCTGAACTCTTAGCTGCGTCGTACTAACTCCCGGATAAGCAAAGTCATACGGGGCTCTGCTATGGCGGCTGCTTCTAATATGTCAGACAGCTTTACTTTCTTAATGCGATCTGGAGTACACATGTCTGTAATAACCGAAACAGCAAATACAGGCATACCCATGTGGCGGGCAGCAATTACCTCAGGCACGGTAGACATACCAACTGCATCGGCACCGATAAAGCTTAAGTACCTGTACTCAGCAGGTGTTTCCAGCATAGGGCCAGGTACACTTACGTACACCCCTTCCTGCACAGTAAATCCAGCATCCTCAGCAATAACCATTGCCTCACGTACCATGTGCTCGTCATACACGTCGCTCATGTCCGGGAAACGTGGGCCCAGCTCATCCAGGTTCTTACCAATAAGTGGGTTGCTTGGCTGCAGGTTTATGTGATCCGTGATCACCATCAGGTCACTGGTGTCGAAGCGTGGGTTCAAGCCTCCGGCTGCATTAGAAACAAACAGCTTCTTAACGCCTAACAGCTTCATTACACGCACCGGAAATACCACCTGGTCCATGTTATACCCTTCGTAGTAATGGAACCTGCCTTGCATGACCACCACAGGGCGTCCTGCCAAGTGTCCGAAGGTAAGCTTGCCTGAGTGGCTCTCTACGGTAGAAACAGGAAAGTTTGGAATCTCGGCGTAAGAGATAGCATGGCTTATCTCCAGCTCGTTTACCAAGGCTCCTAAGCCTGTGCCCAGTATAATTCCAAATTCAGGTGCTAAGTCCCCGATGTGCTTCTTTAAATATTCCGCTGATTCCTGTAGTTGCTGCATCATAGTTTATGTAAATGAGAAGTTGTATGGAAAGGCAAAGGCCCTGCCGTTTAGTGTTACTTCATGATAGGCTAGTAACTGAAAGCCTTCTGGGCAAAGTTGCGAAAAATAGCTTTGCCATAAAACAAAAACCGCCTTCAGGCATAATACCTGAAAGCGGTTTTAAAGTTGTGGCTATGCTGAGCAGATCGCTCAATTTAACTCATTATTCTACTGTTAATTCATAAGGCATACGAGCCTGAATGCCTTTCAATGTAGAAGCTTTCTTGTAGAGCTTATAGAATGGGTAAAGTTCGCCCATCTCTGCCTTAATAGCCTGCTCTTTCGCTTGCGAGCCCATACCACTCATAAACTCATCCAGGAAAGATTTGCGGGCTGGCAGCTCTTTCAAGCGGTAGTCATCCTCTATGCCGGCTTTTTTAGCTGCAATGGCAAGGGCTTCATCCAAACCGCCGTACATATCCACCAGGTTACGCTCTTTGGCTTCTATACCAGACCAAACGCGGCCTGAGGCATATTCCTTCAGCTGGTCCTGCGTCATGTTACGGCCAGTGGCAGCTTTGCTAGTGAATACTTCATAAATCTGGTTGATCTGGTGCTGCATGATCTCTTTTTCCTGCGCTGTCATAGGGCGGGTCAGCGTTGGCATATCAGAGAATTTACCAGTGTTCACGTGATCTACGGTAATACCCAACTTGTCGTTCATGAAGCCCTGGATATTCGGCACTATACCGAACACACCGATACTGCCTGTAATGGTGTTCGGGTGCGCCACAATAGTATCGCAGCCCATTGCAATGTAATAACCTCCAGAGGCAGCTACATCAGACATAGAGGCAATCACTGGCTTCACCTTTTTAGTCAGCTGAATCTCACGCCAGATCACGTCGGAAGCAAGGGCGCTACCACCCGGCGAGCTAATACGCAGCACCACTGCCTTTACATTCTCATCCAGGCGGGCATCGCGGATGGCATCAGCAAAACGACGACCTCCAATGTTATCTTCATCACCTTCTCCGTCTACTATATCTCCCTCGGCATATACTAGGGCAATGCGGTTTTTAGAAGTACTGATTTCTCCATCGGCACGTGTCTTCTTATACTTCGACAGCTGTACCATCTCCAGCTTTTCTTTCTCCTCAATACCCATTTGCTCTTTCATGTAGGAGATCGCCTCGTCGTAATAACCGATGTCAGTGATAAGCTTATACTTCTTGGCATCTTCAGGATCGCGTACCAGCAGGTTGTCCTGCACCTCTTTCAGCTGCTCTGTCGTCATGCCACGCGAATCAGCAATTTGCTTCAGCTGGTAGTTGTTGATAGAGTTCAGGAAAGAGTTCAGCTGCTCGCGGTTAGCCTCACTGGCCTTCTCCAGGAAGAAAGGCTCTACAGCACTCTTATAAGTACCTACCTTAAAGATCTGTGCCTCGATGTTGAGCTTGTCGAGCAAGCGCTTAAAGAAGTACAGCTCAGAGCTCATGCCGTTAAATTCTACCGTACCCATTGGGTTCATGTAGATTTTATCAGCAACAGAGGCTAAGTAGTAAGCTTTTTCAGTTGAAAGGTCTGTATAGGAAACGATAAATTTACCAGACTTCTTAAAGTCGATCAGGTCTTTACGGATTTCCTCCAGTTTGCCCATACCGGCATCAACAAAGGTCATGTTCAGGAAGATACCCTCAATCTTATCATCGTTTTTAGCACGGCGGATAGAAGCTTTGATTTGATCTAAGCCATCGGTGCTGGAAAAACCACCAAAAGATAAGCCAAGTTCAGAGAAAGGATCTTTAGGGTCGCGCTCAGAGATTGGTTTGTCAAACTTAAGTTCCAGCACTGAGCTATCGGCTATTTTCACCTCATCTTTAGAGGCAGTGCTGGCGGCAATTCCAATCAGCAGGAGTATACTGATGAAGAAGAATATGAGCAGGCCTACAATTGTAGCCAGCACATACTTCAGGAAATTTAGCATGTTAGGTTAGGGTTTGGTTTGTTCTTTATACTTGAGAAGCCTACTGCTTCATACTTCATAAACAAAAATAGAGCTTAAAGTTCATCTACCTCACCTCTTCTCGACCAACATTACCTTTTTATAGACAAACATTCTTAGCCACTGCCTCAGAAAGGGTAATTAGCTAAGGTAGTGTAAAATACTTTGGAATATCGGAAAGCTTGCCAGCCCAATAGGGTTTCATGTGCAGGTAACGGCGGCGCCAGTACACTAGTGCCATGGTGCCAATTACTATCAGAATACCTCCAAAGGCATACCCCAGCAGTCCCCACACAATATACAAACAAATTAACAGCACAAACGAAAGTATAAATACCAATCTGTTCACGATCTTCAGCTCTGGTGTTAATATCGATACTTTTTGCCCCACTGTGCCTGCAGCTGCTTTAGCATGTCGCGCTCACGGGCGTTGTTACCAGGCTGGTAAACTGCAGTATTACTTAGCTCCTGCGGCATAAACTCCTGCTGCACAAAATTTCCTTCGTAGTCGTGCGCGTACTTGTAGTTATTACCATAACCCACCTCCTTCATCAGCTTGGTAGGCGCATTACGCAGGTGCAAGGGCACCGGCAGGTTACCTGTTTGCTGCACCAACGCCCGCGCCGTTTTGATGGCTTTGTACGAAGCGTTGCTCTTAGGAGATGTGGCTAAGTATACCGTGCACTGCGAAAGAATAATTTCTGCCTCGGGGTAGCCGATCATTTGCACTGCCTGGAAGCAGTTTGTTGCCATAAGCAAGGCATTGGAGTTAGCCAGACCGATATCTTCTGAAGCAGCAATAAGCAGACGACGTGCGATAAATTTTGGATCTTCGCCGCCCTCTATCATGCGTGCCAGCCAGTATACGGCAGCATTCGGATCAGAGCCACGAATTGATTTGATAAAGGCTGAAACCAGGTCGTAGTGCATCTCACCAGACTTATCGTACATTACAATATTCTGCTGCGCTACCTGTTTCACCAGCTCATTGGTAACTACAACCTCATCCCCTTGTACGCCTTCGGCAACGATCTCTAACAGGTTCAAAAGCTTCCGGGCATCACCGCCAGAAATTGTCAGCAGAGCTTCATGCTCCTGCACCCGCACTTTGCGGTGGCGCATCCACTCGTCCTGTTCCAGTGCTTTGTCTACCAGCTCTATTAGCTCATCCTTTGTAAGGTGCTTTAGAATGTATACCTGGCAGCGCGATAGCAAAGCTGAAATAACCTCGAAGGAGGGGTTTTCGGTAGTAGCACCAACTAGCGTTACTGTACCTTTCTCTACAGCGCCCAGCAAGGCATCCTGCTGCGATTTGTTAAAGCGGTGTATCTCGTCGATGAACAGTACTGTGCCCTGACGTTTTTTGGCCTGATCGATCACCTCCCGGATGTCCTTCACGCCAGAGTTAATGGCACTCAGCGCCACGAAAGGCACCTTCATCTGGTTAGCGATAATGTTAGCCAGCGTGGTTTTTCCCACTCCCGGAGGTCCCCACAAGATCATACTCGGTATCACGCCGCCTTCTATGTAGCGCCGTAGTATTCCGTCTGGCCCTACCAGGTGCTTCTGTCCGTAATACTGATCAAGGTTATGCGGCCGCATGCGTTCGGCCAAAGGTATGTTCGGGTGATTCATCTGCTCTAAACTTTCTCCGGGTTCGGTCAAAGACAAAGCTACAAATTTGCAGGCAAAGAGGTAAGTATAAAACGAGTGGCCTTAATCCTTATGCGGTGGCTCTATCTTATTCTCCTCCTCAAGCTTTTTGCGCACTCTGTCGCTCCGCCACCGCAGCACCGGCACATCCATAGGGCTACGCTCCGGTCGCTCGTCGCCAAACAGCACGCCCCATTGCTTGAACTGATCGGTGCGGTCGAAAACCACTTTTAGCATGGCAATAACGGGCAAAGAGAGGAACATACCAGCTATACCTGCAATCTCGCCACCCAATACCACTCCCACGATGGTTGCCAATGCGTTTATCTTTACCTTAGAGCCCACAATGCGTGGCATCAGGATGTTGTTATCCAGGAACTGGACTGCCGCAATGGTACCCAGCACCACCAGTATAGGCCACAGCTCATCAGACGAGGCCAGTGTTAGCAGCACACCAATAACGTTTCCTAGTAACGCGCCCACATAAGGTATCAGGTTCAGAAATGCGAAGATTACCCCTATCAGCAATGCGTGTTTTATGCCGATGATCATCAAGATGCCGCCTAAAAGTATGGTCATATAGGTAACCTGGATCAACAGGCCGAATAGGTAGCTTTTGATGATCACCTGTATCTCACCCAATGTTTCCCCAACTTTTTCATGCCTATCCCTGGGAAACCACAGAAACACGAAGCGTAGCAGCAGGTTTTTGTAAAAAAGCAGCAGGAAAATATAGATGGGCAATAAACCGAGAAACACCAGTATACCTGTAACGCCGCCTGCCACACTGCCCAGCAGATTGCCTGCATAGTTCAGCAGGTTGTTACTTTGTTCCCGGATAAACTTCGTCTGCTCCTGCGATGAGAAAGGGGTTTTGCTGCCAACCCACTCACTCAGGGAGGTAAGGTGGTTCATCACATTTTTCTGAATGGTGGGGAAATCACGGATCAAAATGCTCATTTGCGAAGAGAAGAACCAGACAATGCCTGCTAATACGATAATGAGCGTCAGCAGGCTAATACCGATCGATACGGCATCTGGAAACTTGCGGTCCTGGAAGAAGCGGTAGATTGGCAACAACATAATACTGATAAAAAAAGCCATCAGCAAGGGGGTCAGCAGGCCTTTACCTAGTACAACAATCCACCCCAGGAAGAACAGCCCCATTACTTCGATCGACCTGCGGACGGTTAACGGCATGTTATTCATAATACCTATGGTTATGGTAGTTATTCTTTGTCGTCATCCTTATACGGTGCAGAAAGAATAACCACGTAACTTTGCCGCATGAACAAGCAATTACAGGTGCACGGGGCACTTTTTTTAGTGGCACTGATCTATGGCAGTAACTATAGCATAGCAAAAGAGGTGATGCCAACCTACATGGGTCCCTTTGGTTTGATAGTAGTACGGGTAGTTTCGGCAGCTATATTTTTCGGAATTTTTGCCCGATTTGTAACGAAGGAGAAGATAACAGGCTGGTCCGATAACCTGCGTGCTATACTTTGCGGTGTAACTGGAGTAGCTGTTAACCAACTCTGCTTCTTTGCCGGGCTTAACCTTACAGCGCCCATCAATGCAGCCCTGCTGATGGTCATCGTGCCAGTAGTGGTACTGGTATTCTCTGCCATACTTTTACGCGAACGCATCAGCAAGCGTAAAGTGTCGGGCATATCCATGGCTTTTGTTGGGGCGTTTCTGCTTATTTATACTTCCAGCGGCGAGCATACTACCGGTAACCTGTGGGGTGACCTGCTCATCATATTAAATGCGACCTCCTTTGGCCTTTACCTGGTGCTGGTTAAGCCACTAATGCAGAAGTATAATGCCATAACTATAGTTAGCCGCATTTTTTCGGTGGGTGCTGTCATTGTTCTGCCATTTGGCTTTCAGCAGGTGTTGGCAACAGACTATAACTCTTTCCCTTTCTCCATCTGGTTAGCCATAGCCTTTATGGTGATAGCTGTAACCATTATTGCTTACCTGTTTAACACCTGGGCGCTTCGTTATGCTAACCCTTCGTTGGTGGGAGCTTATATTTACCTGCAGCCTGTTCTGGCAATTGTCATGGCTATAAGTATGGGCAAAGACGTTTTTACGCTTCAAAAAGGCCTATATGCCTTGTTAATATTTGCTGGGGTTTACCTGGTTAGCCGCACACGTCAACGTGTAGCACCAAGTTAAGCTTATTGATTCAGACTATCAATTTCCACATCCTCCTATAAAGCAAAAAGTCCTGCCAGATTATCTCTGGCAGGACTTTTTATATTTATCAAGCTAACAACAAGTACTAGCTTGGTTGGTGCGATCTGCTACGGTTACGGTTACCACCGTTGCGGGGTCCGCCGGCTGGTCTGTTGACATTTGCACTGCCTGCGCTGCTGCGGCCTTCACCAGATGGTTTGTTGCCCCAGTTACCGCGTCCGCCCCTGCCGCCTTTTTTCTTCTGCTCCTTTATGGTGCTGGCTGCCTCGGCAAAATCCTTGGCTGTAAGCGGGAATGGGTGGTTGTCTATCACCGGTACGTTTTTTGAAATAAGCTTCTGAATGCTGGCCAGGTATGGTACCTCATCAGCTCCACAGAAAGACAAAGCTATCCCGCTTGCCCCTGCCCTACCCGTGCGGCCAATGCGGTGCACGTAAGTCTCAGGTTCGTTTGGCAACTCATAGTTCACTACATGGCTCAGGTCGTCCACATCAATACCGCGTGCGGCAATATCAGTAGCTACCAACACACGCGTTTTACGTGACTTAAAGTTATCCAGCGCACGCACGCGTGCATTCTGGGCTTTGTTGCCATGTATGGCTTCGGCTGTTACACCGGCTTTAGCTATATCTTTGGCGACACGGTCGGCGCCACGCTTGGTGCGGGTAAATACCAACACGCTTTCCATTTCCTCGTCCTTAAGCAGGTGAAGTAACAGTTTGCGCTTATCCGGGCCTTTCACGTAGTATACCGACTGCTGTATGGTGTTGGCTGTTGACGATACCGGCGTTACCTCTACCTTAGCAGGGTCTACCAGAATAGTATCGGCCAATTTCATGATTTCAGGAGCCATGGTAGCTGAGAAAAACAAAGATTGCTTTTGCTCCGGCAACACCTTCAGTACCTTTTTCACATCATTTACAAAACCCATGTCCAGCATGCGGTCTGCTTCGTCCAACACGAACAGCTCCAGGTGCTGTAGGTTAATGTACTTTTGGTTCATTAGATCGAGCAAACGCCCCGGTGTTGCCACCAATATGTCTACACCAGCACGAAGCGCATCTGTTTGCTTTTTCTGCGGCACGCCTCCAAAAATCACAGTATGCCTTAAACCAGTATGCTTGCCATATGCTGTCATGCTATCGCCAATTTGCATCGCCAGCTCACGCGTAGGAGTCAGGACGAGTGCTTTAACTTTGCGTAGGCCTTTGTCAGCTCCTTGTTTCTCGTGCAGTAATTGCAGAATAGGAATAGAGAAAGCTGCTGTTTTACCTGTACCGGTTTGGGCACAGCCTAACAGGTCTTTCTTCTGAAGTATAAGCGGGATGGATTTGGCTTGGATTGGGGTTGGTTGTGTGTATCCTTCTGTTTTGAGAGCTTTTAGGATTGGCTCTATCAAGTTAAGATTCTCGAATGTCATCAAATGGTTTTTCAGATAAAAAACCGCGCAGTGCCTTGTGCTCTGCTTTGCGGTGGGTTGGCCGGAATTTGATATAGGTGCTTTTTGCTGCACAGGGCCATTCCCGACCGGTATTGTTCTCTAAAACCTAAAACATTAGAATATAGTTTCCTTTAGGAGGTTTAGGTTTAAAGAAGCTACAAAGATACGACCAGGTTTGGTCACATCCTATTTTAGCCGGCTTTATACTTTGAGGAGGATTCCTGTTGAGCAATGGTTTCTGGCTGCTGCTTATCTTTTACCTTGCTTCCGGATTGTTTTATTTCTGACCCTAGTGCACAACCAAAAGACTGAAATCAGACCCGATAGCTACGGCTATACAACTTAATTAAGTCCCCCAATGAAGAAGGATGTAATCATTACCCAATCTTAACTGATGTCATAGAAATTGAGCCGAGCTGCATCTTATCATTAAGAAACTGTACCTGCTCTTGCTTCTGCTGGAGCCCTAAAGTATAAAGCAGTGGTAGGTAATGTTCTGGTGTAGGTATGGCCAGTGAGGCGGCTCTTCCAAGCTGTTCATACTTAATGAGCGGTTGAGGGTCGCCGGACAAAATCTGCTGCTTTACCTGCTCGTTCACTTCTGTAGCCCAGTCAAAGGCTTCGTCAGGTTTATGCCAATTAAGTGTACGGAGGTTGTGCACGATGTTACCGCTCCCTACCACCAGCACTCCTTTTTTGCGTAGCTGTGCCAGTTCCTGAGCCAGCTCGTAGTGCCATTGGGCAGGTTTGGTGTAGTCAAGGCTGAGTTGCAGCACTGGTATGTCGGCATCAGGGTAAATGTGCTTGAGCACACTCCAGGTGCCGTGGTCGAGGCCCCACTCATGGTCCAGGTGCAGTTCTGTTTTCTTTATAAGCTGCTTCAGCTCTTCGGCAGTTTCAGGACTGCCAGGCGCATTGTACTGCACGTCGAAAAGCTGTTGCGGAAAACCATAAAAGTCGTGGATGGTGCGGGGATTCGCCATGGCTGTTACGGCAGTTCCATTGGTTTGCCAATGCGCCGACACACAAAGTATAGCCTTTGGTTTAGCTATGCCCTGTGCCATACTTGCCCAGCCTTGGGTAAATTCGTTTTCTTCCACAGCATTCATGGGACTGCCATGGCCCACAAACAAAGCTGGCATTACTGCCTCCTGATCAGGCAAACGCTGCAGTTTCTTCAACACATCCATACTTATACTTTCTCTGCCTGCTGCTCTTCTTTTATATGCTTTATAATCTTTACGGCATGCTCACGCGAGTTCTCAATAAACCACACATGCGTATCCATACCGCCGCAGACCACACCAGCCAAATACACCCTTGGTAGGTTTGTTTCCATCGTTTCAGAATCATACTGCGGGTAGCGCTTTTCATCGTTGCTCAACTTCACACCAATCTTCTCCAGAAAACTAAAGTTTGGCTGATAGCCGGTCATGGCCAGCACGAAGTCGTTCTCCAGCGTCAATCTGCCTTCCGGCGTCTGAATATCAATTTCACGCTCACGGATATCCGTTATACTTGAATTGAAGTATGCTTTTATCTCACCGGCTTTAATGCGGTTCTCCAGGTCGGGTTTTGTCCAGTATTTTATACTTCCGAGCTCGGGTTGGCGCACGACCATCGTTACATCAGCACCCTTTCGCCAGGTTTCAAGGGCAGCATCGGCGGCAGAGTTGTTGGCTCCCACCACCACCACTTTCTGGCGGAAGTAGTAATGCGGATCAAAGTAATAATGGCGTACTTTCGGCAGCCCCTCGCCTGGTACATTCAGCAGGTTAGGAATACCGTAGAAGCCTAGCGCCACAACTACATTACGTGCCGGATACTCGCCCTTGCTAGTGAAAATGCGGTAGACATCGTCCTCCGGCTGCAGGTGCTGCACCTCTTCAAACAGGTTAATGTTCAGGTCAGCCGAGTCGGCCACACGACGGTAATACTCCAATGCCTCAGCGCGTGTAGGCTTGGCGTTTAGCGAAGTAAAAGGTATACCACCAATCTCCAACCGCTCCGAAGTAGAGAAAAAGGTCATGTTGAGCGGGTAGTTGTAGATAGAATTTACAAGGCAACCACGTTCTACAATGAGGTAGCTTAACCCCTCCCGCTGCGCCTCCAACCCTGCAGCCAGCCCGATTGGACCTGCCCCAATAATGAGTATGTCTAGGATATCTTTCAAAATTATATTTTCTGGTAGAGCACTTTCAGGTGTGCTTTTGTAAAACAGGTGAAAGTGAGTTAAAGTTTAGTGTACCTACACCTAATCTTCTCCAGTTCTCGAATCTACAGCTCCATTTTCATCACGTACATGCCGCGGTACTCCGGCTTCATCTGCTCGAAAGGCAAGGTATAGGTGCCGCACTTTACAAAGCCATTCTGTTCGTAAAAATTTACCGAGCGGCTGCTATCCATTGCTTTGAGCCAGACCATGCGCTTGTTGAGCTTTGCGGCTACCTCTTTGGTAAACTCTACCACCTTCCGGCCAATGCCTATGCCAGAGGCAGCTTTGGTCAGGTAAATCCGCTCCAGCTCCAGCGCCTCCTCTGCAGTATGGCTCTCCAGTTCTTGGTGCAGGTTCAGCTTCAGGAAACCAACTAACTCCCCATCGTGGTAGATCAGGTAAAAAACGGCATTGGGGTCGGTTAGCTCCTCTTGCAGCGTTTCTTCCTTAAAGCTTCGGTCTACGTACCAGGCTCCTCCGTCGAACCACAAGTATAGATAGTGGTCGTTATAGGAGCGAATAGCAATGTCTTGTAAGGTATAAAGCTCTGCAAGGGTGCAGGGCATGAGATGTACATCAGGCATGAAAACAGGTATTTAAACGCTAATTTACTTAAAAATAGGCAAGACACTTAAAGGCTTGAAAATAGCATAAAAGAGAAAGGCAGAAGTTTTGCTTCTGCCTTTCTCTTGAAGTTTGATATGAGTTTATGCCATTACCTCGCTCAGGTGCGGCAGCTGCAGCCTGCCAAAGCGGTGCAATGTAGCCAGGTGCGATCGCACAGCCTGCATAAGAGTCTCGCTTTCTATGTAAGGGATGCCATATTCTGCAGCCGTGTCTTTTACAATGGTTGCAATGGCCGGGTAGTGCACGTGTGATATGCGCGGAAATAAGTGATGCTCGATCTGGAAATTGAGTCCGCCTACATACCACGACAGCAACTTGCTCTTACGCGAAAAATTGGCTGTGGTATTTAACTGGTGTATGGCCCAGTCATTCTCGATGTTACCGTTCTCATCCGGCCTGGGGTGGCTGGTACCTTCCACAGTATGGGCCAGCTGGAACACCACAGATAGTATAATGCCTGATACAAAGTGCATCAACAGGAAGCCAAGTACCACCTCCAGGAAAGGAACTCCAAAGAACAGCGTAGGAGCCGCTAATAGAGAGAAGAAATAGAACACTTTGAGGGCTATAATCCTTGTGAAGGCGACCCTGTTTTTTTCTTTTGAATTAGCATTTACGCCATTGTTGATGTATCGGAAGAACTGCAAAAAATCCTTTAGGATAACCCAGTAGAGCGTGAGCAAACCATAAAACATAAAGGCATAAGCCCATTGTATCTTGTGGTAGAACTTTACTTTGGTATGTGGTGAAAAACGCATAAACACGATATCATCTATGTCCTCGTCCATCTCCACCACATTCGTGTAGGTATGGTGCAGGATATTGTGCTGCAGCTTCCAGTTGAAAGCCGACGCGCCCAATAAGTTCACAGAGTGCGCCATAAGGTAATTTATGGTTTTGTTCTTGGAGAAAGCACCATGGTTAGCGTCGTGCATTACACTCATGGCAACACCGGCAACGCCCAAACCCATTACGAACCAAAGCACCAGGCTTATACCTAAGGATGGAGTAAAAGCTAGCAGACCAGCAAACGGTATAAGGTAGAGTAGCAGCAGCACGACACTCTTTGTCAGCAATTTACCGTTGCCTGACTTAGAAAGATTATGATCTGAAAAATAAGTGTCAACGCGTTTGCGCAATGTGGCGAAAAAGAGGTTTTTGTCTTTATTGACGAATTTTACTTTGCCTTTTAACTTCATGTATTCTTTTGATAGTTGATAATATGGGCTTCCGGATAGAGGTAACTGTAGCAGTGTGTTAGCGACGGGTAACCAATATTAGCCTATCGCCTCATTTATGTCCGGCAACCTGCCGAAGCGGTGCAGAGTGGTTATGTGGGAGCGTACTGCCTGGCCAAATGTATTGTTCTCCAGGTAAGGTATACCATACTCAGCGGCAGTTTCTCTCACAATGTTGGCAATGGCCGGGTAATGCACATGACAAACACGAGGGAACAGGTGGTGCTCGATCTGAAAGTTCAGACCTCCTACGTACCAGGACAGCAGCTTGTTATTACGTGAAAAGTTGACGGTTGTGTTTAGCTGGTGTATGGCCCAGTCGTTCTCGATGTTACCGTTCTCGTCCGGCCTGGGGTGGCTGGTACCTTCCACAGTATGGGCCAATTGGAACACCACCGTAAGTATAATGCCTGCCACAAAGTGCATCAGCAGGAAACCAAGTATAACCTCCAGGAAAGGAATTCCCAAAAACAGCGTAGGAACCCCTAGCACCACAAAGAAGTACAGCACCTTCATGGTAATAAGCTTCAGGAGCATGGTTCTGTTCTCGGTAACTGTGTTAGCGTTCACACCATTCCTTATAAAAAGCTTATACTGCACAAAGTCCTTTGCCACTACCCAATACAGCGTAAGCAGGCCGTAAAACAGAAACGCATACACCCACTGCAGCTGATGAAAGAACTTCACCTTGGTGTGTGGCGAAAAACGAAGCACCAGCCTGTCCTGTATATCCTCATCCATCTCCACCACATTGGTGTAGGTATGGTGCAGGATGTTGTGTTGCAGTTTCCAGTTAAAGGCGGAGCCACCTACCAGGTTCAGGGTATGCCCCATCAGGAAGTTTACTCTTTTATTACTTGAAAATGCACCGTGGTTGGCATCATGCATCACACTCATGCCAATGCCAGCCACGCCCAATCCCATTACGAACCAAAGCAACAAGCTAGCTGGAAACACTGGCTGAAACACCAGAAGGACGATAAATGGCAGGACATAGCTTAACAACAGTACCACGCTCTTTACGATCATGGCAGTGTTGGCAGTGCGGGAGATATTATTTTCGGTAAAGTAGGCGTCTACCCGCTTTCGGAGGGTGGCGAAAAAGAGGTTTTTGTCTTTAGATACGAACTTTACTTTGCCTTTAAGCTTCATTTAATTGGATTGATGCTGTGAAAATCAGTATTAACGCTTAGAGGCAGAAAACTCGGAGGAAAAATGCTTGCGTAATAAAACAGTACGGAAACCCCGATCTAAGATCTAAACTTTGAGGGCTGCAGGAACTGCTACTAAGTAATAAGCTTGCTGAAAACACCATACAACCGACACTTTACCGCTTTAAAAACGCCGAAGGTAGGAATAAATTATGAAGTCGCAGCAGCTCGCTTTACTTTCCAACATAAAAGATTAGTATAAAGTTAGCTAGATTGAAAAATAAAGCGAGCCACACTTATTTGACTATACTTGCTGCGCTCTAGATATACCTACCGGCGGTAGTGCTTAGCTTTACTTTATGGCGAATGTCGCTGTTAAAGCTTTCCTCCATCTCCAGCACTTCGTGTCCTTTCTTGCTGATCCAGAACACTGAATAGTTGCCGTTGCCATAATCTGTGCGAAGCTTCCAGCAGTCAGTTTGGGTGTTGTTTAAGGTATCTACTTTTTCGGAGCCTACTACTTGGTAATATTTTACTCCAGGGCCAGGCCATAAAAATTGATGCTGTACACTGTATTTGCCTTCAGCGGCAGTGCTTCAAAAAACTCCAGATCCAGTTCCCAGTTAAACGACTGCTCCGGTGATGGTACACGAAAGCCCTTGAAAGCATTTTGCTGCGTAGTGTCAGAGCCAACTACCTGCCCTTTTTGAAATTCGAAGGCGGCTGGGCCTCTAAAAGAAGTGCTGGTGTGGTAAACCGGAGTAAAATCTTTTTCACAGATAGAGAGGATTTTCCGGTTGGCTGTACTTTCAGCACCGATCCAGTGCTGCCGAATCACCAGGTGTTCCTTACCATCTCGTTTCTCAAAGCGCACATCACGGTTCCACAGCGACTAGTTCAATACATTGGGAGCATCGGGTTTCTGAATAGTGACTATGTACTGCCGCAGGCCGGTCTTAAGCTGGTGCATGCGCAGGTCCATGGGTTTTACGTGCAGCGTATCGGGTGTTGCAGCAGCGGCAAGGCTGCATAGCAGGCAGGTTCCTGCTAAAAAGTGGTACTTCTTCATAGTTTTATTTAGGTTAGGTAGTGTATATGCTGTAGCAGAACTAGCAGCAGGCACAAAAATTTTCCTAAACCCAGAAAATAAAAAGGGGGATGGCCGAATTTTCGACCACCCCCCTTTTTGTATCGCTATACTTACCTGTTACAGGTGAATCACTTCATCGTAAGCAGCAGCAGCGGCTTCCATTACAGCCTCGCTCATAGTTGGGTGAGGGTGTACCGACTTGATGATTTCGTGGCCTGTGGTCTCCAGTTTACGGGCTACTACTACCTCAGCAATCATCTCAGTAACGTTAGCACCAATCATGTGCGCACCCAGGAACTCACCATACTTAGCATCAAAGATTACTTTCACAAAGCCATCTTTTACACCACCTGCACTAGCCTTACCAGATGCAGAGAATGGGAATTTACCTACCTTGATCTCCAGGCCTTGCTCACGGGCAGCTTTCTCTGTTAAACCAACAGAAGCAACCTCAGGAGAGCAGTACGTACAGCCTGGGATGTTTCCGTAGTTCAACGGCTCTGGGTTATGACCAGCAATTTTCTCTACACAGATAATACCTTCTGCAGAGGCTACGTGCGCTAGCGCTGGGCCTGGCACGATGTCGCCGATAGCGTAAATGCCATCCACGTTTGTTTTGTAGAACTCATCAACCAATACACGACCTCTGTCTGTCTTGATGCCCAGCTCCTCAATACCGATGTTCTCCAGGTTTGTCTGGATACCTACAGCAGAAAGTACAACCTCCGCCTCAAGTGTCTCCTCGCCTTTGGCAGTTTTCACTTTTACTTTGCAGATGTCACCGCTTGTATCTACAGCCTCAACAGAAGCCTCTGTCATGATGTTAATACCAGACTTGCGGAATGACTTAGACAGCTGGCGGGATACTTCTTCGTCCTCTACAGGAACGATATTAGGCATGTATTCTACAATAGTTACTTTCGTACCCATGGCATTGTAGAAGTAGGCGAACTCCACGCCAATAGCACCAGAGCCAACCACTACCATGCTCTCAGGCTTCTTGTCAAGCACCATTGCCTGGCGGTAGCCAATAATCTTCTTACCATCAATGGGCAGGTTAGGCAGCTCACGTGAGCGGGCACCAGTAGCCAGGATAATGTTATCAGCCTCTACTGTGCTTTTCTTGCCTTCTGCATCAGTTACCTCCAGCTTACCTTTGGCAACCACTTTACCAGAACCCATAATTGCATCGATCTTGTTCTTGCGGAACAGGAACTGGATACCTTTGCTCATGCCGTCGGCAACACCACGGCTGCGCTGAATCACTTTATTAAAATCAACCGAAGCGTCGCCTACAGAAATGCCATAGTCAGCAGCGTGGTTGATGTACTCAAATACACTTGCGCTTTTCAGCAATGCCTTTGTAGGGATACAGCCCCAGTTAAGACAGATGCCACCAAGCGACTCACGCTCGATCACACCTACTTTCATACCTAGCTGCGAGGCACGAATTGCGGCAACATAGCCACCCGGGCCACTACCTAGCACTACTAAATCATATTTTGATGCCATAGTTTCTTTATTATAGTTGACAGACAAAATTAAACGATAATCCCAACTCTGCAAAACCACCTTTAAAGCTTCAGTGAATTAGGACATTAAATGGAAACCGATTGAATAAAAAGGCATATTTGCACTGAAAACACCGGAATGGTTTTGAGACTGCGGTTGACTACCGTACTTTTGGGTCCCGAAAGTATAACAAAAGTTCGTATGCCTAAAAATTTACTTCTCATCTTCTTTTTCCTGGTATCACTAAATGTATCGGCACAGCAGTCGGTAAAGGACTTCTTTGTGCGTGGAAATGAAAAGTTTAAAGCTGGCAAGTATACGGAAGCCATAAAGGAATATGACCGGGTATTGCAGGTAGAGCCAAAGCACGCTCCTACCCTTACCAACCGCGGTGTGGCTAAAGACAGGCTTCGCGATTATAGGGGAGCCATTGAAGATTTCACCAAAGCCATTGCTGCTGACCCAAAGTATACAGAGGCTTACCTGAGCCGTGCACTCTCGCAGTACAACCTCCGCGACTACCGCATGGCACTGCAAGACTTCAACAAAGGCATTGAGTTGGAACCCAAAGATGCCAGGGCCTACAATAACCGTGGATTAGTTCGATACGCCCTGCGGGACTATAGAGGCGCCATCACCGATTACTCCAAAGCTATTCAGCTGGACGGAAAATATGCTGAAGCTTATTACAACCGAGGAGCATCACGCTACAATATCGGCGAGAAAACTAACGCCTGTGCCGACTGGACTAAAGCTAAGCAGCTAGGCATAAAAGAGGCAGAGCAGTACCTCAAAAAGTATTGCGAGTAAGAACCTGGGAGATTAAGCTTGATTAAATTATACAGTAAAAAGAGACGCATTCCTGCGTCTCTTTTGTTTATATGAGCGCCTAGCCACTTCAACTGATACACAGTAACTGTATAAGGAAGCAGCACTAGTATAGCTATGGGTTTCTTGGTCAGGAATCAGGTTAACTAAGGCTTTGAAATTACAGCTTGCTCCCCCACAAAAGATGAGGAGTCATAAGTATAACTTTGCTCTCTCTGCCCTACCACCCTGCTTAAAACAACAAAAGACGCTGAAAACAGCGCCTCTTGCTTTATATAATCAAATGTTCACTCAAAGTATAGTTCTATGCATCTGTTGGTTTTTTGTCTTTGCCGGAAGCTAACAGTTCCTGTTTCACACTCTTGATATCAATAGCCTGCATACGTTGCATGGTTTCCTCTTTCACCATGTCAAACTTGCCTCTGTTCTTTTTGCTGATAGGGTTAGCTGCTGGCAGCTTTACACCGAGAGCATCTACCTGGCGACCGTTCTTCCAGAAGCGGTAGCAAAGGTGCGGGCCCGTAGCCAAGCCAGTGCTACCAACATAGCCGATAGTTTGTCCCATCTTTACACGTGCCCCTTTACGAATTCCCTTCGCAAATTTAGACATGTGCAGGTACTGTGTAGTATAGGTGTCGTTGTGACGAACCTTTACAAAGTAGCCGTTGCCGCTGGTATAATGGGCGGCCACAACTACACCATCGCCAACAGTTCGGATAGGAGTGCCTCGTGGCGCGGCAAAGTCGGTACCCAGGTGAGCTTTATAGCGCTTCTGCACCGGATGGAAGCGGCGCTTAGAGAAGCGGGAACTGATACGTGTATACTCCAGCGGCTCTTTCAGGAAAGCTCTTTTCAGGCTCTGCCCTTTTTGGTCGTAGTAGTTCAAGCCGCTGCCTTCATCGAAGCCGATGGCATAGATCTCCTCGCCTTCATGCTCAAAAACAGCTGACTTCAGCTCACCAAAGCCTATTGTTGCTCCATTCACCACCTTCTCTTCATAAATTAGCTTAAAGCTATCGCCAGGCTGCAAACGGTTTAGGTCGAGGCGCCAGGCAAAAATGTCGGCAAAGCTGTTTACCAATTGTGGGGACCCTCCAGCCTCTACCATACTTACATACAGCGAGCTGTTGATTTCACCGGCGATAGTTCGCTCAATTACCTCCACTTTGCGCTTGTTTAGGGTAACAGCCAGGCTGTCGCGCAGGTCGTAGATAACGTACTCTACCTGGTTAGGCTCATAAATAAAATATCGGGCGGTTTGCGCAGAGTCCCGGTTGTGCAGGATCATGTAGTTTCGGCCTGCAGCTATGCGACGCACATTATAAATTTCTTTGGCTTTCTGAGCCAGGTTGTAAACAGTGGTGGGATCTATGTTGTACTGCGCAAGTATCTGCGAGAGCACCTCGCCACGCTCTACCACTCCTTCTACAATTTCCATCGAATCGGTGGCGATGCCGTAGACAACGGGTGCGGGGCCTTTTTTACCTTCTACATCTTTTAAAAATCCCGCGGAAGGAGCCGCTTCTGCTCTTTTAGCACCGAACAGGTCAGCTGGGGAAAAGTCCAAAGTTTGCGCAGCCGTAATGCAAATAAACAACGACAACGCGATCAGGATGGCAAGTCCTTTACTGCGTTTCAACATGAGTTTTAATGTACCTTTGGTTAGAATTCGCCACGAAAATAGACTTTAACCTATAAAAATAAAAGTCAATTCCTCCACAATAATCAGATTATAAATATGTTGCAATAAATAACATAAGATAACACATAGCATCAGCACAGCTTATATCATGCTTTTTGCTTCTATTTTACCTTTACTATACTTGGCACAATAGCTTACAAAACAGCAGCTTTACCCAGAGCTTTGGTTCGCGCCCCGTACCTCCCTTCCGATTACAGAAATCTTTTTTAACTTTGGCTCTTATGAAAGCATTAGAAGGAAAAGTAGCTCTGGTAACCGGAGCATCAAAAGGAATAGGCCGCGCCATAGCACAACAATTTGTGCAGATGGGTGCACAGGTAGCGTTTACCTACCTCTCAAGTGTAGAAAAAGGACAGCAACTGGAGCAGGAGCTAGCAGCTGACGGTGGCAAAGTAAAAGGCTATCGCTCCGACGCCTCTGACTATGTACAGGCTGAGCAACTGGTAGAGGACGTGGTAAAAGAGTTTGGCAAAATCGACGTTGTGGTGAACAATGCCGGAATCACGCGAGACGGACTGCTGATGCGTATGAACGAAGAGCAGTGGGATGCCGTGATGAACGTGAACCTGAAGTCTGTGTTTGCAGTAACCAAGGCCGCTACGAAACATATGATGCGCGCAAAAAGCGGCTCTGTTATCAACATTACCTCTGTTGTGGGTATAAAAGGCAATGCAGGCCAGGCTAATTATGCGGCTTCTAAAGCTGGTATCATTGGCTTTACTAAGTCTGTAGCGCTGGAGCTGGGCTCACGTAATATCCGTTGCAACGCTATTGCCCCTGGCTTTATCGAAACAGAAATGACGGGCGAATTGGACCAGAAGGTGGTAGACGAATGGCGCAAGGCTATTCCGTTGAAGCGCGGAGGTACTCCAGAGGATGTAGCCAAAGCAGCCGTGTTCCTGGCATCTGACGATTCTGCCTACATCTCCGGCCAGGTGCTGCAGGTAGATGGCGGCATGCTTACTTAATAATCTAAATCCAAGGATGAGCTTTTACTGTACTTTGTAACTCGCCATTCCTGATTTATACTTTCAAAAGGCCAATGCCGCTGCACTTATGTTAGCTGTATTGGCCTTTTTCTTTTATATTTAGTACTGGCAATAGCTAATACTCTTCACCTAAACCAACTATGAAAACAGCATCTCTATCTTACAAACCTCAGCTCAAAAATTTTCTGGCGTACTTTGCCTTGATGCTAAGCCTGTTTACCGTAATGGTGGCCGGCTTCTACCTGATTGTGAACAAAGGAGAGTCACTGCCAGAATATTTTAGCTCTGTTGCAGTTCTTTATATTCTGCTGCCTTTATTTAATGCCGCTGCTTTTGCCTATTCTTCACGCAAGCATGAGCTTATCATCTCGGAGGTAAATGATCCGGCTTACGTTGCAAAGTGGGCTGTGGAACTACTGCAACTAAATGGTATGCGCATAAAGTCAACAGAGGATAACATGACAGTGCTGGAATCTGGGAAAAAGTATACCAGGATGCTTAACAACTGGTTTGGCACCGAACTGCTTACCTTGAGAACCTCTGAGAATGAAGTTAGAGCAATTGGTAATTTCAGGTGTATCGATATACTTGACACAAAAATTAAGTTTGGGCAAGTAGCTTTTAAAGATCAACCGTACAAGCATTCATAATACGGCATACATAATTCAAATTATATATAGCATTGAACAGCTTCCGCCTTATAACTTCGGCCTCACCCTGGCTTATACTTGCATGTCTGGCCGCAGGTGCATTATACGCTTGGCTATTATACAGTAAAAAGGCCCCCTGGCCAAAGCCTATTAATTATGCGCTGGCAGCACTGCGGTTTGTCGTAGTAAGTATACTGTCTTTCCTGCTGATGGAGCCGCTTGTAAGGTACGTATCCAACACTACTGTGCCGCCTACTATTGTTTTTGCTATAGACAACTCGCAGTCGATGGAGCTGTTTTCCGATTCGGTTGAGCTACGGACAGTACAAGAGCGGTTACAGCAGGTACGTGAGCGACTGGAGGAACAAGGATACGCTACGGCAGTACAGACACTAAGCCAGGAACAGCAAGTACAAAGTATAAGCGAAGTAAGGTATGGCTCTGAGACTACAAACCTGAGCCAGATGCTACAGCAGGTACAGGATAGCTATGCAGAACAAAACCTGGCAGGTGTGGTGTTACTTTCAGACGGAATCGTAAACCAGGGAATGTCGCCTACCTACGCCAACTACGGCTTTGCTTTATACCCTGTGGCTGTCGGCGATACTGTTCCTAAAAGGGATGTAGTGGTAACGTCACTGCGGTACAACAAAGTAAACTATAGCGGCAACCGCTTCCCATTGGAAGTAGAGCTGCAGCATGAGGGCTTTGGCGGAAGAACTGCCAACGTTATACTACAGGAGAATGGCAGAACCATAGCCTCTAAAAAGGTGCTGCTCCGCGAAAACCAACCTATACAACAGGTACCTTTCCAGGTGCTGGCCAATGGGCTGGGCAAAAGACATTACGTGGTACAGGTAGAGCCGCTTCAGGGCGAGTTTACCACACTCAACAACACTAAGCACGCGTACATCGATGTGGTGAAGGGTAAAATTAAAGTTCTTATCGCCGCCGCCGCCCCTCACCCTGATATAAAAGCTATCCGAACGGCCATTGAGTCCAACGAGAATTACGAGACTACACTGTTTATACCTTCGCTTAACGAACTGCAGCAGCAGGATTACGATGTGGCGGTGCTACACCAGCTACCGGGACGAATGGCCGGAGCTGAGCCTGCCCTGAACCTGGTGCGCCAGAAAAACCTGCCTGCCCTTTACATTCTTGGCCCGCAGAGCGACTTGGCTAATTTCAACCGTCTGAATGTTGGTGTGAATTTAAGAACCACCGGACAGACAGATGAGGTAACGGCAGTGCCAAACTCCAGCTTTAGCAATTTTCAGCTGCCAGAGAATGCTACAGAGCGGCTACAGGAATATCCTCCGGCTCGTGTACCTTTCGGCGAGATTAGCTTAGCCCCTAACACAGAGGTAGTGCTTTACCAGCAGGTTGGCCGCGTACGTACCAATAAGCCACTACTGGCAGTGCAAACCTCGGGCGACAAACGAAATGCTGTGTTACTAGCATCTGGCACCTGGCAGTGGCGCCTTCAGGAGGCTGCTAATCACGAGCAACCGCAGGTATATAACCAGCTCATCACAAACATGGTGCAGCTACTAAGCGCCCCTCGAAACAAGAAGCGCCTGAACGTTTACCCGGTGCAGACCGAGTACACCAGCACAGACGAAATCCGCTTTAATGCTGAGGCCTATAATGAAGCGTTGGAGCCCATCTATGGCCAGAACATCACCTTAACTGTAACCGGCGAAGACGAGCAGGCCAGAACCTTCCCCTTTGCTAATGGCGAGAACCAGAGCGGTGTAAACATTGGCACACTTCCCGGTGGTCGCTACACTTACTCCGCGACAGCAAGTATAAATGGCCAACGGCAGAAAGATGAAGGCGAGTTTATAGTAGAAGAGTTACAGCTGGAGGCCCTTAATGCAGTAGCCGATCATAACCTGCTCTACCAGCTAGCCAGCAACAGCAGCTCCAGGCTATACTATCCACAAGAGGTACAACAACTGGAACAGGACATTCTGCAGGCCGAACACAAAAACGTTATCTACAGCCAGGAAGAGTTAAGCGATGTGGTAGACCTGAAATGGCTCTTCTTCCTGCTGCTTGGCTTGGTGTGCATCGAATGGTTTGTGCGCAAGTATAACGGCAGCTATTAACTTCTAACATGTATTAGTGAAAGGGCGACAACCTCAACTTTATACTTGTTCGTGGCTTTAGCCTGACAAGGCAACATGACACAGCTACAGAAGTATAATCCATAGATCGGTTTTATACGCTGTACTATGTTTAATGCCTCCCCTATCATACTATCTACTAAACGGCTCTTACTCCGTGAACTATCGCCTACTATTTTTAACCAACTGTTCCTAAAGAAGACAAAGCAGGAGATAATGGATTACCTGCACCTGAAAACAGAACAGGACTTTGAGGAAATGGAGGAACGGTATACGAAAGGCATCACAACCTATTACACCGACTATAAAGGCTTTCAGTTGCTCGACCGGGACACGCACCAGGTTATTGGCCACTGCGACTTTCATACCTGGGTGCCAAGTCATCGGCGGGCAGAGATAGGCTATGCCATGACGGATGAAAAGTATAAAAACAAAGGGCTAATGCAGGAAGCGCTGGAAAGTATACTTACCTTTGGATTCAGCCAGATGGACCTGTACCGGGTAGAAGCTTTTGTGGCCCCCGGCAACACACCCTCGCTGCAGCTAGTACAGCATTTCAGCTTTAAGCAAGAGGGCCTGGTGCGTAACCGTTACCAGATAAGCGGCCAGATGCAGGACACCCTCCTGTTCTCGCTCCTGAAGCCAGAGTTTGAGGAATGGCAGTCTAACAACCGACCAGATCAAGATTAAATTTAAACACACATCCTTTGAGATACATTATAGTAAATAAGCCTTTCGAAGTATTAACTCAGTTCACGGATGAGGAAGGCCGTGCCACATTAAAAGATTATGTGCCCGTACCTGGCATCTATCCTGTTGGTCGCCTCGACTACGATAGCGAAGGCCTTGTGCTTTTGACAGATGACAAACAGCTGCAGCACCGCTTGTCCGACCCTAAGTTTAAGGTAGAAAAGACTTATTGGGTACAGGTAGACGACATTCCCGCAGACGAAGCGCTGACAAGGCTGAGACTAGGCGTACAGATCAAGGGCAGCAAAACTACCCCAGCCAAAGTACAGCTGCTGGAAAAAGAGCCGCAAGTATGGGAGCGCACTAAACCCATACGCTACCGCAAACACATCCCAACTTCCTGGTTAGAAATTAAGATATCACAAGGCATGAACCGCCAGGTTCGCCGCATGACTGCCGCTGTAGGCTACCCGACACTACGCCTGATACGCCCAAGCATCGGCCCTCTTACATTAGGTAACTTGCAACCCGGTGAGTGGCGCGAATTGATACCTGAAGAAATAGAACAACTGAAAAGCGTTGCCAGCAAAGACACCGGCACCACCCGCACCAAAGGCTTCGGAAGCAAAAACAAGGGCGGCCGGGGCAATGGCAAAGGAGGTTTCAGGAAGCAGATTAACTAGGAGTTTCTTCTTCCCTCCCTATTCATTTGTTATAAAGCATCAGAGGCGTGTGGTACCGCAGAGGCTCCTTAGCAACTCCAGCCCTTCGTCCCATCGGCCGTAACCAGAGGTACTGTTAATATGCCCTGCCAAACCCAGATTAACGTACTGGCTACCCCATGCCCTAGCCAGTTGCTGCGCCCGTTTGGCAGAGATATAACTATCGTTGCTGCTGCTCACCAAAACGCTCTTAAAAGGTAGCTTCTCCATGGGTATGGGTGCAAAGCCAGTAACTCCTTTTGGAAAAGAAGCAGCTTCGGTGTCAGCAGGCGCCACCAGTAAAGCCCCTTTAATGCTGGTTTTATATTTCTGTGCCCAAAAGGTAACAGCTATACAAGCCAAACTGTGTGCCACCAGCACCACCTGATTGGGTTTATACTGTTGCACCGCATCCTGCAGCACCTCAACCCAGTCATCACAGTTAGGTGTGTCCCAATCCTCCTGCTTTACCCGCTCGAAAGAAGGATGATGTTGCTGCCATAGGGTTTGCCAGTGCTGCGGCCCTGAATCACCGAGGCCAGGTACAAGTATTACAGTACTTTGCTGCATGTGCTACAGTATATCAAGTTAGAAACCAAGCCCTGCCGTTATAGAAAAAGCGCGTCCTTTTCCCTCCGATCGTCCATCATTAAAAAATGAAGTAAGGTAGTGATTGTACATGAGGTCCAGGTGCAATATCCAAAGTTCGAAACCAACTCCGCCGTTAAGGGCAAATTGGGCATTATGAATATCGTTACGCTGTATGTTTAGGTTATTGTCTGCCACAGATACGGCATACGAGATGGAAGGCCCTGCCATAAAGCGTACTCTTGAGGCCAACCTGCCATCATAATCGGTGCGATACCCTAGTAACACTGGTAGCCGCAGGTAGCGTACCGTAATAGCATCCCGTTCACCAGGGGTTGGCTGTGTTAAGGTGATCAAATGTGTTTTGTGGCTTACAAAGTGCAGCTCCGGCTGCACGAACAAACGATCGCCGATTCGCCCATAAATGCCAAACTCATAGCTTAAACCTACATCATCATCTTCCACAAGTGCATCGCTGCTGATGCTGTAGAGGTTTATCCCTGCCTTTGCTCCTACGGTAAGGTTAGGTTGATCCTGCGCAGCAGCAGTAAAGTAAGAAATTAGCAGGAGGGTAAGTAGTGTGATTCTTTTCATAGCTGTACTGTTTAGTCTTATCAGGAGCCTCCGCTGCAATATTACCAGCTACTGCTTTTACTCTTTGTTTGAACAGAGATAGGATTGCGTTTTTTTGCAGTAAGTTCTCTATCTTGTCTACATATACGATGCAAATAATAAAACTATGAAAACCACTGCCCCTTTGCTGCAGTTGCCCGTTGCTACTGATTTGTACCTGCGCCGGGCTACTCCCGCTGATGCCGCAGCCCTCTACTACATCATCGACCGTGACCGGCCTTACCTCCGCCGCTGGCTGCCTTTCATAGATTACAGCCAGGATGTAGCCGACACCGAAGCCTACCTAAAGTATGTGACAGCACCAACAAACACTTCTGATATGGTATTTGTGATTGTGCATGAGCAGGAAGTCTGCGGGCTTATCGGTTACAAAGGCATTGACAAGCTAAACAAGAAAGTAGAAATTGGCTATTGGTTGGCTGAAGGTATGCAAGGGAAGGGCATTATGCGTCGCTCCTGCCAAACTTTGTTAAGCTATGCATTTGAAAAGCTGCGCATGAACCGTGTAGAGATAAGGGTAGGTGTAGGCAACGATCGCAGCAGCAATATACCCAAGAAGCTCGGATTTACTTTGGAAGGTGTGCAACGCCACGGGGAAATCCTGAACGGACATTTCCACGACTTGGAGATATACAGCCTGCTCCGTAGCGAGTTCAATGGCTAGGTGCAAGTATAGATTTGCAACGCTTATGCTGGCAAAAGAGTATTTCTATTTTTGAACACCTAACAGATATCTAAAACTATGAGTAACGCAGCCTTTATACAGATACACCCCGATAACCCTCAGGAACGCAAAGTACGCGAAGTAGCGGACATCCTACGTAATGGAGGGGTGATTATTTATCCAACAGATACTATCTATGGCCTTGGCTGCGATATCCATAATGCCCGTGCCATAGAGCGTGTCTGTCAGATAAAAGGTGTGAAGCCCGACAAGGTAAACTTGTCTTTCATCTGCTCTGACCTTACCCACATCTCAGACTACGCTAAGATAGACACGCCTACATATAAGGTAATGAAGAAGGCGCTTCCGGGCCCTTTTACCTTTATACTAAATGCCACAAGCAACACACCAAAGTATGCCAGCGCCAAAAAGAAAACAGTAGGCATTCGTGTGCCCGACAACAACATTGCGCTACAGCTGGTGAAGGAACTGGGAAACCCTATCATCTCCACTTCCATTCACGACGACGACCAGGTGATTGAGTACAGCACCGATCCGGAGTTGATCTTTGAGAAGTATAGAAACCTGGTAGATGCTGTAGTGGACGGAGGATATGGGAACAACATAGCCTCAACTGTAGTGGATGCCACCAACAATACTTTTGAGGTGCTACGCGAAGGCGCCGGCGATATCGAACAGTATTTGTAGTTAAGAAATCAATAAATTAGAAAGGCAGAAAGTTAAGGTAAAAGTATTCTAAACCTCTCAACTTTCTGCCTTTCTAGCCTTTTGACTTAGATATGGTCCTCTTCCAGAGTAGCCAGGAAGCTTACCACATCCCTTATCTCTCTTTTTGAGAGCAGATGCTGCATGCTAGGCATACTGGAAGCCGCATTAACACGCTTCGCAATATCACTTTTGCGAATTAAGGTATCTGGTTGTCCGCCTACTCTGACAAGCAAGCTGTTCTCCTTCTCTCCTTGCAAAATTCCGCTTACCGACTGTCCGTTTTTAAGCTCAACCGTTACTACACCATAGCCTGGTGCTAAACGTGCACTAGGGTTCACCAAAGCCTCCAGCAATTGCGGACGAGTAAGTTTTTTGGAGATACCATTCAAACGAGGACCTGCATTGCCGCCCATGTCATCATAGGAATGGCAGCGTATACACTGAGCTGTCTGATGGCTAAAGAAGATCCTGCGGCCTCTTTCAGCATCGCCTCCAAATAAACTTCCTTCAAATGAAGCTGCTAGCGCATCTGGCGACTGACTGGCACTTACTTCCTTATACCTGGCTATCAATTGCGGAGATTTTGTACTGTCGATTGCCTCTGCCAATTCCAGGTGAACTTCGGATGGCAGTTTTCCCTTCTCCAACTTAGTTAATAGTTGCTCAAATACTGGTTGAGAGTACTGTAGCGGTAATGTTCCGAGCGTCAGGAGTGCTGCTTGTTTTTCTTCCGCTGTTCGCTTGTTGATTACATCAGAAAGCAAGGACACCATCAATTCTTTTGATATATCCATATCTGCCAGCATATTCAATCCTTCCACACGAACACTTTTCTCCTGGTCAGCAAGCGCCTGTTCAATGGCTTCTCCTACTGCTGGGCCTTTAAGTGCTGCAAGCGATTTTAACGCCGCCACACGCACTTCTGGCTGCTTATCATTTTTCAAGCGTGAAAACAGCTGAGGGGCTGCCTGACTGATCTCTAGTTTACCCAAAGCCTTAACTGCACTTAATCTTAAGGGTGCTTCTTTATGTGTCGAAATTGTTACTAGCGCATCAGCAGCCTTACTCTTCACCAATGCAGGCTCACGTTTGATTACGCCTCTGTAGCGGCCATCAACACGGTCTAGCACAGAAGGACTTGCCCAGGTACTTAGAGCATCCATTGCTTCTGCTCTCATAGCCACTGGCGCACTTTCTCGTTGAGCGTAGTCAATAAGGTTTTGCATGGCCTGCGGCGTACCAACGCGCAGGTTGGCATTTATTGCGCGTCTGACAAGAGCCTCATCTGTCAAGCGGGGATTCTGCAACACGTTTCCTAAAGCAGGAAGTGCCTGTTTGATGGAAAGGTCGTCATTTATAGCCCTTGCCGCTTCTGTTACTACATACTCATCCTGATCTTTCAGGAAGTTGGCAACACCAGGATGCTGCATACGGCGGAGTGCTACTACAGCCGCAATGCGTAGGGCGCGTGACGAATGATTTGCCAGTGCTACTATCGGTTCAGCTTTTCCTATACGGGCAAGGGCCAGGCTACCGGCATGACGAATGTAAACATCTTCGTCGTTGTTCGCTTTCAGCAGCTCAATTATTGGATTAACTGCTGGCTCATAAGCTATACGCCCGAGCGCTTCCGCAGCAAAGAAACGGGCACGGCTGTTGGAATCCTTCAGTAGTGGTATAAGAGCTGCACCAGCCTCTTTATAGCGCACGTCGCCTAACCATTTGGCAGCTTGTGCTCTAATCTCAGGGTCCTGGTCTTTTAGTAAAGGGAACAACAGCTTTGCATACTTCTCATCCTGGCGGGCCAGCTGGCTGATGCCCCAGATGCCATGCACCCGGGCTAACTGATGGTCTTTTTGGGTAATGCTATACTGAAACACCTTGGCCCCATTCGCCCCACGTTTGGCTAATTCAAACTGCGCCTTCTGACGCACACGCATGTCTTCGTTTTTCAACAACTCACCTAACTCATTATCTTTGCGTTTGGTAAAATCTTCCGCTAAAAGCTTCTGAGTTAACTGGCGCTCTGGCCATGCTGCTCCTTCTTTGTCATCTAGCTTCCAGATGCGTCCATGGTCCTTGGTGCCCCACCCGTCTACCCAGTCGGCTACATACATGGCGCCATCTGGGCCAAAGTCGATACCAGTAGCCAATACGCCGCTCATGATTTTGTTACTTTCTCCCAGCTCAAAGCCAGCACCTTTTTGCTTAAGCTTGAAAGCATGTATACCTGACTGTGCAGGGCTTCCCACAAACTCAACTATAAAAAAGGTGTTTTTATACTTTGGACTTAATGCAGTGCCGGGATTATATAGCATCCCTGTTGGTCCGCTCACATAGTTGGCAATGGCTGGAGTGATATAAGCCGCCTGTCCCTCAAAGCGTGGTTTATACATTTTTTCATCCATCCACACTTTGTAGGTGTTGTTATCCGGGTCACGGTATTTACCAAACTGCCAGTTAATGCGCCAGCCTGTATCGGAGCCGTTTACAATATAAACCAGACGTTCATTCTCGCCAGGGTGGTCGCCGTCGTTGTCCTCGCTTATAAGGTTGCCGTATTCATCAAAAACAAACTCGTGGGTGTTGCGAAGGCCTCCTGCAAAAATCTCAAAATCGCTGCCATCAGGGTTGCAGCGGGCTATAACACCACTGTTAGGATACTCCCACTTCTGCCCATCCAAGCCTTTGCCGTTAAAACCTATGTCGCCAATACCCCAGTAAATTTTTCCATCTGGCCCCATCTCCAGGCCAGACATACCGTGGCCACTAAAACCGAGATGTATGCCATATCCATGAGAAAGAGAAGTCTTTTCATCTGCAATGCCATCCCCGTTGCTGTCCTGCATGCGCCACAAATCAGGAGCCACACCCACAAAAATATCTTCGCCATGCGCTAATATGGCTCCAGCAACATCAGTTACTTCGTCATTAAAGTCCTCTACTACCAGCTGAGATTTATCAGCAACACCATCTCCGGAAGTATCCTCCAAGCGATACACATGCTCTTTCTCTATGGTCATATCCCGCCAGTCGTGCGAACCATCATTGTTTAGGTCTTTCAGCCATTTGTTCTTCTCGCTGTTCTCCGGCGACAGCACTTTGCGTAAGAAAGCTCGTTTATCCTCTACCGTTTGCAGCTGAATTGATCCTACTTCCCAATCCTGGTGCGCCCTGATATCAAACTCTGAATTTTTCTGCCTGTTGGTTCTGGTATAGTATAGCCTGCCATGGTCGTCTATATCAATAGAGATAGGATCTGCTACCAAAGAGTCTACGCCCCATAAGCGAAAGCTCAGCCCTTCCGCCAGCTCAGGTTTAACAAGGGCCTCAATTGAAGTAGCCATCTGAGCAGTCACCTCCGGAGGCATTTCTGTGATTCTTGTATCAGTGGGAACAGACTCTTTGCACCCTGGAAGAAGCAGACCAGGAAGCAAGGCAGCTAACAAGAATGTCCTATGTTTACTTTTGAGGAATGAGAAAGCAGTGTTTTTCATGCAGAATGTTGAATAGATAGCACCTGTACATTTGTACTAATATAAAAATATAAGGCTAATATTCAACAGGAAAAGATAAGCTTGTAGCTCTTGCCATTCCTCCAAAGGCGTTCTGATACCCGCTTATAATCCCCACAGCATCTGCGCAGCCTTCTGCATGAGATAAAATCTTTGTGTTGCCTATGTTTGGAAGCGACCGGTGAGCCTAGCGTAGAAAAGCTCATCTAGTTTCTATTGCTCGACCGGCTTTTCTTAGAGTCATCTACAGAAAGGCCCTTCTGTACCCTCACCTCAGACAGAACTCCCAACTGTCGGTGAGAAAGGCGCCTTATTTCTCAAATGGCTTTGATAGCTGTCCGAGCCCAAACCGCCAACTACATCTTAACATTACTTGTACAAGAATCACTCATTTATAATTAACTGATTAATAAGTTGATAATAATTAAAAAAAATCCTACTTTAGGAAAGTGATCACTCAACAACACCCCCATTGTTCTTTTTTTACCCTATACCACACACTTATTCTAAAATTCACCTATGAAACCACATTTACTTAAAGTTGCAACCGGACCAACTAATTCCTTCAGTGTACGCCAGAATATGATCCCGTACATGAACAACAGATGGCATTTCCACCCTGAAGTAGAACTCATCCATTTCCATAAAGGAAGTGGCATGCAGTTCGTAGGAGATAGCATTATGCGTTTCGGTCCTGACGACGTTGTATTAGTAGGCGCAAATCTGCCCCACTACTGGAGGTTTGACGACAAATACTTATATGATGTCAATAACACAGTAGCTTATACAACCACCATTCATTTTACTGAGAATTTTTGGGGGGACAGGTTCCTTAATCTACCTGAAAACAAACAAGTAAAAGCGCTGCTAGACAAAGCCAAAAGAGGTATTCTGATAAATGGCAGGGCCGCAAAGACAGTAAGCAAATTGATGGGGAAAGCATACCAGGCAACAGGTGCACATCGAATGATTATCTTGATGAAATGCTTAGTGGTTATAGCTGAAGAAACAGATCTCACGCTGCTCTCTTCTATAGGTTTTCAGGCCGAACTTTCAGACACCGAGAACGAACGCATTAATGCCATTTATGAACATACCCTTTCCTGTTTTCAAAGAAAGATTCAGTTGGATGAAATAGCTGAAATAGCTGGCATGACTCCAAACTCATTTTGCCGCTACTTTAAAGAAAGAACAGGCAAAACATACTCCCAATTTCTTACAGAGATACGAATAGGCTTTGCCTGTAAACTTATCATAGACAATAAAATGAGCATTAAGCAACTCTGCTTTGAAAGTGGTTTCAATAACTTTAGCTGCTTCCATAAAAATTTCAAACAGATTGTGGGCACAACTCCGCAAGGCTACCAAAAAGAGTACTTGAGAGCAGAAGCTTAAAATATACTGCCAGTTTTTTCATCTTGCAAAACTAAAGTACCCCTGCTAACCTTTCTAATATGGCTAACAGGGTACTTTAGTTTTCTTTGAGTTGAACCTTATTTTTTGCTCAAGTCTTTCACCCGAATATTGCGAAACCAGACAGTAGAGCCGTGTCCTAAGAATCCGATGTGCCCTTTGGCACGTTTCAGGCCCGGATGCTCATTACCGTCCAGAGTACCATTCTTGCTAGCTTGTGCTATGTCTCCGTCCAAAATGGTGGTTCCGTTTAAAACCACTTTTATTTTGTTACCCTTTACCATCACTTCTTTGTAGTTCCACTCCCCCACTGGCTTTAAATAACCACGCCTGGCTGGAATGACACCATACACAGAACCGTGGTATTAGTATTCTTTCAGGTCTTTATAAATGTCGGCGTCATTATCTAAGATTTGCAGTTCCATACCTTCGTAGGCAGCATCTCCCTCCAGCGGCGTACGGATACCCAAGCCATTGTTTGCTCCAGGTGTTAGTTTGAATTCAAAACGGAAGACAAAGTCACTGAACTCATCTTTCGTGAACAGATTACCTCCGCTGCCAAACTTAGGCTCCCGAACCACCAGCTCTCCGTTCTCGACAACATAGTCTGTCGTGTTTCCTTGCCAGTTGTGCATGTTAGATCCATTAGATAACACTTTAAACCCTTCCTTCTTCTCAGCGGCACTAAGTTCAAAAGGCTTAGGCCGTGGTATCTCGCGTATGTAAATAACACGATACGCTACCCGAGAGCCGTGCGCCTGTAACTCCAGTTGCTCTTCAGGGAATATAGGAAGCTTTCTGTCCCAGTAGTTCTCCAGAATTACATTTTCCGTTACCAGCTCACCGTTCAGGTATACTGTTACACGGTCGCCCTGCATCAGAATTCTGAAGTTGTTCCACTCACCTAGCGCGTTATCGGCCACCTTAAGCGGTTAACTTTCATGTACCTGGTTATTATACAAACCACCAGAACCGACCTGTGCACCCACATTCACGCGGGAAGTATCCCAAATCTGTACCTGTGGCGTTCCTCGCAGGTAGATACCAGCATCACCTTCCTTATGGCCACCGTCGAAAATTTTCCAGTCGACAAACATTTCAAAGTCGCCATAGTTTTTCACAGTGGCGATGTTATCGCCTTTGCCTGTAAAAATGAGTTCCCCTTTTCTACTACCCAGCTTTGGCGCATCTGTTCATCAGCCTGCTTTTGCTTCTGCGCCAGTGTGTTCTTATCCATTTTAGCACGCTCTATCGGGTTTGCCACCAAACCTTTCCAGCTTGTCAGGTCTTTGCCATTAAAAAGCGCGACAAAGCCCTCGCCCTCTGGCATCTCGTCCAAAAACTTACGAATTGATGCTTTCGAATATTCGCTATCTGGTCCCGTTAACCCCCCCAAGGTTTTATTCAGATGCTGCCGCACCACATTGCCCTGAAATACATTATTCGCAAGCACAATACCCATAACAGCTCGGGCAGCCTCTTGCTGCAAAGCTGGGTCATCGAGCTATCTGCCAGCAAAAACCAAAGCTGGAAATGTTTTGTTTTTCTCTACTTCCCGCAGTATCAGCTTCTTTTGCTCTGGCGTTTGAGCCACCTCCATTCCATCGCGCAGCAACAGCACTTTCTGATCTGCAGGGTATTTGGAAGTACTTACTGTCCGGATGTACCCTCTCAGTGCTTCATCTAAGTAAGCACCATTTGCTGGTTCTTTTGCTATGCAATAAAGCGCTTTGGCTGCACTCACATCCAACCATTGCGACAGAGCATTTACAGCAGCTATTCTAGTTGCTTCGTTGCCATTACTGAATGCCTGAGCCACGGTATTTGATGCTTCCTGCCCACCTATACCTGCTAAAACATTAAAATAGGCTGACTTTTTATTAGCAGGAGCTTTCTCCATTTGCTGCAGCACCAACTGGGCTTGTTGCTGTTGTGATTCATACTCTTTTACGGCTACAATAATAGCTTTCTGCATTGCTTCAAGCTCCTCTGGCTGTGACACTCTGTCTAACAAAACATATAACTGAGGAAGGTCTTCTTTCCTAGCCATCTGCCCAAGAGCCGACAGAGCAGCCATACGTATTCTCGGGTCTTTATCATCAGCATAAGAAAGTACATTGTTTATCCTGCTATGTGCGGCGCGAGCACCCATCACAGAAAGAAGTTCGGCTTGGGCCACTGCAGGCATTTTAGGCAAAGCTTCAGCTACCTGATCAATAATGCTATTGCCTTTCATTATCAGCAAAGCATTCTTTACGGCAACTGCATCTCTTTCATCTCCTTTTTGCATGACACGAAGCAGTTCTGGCAGCACTTCTTCCTGGCCTATTTTCCCAGCTGCGGCAACGGCAGCCAACCTTACTTTCTCATTTTTATTCCTGAGCGCTTTTTTCACGGCAGACATGGCTTCTTCTGCTCTATTGTCACCAAGCAAAGTAATGATGTCTGCCCGCACTTCGGCATCTGACTTTTTTGTTTCTTTACCCAAAAAGCTGTGGTAGCGGGAGTGATGAATGCAGAAGAAAAACCTAGTGCAGCAGCACGATAAGCAGGATTACTGTCGCCAGATGCATTTAAAAGCAGTGGAACACTTTTCTCACCCTGTAACTCAGAAAGCAATTTTAAAGCGGCGGTGCGGGTATGCACCTGGCTCTCCTAGCTAGTATTATGCAACAGTGTTTCTGCTATCTTCTCGGCCTGATGTTGCTTTCCATCCTCAGCCAAACGGCTGGCGTATAAAATGTAAGCGGCAGTAGCATTGTCATGGTCGTAGGTATAGCCGTCTTCTTGTGCTGCTCTTGCTAACACATCCTCCGATGCAAGATCTGCAATATTGGCCAAGGCATAAAGAGACAGCTTTCGTAGTTTAACATCCTGACTGCTTGCCAAAGGTGTCAGGGAGGCTACAGCAGCAGCATGCCGGGTATCTCCGAGAGCTTCTACTAACGAAAAACGGCAGTCGCCCTCTATACTTTGCAACGCCTGCAGCAAGGCTGTTTCACCATTTGTTGAGTTGATACTGGTTAGAGCATTGGCGGCAGGAGCACAAAGGCGTACATCACCCAGATAACCTTGCAGACAGGGTACAGCATCTTCGTTTCCAACCCTCTGAAGCTGCTGTATAAGAAATGCTTTATTTTCTGGATTGCTTGCTTTAGCCAAAGATTCGCAGTAGGCATCCACACTCATTTTTCTCCAGTCCTCCCTTGCCGACTGCATGACATAATAAGAGAATCCGTCCAGCGCAAATTCGATTTTAGAATCGTCGCCCTTACCTGGTGTAGAGAGCATACTTTTCATTGCTAAAATGCCTTCTTTTCCCATAGCTGCCATTTCGCTCATACTGGCTTCCAGGTGCTGCTGGTCGCGGGCTGGCATTTCGGCTAGCAGATCGGCAACTCGGGTAGTTAGGGTGCGTTGGTCGTTTTCTCGTTTCGCCATTGCCATTGAACTTGTCGCAGCCATAGCAAGGAGCAGTAATGATGTTCTTTTCATGATCATAGCAAAACAGAGTTCTGTTCCTCTTTTGAATATTTGCAATTGATTTTAGGGTGAAGCTATACCAGTGTCCAGCCCGAACGCATTGGCTGATAAACCAGACGATTAGCTCCTTCATCATTAATAAACTCCTGCTTTACTGGGTCAAATTTCAGGGAACGACCCAGGCGTAGGGCTGCAAGGCCCATATTAACAAGTGTGCAGGAACGATGGCCATTTTCCTCGTTAAGGGCGAACTTTGTACGATTCTTCACGGCTTCCACAAAGTTTGTCACCTGTGGCTCAGGATCGGGGAAAGCCGCCAGTTTGCGCTGCAAGTCAGCAATATCGGAGCGGAAGCCTGGGTATAGCTTGCCGTTGGGCCCTTCTATGAAAGGTACATGTTCATCTTTACCCTCTCCATCTAAAATAATCTGACAGCCATCTTCGTAGGTGTACACGACTCTGCACCACGTACCTACGGCGTCGGTATGCTGCTGTGGCGCGTCTATTTCCACCGATATTGGACTAGTGTTGTCTTTACCTAGGAAGTACTGAACAGGATCCATGTAGTGCTGCCCCATATCGCCTAGGCCTCCTCCATCATAATCCCAGTACCCTCGGAATGTACCGTGCACCCGGTGCGGATTATATGGCCGGTACGGTGCTGGTCCTAACCACATGTTGTAATCAAGCTCCTGTGGTACTGGCACAGGATCCAGGTTAGTTTTACCCACCCAATAGAACTTCCAATCATAGCCTGTGTGGCGGCTTACCGTCACTTTCAAAGGCCAACCAAACAGGCCGCTATCCACCAGCTTTTTGATGGGTTTTACAGGGGTGCCCATTCCGTAAAAAATGTCATCGAACCGAAACGAAACCAGGTATTCAGGCGGAAGATGCGCCCATGCTGCTGTACGGCCTCCACCACGCGTTTGCCTTCGCCAATGGTGCGGGTCATTGGCTTCTCGCACCCAATATCCTTACCAGCTCTTGCCGTACCCTTTGCCCCCCAACACAAATCGCGGGACAATGGTAAATGCAGCCGCAGACTTCTTGAAAAAGTCTCGTCTGGATTTCATGGAAGATGAAGTTTATAGGATGGATTTATAAGTTTAGACCTGCGGGAAAAGCAACGGCCCCTATAGCCGACGATGACGGAATTTTGGTTTGTCCCCTCTTTTGCCGTATGATGAGTTTAGGTATCATTAACTACGGTGGAGTAGAAACTAACAGAAAGCCAAGAAAGTACACTTTCTCATAACGACTATTTTATAGTATGGTAAACTAATTCCAAAGAGGGACTAACTCTTACTGTACTTTATGGTTCTGCCTCTCCTGATTAAATTCAATCTGCTCGATGTCCAGCGTATTCCAGATGCCTATTTCTTCTTTGCTATCTACCTTCAATACAAAGTACAGGCCATGCACTGATGCTGAAGGCTTGACATCTATTGTATATTTATTTTCCTTTTCACTGGCAGATAGCTTTGCACTGCTTATAGTCTGTCCACCCAAAGAATTTGTCTGAACTTCAAGCGTAGCCGTAACCTTAGACGGAACAGTTTTGATTGTGAGGCTGCTGACACCTGTTAGATCTACCCCTCTGAAGACAATATAAGACTCGTTCTCTGTGAACCGGACACGCCCAATATCTTTCCGAATCATAACGCCTTTGCTCGCATCACAAGTAGAAGGGTCCACCTGAGGGTGTCGCAAGGCAATTACTTCACGGGTAGTAATGGGAGCTATACTGTTATGCCCTTTGTCAGTATAACTAGCCGTAAGAAAATAAGTACCTTCTTTTCCTTTATGCTGATTGGTTGTTACCTTCCCTTTCATAGGCAACGGCTTCAGGTCTGTTTGTGGATCGGCTAAGCCAAGTATGTATTTTACCATCTCCTCGGCTTCTTCCTGCGAAAGTTGTGGATGAGCAGCCATAGGCACTTCGCCCCAGTTACCATAGCCACCTTTTATGATCTTAGAAGCCAATGCTTTTTTACTGTCTTTCCCTTTGTGTCGTGTAGCAACATCCATGTAGCTCGGCCCCACAGATTTGTTCATAAGAGAGTGGCAGGCTTTGCAATCGCTATTTTTAATTAGCATCTTTCCTTTCAGGTTGGCGTTAACAGCAGACAAGTCCTGCCCCAAGGCCGTTTGCACCAGATCATAGCCTTCGGGCAGGTAATCGAAAAACACTTTTACATCATTCCCCTGTGGCGATCCAGCTGTAATGTTTCCGTCCTCACGGTCTTCCACTTTCACAGCATAGTTGAAAGAATGATTGTTCCAGTAGAAAGAGCGGTTATTATCTGTCTGTATGCTAATTTTCGGAGGTTCGTTGCCAGCTCTTATTTCCAACTTAGCTTCATCAGTATAGCCTTCCTTATCCGTTACCTTTAAAGCTACCTGATAAACACCTGGTTTGGTAAAGGTAAAAGTAGGAGAAGCTTCCTTTGAGTGAATTTTGATTCCGTCAAAAGACCAGGCATAAGTAAGTTGGTCGCCATCGTCATAATCCAATGTGCCTTCAGATGAAAAGTTAACGGTGAATGGTACAGCACCCTCTGTTCTGTCGGCTGATGCTCGAGCAAGAGGCTTTCGGTTATTGGCGTGATACTGTATTCGAATAAGCTTGGAGTCATCATTGTTTGCATGCCAGTAAGTTCCATACTCCAGCACATACAAAGCTCCGTCGGCACCAAACTGCATATCAATCGGGTGGGCAAAATGAGTGTTAGGCAGGAACCTTTCAAGCTCGACAGAATCCTCTCCTACCCTTGCCGTCATAATCCATTCCCGCATCCAATCATAAATAAACAGCCGACCTTCGTAAAATTCCGGAAAGGTTCGTGCATCAGAGGGGAACAGGTCCATATAAAAGACTGGCCCAGCCATGGCGTTTCGCCCCCCCTCTCCAACAATAGGAAATTCCGAAGATGCATCATATGGGTAATAGATCAGGGCCTTTTGAGCAGGAGGCAACTCTCTCAGGCCAGTGTTATTAGGTGAATTATTTATAGGAGCCTGTGGGTCAAAAAGTTCGCCAGAGGTACTATCCTGAAAGTTATAATACCTATAGGGCTTGTTATCTGCTACAAAATACGGCCACCCAAAGTTACCTGCTTTCGTAGCGCGATTCACTTCATCGTATCCCTTTGGTCCCCGAGTGTTATCGTCCTTTCCAGCATCAGGTCCAACTTCTCCCCAGTACAGGTTACCCGTTTTCTGATCAATTGAAATTCTGAATGGGTTGCGGTTGCCCATGGTATAAACTTCTGGTCGGCCTTTAGAGCCGTCCTTCGGAAAAAGGTTTCCATCAGGAATTCTGTAGGTGCCGTCTAGGTTTGGTTTGATGCGCAGGATTTTGCCTCTAAGGTCGTTGGAGTTTGCTGCCGACTTTTGCGCATCACTGATAAGCCTGTCCGGCCTTTCGTCTATAGGAGCATAGCCATCAGAAGTACTTGCAACGGTGTTATCGCCAACAGAAATGTATAGACTTCCGTCAGGCCCAAACTCCAGCGCCCCACCTGAGTGGCAGCATTGCCGAAGTACTGGAAAGCTCATCAAGATCTTTTCGCTGGACAGAAGTAAGCTGTCTTTCACAAAATCGAAACGGGACACTCGCTGTATAGGGTCTTTGCCAGCTGGAGAGTAAAACAGGTATATCCAGTTATTTTTAGCAAACTGTGGATCCAATGTCAGACCTAATAAGCCATCTTCGTTCCCGCTGAATACATTTAGCTCCCCAACAGTACGACTAGCCTTCTTCGCTGGCTCGTAAAGCCGCAATACGCCTCTGCGCTCAATATATAGGACTTTCCCATCGGGTCTTACCGCCAACTCCATTGGCTCATAAAGTTTCGTTTCCAGTACTTCCACTGTAAACCGGTTTTCCTCTGGGGGTACTGTGGCAGCTTTACTATTTGAAAGGTTTGTCCGCTCATTTTCCTGCATGGAGTTAGAACAGGATAGGCTTAAAACCGACAGAATACCCAACAACACAATAGAAACAACACAACTTACCCTCTTTAACATCTTCATATAGGCTATTAGGGACACACCCAAGTCCTTCGGTGAACACTGAAGACAGGGAAAGCCTTTGGTTATTTTACTCTTTCTACTTTAAACACCCATGCGTAGTCGCACGGCACATTACCCGGGTTCAGGATTGGAGGTGTGATAGTAAGCCTTCCATTCTTGGCAGAAGATTTTACTTGCGCCTTAGTGCCTAGCATGCTTACTTTTCCTGCTCCGTTCACACCTTTTACTATGAAAGGCTGTTCGGGCCATTTCGTGCAGATCACATACAGGTCATTGCCTTTGGCAGTGTAAAAGACACCTTGCTCCTTCATGTCCTGCGGCCGCTTTTCCCACGCTCTGGTACCGTAGATAGCATCGCCGTTCACCTTCAGCCATGCCCCTATATCCAGCAGGCGCTCCTGCATAATCACTGGAATCATACCGTCCGCCTTTGGACCTATGTTAAGCAGCAGGTTGCCACCGTTGCTCACTTTGTCGATGAGCAGATCTACTAGTTGCTTCGAAGTGAAATAGTGATCGGTGGTTTCGAAGCGGTTATAGCCGTAAGAGGTGCCTATACCTCTGCTTTCCTCCCAAGGGTGAGAGCCTGCCTCGCCTATGCCTTCTTCACTGTGCACTAAGTCATACTCGGTGGTGTAGTAATCACCGTGCTTGCTGCGTGTCTCGCTTCCCCATCTGTCGTTAGCCACAACCGTTTCTTTCACCGGCGACTCATTGTAAAGCCAGGCCAAGAACTGCTCACTCTTTAGCTTATCGCTGGTATAGTCCCACTCTCCATCAGAAAAAACCACTTCGGGTTTATAGCGTGTTACCAGGTCTTTCATCTGCGGAATCATGTGCTCATCCACCCACTGGTTTATAGTAGACTCTTTATACAAAGGGTGGCTCCACTCCAAAAGAGAATAATAAAAGCCCATGCGCAGGCCTTTGTTTCGTACCGCCTCCGTCAGCTCACCAGCCAGGTCACGGTGCGGACCAACAGCAACACTGTTCCAACGCGGGCTTTGCTCGCTCGGCCAAAGGCAGAAGCCATCATGGTGTTTGGAGGTAAGCACCACATACTTGGCACCTGACTTTTGAAACAGATCAGCCCACTTGTCAGGATTGAAGTACTCGGCTTTGAACATCGGGGCGAAGTCCTGATAAGTGAAGTTCTCTCCAAAATGCTTTTTATGGTGCTTCATGAATAGCTCATTTTTGGCAATCATCCTGTTCTCGTAGTGTTCGGCGTATTTATCATAAACACCTTCCACCTCGTCTACCGGAGCATAGGCAGGTACCGCATAAGGTCCCCAGTGAATAAATATGCCAAACTTGGCATCTGTCCACCACTTAGGAGTTTCCCGCTTATCCAGCGATGCCCAGTTTGATTCATACTGCTGAGCCTGTGCTGTACTTACCGCAAACATTAAAAACATAGCTAAGAAAAGAGCTCTTGTCATGTATATGGATATCATATAGTGCTAAAATGTAAAATAGGCAGTTATAAATCTTCTGTCGATATCGAATGGTCTTAACCAAAGAAAAATCTATTCTTGGTTCTTTCCCAATCATTTGTTATCTCAGTATTAAGCTATTTTGTCATTCCCTATAGAAATTCCTTCAATAAAGCGCTCTTGCTTTTCTGGGGCCAACTGTACTTATATCTATTGGTTTGAACCCAAGTTTGAAAGCGGGAGAATTTGCCCGTAACCTGAAGTCTTGATTATCTGGATCTACAAACAGAGGGTCTGCAAACAAAGAGTGCTGGTCCTTTCCAGTTTTACGCCACTCTTCCCAGCTCTTTCCGTTGTAGCTCACTTTATCTAAGGGCACAGTTGGGTTGAAATAAACATTCCAATCCATTTCAAATGTGCTGGTCTCCTCTTTTATCCCATTTTCTGGCTTTCTGTAAAACAGGTAAGGCTGATCGCCCCACTGCTCACTTAGCAGCTCTCCTTCTTTCCAGTAGATAATGTTATTCTCAAAGAATACACTCTTATGTGGTTCCACTTTACCTCGACTTAGCTGAGCCTGTTTACCTAAGGCAAACAGGTTGTTTCGTACGGTTATCTCTTTAGCATAATGAATATTATAACCTGCAAAATTGGTATTATATACAATGTTGTCCTCTACGAGTATATAAGATGAGCCTTCGTCGTTGTAGATACCCCAGCCACCGTATTGATTTGCCTGTACATCATGGATAAGGTTATTACGGATAATGGTGCCTGGTGAAACACCCAAGGTGTAGATGCCTCCCATATCTGATAACAGCCCCTGCCCAATGGTGTGAATGTGGTTGTACTCAATGATGTTATCCCTGCTGATACTGCGCTGGTAACCCCACTCCCATCCTACTGAAACACCTGTGTACCAGCCGTTGTTGATGTTATTATGTGTAACCTTGTTTCCATATGTTTGCATAAGTAGCACACCTACAGCAGACGGATATACCTGGCCGAAGTGGTGCAGGTCGTTGTCAGAAATGGTGTTATTACCCGTTCTTAGCAAAGGAGGGTCTTCGTCTGTTCCGCCGTTAACTCTAAAACCTCCTGCTGCAATGTGGCTAATGGTATTATGTGTAAATCTGTTGTGTGAGCTACCTGCTGCCACCTCAAAGGCAAAGGTGCCAATGTTTTTTACCGTGCAGTTTGTAAAAGCAATGTGCCGTGCACCTGTTAGCGTAATAGCTGCTGGTACACTCGCAGAGCCTTGGTCATCGTTGGAGTTACCAGGGGGCAGGCTCCAATTTGTGTACATAAAGTCAAGATTATCGAACGTTATATGTTCTACAAACTTATTCTCCAAGGTTGCTCCTTCTAAGGTAATAAACTTCTCCGTAGCGGGTGCAATTACCTCTGCTTCGGAAAGGTCCTCACCAGGTAAAGGAATGTAGTAGAGCCTGCCTGTTTTCCTGTTCAGGTACCATTCCCCAGGCTCTTCCAGCCCTTCCCATACGTTTTCTACCACATACTTGGCTCCTCCATCCGAAAAGCCATCTGTAAACACCTTCCCAGCTTTGTGTTTAAAGGTCACGATGTTGTTTTTGGTGTCGATGGATTGGATCGGTAAATGTGAGTCGGTCCAGAAGTGGTAAACGATTACCTCCACATCCTCCAGGTTTGTCCACTTAGGATCTATATCCCCTTCTTCGAACTCAAATCTTTGGCAGTCGGTGTGGTAGTGTATTTCGGGTCCTCCGTCAGGAAAACCCTTTACTCTGTAGAATCCTTTGTTCGGTGTTCTGGCACGCTGCCTTAACTCACCGTTTACATATAGCTGGTTAAATTTCCAGTTACCTTTCCTTACTTCTGGTATAGTAGTACAATAAATATTGCCTTTGTACTTTTTCCAATTCTCTAATCTTCTACCACCATGCAATAGCACTTTCCCATTCAGAGAAGTATATATAATTGGTTTGTCTTCGGTTCCAGAATCATCAGAAGTAAACAGCAAAGGGCTGTCTAGAAAGTAACTTCCTGCCTCAATGTAAACCTTAACCGGAGCATTCAATCTACCTTTCTGCTTCAAATCCCTTACAGCGTGCTTTGCCTCCTGAACGCTCTTAAAAGTCTGATCCGCCTGGATCAACTTAGAAGTTCCACCTCCTTTGGCAACTAAAAAAGTGAGTGTGTCACCTGTAACTTGTTCTACAGCTTTGGCACCAGAAGAAAACGGGAGCAACTGCAACCAAAACAAGATCCACAACAAATGGGCACAATTATATTTCATATCCCTACTTATTTACTCTGGAACGCTATCTCTTCCTTGCTTAAAACACATAAAATTCTTCTTAGGAGGTTAGAACGGCTCATTAAACACGGTCCATTTACTCAACCCTCTCATGCTTTTCTACTTCAGGGCGGTAGCGTGGCTGCATGGCTATAAACTCCAGCACCTGCTTGTGGTAAGGGTTGAATTCTGGGTCGGGTATACCCGATGGCGAAATAGAAGGGTGCCCATAGTCTTTCTGAAACATGTCATGATGATACACCATATAGCCGCCCTGCTGCCACACCTGGTAAATCTGCAGGATATGGTCGTAAGGAGAAGAACCATCATGCGGCCCACCATAATCTGGAGTACCGTTACGGGCAGGCTCATCGTCCACAACAGGCTTCTTGTAGCGCTCCAGCAAATAAGCAATTTCTTTCGGAGCAATCTCCCAATGCTTTCCGGCAAACTGCCTTGTCGTGTGCGGTGTTAGAAAATCGAGCATGTGGTTTTGGTTCTGATCACCCAAGTCACCACCCGGGCCTGGAGAGTTCGTTACCAGCCGCTTCGGGTCTATTTTTTTGATGGCTTTATAATAATCTTCCACCCGCTCCGAAGATTCATTCCATATCTGGAACACCAGGTTGCGGTAAGGCTTCAGTTCTTGGGTAATATTCGCAACAGCTCTATCTGAGCTCTTTGCCGTTAGCTTATTGTTTGCTTCTGAAGTTTCATGTGAAAACAGCACCAACTGAATTACCATGCCTTTACTGTCCGCATCAGTTAACAACGCTTTCAGGCGCTCCAACGGTTGCTGACGCAGTTCGCCATTTGATGCGTACAAAGTAGCATCTGGAGCAGCATCAACAAACCCACGCGTGTTGTTCCATTGTGCCCAAACCCGCAACACATTAATGCCATACTTATCAAACTTATCCAACCACTGGTTCCTATCCTGTGCACTCTTATGAAAGGCAGGGTTATATAACGCGTTAAAGAAACCAATGCCTGTATAATGGAACGGCTGTCCGTTTCTTAAGAAGGTAGTATTGGAAATAGTTAATTCATTCTGGTTTTGCGCATAGGCAGCTGCTGATAAAAGCAGGCAAAGACTTAACAGTATTGAGGATAAATTTTTCTTCATATTTATCTTATGTTATAAATTGATTTTTGGTCAATAATTTTATGGCTTCAACCACATTAAACTTCACTGTGATAAGCGTCACTACTTCTGTCCTCCTTTTCTTTTAAGAACCAACACCATATCATTTCCTGCTGGCGGTATCGCTTCTATAATGCCTTCCTTGTTTGTTATTTTAGCTTTTGAGTACTGGTTGCTTACAGGGTTAAACCACTGCGCATCATAAGCATCGTTTCTCTTATTGTAGATTTTGGCGGTTGCCTTCTCAGGTATATAAGCCAGTATAGTTGTGCTGTTGTCTGACTTTAAGAGCGAAACAAACTGGTGGGGCGTCTCCTTACCTGGCTGCTCGGCCAACAGTTCGTTGGCGGGTGTAAGCCGCCACCACTCTAGTTGTTTAAAGAAGCCAGCGAGATAACCTATGTGTTTGCTGCCAGGGAAGTCTATGCTCTCATACCAAGGATGTGTGCCCGTGGCATCCTCATGATTCAATATGCTCTCTCCCGGTCTAAGCCAAGGCCATATGCCATTGGCCCCGTAGGTGATACCAGCAACGGGCGATGCAAATAGGCTCCAGTAAGAAGCATTGCGCACATCCTTATCTGTAATTTTAAAGAAAATCTCCTCGTAACAAGGCTCCATATTGATGATGGCCTTAGGTGGCAACTGCTGCCATCCTTTTACTACGGGTCCTTCGTTAATCCACTGCACAGTTTTATCGCTGTTGTTGTGCCCCGATTGATACCCTACAATATCAAGCCACTCTTCATTTGCATACTCATCGCCGATCCACGAGGCACCGTAGGGGTGCAACGAAACAACCCCTGGGTGCTGCATGTTGCCGAATACACCTCTCCCTATATTTTTCCAGCGCTGTTCATAGTGATACTCATATTGCCCATCGCCACCTAAAATCCAGATAACCTGGTTACCACCATATCGGGCCACCAGGTATTTTGCCAACAAAACGGCTTCGGGATCGGGTAGAATATAGCCTGGGTTAAGCTCTTTGCCATCTGCAAAAGGAAGTGCCCACAATAGAACAGGAGCTGCCACTAAGCCATATTTATTTATCTCGTCAATTTTACCATCCAGGTGCTGGAAAAACTCAGGATTGATGCTGATCTTGCCGTTGCCTTCATAAGCCACTTGTCCAAGGCTGTTTTTGTCGGCCCCGCGCCATTGGGTTGTCACAAACTGTATAACATTGTAGTTGTTCTTTACCCTGTGCTGCAGGTAAGTTCTCCATTCTTCGTCAGTAGATTTGAGAGGGCCATTCCAGGCCGTACAGGCTGTGTAGAAGAAGGGAGTGCCATCTGCATATGTAAGATGATAAGCAGCTTTAAGACGCGTGATGCTTCCCTTAGTATAAATTTCGAATTTGCTTTCGTTCTGAACACAGGTAAAGGAGCCCTGTACCTGATGCAGCCCTTTATTTTCTTCATCAGAGCAAACAGGGTGTAAGACCAGTCACCTAACTCATCCGGCGCAAAGCGAAACCTCCAGGTAGTGCCGCCATCCCAAAATGCGTTCACCATTTTCTTTCTGCCTGAGGGGGAGGTAAGGTGTACTTTAAACTCGTTGACATCATAAAGCGGATTGTCATAGTTCTTTCCGCTTGTAAAGCTTTTGTCAAACTTCATCCAGATGCCTATCTGCTCCTGCCCATAGGTTTTGGACAGTATAAATAAATAAAGGATACTTAGAATGAGTGAAAATCTTAGCTTAAACATGAATATTGTTTAGGTGCCAACCTTTCCAGGTTAACAGTTGTATATGATTCTCCTAGTTTACTTCAACCGCCTCTCCGGCAGCATGATATAGATCCAACTCCCCCTCCAGCTCTACAGCAATAACAGTGGTGTATTCATCGAGCATGTTTTGCGGCACATCTATCAGCAGCACTCCTGGTATATTAACCCAGTGCGCGCCTCCATTTCGTGTGTATGCTATATTGCCTTCTTGCCCCACCACTCTTATCTGCTTAATTTTGTTCCGCACCCCTTTCAGGTATATTTTATCGCGGGGTATATCATATTGGTACAGAAAAATAGTTTTCTTATCTTTTGAGAGGGTAGTTGGCCCATAGAAGTGACCTAGCGGCAAACCTGCTACTGTTGGATACACTGCTTCCTCATGCTTCTTTATCCACTTACCTATTTCGCGTAAGCGCTCCTCCTGTGGCTTTGGTATAGTGCCATCTTCTTTAGGCCCTACGTCTAACAAAAGATTTCCGCCCATACCAATTACCTCAGTAAAAATGCGCAGAAGCTGCCGTGTTGACTTATAATTTTGGTCGTGGCCTTGGTAGCCCCAGGAGTCGTTAATAGTCAGGCACAGCTCCCATGGCCCATCAGGTTGTATGACAGGCACACCTTGCTCAGGCGTTTTGTAGTCGCCATAGCCTTTCATGCGGGCGTTTAATATAACCCCAGGCACCCACTCGTGCAGCTGCCGCCGCAATTCTTTGAAGCGCCATTGCTCTACAGTTCTGTCCCAGTCTCCGTCAAACCAGAAGATATCTGGCTTGTAGCGACTGCCTAACTCTTTTAACTGCCCCCTATGGAAAGCCAGGAAATTCTCCCAACGGGCAGGATCCTCTTTCCCCACAGGCGGGAAAGCAAACGAGTTTAAATCTTCTCTTGTGTCGTCGCTGGAGTAGCGGATTGAGGCGTAGTCTGGGTGAGACCAATCCAGGTGAGAGAAATAAAAGCCTATTCTCAGATCTTTTTCACGAAGTGCTTTTACGAAAGGACCTATCAAGTCACGTTTAGCTGGTGTACTGTCTGCCACATTCAGTTTGCTCAACTTTGTATCCCACAACGCCACCCCATCATGGTGCTTCGAGGTAAGAACAGCGTATTTCGCCCCAGCTTCCTTAAATAGACTTGCCCAAGCCGTCGGATCATATTTACTTGCAGTAAACCCATCTAGTTGCTTCATGTAGTCATTGTACGATATCTCGCCGTTGTAAAAAGACCAAGATTCGGGTATGCCGTTCACAGCGTAGATTCCCCAGTGAATGAAGATGCCAAGTTTTGCTTCTTTAAACCACTGCATCTGTGGCACAGTATCTTGCGCTGAGACGGTAGTTGTTCGTCTCTGTAGATCTGTTATTTTTTTCTTGTTCTTTGTTTGTGCACGTAAGTCACACACACTTAATAGAAGCAAGAGGCATATGGCCAGCTGAAATTTTCCTTTCCTCATTTTTACCGGTCTTTTAAATAGTAAACCTGAAAGGCTTATCGTTTTACTTTCTACACAAACTCTAGTCAAGCTGTGCGTTTCATACTGTAGCTATTCAACCTGCTGCTTGGCTGGCTGAATGTGCAGGACAACCCGTTTATAGCGTGTTAGCCTTGGACTGCCTTTATCTGTAACCTTCAAGATAAAATGTGCCGTTTCAGGAGCATCAACATGGGGTGCCTTTACTTTTGCTTCCATGGCATCCGCATGCTCTACTTTTATAGCTCCTTCATAAGAAGCATATGTGCCTGGCTCAGGATAATGAAACCACTGGTAAGTCAGTTCGTGCCCGTCAGGATCGGTGGTTCCTTTGGCACTTAGCTTTACCTCTTCTCCTGATCTTGCTGATAGATTTTCTGTATGAGCCAATGCTGGCACAGGAGGATGATTCGCCTGCCTATAGTCTTTCACACACCAATCCATGCGGGCTGCGAAGTCATTTTGAAATTCTTCACGCCAACGCCAGATGGTTACTTTATTACTTGTGTGGTAGTGGCTATCAATTGGCGAGAAATACTCATCTACAGCATCTGCCCAAATTGGGCGGGTTTCAGGTTGGGAAAACCATTTCTGTGATCTGGGTTTGTAGAACTCATACCTTCCACCCCAGCCTCCGTAGTTTGGATGCTCAGGGTTATTAAGGCCATTAGAAATCAAGTACAAAAAAGAAGGTGTGTCTCCTTCCATAAGATATGCCACATCAGGATACTCTGCTCCCAGCGGACCGTGGTTTTCCTGTATGTTCTCCCGTAACCATTCTTTACTGATAACCTCTCTGTTAGCTCCCTGAAAACGGCCCAAAAATGTATCACCTGAGATCCCCGTCCAGGTAGCATGATGGTAGCCACCCTTTGCATCGAAACCTGGGCTACAGATATAAAAAAGGTTAGGAAACTCCTTACGTATCCAGGGGCCGGAATCATCCTGATCTGAAATGGTATACACCCTTACTTTCTTGTATAGCTTTTCTGCTTCAGCTGGTGTTTTAGTTTTTCTTATTTTCCAAAGGGCCTGTGCCAAGCAATTGGGACCACCCCAAACCAGCACCCAAACAGGCCGGTCATCGTTTTTTTCGAGCACACTGATAATCCACTCAGAGCCTTCAGAATCTTTGCCTTCACCAACACCATTCATTCCGTAAACGGGTAAACCTTTTTTAACTTTGGTTTTAAGGTCTGCATAGGGAGGAAAGCCTTTTTCATGCTTAAGCAGGTTCGGCTGCACCTTATCGTAAGCCTTTAGAATTTCATGAACACGCCAATCGGCTATTTTGCTCTTTGAGTGGGTAGATGTGGTAGCAATTATTCCCTCCACATCCCATTGGTTGGAGTAAGTCAGGAACCTGACCAAAGACTGAGCATCGTCTGGTTCGTTTTCGATATCTGTAAGCACAAGCGTTCTCAGACGCTCACTTGTTTGCGCTATGGAGGCAAAAGGAAGCATGAAGCTTAACATTAGACACAATAAGGGCAAGTAAGCCTGTAGTTTGTAAGGCATATGCTTTAAGATTGTATTCTCTTTCAATCATTTATGCTATAAAAGCAATTGGAAATGAAGAGAACAGCAAGAGCAACTTACGGGCTGCTCTTACCGCTTCTTTTCTTACCAGGTTACATTTTATAATCCAGTATAACCCGCATTTAGATCTTTCTCACGCTGTGGTATGGACCAGGCATACTCCGTGTACGGATACTCAATAGTACTAAATGGCTGGCTTGGATCACGATCTCCCGGAGGAATTGGCAAGTGGAGTGCTCGCAAGTAATCTAAGCGGTCGCCTTCCTGGTGCATCTCTTTGATGCGTTCATTGTGAATATCTTCCTCTGTTACTGAGCTAAGCGGATCTAGGCCCGCCCGAACACGAACTACGTTCACATCGGCAGTCGCACCTGCCACGTCTCCTTGTCTGTGTCGAATGATAGCACGTGTCAGGTACATCTCGGCTAGGCGAAGCAAGGGTACATTCGTTTCGATTCCGACGTTGCCTCTGTAATATTTATTTGCCCATACCATTGGTGTGGTAACGTCTTCGAAACGCGCCTCCCATATACCAAGCGCTTCCTCTTCTGGTGTTAGAGGGCCTTTATAGCCTTCGTAACGATAGTACAACTGTTGGTAACGCTTGTCTCTTTTAGCCTCCTCTGTTTCAGTGTAATCTCCGTTTTTAGGATCTACCATCCAACCTACACGGGCTAAAGCATCGTAGCTCCAGGTAAAGCCGTTCCAAGGGGCAACGCTGTTATTACCACCAGTTGAAATCGGTCCTCCACCTCCCATTGCTTCGTAGTGGCTTTTATTTATACTGGCATAGTGAAGGTAATTGCGTCCCCCATCATTCGGGTCAGAAAACAACTGGTACCAAATTACTTCTCTGCCGCGTATCGGAGAGTCCTTGTTCCAAGCGTCTATTGGGTCTTCGCTCAAGTCATACTGACCACCGTTTTGATCGATTACGAAATTCAGCTCTTTCATGGCTTCATCCCAGTTGCCCATTTGGAAATGCACTCTTGCCAGCATAGCTGCCGCTGCGAATTTGTTTGCTCTTCCATGCTGATAAGTAGGATGGTGCACTCCCGCCATGTAAGTCTCTGGCAGTAGTTCCTTCGCTTTAGTCAAATCCGCAACAATTTGCTGCCATATCTCCTCCACTGTTCCAATCTTAGAGCTAGCAGCTTCTTCTCCAGTACTTGGAAATGTAGTTCTCAAAGGTAAGATGCGTGCATCATTACCTCCTTCTGTTTTGTACCAAGGCAGGTGTATAGCAGCTAAAGATCGATAGGTAACAGCACGAAGGAATAGTAGCTCTCCTTCAATGCGTGGCAAGTTGTGCTCCTTATCTGCTTGCGAAGCATTAGGGAAAGGATCTCCATTGTGCTGGGCTATAAAATCAAGCGCGACGTTAACATTGTTGATAACACTGTAACTAGTAGAAAAGAAACCTGATGCATAGCCAGTCTCCTGGTTTGTTTTGCGGTAGTACATAGCATCTGAGTCCATGTTTCCTCCTTCACCAGGAATCCAGTAGGTAACATCCGACCCAATAATCTTTACAAAATTGTGGCTACTTATAGGGGCTCCCCAATAGTCTGTAAGCAAAGCAGCATAAGCTCCGATCACGGCTCTCTCAAACTCGTTCACGTTTAGCCAAGGAGTTTCGGGTGGGTTCGTTTGTTCGAAAAACTCATCATCCTTACAGGAACTCACAGACATGAGGAGCAGAACGATGGCAAGCATCCAACGGCTTTGTTTCGAAATATTTTTCATGCTCATGATTCTAAAACTTTAAAATTTAAATGAAACTCCAGCAGTATATGTTTTCAATGAGGGTACAGGCAGGTTTGAGCTTATAAATCCTTGGTTTAGGTTAGCTGACTGCCCACTTCCAACGTTAGTTACTACTTCAGGATCCCATCCTGGAAAGTTCGTGAAAGTCAGAAGGTTAGTTCCTGACACAAACACCCGAAGTCCTTGTATTCTGAGGCGCTCCGTAAATGCTGAAGAGAATGTATAACCTAGCTGCACATTGCGCAATCTGATGTAGTCTCCCTTGTACAAATACTTGTTATGTATCTGTGTTTCATTATTATAGTTGGTACCTGTGCTTGGGTTTCCTTCATCGTCGTACAAGTACTGGTGGTCCCAACGCAACTCAGGATACTCAGCATCTCTGTTTTCAGGAGTCCAAGTATTCCCTATCAGGCTTTTTCTCAACAGCATTTGCCCGTAAGCAGCATAGCTTGTAGCCTTTTCAGAGTTATCGTACAGGTAATTTCCTCCTGAGAAGGTAAATAAGGCATTTAGATCAAAGCCTTTGAAGGTAAAGGTGTTATCGAAGCCCCCGAAATAAGTTGGAAGCGTTGTTTTGTCCTTCAGGAAGAACCTATTGTTAGTCAGGTTGTTGATGGTGGCAGGAATTGTGTTTCCTGTTCTAACAGTTTGGCCAGTTGTTTCGAATACTTCTTTGTCTAGCTCCCAGATCAGCTCCACACCTTTTTCTGGATCTATGCCAGCATAGTCTGCCATATACCAGGTGCCTAGTCTTTCACCTGTTCTAGTAAGCGTGTTGCCATCAATAATACCGCTGCCTGTCTTGTCTGCCTGTGGGTTCAAGCTTATAACTTTATTGGAGTTGGTCGTAAGGTTAATATTTGTTCTCCACTGGAAATCTCCAGCTGTTACGTTTATAGTAGAGATGTTAAATTCAAAGCCCTTGTTCTGCATATCTCCTATATTCGCCCAAATTTGGCTCGGCTGCACGGAAGGAGGTAGCGGAACCTGCAACAACAGATCTGTTACGTTTCGGTGGTAATAAGCAACAGAGCCGGACACCCTGTTTTGAAGAATTCCGAAATCTAATCCAAAGTCATAACTGTCTGTTGTTTCCCAAGTGATGTCTGCCGCTCCTATATTCGACACTTGTGTACCTAAACTTCCACCCATGTCATCGTAACCATACTTACGGTCTCCACGGAACGTCATCACATCCACATTGCTTGGAATGCTTTGGTTACCTGTCTGGCCAAAGCTACCTCGTACTTTAAGGAAGTTCACAAAAGGAATAGAGCGCATAAACTCCTCTTCAGAGATAATCCAACCTGCTGAAACAGCCGCAAAATTACCCCAACGCAGATCTTCGCTGAAAGCAGATGAGCCATCACGACGGAAGCTCACACCAAACAAGTACCTATCCAGCAGTTTATAATTAGCACGGGTAAAGTAGGCACGTATGTAGCGCTCACCGCCTAGGCCTGCACTCATACCTGTTCTTAACCCAGGGTTACCTAATTCTTGGTAAGAACCTGTTAAGTTCATACCAGACATATTGCGGCTATACCTTGATGTACGCTGAGATTCGGTACCAGCAGTCAGGCTCAGGTTATGCTTTTCACCAAAATCAAGAATATAGTTGGCGTACAGGTTGTAGTTGTAGTTTTGTACGGTAGTAGCATTTTCCTGTGCATAAGAGCCATCGTTCTCGGCCGTACTACTTCTGATGTTACGCGACACCCAATAAACTGTATTTGCCTGAATCAAATCGAAGGACCCTTCTGATCTTACAGAAAGACCTTTCACCCAAGGAAGGGAATACTCGGCCCACACGCCGCCTATGCCTCTGTACTGGTCCACCTGATCACGAATGTTGTTTGGATCACTTTGCGCCGCCAGGTTAACAGATGCAACCGGGTTCCAGTACTGTGTAGGATCATCAAAGCGATACACAGGGTACCAAGGCAAAGCATATGTTGCGGCCTGAGAGAAACCAAAACCATTTGACATACCAGTACCAAGAGACTTAGCCCGGTTGTTATTAGTGTAGGCAAAATTAAGCCTTGTGCCGGTGCGCAGGTTTTTTACAGGTTCGAAATCCAAGTTGATACGCCCAGAAAAACGCTGAAACTTGTTATTCTTTAAAACACCTTCATCCTCGCGGTAATTAGCTGAGGTAAAGAAGGAAAGATTTTCAGCTCCTCGGCTGGCTGACACGTTTACATCACGAAAACTGCCTGTGCGAAGAATCTGATCAAACCAATCGGTGTTTGTGTTTTCTGCCTGCTCACGTGTAATGGGATCAACAGCCACACCGCCTCCAGGACTAGGAAACAGGTTTACGTTTCGCATGGGGTCAAACGGCCCAAGCCCTGAATTAGCTCTCGCCTGGTCCATCAAAGCAAAATATTCCGCACTGTTTACAAAGCCTATGTCTTCAGCTGTGCGGGTCAGGTCTGAAATACCCTGTGAATAATCAACATTAAAACTGCCTGTCCCGCCTTTTCCTGACTTGGTAGTGATAATTATTACGCCGTTTGATCCCCGAGAACCATATATGGCAGTGGCTGCAGCATCCTTTAAAACCTCTATTGACTCAATATCATTAGGGTTGATAGAAGCCATAGGGTTTTGGGGTGTTGCACCGTTATTTGAACCATAACCATTCAGGTCGTTTGAGATTGGCATACCATCTACAATGTATAGAGGATCTGAGCCAGAAGAAATGGAGTTTGTGCCCCTGATAAGCACGCGAGTAGGAGCACCAGGCACACCACTTGCAGTAGCGACTTGTACACCTGGGGCACGCCCTTGTATAGCAGCATCAAAAGAAGCAGTAGGCAGCTGTGTGATCTCCTCCGACTTGATAGTTGAGATAGAGCCTGTAACGTCTCTTTTCTCTTGTCTACCATACCCTACTACTACAACCTCACTCAAAGATTTTGTGTCAGGCACTAAAGATACATCAATATTGGTTCGGTTATTAACCGGCACTTCCTGCGTCTGGTATCCGATAAAGGATATAACCAGCGTACCGCTACCGTCAGGCGTTGAAATAGAGAAGCGACCATCTGCAGCTGTCGCAGTCCCCGTGTTCGTGCCCTTTAACAATATCGTTACACCAGGTAAACCCTCACCTGCTTCATCCGTTACCCTGCCTGTGACTGTAACGGCCTGAAAACGATTCTCACTATAACCTTCTACCGCAGAAGCCTGTTTAGCTACTGTTATAGTGGTGTGCATTGCTAAAAGCGGAATTTCATTCAAAGCTCTTCTGTTAGGCTCAGAAGCTGTAGTAGCGGAGAGCGCTGAACTCTCCTTTGCATAATTTTGTGCCTGCAATGGGTACTGCATCGTGCATAGTGCTAGAAACAACAGCGATAACCTGCCCTTGCTCTTTTTCACACTTAAAAAGGTTTCTAAAGCCTTTCCCTTGTGGTACAGCGTTCTTTCCATATCATTGTTTTTTAAACGTGATTTCAAACAATCCACATCATGAGTAATGCCTCACTTATTAATTAATCAAATAAAAAATATAATAAACTCTTTTCCTTTATAAGTTTTATCTAACTGTTAAGGTATTTTATCCTATATTAAAAATATTGCAACTAAATCGTGAATATTAAAGGAGGAAACAGGGGGTAATAGCTTGTTTATTGTTAGTACCTTGATTCTGAGAAGCTTTATTGCAGAGTATAAAACTCATCTAATGAATCCGCCATCATTTTTATAGAAAATTAGTGGCGGATTTATGTAAATATTTTAGCTAAGTACCTGCTGATAAAAGTGAATGGGGTAATATAACTTTAACAAGTTCCAGTACGTGAACCGGCAAAAGAACATATTTATGGGAAAAGTATGCGCATAATAATCCCTGGACAATGCCTAGGCAAATCCTCCCCAAGCGAAAAGCAACAGATTAGTTTGATCTTCCCACACAAAGCTGTGTACTTTGATTTGGTTAGCTGCTGCCAGTCACATAGTACTTACAGATCAAATTTATTTAAATGTTAGTATCTTATTTATAAGCATAATTAAGCAAAGCCAAAGGCATGACCACCTGCCCCATTTAGGACTAGGTGGTCATGCCTTTGGCTTTATTTTCAACGGTTGATTAAATGCCTTTCAATTTGAAAGTTCATTCAACAAACCCCAAACTATTCTAGGCTGAAGGAGTAAGTTTTGCCTGCCTCTGTGGAGATGTCATACAGATAAGATGTATTTAGCAGAACTTCATTTAGCTCTGCCTCAGGACTAACAATAGGCGCCACCACTTCCGGCACGTGGTAAAATGGATTTGGATTGTCGCCCTTAGCTTTAACTAGGCTATAAGTTCCATCACTTCTTATAGGATCATGTACTCTGATGCGGCAGTTACCGCCCAAACTAGACTTAACTACTAACCGATCAAGCTTCCCACTTTTCCAGGACAAATCTACCTCATACCCTCCCCTGGCCTTTAGCCCTTTCACACTCCCATTGGTCCAATTTTCTGGTAACGCTGGTAAAATATGTAGCACACCATCATGGCTCTGCACTAACATTTCTGCTATGCCGGCAGTACATCCAAAGTTGCCATCTATCTGGAAAGGAGGGTGAGCGTCCAGCATATTAGGGTATGTTCCACCCGGGCCGTCACGCTCGGTCACCAAACGCAGTTGGTTTGTCAATAACTTGTAGGCATGGTTACCATCTAATAGACGTGCCCAAAGGTTTACTTTCCACCCCATAGACCAACCAGTAGACGGATCACCCCTGTGGATAAGTGAAGTACGAGCAGCATCAAACAGCTTAGGTGTACGATAGGGAGAAATTTGGTTGCTTGGGTACAGTCCGTAAAGGTGGGACACGTGTCGGTGCCTATCGTTAGGATCATCCCAATCATGCAGCCACTCTTGTAGTTGCCCATGCTTCCCCACCTGCATGGGTGGGATTCTTTCAATCTTATTAGCAAGCTGCTCCTGAAATTCCTTATCTGTGTCCAAGATTTGAGCAGCATTCATCGTTTTAGAAAGAAGGTCAAACACTAGTTGGTTATCCATGGTCGCCCCTGCTGTTATGGCTATTTTCTTTTCTGGATCATAGCCATTTTCTGGAGAAATTGAGGGAGCCACAACTAGCCAATTATGTTCCGGCTCCTCCTGTAGCACATCTATTATATACTCAGTAGCTCCTTTCAGCACCGGGTAGTACTCTTGAAGAAACTCTTTATCCCCTGTAAATAGGTAATGATCCCATAAATGCTGGCTCAACCAAACACCTCCCATTGGCCAAAGACCATAATAGGCAGGGTCCACCTGCCCAGTAATCCGCCATATATCCGTGTTATGATGAAGCATCCAGCCCTTAGCCCCGTAGATTTTAGAGGCACTTTCCTGGCCCGTTACGGATAAGTCTTTCAACATGTCGAAAAGAGGGTAGTGCAACTCAGACAGATTGGTGACTTCTGCTGGCCAGTAGTTCATTTCAGTGTTGATGTTAATGGTGTACTTACTGTCCCACGGCGGAGACATGCTGTCGTTCCATATCCCTTGCAGGTTTGCTGGCTGTGTGCCTGGCTGGGAAGAAGAGATGAGCAGGTAACGGCCGTACTGAAAATACAACGCAGCTAAATGAGGGTCATCCGTCGTGCTGAATTCTGCAATGCGGATATCTGTAGGTTTATTTATTGCTTTTGTTATACCCAAGTCTAAAGCTACCCGGTTATAGTAAGCGCTATATACTGCTACATGTGCCTCTAGAGCAGAATTATAACTCTTTGCAACTGCATTACTTAAGTAGGCCGATGCTTTTTTGTTTGCATCACCGCTTATGTCTTTATAATTAACAAAGTTAGAAGCCATAGAAATGTAGAGTGTGGCGCTGTTGGCATTCTTAACCTCCACTTCCCCCTTTTTAACAGACACTTTACCTCCATCTGATAAAGCTTTTAAGTGAGCCTGAAACTTTACTTTTCCTTTTTGGTCTTCATGGTCGCTTGTGGTTCCTGAAAGTACTAACTGGTCCTCTTCTTTGTGTAACACGTGGTTCATAGGGCTAGTCAAGCGAGCATTAAAACTAAGCTTACCTGGTACATCAGCTGTCAGCCGTACAACCAGCACCTGATCTGGAAAGGAGGCAAAAGTTTCTCGCTTATACGTTACACCATCCACCATATAGGTAACGGTTGCAACAGCACGCTCTATATCAAGTTCGCGGTAATAGTTTTCGTAATTTGAATGTGTGGGAAAGTTAAGCAGCAGATTCCCCACCAGTTGGTAAGGCATACCACTGTTGCCATAGGGTGTCATCTCTTTATCTGCCAACTCCTGGGCATCCTTATACTTCCCTTCAAAAAGCAATTGCCTAAGCTTTGGTATAATTGCTTGGGCATCGGCCTTAACATTATTATTGGGGCCTCCTGCCCATACAGTCTCCTCATTCAGTTGGAGCCTTTCCTGTGCAGGAGTTCCAAAGACCATAGCTCCAATCCTGCCATTACCGATTGGTAATGCCTCATTCCAGTTAGAGGCGGGCTGGTTGTACCAAAGCTTCATTTTTCCAGCATTGGCGGGATCCTGAAAAGATGAAGTCAAAATCCAAGTCAGGAGGAGAAATATTATCTGAATAAGTGACTTTACTGTCATGTTCTCTTTCGATAAGATGGAGAAAGTTTTACACTTATCTAATAAACAGCTTTCAACAAAAATCTCACATTCTTACATTATCTAATGATTATGGTTTTTTACCATAGAAAGATATAATTAGTGTGTTTAAAAGCGCTGAAACAAAAGAGGCGATCGCTGCTCTTACCTGTATCTGTTGATAAAGAGTACAATTATTGTTTGAATGCTTTCAACACTTAGGCAGCGTTTGAGCTGAAAGCTGGTGATTATGCTCCTATAAATTTGGCCGCTTATGCTTCCAGCGCTTGTGGGTCCAGAGGTAGTCAGCGGGAGCACGGCGAATGGCTGCCTCCAGCTTTTGGGCGAAGGCTACGGTAATTGGAAAATCTGTCTCTGAAGTTACCTCGAGCGCTGAAGTTCCGTCGGTAATCTGTTCAAATGTGAGAGCGTAGTGTCCACGGCTAGTCCGTTTTACATCCAGGAACAGGACCGGGTACTTGAATCTCTCCGACAGCTTTTCCGCACCAGTGTAGAAAGGCGTATCCTGATTAAGAAAAGTTGTCCAGAAAGTTATCTCACTTTTAAGAGGAGTCTGATCAGAAAGCATAGCTACCACACGTGGCATCTTACGGTTAGAAGCAAAATCACGCAGGGTGTCTTTCATCTTGATCAGCTTTGCCCCCAGCTTGCTGCGGGTCTTCAGCATAAAAGCTTCGAAGAATGGATTGTTTAGAGGTTTATAAATACCATAAGCAGGAAAATTAAACTGTACTGCACCTGCAGAGAGTACCCACTCCCAATTAGCGGAGTGTGAACCCATGGTAATCACAGTTTTGCCTTGCTGCACAAAATTATCCAGAAGCTCCTGGTTGGTAAAAACAATGCGGCGCTCCATTTCAGAAGCCTTCATAGAGCGGAGTTTTAAAATCTCTACCACCACATCCATAAACTGCTTATAGAAATCCTTTGAGATCTGATCTATCTCTTTTACACTCTTTTCAGGAAAGGCATTCCGAAGGTTATTTATCACTACTTTCTTTCGATACCCAACCAGGTAGTACACAACAAAGTACAGGAAGTCGGATAGCACATACAGCACAGGAAGAGGCAGCAGAGAAAGTCCCTTGAGCAGGAACCAGATCGGATAATATACAGGCGGTATGTTTTTATTGTTTTCCATTTACAAGAAGCAGCTGCAAATGTACAACCAACCTCCGGCATTATGAAATTACATGTAACATGCTTAATTAGCAGCAATAAGGCAGTTGCTGCAGCTCACATATTAAGTATAAAGCATTTTCTAACTCGCAAACTTTTTAACATTCTAACTACTCTTGATTCTTCTTACCGAGACACAATATAACCCGCCGATACAATATTTCTGGCATGCCCTCCGCTCTGAAAGTATACAAGTAGAGGCGCACGAAAACTATATAAAGCAAAGCTACCGCAACCGCTGCCACGTGCTTACGGCGCAGGGTGTGCAGCCACTGAGTGTACCCGTGCTACGGGGCAACAGCAAAACGAAAATTCCGATACAGGAAATTGAGATTGACTATAGGCAGAAGTGGCAGTTAGTGCACTGGCGTACCATACAGGCAGCATATGGACGAGCGCCATATTTTGAATTTTACAGTGATTACCTGCAGGAGGTGTACGAGCGGCAGCCGAAATTTTTGTTTGAGTTAAATATTGAACTTCTAAAGCTTTATCTTAAATTACTAAAACTAAACAGGCCGCTAATTTATACGGACGCTTACCAGGCTCAGGCACCTGAAAACGTGCTCGATCTCAGAAATAGGATACATCCTAAAATCTCTACTGACAATTTGCACGTAAAACCATATACACAAGTATTTGGCAAACAATTTGTACAAGAGCTTAGTATAATTGACTTGTTGTTTACACAAGGTCCAGCGTCAATTTCTTACCTTCAGTAATGGCGCACTACAAGCTGAACATTTGTACTAAAATGCTTGTTGATAAGAGGTATCAACTGTAGGATCAATCAGTTATAACATTTCGGACTTAAATAGAATACACGGAGTATAGTATACATGGAAGCAAAATTCTCAAACCGAGTAAAAGAGGTCATCTCGCTCAGCCGGGAGGAAGCAATCCGGCTCGGCCATGACTACATCGGCACCGAACACTTGGTGCTGGGTATGATTCGGGAAGGAGAAGGTACGGCCATTTCTTTGCTGAAGAAGCTTGGCGTTTCGATAGATGAATTAAAGTACGCTTTAGAACAGGCTACACGAAATACAGCATCGCAAAGCAGCAACATAACGGGCAGTATCCCTCTGACGAAGCAGACCGAAAAGGTGCTCAAAATAACGTATCTGGAGGCAAAGATCTTCAAGAGCGATATTATAGGCACAGAGCATCTTTTGTTGTCCATCCTTCGGGATGAAGACAATATTTCTTCACAAATCTTAGCGAAATTCAACGTGAACTACGAAGCAATAAGAGACTCTTTGGATTATCATAGCAATAATCCGCTGGCGTCGTCAGACACTGACGATTCTGATGATTCAGACAAACTGTTTGGTAGCTCATCTTCCCGCTCTGGCAGCTCTACAAGCAAGAAGCCAGGAGAGAAATCGCGCACTCCGGTGCTCGATAACTTTGGCCGCGACTTAACCAAGTTGGCCGAGGATGATAAGCTGGACCCAATTGTAGGTCGTGAAAAGGAAATTGAGCGTGTGGCACAGGTACTGAGCCGCCGTAAGAAAAACAACCCTATCCTTATAGGTGAGCCGGGTGTTGGTAAAACCGCCATTGCCGAAGGTCTGGCCCTGCGCATTGTGCAGAAAAAGGTAAGCCGCGTGCTGTTTAACAAGCGTGTAGTTACTTTGGACCTTGCCTCGCTGGTAGCTGGTACAAAATACCGTGGCCAGTTCGAAGAGCGTATGAAGGCGGTGATGAACGAGCTGGAGAAGTCTCCAGACGTAATCCTGTTCATCGACGAGCTTCACACGATCGTTGGTGCCGGTGGAGCGTCTGGCTCTCTGGATGCCTCTAACATGTTCAAGCCTGCGCTTGCTCGTGGTGAGATCCAATGCATCGGTGCTACTACTTTGGATGAGTACCGCCAGTACATCGAGAAAGATGGTGCCTTGGCCCGTCGTTTCCAGATTGTTATGGTGGACCCTACCACACCGGAGGAGACCATCGAAATCCTTAACAACATTAAGGACAAGTACCAGGATCACCACCACGTAAACTACACCGATAAGGCAATTGAGGCCTGCGTGAAGCTTTCTGACCGTTACATGAGCGACCGTTTCTTGCCAGACAAGGCGATCGATATTTTGGACGAGGCAGGCGCGCGCGTGCACATCAATAATATTGTGGTGCCAGATGATATCCTGAAGCTGGAAGAGCAGATCGAGAACATCAAGGTAGAGAAGAACCGTGTGGTGAAGAGCCAGAAGTATGAGGAGGCTGCACAGCTACGCGACAAGGAGAAAAAGCTCATCGACCAGCTTGACACTGCGAAGCGCAACTGGGAAGAAGAGACCAAGAAGAAGCGCTATACCGTAAAAGAGGAAAATGTGGCAGAAGTTATTGCCATGATGACAGGTATTCCAGTAAAGCGTATCGCTCAGAACGAAGGTGTAAAACTTCTGAACATGGGCGAAGAGCTGAAAGGCAAAGTGATCGGCCAGGATAAAGCGATACAGCAGTTGGTGAAAGCCATCCAGCGTACGCGTGTTGGCTTGAAAGATCCTAAGAAGCCAATCGGTTCCTTCGTGTTCCTTGGTCCGACAGGTGTAGGTAAAACAGAGCTTGCAAAAGTGCTGGCCACATACCTGTTCGATAAAGAGGATTCGCTGGTACGTATTGACATGAGTGAGTACATGGAGAAATTCAGTGTATCTCGCTTGGTGGGAGCGCCTCCAGGATACGTTGGTTACGAAGAAGGTGGCCAGCTGACCGAGAAGATCCGTCGTAAGCCGTACTCTGTAGTATTGCTGGATGAGATCGAGAAAGCGCACCCGGATGTATATAACCTGTTGCTACAAGTGCTGGATGATGGTATCCTGACTGACGGACTAGGCCGTAAGGTTGACTTCCGCAACACGATCATCATCATGACATCGAACATCGGTGCCCGTGATTTGCAAGACTTTGGTGCCGGTATCGGTTTCATGTCGAAGGCAAAGCAAGAGAACGTGGACGACATCATGAAAGGTACTATTGCAAGCGCCCTGAAGAAGACGTTCTCTCCAGAGTTCCTGAACCGTTTGGATGACGTGATCGTGTTTAACTCACTTAACCGTGAGGATATGCACAAGATCATCGAGCTGTCACTTGGCAAGCTGTTCAAGCGTGTGGAAACACTGGGCTATACTATCGAGCTTACAAAAGAAGCAAAAGACTTTGTGGCCGAGAAAGGATATGATCCGAAGTATGGTGCGCGTCCATTGAACAGAGCGATCCAGAAGTATATCGAAGATCCGATTGCTGAGGAGATTCTGAAAGCGGAGATAAACCAGGGAGACGTAATCCAGGTGGACTACAAGGAAGGCGAAGAGAAACTAACCTTCACGTCGAAGAAGTCTAGCGGCAAAAAAGCCAAGACTGCTAACGATGGTGAGGAAGAAACAGAGCCTACCAAGTCTTCAGACTCTGATAAGACAAAAGAATAAGGCATAGACTTTAGATAAGGAAAGGGGCTGTCCAAAAAGGGCAGTCCCTTTTTCATTTATTCGCCTTTTGCTATTTTAGTAGGCATGAAAAGGCGCAACGTTGTTTTCAAGGAGCAGCCGGGCCACCAGGTGGTCCTGTTCCCCCAAAGCATCGGAGACCGCATCCCGGAAGGCCACCCGGTGCGGCTCGTGGACCGGGTGGTCGATGAGCTCAACATCGACCGCATCATAGCCACCTATAAAGGCGGGGGCACGAGCAGCTACCACCCACGGATGCTCTTGAAAGTGCTCTTCTACGCTTACCTGAACAACATCTATTCCTGCCGCCGCATTGCCCGGGCCCTGGAAGAGAACATCCACTTCATGTGGCTCTCGGGCGGCAGCACCCCCGACTTCCGCACCATCAATGACTTTAGAAGCCGTCGCCTCAAAAACCAGGTCCAGGAGCTCTTCGCCCAGGTGGTGCGCCTGATGCACCGGTTGGAGTATGTGAGCCTCGAGACCCAGTACGTGGACGGCACCAAGATAGAGGCAGCCGCCAATCGCTATACTTTCGTGTGGCGGGGCTCAGTGGAGAAGAACAAAGAAAAGCTGGAGCGGAAGATCCGCAGCGTGCTCTGTGACATCGGCCAGGCCATCAAAGAAGACAGGAAAGCGCCCCAGGAGCGGCTGCCCGAGAAGGTGGACGCCCACCGGCTCAAAGAGGAGATTCAAAAGCTCAACGAGCACGTGGCTGAGCTGGACAAGAAAGCCCGCAAGCAGGTGGCCAAACTGGAAAAAGAGCACCTGCCGCGACTACAAAAATACGAGGAGCAGTTAGAGAAGCTCGGTGACAGGAACAGCTATAGCAAAACAGACGAGGACGCCACCTTCATGCGGATGAAAGAAGACCACATGAAGAACGGGCAGCTGAAGCCGGCCTACAACGTGCAGATCAGCTCGGAGAACCAGCTGATCACCAACTTCTCTTTGCACCAGCGGCCGGGCGACACGGCCACCCTGATTGCCCACCTACAGCAGTTCCAGGAGCATTACCAGCAGCAGTCAAAAGAAGTGGTGGCCGACGCCGGCTACGGCTCGGAGCAGAACTACGCCTGGCTCGAGGATAAGCAGATCCAGGCCTATGTCAAGTACAACTACTTCCATCAAGAGCAGAAGCGCAAGTTCCGAAATGACATCTTCCATCCGCTTAACCTGTACTATAACCAGCAGGAGGACTTCTTCGTCTGCCCCATGGGCCAGCGGCTGGAGCAGGTGGGCCAGTACGAGCGTACATCTGACTTGGGTTATGTCTCGCAGGTGAGCCGCTACCAGGCCCGCCGGTGCGAGAGTTGCCCCTTAAGAGGGCAGTGCTTCAGGGGCAAGGGCAACAGAGTCATCGAGGTCAACCACCGGCTCCAGCGCCTGAAGGCAAAGGCCCGGGAGCTACTGTTGAGCGAGGAGGGGGTGCGCCACCGCAGGCAAAGGGCCATTGAGCCCGAGGCCGTGTTTGGGCAGGTCAAGAGCAACAACCGCTTCACCCGCTTTAGGTTGCGCACGCTGGCCAAAGCCGAGGTGGACTTTGGCCTGGCCGCTGTGGCCCATAACCTGCGCAAAGTAGCCCGAAAGGGAGTAAAAGCCTTCGAAGAGGCGCTGGAAAGGGCCGCCTCCGGCCTCTCTGGCGCGCTGAAACAGCCGACCGCGGCTCATGCTTGCTTGCTGGACCACTTTTCCGCCTTTTTCAGCCCGAGACGAGCCGTTCTCTACATGGCCGCCTGAAAAACAATAGCAACCGGATAAACGCAAAGAGGGCGCCCTTTTAGGACACCCTCTTTTTGCTTGATGCACATCTCTTAAACCTGGCTCCTACTTTCAATTTTACGAGAGGTTACATACTTTGCTTTACTTCTCCACCTTTTTTCCACTACCCAAAAGCAACGAAAAAGGCCGCATACTTTCATTCTTATCAGCAATTAGTTTAAATATGGCCAGGAAGGGAATAAACAGAATCATACCTGAAGCACCCCAAAGTATGCCACCTGCTACTATAGCCAATAGAGTGAAGAGCATGTTAACCTGCAGGCGCGCACTGACTGCCCAGGGGAAAATCAGGTTAGCCTCCAGGTATTGTACTACCGCAAATACTGCCACCACTCCAGCTGGGTACCAAAGTGAGTCGTAGGTTATCCAGGCAACCGTCATTGGGAGTATGGCTCCAATGGTTATGCCCACATATGGTATAAAAGTTAGTACAGAAGCCACTACGCCAAAGAAAATCGCATGCGGCACTCCAATAATAAAAAGCCCCAGGCTATTTAAGACGCCCACCACCAGGTATACGATGGCCATACCTTTGATGAAGTTATAGTAGGTGATAATGGTTTCGTGCAGAATCTGCTTGATTTTGCTATGCTCCTGCTGCGGAAAGAAAGAGAACAAGGCCTTGGCCAGTGTCTCACGGGTATAAAGTATAAGGGCCACATAAATGGGAATCAGCACAAAGAGCACCAGCGAAACAGCCGAAGTATATACCACCCCCTGCACCATTTTAAAAGCTGAGGAAGCCACATCAGTAGCCATTGTCTCAAGCCACTCTACCTGCTGGGTCGTATCTACACCGAATCGATGCTCTATATAAGAGCTGATATCACCCCAAGCCGCACCAATTTTCGCCTGTAGCTGAGGCCACTCCTGTCCAAAGCGCAGCACCTGGCGCACCAATAAAAAAACAAGCCCGCCTACTAACACAATCAAAAGCAAAAGGCACAGTAAAATAGCCGCCCAACGTGGTAGACCTTTTTGCTCCAGCCACAAACAAACAGGGTAGAGCACAAAGCTAATGAGCAGGGCAAAGCTCAACGGTATAAACAGTGTGCTCCCGAAGTATAGAATTGCTGAAACGAGTACTACATATTGCAGCAGTCTCAGCCAGTTTATCCCCGTGCTATTGTTCATAGAAATGGTATATTTGTTTTGCAGAGGCATCACCTGCCTGTGCCACCAATATTCTCAATTATTTCTCAAATCCATAGTCATACTTCATGAAACTGAAACTCACCGCGCTGGCTCTTGCCTGCGGATTTGCCACAACAACTTCGGCACAAGAGCTGGGCACCATTACGCAAGACAAAGTTACCCAAATCGTATCCACCCTCAGCGCCGACGACATGGAGGGCCGTGCCTCGTTTACGCCTGGCATAGATAAAGCGGCTAAGTTTATACAAAGCGAATTTCAGCGGATAGGGTTGCAGCCAATTCCAGGTGAAGATGACCTGTTGCAAAGTTTTGGAATGTACCGTGTTGCTCCGGTAGAAAAAGAAGCTAAGCTGAATAAATCAAAAATCCAGCCTGAGCACATCTTTGCCATCACAGATAAAAAAGAACTGGAGTGGAAGCACAAGGGCAAACAAAAGGTGATGAAGATTGGGGAAGATGATGACTTCAGAAATGTACTGAGGGCACTTAAAAACGAGCAGGAGGACGTGCTGGTACTGGTGCACCCGAAACACCAGGAAATATTTGAGCGCTACCAGCACTACATGGGGCAAGGCAGTGTAAAAAAAGAGCTGGGGGATGGCAACAGTAAAGTCTTTATCCTGACCGACCAGCTAAGCCCGAAAAAGTATAGCATTGAGATCGAGAATAAAATTGAGCAACTGCAGCTAACAAATGTTGCAGGCATGATCGAGGGAAAGCGCAAGAATGAGTATGTAGTGTTCTCGGGCCACTATGACCATATTGGTATACAAACACCTGTAGATGGTGACAGCATTGCCAACGGTGCCGACGACGATGCTGCCGGCACAACCGCAATGATGCTGCTGGCTGAATACTACAAGAAGCAAGCGCAACCAGAGCGCACGCTTCTCTTCGTTGCTTTTACGGCAGAGGAAATGGGTGGCTTTGGCTCCAAGCATTTTTCTGAGCAGCTTAACCCTGACCAGATTGTGGCCATGTTCAATATTGAGATGGTAGGCAAACCTTCTAAATTCGGACCCAACAGCGCCTACCTCACCGGCTTTGAGCGTTCTAACCTGGGCCAGTTAATGCAGCAAAGGCTGGAAGGAACCACCTATAGCATCCACCCTGACCCTTACCCAGAGCAAAACCTCTTTTACCGTTCCGACAACGCTACCCTGGCCCGCTTAGGGGTTCCTGCACACACCATCTCCTCGGTGCAGATCGACCAGGACAAGACCTATCACACGGTAAATGATGAGCTGGAGCAGCTAAACATGGAGCACCTGACCAATATGATCAGAGCCATAGCCTTGGCATCGGAGGGCGTAGTAAACGGCGAGGATACACCGACACGAGTGGATAAGTCTCAGGTGAAGTAAAATATTTTAAGCCTCCGGTTATCTGTTAGTTTCTACAGATAACCGGAGGCCTTACTTATACACTATGGTTACCTGTTATTTAAATAAGAAACATGATAACTTATAAGACATCTGAGAACGATACAGAATTAGAAGGAATCTTATCTTTGCAAAAGGCAAATTTGAAAATAGGCTTACCTGAAGGAGAAATAGAAAGCCAGGGTTTTGTAACAGTAGACCATAGCCTGGAAGTATTACAGAGATTCAATCAAATCGAAAAGCATGTAATTGCCAAAGATGGAGAAAAGGTAGTGGGCTATGTCTTGGCGATGACGAAAGAATCAAGGTTTGATATACCAATATTACTTCCCATGTTCGAGGTATTTGACAACATCAAGTTTAGAGGTAAAGTTGTGTCAGCTTACAATTACATGGTTGTAGGACAGGTATGTGTGGATAAGGATTACCGGGGGAAGGGAATATTTGGAGACTGTTATTTGACGTACAAACAACACTACTCCGAAAAATACGATTTTGCAATAACAGAAATAGCAAAATCAAATCTGCGTTCACTCAAAGCCCATAACAGAGTTGGATTTGAAGAAGTACATTCCTATCTAGATCCTGACCAAACTGCATGGAGTATTGTGGTTTGGGATTGGAAAAACAGCAAGTAATAAAGTGTAACAGCTAAACTTGCTGACGCTACACAAGCACATTACAGCCTCTAAATTGATTAAGTATTACATTACCATTAAATCACCTCTGCTAACTATACTCTAACAGTTGTAAAGCACAACTTTACATAGCTGATGCAACCTACATCCTTTGCCACTTAACCTGTCAGGCAACCTTTCTTTATTATGCAGCATCTGTATAATCATATAGGAAATTCCTATACTTCAATAAACAGAATGGTTATGGATAGGTCATTAAGAGTTACTTTGGTTACAGTTGTGGCATTTGGAATACACTTCATTTTCGATGATGTCTACTTTAAAAGTATTAGAGGCTCGATAAATGAAGTTATCGAGCAATTCGGTATAAGCCATATCGTTGCTTATCTCATCGTAGGAATTCCAATATTTGCTGGAACGCTTTTAATTAGCAAAAGGAATAAGTTCTTTCACAATTTGGGCCTAAACAAGAGCTTTTTGCAAGCATTGGTATTTGCTGTAGTCTGTACATTACCAATGTTCATAGGGTTTGCTTTCTTTTTTGATTTTAACCCAGACATAAAGCTAAACACCTTACTGGTTTCTATTCTGGCTGCCGCGTTTTTCGAGGAACTCTACTTTCGTGGCTTCCTATTTGGGCAGCTTTACAAACATACATCTCAAGGCTTTATAGCTTCTGTTTTGTTAGGAGCTCTCCTTTTTGGGCTAATTCACTTGTATCAAAGCAATAATTTCAACGAACTGATCGGCATATTCTTAGTTACTTTTCTAGGCGCAATTTTATTTGCGTGGGTGTACGTAGAGTGGGATTATAATTTGTGGGTGCCCATACTACTTCACTTATTCATGAACTTAGCTTGGGAAGTTTATAGTGCAGGAGATAATGCGCTCGGAGGAGCATACTCAAATGTGTTTAGAACCCTTACCATTGTTTTGATCATTACCACAACCATTTTATATAAAAAGTGGAAAGGAATACCTCTGGAAATAAACAGGAGCACCTTTCTAATGAGAAAGCAGAATATAGCAATAGCCGTAGAAAACAACAGCTTAAGTACTAAATCTAAAGTAACAGGCTAAAACAAGGCTCAGCTTTGCAGTTAACAGCAACTTTGTTTATACCTAAAAACCTGGTACCTTATAAGAAGCTTTATTGTATTAAGGAATGGATTAATCAGCTTATGAAAAACTGACGCATTGCTTACTTGAAACCATCATATTTGATATAAAAAGAAGCTCCTTTTAGGGGAGCCTCTTCTATTTTACTTTTTCTTTACCTCAAACATTACCTCCGCCACTACCGGGAAGTGGTCTGAGGGGAAGAGGCCATTAGCATATGTGTCCGTTAGTATTCCGTAACGCGTAACACTGAAAATGGGGCTAAGCCAGATGTGGTCGATGCGCTCATCTGTTTTTCGGGTTGCCTCAAAACCATTAAAGGTACCGCGGTGGGCATAACGCTTCCCTGCCAAGTGGTAAGCATCTTTTAAATCAGAGGCAGACATAGTTTTATACTTCTCATCATTCTGATCAAAGTTGAAATCGCCGGCAAGTATAATAGGTGCTTTTCCAGCTATATCTTTTACCTTCTGCAGGATCAGTTTCACGCTTTCCTTGCGAGCCTGCTCTCCTCTGTGGTCGAAGTGCACGTTAAAAAGGTAAAACTCCAATCCAGAACCCTGCTCCTTAAACAGTCCCCAGGTACACACACGCGGGAAGTCAGCATCCCAGCCTTTACCAGGTTTATCGGGCGTTTCAGAAAGCCAGAAGTTGCCCTGCTTTAGCAGTTTATACTTGTCTTTCTTGTAAAACACAGCAGCAAACTCTCCTTTCTGCTTGCCATCGTCGCGGCCCACACCAATATAAGCATAGCCGGGCAGTTCCTCGTTTAGCCCCTGCAGCTGATGATGTAGTCCCTCTTGCGTACCAAAAATGTCAAAGTCATGAAACTGCACAAGGTCTGCAATAACGGGCAAGCGTTTACTCCAGGCATTTACCGTGTCGTTTACATTGTCATAGCGGATGTTGTAAGTGGCTATGCGCATGGTGTTTGTTTGGGCAAGGATGGATGTAGTACAAAGCAGCAGCAATAAGCTGGCAAGGTATACAGTTCTGGCTATCATATAGATTCAGTTTTAGTGTCTTCCCTTGTTCTAGCCCTTAAGATAGCGCTTTTAGCCACTCCCACAAAAGCATAGCTTGTCCTTCCCCACTTCCGCCACTCATGACTTCGCACTTTTCGTCTTTTTTTTACGACCTTTGTATTACCTAAAGTATAACCACCCTTGTCTGAGCTACTGAACTTTAATTACCCGCCGGAGCCGGCTACAGATCGCGTTACGCTGTTTGCTGACGTGATTCTGCCCCTGCCCCTGCCCAAGCTGTATACTTATCGCATCCCATATGAGATGAACGATGAAGTATCGGTAGGGGTGCGGGTAATTGTGCAGTTTGGAGCCAAAAAGGTATTGAGCTGTATTGTAGCCGATATCCATGAAAATGCCCCGGCCGATTACCAGGCCAAGTATATTCTGGATGTGCTGGACGATAAACCGATTATTACGGCACCACAGTTAAAGCTCTTTAAATGGATTGCTGATTATTACATGTGCACCCTGGGCGAGGTGATCAACGCCGCGCTGCCTTCCGCGCTCAAGCTCAGCAGCGAGTCCCGGATACAGCTGCACCCGCACTACAACCCTGAAGAAGACGAGATTATATTCGCGCCGCAGGAAGAGAAAATCATTTTTGCGCTGCAGAACAATCAGGCACTTACTTTTACTGAGGTTGGCAACCTGCTCCAGATCAAGAGCTACCACAAGTTCATCAAATCGCTCATCCAGAAAGAGGCTATTATCATTTTTGAACAGGTAAGTGATAAGTTCTCTCCTAAAGTAGTGAAGAAGGTGCGTATTGCCGAGCATTTTGTACAGGAAGAGGGCATGCTGGAAGAGCTTTTTAACCAGCTAACGCCACAGCCTAAACAGCTCGATGTGCTGCTGAACTACCTGCAGTTTGTACCTGTGCACCAAGACATTAATCTGAACTACCGCGGCATCGAAAAAAACGCCTTAACGAACAACCCACACCTGTCAGCCTCCTCCATCAATACCCTTATCAAAAAAGGCGTACTGGAGCAGTTTGACCAGATTGTGTCGCGCTTTCCGATGGAGCATGAGTCGCAGCAGCTGCCTATGGCGCTGTCAGAACATCAGCTGCAGGCCAAGGATGAGATTTTGGGCTTGTTTAAGGAGAAGGAGACGGTGCTGCTGCATGGCGTTACGGGCAGTGGTAAAACCGAGGTATACATCGACCTGATCAAACACGCGTTAGACAGCGGGGGGCAGGTTTTATACTTGCTGCCGGAGATTGCCCTCACGGCTCAGATCGTGACGCGTCTGATGAAAGTTTTTGGCGACAAGTTAGGCATCTATCACTCCAAATTCTCCGATAACGAGCGCGCGGAAGTATGGCAAGGTGTTCTTTCCGGTCGCTTCCAGGTGGTGATCGGTGTTCGTTCATCCATTTTCCTGCCTTTCCACGACCTGTCGCTTGTGATTGTAGATGAGGAGCATGAGCCAAGCTATAAGCAGTACGACCCGGCACCACGCTACAACGCCCGTGAAACAGCGCTCATGATGGCGCACCTGCAGGGTGCTAAAACCTTACTGGGCTCAGCCACGCCATCTATAGAAAGCTACTACAACTGCAAAACAGGCCGTTGGGGCTTGGTAAATATGACCAAGCGTTTCGGCGAAGCTAAATTGCCAGAAATTGAGCTGGTGGACACCCGCCGCGAGCAACAGCGTAAAAATATGCACAGCCACTTTTCGGCTAAGCTACTAAATGACATTGAAGAGCGACTGAAGCGACATGAGCAGGTGATCCTGTTCCAGAACCGTCGTGGCTATGCTCCTTTTATCTCCTGCGACGAGTGCTCCTGGATACCTAAGTGCAAGTTCTGCGCTGTTAGCCTCTCCTACCATAAGTTTAACAACGAACTGCGCTGCCACTATTGTGGTTACCATGAGCGCATGCCCCACGACTGCCCCGCCTGCGGTGCCACTACCCTCCGAAGTATGGGTTTCGGTACCGAGAAGGTAGAAGATGAGCTTAAACTACTTCTGCCTGAGGCTGAGGTGCAGAGAATGGACCTGGACACTACTAAAAAGAAGAACAGCTATCAGCAGATCATTTCTGACTTTGAGAGCGGCCGCACCAATGTATTGGTGGGAACACAAATGGTAACCAAAGGCCTCGACTTTGAAAATGTGAGTCTGGTGGGTATACTCAATGCCGATACTATTATCAACTTCCCCGACTTTAGGGCACATGAGCGGGCTTACCAATTGTTTGTGCAGGTAAGCGGGCGCGCTGGCCGCAAAGGTAAGCCAGGCTCTGTGATCATCCAGACCCGCGACCCGCTGCAGCCCATCTTCAACAAGGTACGCAGCAATGATTACCAGACACTGTACGAGCACGAGATTGAGGAGCGCATGCGCTTTGGTTATCCGCCGTTCACGCGTATGATTCGCGTTACCGTAAAGCATGTTGACGACAAAACGGCTGAGAATGCCGCCATTGTGCTGGCCAAGGACTTAACCGATAGGCTGGGCAAACAGCAGGTACTAGGACCGGAAGTACCTTACATTTTTAAGATTAGGAACCTGTTCCTGCAGGAGATCCATATAAAGTTACCACGCGAGACAACCAACCTGAAATCTGCTAAGGGCCAGATAGCACAAGCCATCTTCAACCTGAAGTTGCTGGCTGACTTCAAAGGTGTAAGAATAGTAGCTGACGTGGATCCAATGTAAGTGCTGGCTACAAAACTCAGGACAGCACCAAGAGCTATAGATGTAAAACAGTGAGGGCTCTGGAGCATTATGGGTGAGGCACCATGTACTGCCAAACGATCAAGGCAAAGCAGGCTCCAGAAAGTGTTATCGCCTCCAACTGTGGTAGGACAATAAAAGCGCCTGTTTGTGGCTGCTTTCTAAGTACGATTTTGTTTACGCGACTCTGAAACCAAAAAAAAATATTTTTTTTCGGTACAATCATAACCTTCTGCAAACCACTCGCGTAAATATAGATACCTTTGGCTAAAAGTTGAGAACCTGAAAGTCTGATCGTTCAGAAGGAACAATGTAGACTTTCAGGTTTTTTCTTTTTATACCTGTCCCTATTCCGGGCTATCTTTCCGGAAAATAATGAACAAATAAATTGTACCGAAAATCAGGAAAACGACCAGCAGAATTACATCCATGGTTGAGTATTCTCCTGAATAAACTCTATAGGCGTTAAGCGCTGCAAACACAAAGCATGCGATAGCCATTATAATGCGGTAAGTTCTGCGGTTCTGCATGAGCCAGGAATATGATTGAATAAAATAGAAGTATGAAGCAGGCTTGTACTTATCCAGAAACAAAAACAGGTTAGTTCATACTAATTACAGTAAAACTGTGAAATAAAGCATATAAGAGTGCCTGTGGCAATATATCCCCAACCAGCACCTAGCTAATTCCTGCAGATCTGCCAAAGCATACTCCAGTAAAGTACTATCTAATATAAGCAAAGCTTAAAATAATAAAAAGCGCAGCGAAGGTAAGTATTTCCTGTGGATAAACTAGAAAGTGTTTTACAGCTGCATGTAAAGCAACACCAGGGTAGTAATGAGCAATGTAGCCACCAGATTGAGAAGGAAACCTATTCGCACCATCTGGCTTATTGGCACTTGTTTGCTACCATAAACAATAGCGTTAGGTGGCGTGGCCACTGGCAGCATAAAAGCCATACTACAGGCCACCACTACTCCCAAAACCGGATAAAGAACCGGTAAGTTCAACCCCTGCAGCACACCAATGATAATGGGTACAAAGGTGATGGCAATAGCCGTATTGGAGCTGATTTCTGTTAGCATTAGCACCAGGAACACCAGAACCAGCACCAACAGTGCCTGTTGGTTTGGGTCTACAAAAGTAGTGATGTTTCGCCCGATCATGTCGGCAAGGCCAGAACTTACTACCAACTGCCCCAGCGCCATACCGCCACCAAAAAGCAGGATAGTATCCCAGTCTATCTTTACCAGGTCCTCTGCCGTTAGCGTTCCCCTACCCTGGTTCTCCTGCCCCGGCGGGATTAGGAATAAAAGCAGCGCCGCCAGCACAGCTACCGTACTCTCGGCAAAATAGGTGCTCATAAACGTATAAGCCTCCTCCATACCCAGCAGGTTAAGCACGCCCGGTGACAGCCAGAGTACTACAGCAATAACAAAAACGCCCATTGTCACCAACTCTCCCATTCGCAGCTTTTCCTTCTGACGCTGATGCTCGGCTACATATGCTTGCACTGACTGCCTGTTATAGCCACACTTGTTCAGGAAGTAGCGCATGTACAGCAGCATAAGGCCATACATACTTAAAGACATCGGCAGGGCTAGGTACATCCACTGCAGGAAATCAAGCCGGATGCCCTGTTGCGCCAGGTAATTTACCCCAATCAGGTTTGGAGGTGAGCCAATGATGGTGCTCACCCCTCCGATGGAAGCACTGTAGGCTATGCCCAGGAGGAAATATATTGCAGGTCCTCTGCCCTGTTCGGCAGACAAGAGTTGCGTTACACCTATTATGAGCGGTAGCAGCATGGCTACTGTAACCGAATTGCTCACCCACATAGAGAGCAGGAAGGAGATACTGGAGAAGCCAAGAAATAGGCGAAACAGACTCTGCTGAAAAAACGGCCGTGAAAGTATAAAAAGGGCAATGCGTTTATCTAGGCCATGCCGTGTCATGGAGCGGGCCAACAGGAAACTGCCTATAAACAGCAGGATGATGGGATGCCCCAGGTTCTGAAAGGCTGTATTGATCTCGGCTACGCCAAAAATAACAGCTATGAGCACTCCCAAAAAGGCTGTCATGGAGAGCGGGATAACCTCCGTCATCCAGAACACCAGGCAAAAAGACATGATGGTAGCCACCAAACGTGCCTGATACTCCAGAGCAGGCGTTAGTATCCAGACAAGCAGTGCCAGCAAAGGCGCTACGATCATTCCTATATTTCTTCGGGTAAAATGCATAGCTGTTACTTGGTAATCTTTAAGTGCAGGATAAGCCGCAATCCTAAAGATAGGCAAGTACAGCAAGCATAACAAGGTTGCTATATAGGGTTTAGCCCTTCAGGTAACGCTCTCGTATGATTTTCTGGTGGTGTACCTCGTGACCGAGTATGACATAACCTAGCGCACGTACGCTAACTTCCTGCCCACTGGCTACACCCCTCTGCTGCAGCGCCTCATCATCAAAGCTTTTGAATAGCTCAATAGTAGAAGTGCGCAGAGAAGTATATTCAGCTACAATTGAGTTGATATCGCGGGAATCAGCCTTGGATACTTTGGCATACTGGTTCTCATCAAAGCCCGGTAGTTCCGTTTTATCCTGGCGTGCAAATCGGAGTGCCCTGTAAGAGAAGATACGCTCCGCATCAATCAAGTGCACCATCAGTTCTTTGATACTCCACTTGCCTTCCGCATAACGGAAATGCAGCTGCTCCTCCGTCAGCCCCTGCACTAGTCCGGTAATGTAAACATAGCTGGCAGTTAGTCCCTCAATCAGGTTCTCTGTTTTGGCCTGCTGCACATAGTTGCCCATGTAGCCGCTGAATTCTTCTGGTGCTGGTGGCGTAATTATCAGTTGCGTTTGCATACGTTTGGCATCTATTAAGTGTAGATGCTGTGCAAGTTAAGCATTTATACTATATTGTTATAGTAGGGATAGGTAGTGCTTGTTTAAGCTTTACTTTTCCGGCTATACTTTGTGCTGCTAATTCAGCCTTACCCTCTTATGCTGTAGTTTTCAGCTGGCTAGGAGTACAGAGGCAAGTATAGACTTTGATTTATACTGCTTCCCGTAATTTGAGGCTGGCTATACTTTCTAGCCTAAGTTCATCCACGGCCTCATAACCTGCTCGTTTCACATCTGGCTTTGGTGCGCTCAAGCCCGCGAGGGCTCGTCCTGGGGGTAGGGGCCACTACTGTTCGAAACCTTTTTAGGTACGTATTCTATAGCGGGTATGTATAGAAGGAGGCAGAGATGAAGGCAAAGGATTTACTGGCGTTTATCCCGGAAGGCGACCTGGCGTTTTTGGCGGCCCAGACGCAGGTGGACCATCAGGTCAAGAAGCTCAGCGGCCGGGTGATGTTCCAGCTGCTACTGCTCTCGCTGCTGGATGGGGGCAGGGCGAGCCTCGAGCGTCATGGAGGAACTCTACTCCTCGCTGCGCTTCCGCACCCTGGCTGATCTGGAGCAGGGCAGACCACGCGCCATAACTCCATCCGGGACCGGATCGTGACCATGCGCGTGGAGTACTTCCGGGCCATCTTCGAGCTGCTCTTTGAGCGCTTTAACCGCCACCTGGGTCAGGAGCGGGCGCTGGTGCGCTACGACTCGACGCTGATCGCCGTCTCAGCCCGGCTGGTGGACTGGAGCATGCGCACGCGCAGCGGCACTGCCAGCTCAAGTGCACGCTGGCCATGAAAGGCAGCCTGCCCTGCCAGGTGCGCGTGTTCACCAACCGGGAGGCCCTGAGCGAGGACTGCGCCCTGCCCGAGACGATCCTCTCCGAGGAGATCTCCCGCCCGGGTATCGTGGTCTTTGACCGGGGCGTGCAGTCGAAGCGGGCCCTGGCACAGCTCGACGAGCAGGGCCGAGTCTTTGTCACGCGCTGCAAGGTGGGCTCCCACTACCGGGAACAGGAGCCCCTGGCAGTGGGCGCCCAGCCGCAAGGGGCCACCGTCACCGTCCTGAGCGATGCCTGGGTCTGCTTCCGGGAGCGGGGCGCCCACTACGCGGGCAGGCCGCTGCGGCTGGTCAAGGTCCGGGCCTCGGGGGAAGAGATCTGGTTTGTCACCAGCATCACCTGGCTGGAGGCCTACCAGGTGGCGGCCATCTACCAGGAGCGCTGGCAGATCGAGGGGCTCATCAAGTTCCTAAAGCAGCACCTGCAGCCCGGGCACCTGGTCACCCGGGAGATGAACGGCATCCAGGTCATGCGCTGCATGACTCTGATCGTGGCCCTGCTGCTCATCGTCTACCGCAAGCTCGACAGCGACCGGCGCGCCAAGATGCGTTTCGCCCAGGAGCTGGACACAGAAATAGTCCGGCAAATCGTGCTGTTCTGCGGCGGAGACCCTGCTAAAATGGAGAATTTGGTCACATGAGCAGGTTTCGAACAGTAGTGGGTAGGGGCCCTCGATAAGGGCATCGCGCGGTGTGCCTGAAGCTGCTCCTCGCTCCGCTGCGGGATGCCCTTAACGGGCATCGCAACATGCACAAGGTGCTCAACCCAAGGACTGGAATCAGGTTCGCTAACCCCTGCCTTTGCTACTCCTCCTCCTTTGAAGGGGGCGTAAGGGGATGTTGCGATGCCCGTTCTCGGAGGGGTTAGGGGTGGGTTTACCAGTATTATATAACAGGCTACAGCCTAGTTTTTCCAAACGCACTGCAGATCCTGCCGTTTCAAATAAAAAATCCCCTGCTCTACTATAGAACAGGGGATTTTTTATACTTTAAGTTGTGCTACTGCCCTACAACAAAAACAGCGTTTCCGAAGAGTAGCTTACCTCCCTGCCAGAAACCACGGAAGAGCGGGTTGTCTGCTAGGTAAACTACTTGTCCTCTGCCCATCTCTTGTGCACCGAGTATAAGAGCATCCTGCAGTTTCTGCTTGGCTCCCTGGCCCACATAACCAGCGGCGTGGTTGTTTTTCTTCAGTACACCTACGTTCCACCCATCTTCCATAAAGCTAAAGGTGTTGGCAGAACGGATAAGAGCAAAGTAGTTGTCGCCATAGCCAAAAGCTAGCGGATGAGTCTTGTCCAGGTCTACACGGTAGATACTACCTTGCACCTCTCCTTCCAGGGCCTCTCTCTCACGCTCAGCGTAAGTGCGCAGGTTTTCATAAGGGTTCTTGCTCTTTTTATCAGCTTCCTTCTCCTCACGCTCTTCACTTTTTTTCTTCAACTCAAAACCTTTCTTACCAGCCAGGAAACCTGCTGCGCTCTCCATGGCAATCAGCCTGCCACCACCGCGTACCCACTCCTGCACTTTTTCAAGTGTTTTGTCGTCCAACACTTTGCTGTAGGAGCCTGTTGGTAGAATCAGTACGTCAAATTCCTGTAGCGGCACCTGGCTGAAGTATGAAGTGTTCAGCACCGTGATCGGGTAATTTATCTGCTGCTCAAAGAAGTGCCACACTTCCCCGAATCCATAAGGCGAAACACCCTCCCCGGTCATCACGGCTACTTTAGGCATGTTAAGGAAACGAACATTACCAGAGCCAAAGTCAGCGCCGCTGCTCACAAAACCGGTATTGGTGGCAGCAAGTGCTATGTTCTGTTTTTGCGCTAACTCACGTACAGTGGTATCAAACTTATCGCCCAAACGCTCATTGCCAGTACGGGTAATGATAAGCGTGCCTACTTCATACCTTGAGCCGTTTATTTCGAAAGGCCGCTCTGCCATGCGCACTTTTACATTTTGCTGCATCAACTGTGTCATAAACTTCAGGTCCAGCAGGTTTGTCCAGCGGGCCAGGTAAGCATAAGGCTTTTCGATGCTGATCTGTGCAGGAGCCGGGGCTGCTGGCTTTGAGTTGCTCACATCTACTCTGCCTGGCACCGCATAGGCCTGCACACCGTAAGCATAAGGAAGTGACCAGGAGGTAATATCATATGTGAGGGAGTCTTCCAGCGCAGATTTTGGTTCGAACAACACCTTCACCAGCACAGACTTTGGCTGGTACATGCTGATAACAACATCCTGAGGAGACAGCCTTACGCTTTCTGTTTTGCCATTGCTGTAGTTGTAGCCCCGCAGAGATCCGCTCTTACCAGCATATCCATACTGTATCCCTTGCTGCTCCAGGTAATCTGTTAGCATCTTCAGGTTACCAGCACTGGTGGCAGTATGCTTTATTACGTAAGATTTATACTCCCCTTCCGGATTACGCAGGCTATTGCTATAGTACTTGCTAAACTCCTGCTTTAATTGATCAGCTTTTTCAGAAGTAGCTTTAATGGTAGCCTCGCTTGCGGCTACGTGGTGCGCAATACGGTCTGCCAATGTCAGGGTGTCGCCATCTGATTTCTTGTAAGCTAGGCCCGCACGGCCTGATCCTCCTTGCTCATAAGTCATACCAATGGCACCGTTATAGGTCGGCCATGTGTCGCCGTAACTTGGATAAAATAGGTCGAAGCTTTCGCGTGTAAAGTATAGCCAGTTATTTTTATCGAAGTATTCGCGATTATAATCGCCTATGATATTCTGGAACTGACGCTGCCAAGGTGTTATGCTCTCGTGGAATGGTCTGGCAGCCGGCGAGAAGTAATAAGGCGACTCAGCACCCATTTCGTGAAAGTCGGCGTGTACCTGTGGCAACCAGTTATTGTAAACCTGTAGCCTCTGCTTCGACTCCACCTGCGTTTGCCATGCCCAGTCGCGGTTCAGGTCAAAATAGTAGTGGTTTGGTCTGCCTCCTGGCCATGGCTCCCAATGCTCCCATGCATAAGGCGAGGCATTGCCTCCGCGGTTGGAAGCCTGTTTGTACCACTGTACATAGCGCTCGCGGCCGTCGGGGTTTACCATGGGGTCCAGAATGACGACGGTGTTTTGCAGCCACTGACGGCTTTGTGCATTGTCTGGGTTCACCAAATCATACATCACCTGCATTACCGATTCCGAACTAACCGATTCATTGCCGTGCACATTGTAGCTCATCCACACAATGGCAGGCTGATCCCCCTGCACCTGCCCACTTTGTAGCTTCGCCTGTCGCAGGTTATTCTCCCGAATTTGCTCCAGGCGCGACAGATTTTCGTCAGAGGCCACAAAGGCTAGCACCAATGGACGGTTCTCGTAGGTGCGCCCGTACTCTTCCACTTTCATGCGGTTGGGAGCTTGTGCAGCTAAATAGTGAACATAATCCAAGATGCGGTTTTGTGTGGTAAACTGCTCGCCTAACTCATAACCCAGGAACTGGGCTGGTGTCTGCAATTTCTGCTGAGCCAAGGCTACCTGCATGCTCAAAAGCACAAGGCACAAAGCTGCGAAACGCTTTAGCGTATTTATTATCATCTTCTTTTCTGAATAAGAACTTTGGTGGAGTCTTTAATAACAGACAATCTGCGCAAAAACAGTGAATATGGCAAATGAGCTTACTATGTAGAGCTTTTCATACCCTTCAAAGGTTTCTTAATTTTCTATTAATTAGGTAAAAGATGTTCAAACATTCGTAAAATATTTTACCTTTGCACCAGAAACCTGATTCGGGTTTCCTTTCGCCCTACCTATCGTTGAAAACAAATCGCAGCTGCAGGTTTGCACCAGCAGTTAGCCCACAGGAGTAATGCTCCTGTATCTTCAGCCAAAACAACTGTAAAATATTTTACCAGCATTGGCATATAGCTGGGGCGAAATTAAAGACGAAACTAAACTAACTAAACTTCACTCAGACCCGATGCTTTGCATCGGGTTTTGTTTTTTAGCCCTATATACTTCTGCTGCTATACACGTAATTAGAAGTATGCGTTACGTGCAAAGAAAAATAACAGACCTTTTACTTTGGTTAGCCGCGGCTACAGTGGGCGCAACAGTTCTTTTTCTGCTAGCAGCGCTGTTACTGAGCAGCATAACAGTTAACGAAGGTTACGCTCAGGTACAGCCCCAGGAAGAATACATCGAAATTTTTATTACCTCAAATGGCGTCCATACCGATATTGTAGTGCCTGTATCCACTGCCTACATAGATTGGCGCAGAAAGTTACCACTCCCCCACTTTGGTGGCGTAGATAGTACTTACTACTATGTTGCCTTCGGGTGGGGCGACCGGCGCTTTTACATGGAAACGCCCGAGTGGAAAGACTTAACACCAGGTGTAGCTATTACTGCCTCTCTTTGGCCCACCCGCACAGCCATGCATGTGGAGTATATTCGCTCCAAACTTATTCCTACCAAAAGGCAACGCCCTCTGCAAATTACACCAGAGCAGTACCAGCAGCTGATTACTTATATTGATAATTCTTTTGTGCAACAAGACAATGGGAGGTATATGCACATTAGCGGCTCCGGCTACTCAGGCCAAGACACATTCTACGAAGCTCATGGAAGATTCTACCTTCTAAAGAACTGCAACAATTGGGTAAACCAAGGGCTGAAGAGTATGGGCGTGAGAACTGCAGTATGGGCACCGATACCCTATGCCATTATGCGGCACCTGCGCTAAAAAAGAAAAACCCCAGCATCTGCCAGGGTTCCTACTTAAATCACTAAACACTATATCTATTTCATGGGAATTTCCATTAATAACAGCTCTGCATCACCTGAGGCCTTGATCGAAACTTTATCTACCTCGCTAATGCCCATGCCGTCGCGCTTGCTCAGCTTCTCTCCATCTACTTCCACTTCTCCATCTATCACAAAAGCGTAGAGGCCGTTACCAGGCTTATAGAATGTATACTCCTCAGAGAAGCCATTTTTCAGTGTGCCCAGGGTAAACCATGCATCCTGGTTTATCCAAAGGGCTTCTCCGTCTTTTTCAGGAGAGATAACCGTTTGCAGTTTATTCTCTCGGTCTTCCGGCTTAAAGGCTTTCTGGCCATAGCGCGGATCAATATCCTGCTCTTTAGGGAACACCCAGATCTGTAAAAAGTTCACAGGTTCTGTTTTGGAGCCATTGTATTCTGAATGCGTCAGTCCACTACCTGCCGACATAATCTGCACCTCGTTCGTGCGGATTACCTCTTGTGTACCCGTGCTATCCTGGTGTGCTAGTGAGCCTGAGATTGGAATCGAAACGATTTCCATATTATCGTGAGGGTGTGTCCCAAAGCCCATGCCAGGAGCCACCACGTCATCGTTCAGCACGCGCAGCAGACCGAAGCCCATGCGCTCAGGATTATAATAACGTGCAAAGCTGAAGGTGTGGTGAGAGTTCAGCCAGCCATGGTTAGCATGGCCGCGTGTATTTGCTTTATGAATTACTTTCTTGCTCATAGTTCTGTACTTTAGAAATTGCTTATTTTATTTCCACTCGCCTTTAAATACCAGTTCATTCAGTGGCTTGCGCTGACGCGGAGCCATCTCTCTTGCCTTTAGGTTTTCTGGCAACGACTCAGGATCACCCACATAACCAACAGCACCCATAGAAACAGGCTCAAAGCCTTCCCGAATACCTAGCACCTCTTTCGCTTTAGCAGCATTAAAACCGCCCATCAGGTGTACGTGCAAACCTAACTCAGTAGCCTGCAGCAGTAAGTTACCTGTAGCCAGCCCAACGTCGTGCCAGGCATAGGCATTCGGATCCCCGTTAAAGTCGTAGCTCTTTTTAGCTATGGAAACAAATAGCACAGAGGCTTTCTTTGCCCAACTGTTACCTTCCACCAGGCAATCCGCAAGCTGTTTAAAAGCTGCTTCATCCTCTTTGGTGGCATATATAAAGCGCCAAGGCTGCTCGTTCATAGCTGATGGTGCCCAGCGTGCCGCCTCAAACAACGCTTCCATTTGCTCGTCACTCACGCTCTCATTGCTGAAAGCGCGCGGGCTCCAGCGATTCTCAATTAAAGTGTGGATGGCTATGCTATTTTCAACAGATGTAGACATTCTCTTATTTATTTTAAGGTTGATCAGTATTTTGTTTTAGCTTTTCAGAAGCTTTCTGCAAATTTAATGTACGTACATATAATGTACAAACATTTTATTTGTTTAGTTTCAACTTTTTACTTAAAAAAGCATTGGAGTAGATAACTGTATCAGTAGATAACAAGCTAAAGGCGCAGAGGTTGTTAGAGGAGCTTATAAGCCAGTACATCACCTCTGTTTCTTATTTCGTATCTTTGCCTACCTAAACAGAAAGAACATGAGCGAATATACTCCTTTAAGTGCCGTAGGCGAGTTTGGCCTGATCCGGAAGATCAAAGAGAAGATCGAGCTTCGTAATGAGTCCACTATCACAGGCATTGGTGACGATGCAGCTGTGCTGGAGCCAAAAGAGAAGCAAGTGGTAGTGTCGTCTGATATGCTGCTGGAAGGCGTGCACTTCGACCTTACCTTCTGTCCTCTCAAGCACCTGGGCTATAAGGCTGTGGCTGTAAATGTGTCAGACATTGCTGCCATGAATGCTAAGCCTACGCAGATTACCGTAAACATTGCCGTTGGTGCACGCTTTACCGTAGAGGCCGTGGAAGAGCTTTATGAAGGCATCCGTTTGGCCTGCGAAAGCTACAAAGTGGATTTGGTAGGCGGCGACACTACTTCCTCTGCCGCTGGCCTGGTAATTAGTGTTACAGCCCTTGGCGAGGCAGCCCCAGACCAACTTGTGTACCGTAATGGTGCTAAGCTAAACGACCTGGTATGTGTAACAGGCGACTTAGGTGCGGCCTATATGGGCTTGCAGATACTGGAGCGGGAGAAGCAGGCATTTATTGCTAACCCGGACATGCAGCCAGAGTTGGAGGACAAGCAGTACATCGTGGGTCGCCAATTGCGCCCTGAGGCTCGTATGGATGTGATTTATGACCTGAAGGAGCGCGGCATCAAACCAACCTCTATGATTGATATTTCAGACGGGCTTGCTTCAGAGTTGTTCCACATCTGCAGCCAGTCTAAGGTAGGGGCCACAGTATTTAAAGACAACCTGCCTGCTGACCCGCAGATGCTGGAGACAGCCGTGGAATTCAACATGGACCCACTGACCTGCATCATGAACGGTGGCGAAGACTATGAATTGCTCTTTACTGTACCCCTGTCAGCCTACGATGAGCTAAAAAACCACCCAGACATCACCATTATTGGCAAAATAACTGAAGAAAGTGAAGGCGTTAACCTGGCTACTAAAACCGGACAGGTCTTCCCGCTGAAAGCACAGGGCTGGAGCCATTTTTAAGACGCGGAGCGTTTTTAGACACAAGTATCACGACACAAGGGCATAGGACTTCTTCCTGGCACCTTAATAAAAAACCCAAGAGAGGCTATCTAAGCTTCCTTGGGTTTTTGTCTTTAATCTTGTGTCTTACGCCCGAAATCAATCTTCCGGGTAAGGGATGAACACGAAGTTCTGAAACTCCCCGTCTACTACAAACAGGCAGCAGAACTCGTCGGCGTCTTTGTAAGCAGCCTTAAACTCCTCTACCTTATCCTCCACCACCAGTTGGCGGTTCACGAAGTCCTCCAGGTATGAGGCATTAATATGCCAGTCCAGCGCTACCTCCTCTTTGGCCAGGAATACAGAGCCTACCGGCACCTGTGTGCGGCTGAACACAAAAATAGGGTACTCGGAAATCTTACGCTTGCGCACCTGGTACGATGCCTCCTTCAGCGTTTCGGCCACCACCACAAAATCCTTTGAGATAGTGCCCAGGTATTTACCATTCAGTTCCGGATCGTTTTCCATATCTTTTAAAAGGATACAAGTATCAAGACACAGGACTCGTTTAAAAAGGTCTTGTGCCTTGATACTTGTGTCTATCTAGCTGTTAACAATACAATATTCTCTACGTGGTGTGTCTGCGGGAACATATCTACCGGCTGCACACGCGTTACATCATACTTCTCTGACAGCCAATCCACATCGCGGGCCTGCGTGGCTGGGTTACAGCTCACGTACACAATACGGTTCGGGTGCACCTGCAGCAGCTTTTTCACTACATCTTCGTGCATACCGGCGCGTGGCGGGTCTGTAATCACCACATCCGGCCTGCCGTGGCGCTCGATCAGCTCATCCGACAAGATGTCTTTCATATCACCGGCGTAGAAGGTGGTGTTGGTGATGTTATTGATCTGTGAGTTGATCTTAGCATCCTCAATCGCGCTCGGAACATACTCGATACCGATCACTTCACGTGCCTGCTTCGCTACAAAGTTTGCAATGGTACCGGCTCCGGTATAAAGGTCATACACCAGCTCATCGCCGGTCAGGTTAGCCAGCTCACGCGTCTTCTTGTAGAGCTCGTAAGCCTGATCAGCATTGGTTTGGTAGAACGACTTTGGCCCCACTCTGAACTTGATGCCTTCCATATCTTCGTGGATGTACGGCAACCCTTTGTAGCACACTACCTCCAGGTCGTGGAAGGTTTCGTTGCCTTTGGAGTTTACAACATACTGCAGCGATGTGATCTCCGGGAAAGTCGTGGCAAGGTGCTGCATCAGCGCCTCCATTACCTCCGGCCTGTCTTCATACACCTGCACGATCACCATTACCTCGCCTGTATTGGCTGTACGGATAATCAGGTTGCGCATATAGCCTTCCTGCTTCACGATGTCAAAGAACGGCAGGTCGTGCTGCTTAGCATACGCCCTTACCTCCAGACGAATAGCGTTTGAAGGATCTGGCTGCAGATAGCAATGCTTGATGTCGAGGATCTTATCGAAGCGGCCTGGGATGTGAAAGCCCAAAGCGTTACGGTCGAACTCCTGCCCCGACTGTATCTGCTCTTTGGTAAGCCAGCTGGTGTTAGAGAAAGTATACTCCAGCTTATTGCGGTAGTAGCGTGTTTTCTCAGAGCCAAGTATAGGATCAAATTCCGGAAGCGGCACCTTAGCAATGCGCTCCAGGTTATCTTTTACCTGTTTCTGCTTATAGAACAGCTGTGTGTCATAGCCAATGTGCTGCCACTTACAGCCGCCGCAGGTGCCGAAGTGCTCGCAAAACGGTTGCACACGCAGCTCCGACAACTCATGAAAAGCAACGGCCTCAGCCTCCATAAAGCTCTTCTTTTTGCGGGTTATGCGCAGGTCCACCACGTCGCCGGGGGCCACACCACCCACAAAAATCACCATGTTATTATGGCGCGCCAGGCATTTGCCCTCCGCCACCATCTCCTCGATGCGTACTTGCTCGAGTATCTCAAATTTCTTCTTCTTGCTCTTATTTCTCACAGTGGCGCAAAATTACAAAAATATGGGGAGATAAGGCAGGTGTTTGAGAATCAATCCAAAGTATAAACCCGCCTCCTTCCCTAGCCAATCAACAATTAAATTTATCTTTGCAGCTGATTTTAGTCGAAGAAAGTATAAAAAATGAAGAATAAAGTAGTGCTGATTACCGGCGGCACGTCGGGTATTGGCAAGGCACTGGCCTTTGCTTTTGGCCATGCGGGAGCCAAAGTAGCCGTATCAGGCCGCAACCAGCAGAACCTCGACCAGACAAGCCAGGAGCTGAGTGCAGCAGGCATCGACAATCTGGCTGTGAAAGCAGACGTAAGTGTGGAAGAGCAGTGCCAGCGCATGGTGCAGGAGACGGTACAAAAGTATGGCCGTCTGGATGTACTCATCAACAATGCCGGTATTTCGATGCGTGCCCTTTTTGAGGATCTGGACCTGGACGTGATTCGTAAGGTGATGGACATTAACTTCTGGGGCACTGTGTACAGCACGAAGTATGCGCTGCCATACATCAAGCAAGCCAAAGGATCTATCGTTGGTATCTCTTCTATCGCTGGCTACCGTGGCTTACCTGCCCGCACGGGATACTCTGCCTCTAAATTCGCGATGCATGGCTTCCTGGAAACGCTGCGCACGGAGCTGCTGCACTCTGGGGTGCACGTACTGCTTGCCTGCCCAGGCTTTACTGCCTCCAACATCCGCAACACTGCCCTGGCCGCCAATGGTCAGCAGCAAGGTGAAACACCACGTGAGGAAGAAAAAATGATGAGTGCCGAGGAAGTAGCCGAACGCATCCTGAAAGCCACCATTCAGCGCAAACGCGACTTGGTAATGACCACGCAGGGCAAGCTAGCAGTTTGGGTAAACAAACTCTTCCCTAGCCTGGCTGATAAGCTGGTATATAACGTGATGGCGAAAGAAAAAGACTCGCCGCTGAAGAAGTAGTATCTCTACGAAAGCTAAAAAGGCAAAGGGCAAAAGGGAATATTAATTCCTCTTTTGCCCTTTGCCTTTTTAGTCTGTTAAATCTACGGCAGCTCAAGTAGGTTACTTTTACGAATGTAAGCCTTCTCCCCCTTCCACTTTATCTCAAACCAGATATCCTGCTCGCCCGTGATGGGTACTTTATGCCCTTGTGAGGCAGTAGCAACCCAATTTGCCCCTGCAGAGGGAGCCGACATAATAGCTACCTGGCTACTCTTGATGATACCCTCATCTCCAAGGTTCAGGAAGTTGATGTAGTACAGTATAAACAGCAGGTACAGCATAAAACCAATTTTGAAAGGTTTAGTAAACCTGTGCCCCCTGCGCCAGCTAAACAGCATAATGGTTACCGTAATCACCGCTGCCAGCAATAGCAGCTCCAGTATACGCATGTAGTATTTACTGAACTGTGTTTTGAAAAACTGCAGGTCGTTGTACTCATACCCTTGCAGGCGGTGCGCCTGTGCCAATTCCTCCATTTTTTTAAGCGTAGAGCGGCTTGGCTCTTTTGTATAGAACAGGTGCAGGTAATACATGGCGCTGGTGTAGTCGCGGAGGCCTTCTTTGATATAGGCCATCTTCAGCAGCATTTGGGGCGAATAATGCTGTTCCTGCTCCAATAATTGCTCATACAGAACAAAAGCATCAGAATACCGTTGTTTCTCAAACAAAGAATCTGCTTTAGCCAGTGTTAGATTATCTACCTGAGCACAAGCTGGTTCTGCCAAAACAGCAAAAAAAATAATCAAAAAGGCAGATATTTTAGAGAAGATGTTTTGCATTTAAAATCTAAGCTGCTACTTTTGCATCGCAATTCAGGGAAACGCCTTGAGAATGCAAGTTACTAAAAGATTCCGTAGCTCAGCTGGTAGAGCAATACACTTTTAATGTATGGGTCCTGGGTTCGAATCCCAGCGGGATCACTGATGAAAGCCGAAGCCTTTCCTAACAGAGAGGCTTTTTCTTTCTGCCTCTTGTAAGGAGGTGAAAAAAGAAGCTGAAAAATGTTTGAAATTTTAAACAAAGCTTCTACCTTTGCACTCCCAATCAAGGAAAAAGTAACCGATTCCGTAGCTCAGCTGGTAGAGCAATACACTTTTAATGTATGGGTCCTGGGTTCGAATCCCAGCGGGATCACTGATAGAAGCCTCAAACCTACGTTTGAGGCTTTTTTATTTGGCGCCACTTCCATGGTTTCCGTACTTCTGTAAGCTTCACTGGGCAAAGAGCATGTTCTGTTGCCTATTAAACTACCAGCAAACAACCAATGGAGAATTCTATAAGAATCCACGTTCCTGTATCTGTTTCATACACCGCCTTGGAAGGTGTACTGAAAAGCCAGCTAATTGGAAAATACATTCCCAAACCAGAGAAAGAAGTTGACTCTTCTCCTTACGCGCAAATACTGGATGTTGGAATTGGTGGGAGCAGCTCTGGCCCCAATAGAATTGTGCTCCGGCTCAAGATCAAAATACTCCGGACAGTCATGAAGCGTGACCAGGTAGATCTCTATGTGCTGGCCACGCTTAAGTATGACAACTCCTCACAGCTACTGTATGTACAGCAGTTCCAGCTAACTTCCAGAACGAGCAGCGGACTTTATAATACTGCTCTAGAAGTCTTAGTGAACAATGTAGCCTATAACCAGATTCTCAGTAAGGCCAGAGTTCCCGTAAAAGACATCATCAACCAAGAGCTGATAAAAGTTAATGCTATGCTTGAGCAAGGATTAGATCTGAAAGGAATAAAGCTTATGGGAGCTGTAGATGAAGTAACTATCCTGGACATTGCACCGCGGCCCGACAAGGTGACCTTTTCGGTTGAACTTAAAGGAAATGCAGAAGCCAACATATTGGACCTTTCTAAACTTTTAGGATCCCGATAACGTCTCGCTTCGCCTAGTTTATACCTTCTACTTCATTACTCGAGACACCCCCCTCAACAGGCATCTGTATACAATGTGATGTTCATTTTGTCCTTTTCTACAGTACAAGTAGTGTTTTGCTCCATCTGAGCGCAGCAGATGTGCGTGACTAAGGCTTCATCACGACAGTAGCACAAAGATGAGCCTGGGAGGCTACCACACTGCCTTCCTAGGCTCATCGGAAAGAGACCGTACCAACTCCACCCTACACTCCACTGTAGGCGCTGAAGCCTCCATCTACCAGCAGGGTCTCACCAGTAACAAACTTGGATGCATCGCTAAGCAGGTAAATTAGCGTCCCTGTTAATTCTTCCGGATTACCCAGTCGGTGGAACGGGGTGTTTGTTACAAACTTCTGTGCCCTGTCTGTATAGCTACCATCCTCGTTTAGCAACAGGCTCCTGTTTTGCTCTGTTAGGAACACACCTGGCGCAAGTGAGTTCACGCGTATGCCGTCTCCATAACGTTGCCCTAGCTCAACTGCCATCCACTTAGTATAGGCGTCTATAGCCGTTTTAGCCAATGTGTAGCCTAAGACCCTTGTAAGCGGGCGCTGTGCGGTTATAGATGATATGTTTACAATAGATCCTCTCCCCTTTTCGGCCATTACTTTACCAAATACCTTTGTGGGTATTACAGTGCCGAACAAGTTCAGGTCTACAGCTTTTCGTGTGTCCTCTATCTTTGCCTCGAAAATATCCTGCTCCGGGGAGATGGTTGCTCCAGGAATGTTCCCACCAGCCGCATTCACAAGGCCATCAATACTGCCCCAGGCGCTTAGCACTTTCTCTCTGGCAGCGACCATTGCGGCTTCATCCGTTACGTCTCCCAGTATAGCCATGGCTTCGCCTCCTGCTGCTTCAATGGCTGCAACCCGTGCTTCAGCACGCTCTTCGTTACGCCCTAAGACTACTACTTTGGCACCCGCCTTGGCAACCGCAAGGGAGAAGGCTTCTCCCAATACACCGGTGGCTCCTGTAATAATGACTACTTTTCCTTTTAATGAAAACTGTTCTAGCATGATCTGTGTTTATAGCTCAGTAACCCTAACCTCTCGCTCACTTATTAATTTACAGCATCTTTTTGTGCTTTAAACAATAAAAGTGAGTTATCACTGCACTTTTTAATCATATAAATTTCTGTTTCTGTAAATAATTTATATTATTTGCGTAAGTGCAATCGATTGCACAATCTAATCAAAAAGACTATGTCACACAAGGTATTAAAAGTACACCCTGACGATAACGTATTGGTTGCCCTCACTGATTTACCAGTCGGGGAAGCAATCACCTATGATAGCCTGGTCCTTTCTTTGGCAGAGAACATACCAGCCAAGCATAAATTTGCGCAGTTCGACATGGCTCCCGGACAAGAGATCATTATGTATGGCACATTGGTAGGAAAAGCGGTAGAGCCAATACCTGCCGGAGCCAGAATCTCAACAGAGAATGTAAAGCACCAGGCATCCACCTTTACAGGTAAAACAAAAACAACCGGTTGGAGGGCCCCTGATGTGTCGAAATGGGTAAATAAAACCTTTATGGGCTACCACCGCGAAGACGGTCAGGTTGGTACTGCCAACTACTGGCTGGTAATTCCCTTGGTGTTCTGCGAGAACCGCAACGTGAACATCATCAAGCAGGCCTTCATGGAGGAGCTTGGTTTTGGCCGCCAGGATGTGTACAAGTCTTATGTGCAGCAGATGGTAGAGCTTTACCAGTCTGGAAAAGTGGACCAAATCTCGCAACTGCCATTACAGGCGGCAAGCAGCAACGGACACAGACGCATTTTTGAAAACATCGACGGCATTAAGTTCCTGACACACGAAGGTGGCTGCGGCGGTATCCGGCAAGACTCAGATGCCCTTTGCGCACTACTAGCTGGCTATATCCATAACCCAAATGTGGCTGGTGCAACTGTGCTTAGCTTAGGTTGTCAAAACGCCCAGGTAAGTATACTGGAGGAAAAACTGAAGGCTCTGAACCCGAACTTCTCTAAGCCGCTAATCATACTGGAACAGCAGCAGGAAGGAACAGAGCAGGAACTGCTATCGCAGGCTATCAGAAGAACTTTCTTAGGTCTTATAGAGGCTGATAAGGTAACACGGAAGCCTGCCCCATTGAGCAAGCTGGTAATTGGCTTGGAGTGCGGTGGCTCTGACGGTTTCTCCGGCATCTCTGCTAACCCTGCTGTTGGCCAGGCATCAGACCTGATCGTGGCGCTGGGTGGCAAATCTATACTTTCGGAGTTCCCGGAGCTGTGCGGTGTGGAGCAAGAGCTGATTAACCGCTGCGTAGATGAGAAGACAGCCGACCGTTTTGTGCAACTGATGCGCGCCTATGCTTATGCAGCTGAGGCAGTCGGCTCTGGCTTCGACATGAACCCTAGCCCGGGTAACATTAAGGACGGCCTGATCACAGATGCGATCAAATCTGCGGGTGCAGCCAAAAAAGGTGGTACCTCCCCAGTAGTAGATGTGCTGGATTATACGGAGTATGCCAACAAACCTGGCTTAACGTTACTCTGCACTCCTGGCAACGACGTGGAAAGCACCACGGCTATGGCTGGCTCAGGAGCCAATATTATACTTTTCACGACTGGTTTAGGAACACCTACAGGAAACCCTGTAACGCCGGTTATCAAAGTATCTTCTAACAGCAAGTTGGCGCAGCGTATGCCAGACATCATCGATGTGGATACAGGCCCAGTAATCGCTGGTGAGAAAACCATTGAGGAAATGGGTGCCGAAATGCTGGACTTCATTATCGAGGTAGCCAGCGGCAATATCAAAACGAAAGCGCAGCTGTTGGATCAGGATGATTTCATTCCTTGGAAACGCGGTATCTCACTCTAGTAGCTGTTTAAGCATATAGTATAAAAGTCCTCCTAATATTTTTAGGAGGACTTTTTAATGCCTTTGCGAGCGTAGTCGCTGTTCATCCTCCACATAATTTACTCCTGATAAGTTTCAAATCTGGTTTTGGAGCGCTCAAGGCCGCGGGGCCTCGTCTCTCCGCATCGCGCTGTGTTCCCTCCTGCGCCAGGGTGCTGCCGCCTGCGCGGCACCGGATCTCACAAGGCGCTCAACGGAAAGACTGGGATTAGTTTTGAATGGATCCCGTCCTTGCTGCTCTTCCCTTAAAGTCAAGGAGGAGTCAGGGGTGGTTAATGATGAACAAATAAAAGACTACCTAACATGATTCAGGACCTGTACTCACTAATCCCTAACACAAAATCAAAATGCCTACTTTACCTGATGGCTAAACCTTACTGTCCTTATCTCTCCATTAAACCAGGAGCGTTTATCCATGCGGGTGCCTAGGGAGGTTTTGGCAGTGGAACTGATCGGCAGGTACACTATCTCTCCAGATAGCTCCTCGACCCCGTTCACATAGCCTTTTAGCTGTCCGTTTTTATAAGTCAGTCTGATCGTTGCCCACTCGTTAACAGGGTGTGTCTTAGTGGAGTCGATTAAAGTAAGTGAAGCATCTTCGGTACGCATGAAGAGATCAAGATACCATTGCCCTTTGTCATCAAGCCTGAGCTCGATCAGAATTCTGCGCTTATCGTTGCTGGGGTCTTGAATGTGCAGAAAGCGTTGCTCCACATTCTCAGGGTAGGCAGCATACGGTTTCAGCTCTACCTCAATCGTAAACTCATCTGCACCAGCGATAGGATTAGTGTCTAGCAGCAGGCCATCGTCCTGCCCATCAAACTTTATCGCTTTCCCTGCTTTTGTTTTTACCACCTCAGGCTGGCCCCATACCTCCGGCTTGTGTGCGCCTGTTGATTTAAGAGAATTCAGCTTCCATACTTTCTGTTGTGCTTGAGCAACTGCCGTTCCTCCAGTCAATAGAAGCATACTAAGTATAAGCAGCCGCGCTGCACGTAAACAAGAGTCCAAGTTCATGAGCTTATAGTTTATACTTACTGAAGTAGTGGCTTCCAGTCAGTGAAAATATTTTCTAACGTATACTGCTTCACCTCCTTCGCCGACAGCTGCCTCGACCAGCCTACACGGCTTTTAGCGTTGGCTCCGGCACCCTTCGAGTTATACTCCGCGTACAGCACCGTCTTCTCGTTCTCTGGGTTGCGCCAGTTGTCCCAGCCCTCAGCACGAATGTGGTTGCCCATTTCAGTATTGATGAAAACAGTTTTGGAATAAGGTCTCCAGGGGCGACCCAAGTATACTTTCTCAGCGGCAGCATCTGCTATCAGTTTACAGTTGATAAACACAAAGCCATACTTCTGGCTTGGCGAGGTAGCCGCAGCCGTAATGTAGGAGTTCTTCAGGCTTTTGATTGTGCAGTTCTGGAACACCGCCGTTGCCTCCCCAAAGATAAAGTCGGTAGTACCCTCTATGTAGCAATCCTGGTATAGCTGGCGACTGCCTTCGGTGGCGGCATATAAGGTATCCTGGTTACCAATCAGGCGGCAGTTCCGGATAACGGCTCTGTCGCCCTCTACATGCAGCGCTACCGCCTGCCCCACCGGTCCTGCAGCATTTTCTATAGTCAGGTTTTCTGCCACAAAATCATTACCCTGCACTAGCACTGTGTAGGAAGTATACGTGCTATACTTGTCGTTGCCGGTAAAGTCCTTACCAGGATACGCTTTGCCAGAGTAGTCGCTGTTGGTGATAATAGTACCTTCTTTGCTCTCCCCTACCAGAGAGATTTTCGTTTTCCAGGTTGGGATGACGAGCTTCTCTTTGTAGACGCCATTTTTGATGTGGATCGTAACCTGTTGTTGTGATAAATCACGCACGGCATTAACGGCTTCCTGTATGGTGGTGAAATCACCACTTCCGTCTTGTGCTACCGTAAAAGAGCTGGGGTAGGTCTTTTGTTGTGCCACAAGCTGCAGGCTAGCGATCAGAAGAATAAACAAGGTGAATAAATTTTTCATAGCATAATTCTTTTCAGGGTGATTAGTAAAACCACAGGGGCAGAGGTTACAGACTTAATTTTGTAGTGAAATACTGTCCGGGAGTACGATTTGCTTTCCATTGATAGTGACATTCTCAAACCCGATGTTCTCCACATTAGAGAACTTGTAGGGCTCTTTTACATTGTTGATCTTCACGTTGATCAGGCGCAGGTTCTGTACCGGAGACTCCTCATAGCCTTCTAACAACACGCCTACATCGCCTCCGTTTTGTACCGTCATGTTACGAACTTCCACATTGCGTACAGTAGGCATAAATGGGCCAGAGTCTTCATAGAACATGTTCACACGGACCACTTGCTCTGCCACCTGTCCTACCTCTATGTTGCGCAGGTATACATTCTCTACCACGCCGCCACGCATAGAGCTCGTCTTAATTCTCAGCGCCCTATCCAGCAGTGGGCTGTTCATAGTGCAGTTCTCTGCAAATACATTTCTTACACCTCCCGATATCTCGCTTCCGATTACCACGCCGCCATGTCCGTTTGCCATGGTGCAGCCTTGTATCACGATATTCTCGCTTGGTACATTTATTCTTCTGCCATCCGCATTTCTGCCTGACTTAATAGCAATGCAATCGTCGCCGGTGTTAAAGTAGCAGTCTTTGATGAGCACGTTTTTACATGACTCTGGATCGCAGCCGTCGGAGTTTGGCCCCATGCTCTCTACCCTTACCCCTTGTATGGTCACGTTATTACACAGCACCGGATTCAGGATCCACATCGGGGAGTTCACAATGGTGACGCCTTCTATCAGCACATTTTCGCACCGGTAGGGCTGCACAAATTGCGGACGCAGATAAAAGCCTTCCCCGAACTTCCGCTCACTTACCGGCACATTGTTCTCAGCCATTTCGAAGAGGGCTGCTCTTTTGTCTTCATCGTTCTGGTTAGGTGTGCCAGGTTTCCAGCCATACTTCTCTCTGCCTTTCCATGGCCACCAGTTTGTTTCACTGGCCTGTCCATCCAAGGTACCCTCGCCTGTTACTGCTATGTTCTTTTCTTCAAAGGCATAGATCAGCGGAGAATAATTCATCAGTTCAACGCCTTCCCAGCGGGTATGCACCAGGGGCAGGTAATCATTGGGGTTAGTAGAAAAGAGAATTTTGGCACCTTTCTCCAGGTGCAGGTTCACGTTGCTCTTCAGGTAAATGGGGCCCGACAGGAAGTTACCCGCCGGCACTACCACTCGGCCACCGCCTGCACTGTTACACGCCTCTATGGCCTTCCGGATTGCTTCGGAGTTGTGCGTTTTACCATCTCCTACTGCGCCATAGGCTGTTATGTTGAAATCTTTATCCGGAAAAGTGGGCGGCACGATGTGGGCAAGTATAGTATCTACCTGTTGCCACGCATCTGTAGTAGCTGACAGATTAGCTTCACTGGTAGTTGTTGGCTGCTTATTACAGGCCGCCATAGCCAATAAGGTAGTGAGTAGCCAAAGCAACTTCATGTATGAGTGTATCTTCATGTGATTGAAAGTTAATGCACACTTGGCTCCTGTTTAACCTCTTCTCTGGCTGCCAGCATTGGCGTGCCTCGTTTACATAGTTGCATTGATAGGCCCCAAGGGTCGCGAAGCATGACAAGATGTGAGCCATCTTCCAGTTGCTGATCTGACTCCAGGCTTGCACCAGCTTTCATTAGCCGCTCTTTATCCTGCGCTGGGTTCTCCGACACAAATGCCAGGTGCACCAGCAGTGGATTCATTGTTCGGTAAGGCGGTACCTCATCAGCTGGGTTTCGGTAGATCTCTATCATCACCCGGCCACTGTCGTCAGCAAGGAAGGTCATGTAAGGAGCTTCCTTTTGCTGCTTTACTACTCTCAGCCCCAGGTGTGCGACATACCATTTAGCCATGGCTATCGGGTCTTCAACGTTCAATGCAAAGTGTTCTAGTTTCATAGTATGGTTTATTTAGCCTTTCGGCTTCTTTCCTAATTTAATATTGATAGCAGGCTGCCGTAGCAGCTTAGCAATCTCGGCTCCACAGGCGGCCAGTCTCATAGCTTCTGTTAGTGCGCTCCAAGTCCGCGAGGACTCGTTTTCCTACTCGGCGCTGAGAGCTTTTCTTTGCCCGCTGTCGCTTTGCAATCCCGCACGCGCGGGACCGAAAAACTCCAAAGGCACCTCCTGGAAAAACTGGGAAAGTTTTTCCTTCGATCGGCAAGTGGTATCTTATAGGGTATCCTGCCCATATAGTTCCTTTAACAAAGACTCCCTTATAAAAAAGCTGCTTTAGAAGTCGTATTAGCAAAAGTCTTGTGTCTTGATACTAGCGTCTTATGTCCTCATTCTACTTCAACCACTTCTCTAACCAACTAATAGCGTCCTCCTGCATCGGGATCGTCATGGAGTGGGGTTCGTCATAGTATTTGGTTGAGAATTTTTCTGGTGCTTTCATTTTAGTATAAATAGTGGACAGCTTTTGCTCTGCTGCCTGCATCCCCGCTAAATTAAAAAGTTTATCCTGCTTGCAGTTCATGACCATTAGTGGGCGTGGTGCATTCAGTGAGGCTACATCTGGCAGGTCCAGGAACTCGTACTGGCGCGGCACATACATCATCCAAGTGTGGTGCGCGTGCTGCTGCAGCATATGCTGGTAGGTTGTAGAAAAAGCGGCCACTACACCTGTTTTGATTCTTGGGTCCAGGCCGAAAAGATAGGTGCTGCGTAAGCCGCCCAGCGAAAGCCCAATGCAGCCAATCCGTTCCGGGTCCACCTCTGGGCGCGAAAGTAGGAAGTCTACCGCCACTCTGTCGTTTTGAGCAATGATGCCTAGCCAGGTAGTGCCGGAGGTAAGTATAGTCTTATTCATCGCCACCTCGTTGGGTCCGGCCACTTGTTTGTTAAAGAGCTTGATGCGCTCACTTTCATCGGCATCTTCTACCTTATCAAAGTATCCTTTTGTATTTACCAGCTGTGCAGGGTCTATCTTTTGGGAGCCGAAGTATATCGCATCCGGACAAAGCACCACAAAGCCCCTTCTGGCCAGTTCGTCGGCATAGTGCCTGCCTTCGTACAGGTTCTGGATATACTCTTTAAGTATAAGAGGCTGGTTATCGGTAAAGGTATGCTTCTCTTTTCCGTAAAAGTAAAAGCCACCATGGTCGTGTAGCGCGATAACGGCTGGGGCAGGCTTGGTGATATTATCGGGCACCAGCAAAAAAGCTTCTGTTTTCTGCAGGTTATTCACATTGTATCTTACCAGGTGTTGGGTATAGCCGTCTCGCTTCGTCGTGCTGAGCACTTTTGTATTAAGCGGGGCCGGTTCCGGATCAAAGGCCAGTAACTCGTGAAGCTTTGCTCGTGCGCTTTTTCTCCACTTTTCCGTGTTCTTTGGTTCTTTGGACAAGTATGATAAGCTGGCGTTGCTTTTACTAGAATAGCCGTTCAGCAGGGAATAAAAGTTAGCCACATCAGATTTTACCTGCTGTGCAAACGCGGCGGTGCAGGATATAATAAATGCAAGGCTAAGACTTAGAACTTTGGCACTAGTAACACTGATAAGAAAATTGCGCATGCTTGAAGTTAACTATTTTATGATGAACTGCCCTGGCTGAATGTCTACTTAGAGGCGATTAGAAAGATATTTACTGGGCCTTCTGTGGCTCCACCAGACTATTCAGGTACATTTCCAAGTTGGTGTACTGCCCGTGAAGCGTATGTGCGACAGCATCGGTAGGGCTGCCTGGGTTTAGGTTGTGCTGCATTTCCCAGCTGTCTGGCATACCGTCTTTGTCGGCATCTTCGGGGGCTGGTTTTGAATTTAACTCCGGCCAGCCGCCCACGTCTTCCTGCGAATCAATGATACCGGGTCTGCCACTGACAGAACCTTTGAAGGTAGCGGTGCCTGACCTCACCTCTTCCACCACCCGCTCATCCACGGCATCCCGTGTAAGCGAAGCCCCTGCCGATGTCAGCACCAACTTATATGCCTCTTCTGCCGATTGTGTAGCTACCGGTGCATAGGCAAAAACACTATTGCTGCGCGTCACCTCCGGGTCATCACATTGCACACCGCCCGCCCAGTTGTCCTGACTTACTTTCTCATTTCCGGCTACGTAGTTACCGGCCACATAAAACTTGCCGTAGGGTTTAGAGGGATTTACTATCCTGCTCTGAACGGTCTTTGGTGTTGCTGGCCCTGGCTTGTAATAATTATTTACCATGTTATGTTCGCCTTCTTCTCCGCCATAGGCACTGTTCATGCCCCAGTTATAGATCACGTTGTTCCGGAAGTCCAGCTGCCTGCTCGGTACGTCGGTTTCATACTTTGATCCTGAAAAACGTGGGTTGCGGCTGTTATGGTGCGCCAACAGGTTATGGTGAAACGAGACGCGGGTGCCGCCCCAGATACCGCCATATCCGTGTTTGCCCTTGGCATGAAGGGAGGAGTTAAGGCTTTCGGAGATGATGCACCACTGCATGGTAAAGTCTTCGTTGGTGTAAAAGGAAGCACACTCATCCACTGACCAACTCATGGAGCAATGGTCAATAATGATGTTCTTGTGCTGCCTACCACTCAGCGCATCTGCCTCCTGATCATGCTCATTGCCCATCCTGAAGCGTAGGTAACGGATAATTACGTTATCTGCCGCCACAGTAACGGGATAACCTTTTATACAAATACCATCCCCGGGCGCTGATTGTCCTGCCATGGTTACATCACCTGTGTTTATACTTAGCCGTGACTTCAGATCGATGTTACCCGAAACAGCAAATACTATGGTGCGTGGCCCCTGCTGCTCAATGGCTTCACGCAAGCTACCGGGGCCGCTGTCATTCAGATTAGAAACTATGTATACTTTACCGCCACGGCCACCTGTGGTATACATACCAGCACCTTCTGCTCCGGGGAAAGCTATTGCTTTTTGCTGTGCGGCTGGTGTTGCTGACACAGTCGTAGTTTCTTTTTGTGTGCAGTTGGTTAAGGTGCTTAGTAGAAGGGCCAGATAAAGTATACTTTGTTTTTTCATTGTTCCTACTCTAGGATAGTTTCTTTTCTGTTTCTGCTTTTCGTTTTAGCTATTGTTCACCTCTAGCTGTGGTGCCCTCCAGGCCGGGAGGCCTCGTCCTTGGGTATCACGCTGCTTTCGCTTCCTTTGCTCCTGCGTCGCAATGCCTTTCAGGCACCGGAACCTCTCGAGACGCTCAACCCAAGGACTGGGTTCAGATTTGATAGCCGTTGTTCTTCAACTGTCCCCTTGAGGACAAGTGAGACGAGAGTCGAAACTTGCGACCGTTGGTCAGAGGGGTGTAATCGTCGGCTGAACAGGTTTCCCTCCTCGGAGGGGTTAGGAGTGGGTTCACCTGAACAACTTTAACTACAGGCTTATACCTTACCAAAGCAACTGAAGTCTCCTACTCCACTAAGCTATTGAGATACACTTCCAGGTAAGTATAGGGCGTGCCTTTTTTATAGTAGCTACCATCCTTTGGTTCGTTTGGACTGAGGCCGTTCTGTATTTCCCAAGCATCCGGGATACCGTCTTTGTCTGCATCAACCGGTGCCGTTTCTGACTTCAATTCAGGCCAGCCACCTACTTCTTCCTGCGAGTCTATAAGGCCGTTCCCGTTTTTGCCGCTAGCACCTGTTCCTGCGCGAACGTCAGCAATTACTCTTTCGTCTACCACATCGCGGTGCAGACTGGCTCCTACTTTACTCAGCACTTCTTCATAGGCCTCCGCTGCGCTTTGCTGAGGTATAGCCGTAGCCGTAAAAGCCTGTTCCGCCTTTACCGCTTCAACAGGAGCTCCTTGCACACCACCGTTCCAGTTATCAGCCGTAACAGTCGCATTACCTGCCACATGGTTTCCTGTTAGATAGAACTTACCGTAAGGGCTAGACGGATTCACAATGCGGCTGGTCTTAGAGGATGATGTGGCCGGGCCGGCTTTGTAGTAGTTGTTCACCATATTATGGTTGCCTTCTTCTCCGCCATAGGTGCTGTTACCGCCCCAGTTGTATACCACATTGTTTCTGAAGTCTACAATCTCCTTGCTTGGCTGTCCATGATAGCGAGCACCATTAAAGCGTGGATTACGGCTATTGTGGTGTGCTAACAGGTTGTGGTGGAAGGAAGCCCCCATACCGCCCCACATACCGCCATAGCCATGTGCACCTTTGGTATGTACCGATTCATTTAAACTCTCCGACACCAAGCACCACTGCATGGTAAAGTTCTCATTGTCGTAGAAAGAGGCGACTTCGTCGGTAGCCCAGCTCATAGAGCAATGGTCGATGATAATGTTCTTTTTGTTTCGGCCTTCTAAGGCATCACCTTCCACGCCCTTTGTGTCGCCCATCCTAAAGCGCATGTAACGCACGATCACATTATTGGCATCAACCCTGACAGGGTAATTGCGAACACAAATACCATCTCCCGGTGCTGATTGCCCAGCTATGGTGACATCGCTATTTCGGATAGTAAGTGGCGATTGTAGTTCTATCGTGCCTGATACGGCAAACACAATTGTTCTAGGCCCAAAGGCGTTTATGGCTTCACGAAGACTACCCGCCCCGCCATCGTTCAAGTTGGTGATGATGTATACTTTGCCACCTCTGCCACCTGTAGTTGCTTTGCCAAACCCTTCAGCTCCCGGAAAGGCAATAGCTTCCCCTTCCGGTTTAGTATCAGGACGCACAGTACTTGTAGGTTCCGGCTGAGGTACTGGATCAGGCTCTGAACCTGAACTTTCGGAACAAGCTACTAAACCTGTAGCCAGAAAGATGCCTAGTGCAGTTTTTTTAATGTTTCTCATTTTTTATCTCTCCTCCTATTCCATAAGCCTGAAACTTCTTCATCTCTGCCACTGCGCTATCGATTGCGCAGTATAACAAAAAATATATGCTCCAGGGAGTCTGCCTACTATTACAATATCATTCTATAACTTTTCCCTCTGGTTGTCGCCAGATCAAAAACCAGCTGCTTGCCTGATCTAGTTTTAGGCTGACCGGCTGCTGCTTTGATGATAGGATCCTTGATGTTGGCTTGCTGATAGAAAGGATTTGAATTAGCTCCTGTGGCAGTTTTAATTTCTCCTTTGCCAAGCAACTTCAGTTGCTCTGAAGTTCTGATGCGGCAGTTACCGCCTAACTTAGAATGTACCGTCAGCGTCTTTACTTTTCCGTTTTCCCAGCTCATATCTACTATAAAGCCACCTCTGGCTACCAAGCCCTTTACTTCTCCTGTTTGCCAAGCATCCGGCAGCGCAGGCAATAAGTGTAGCGCACCATCGTGGCTTTGTATCAGCATTTCGGCTATACCGGCAGTACAGCCAAAGTTGCCATCTATCTGGAAAGGTGGGTGTGCATCGAACAGGTTCGGGTAAGTACCTCCTCCCTCTCCTTTCTCTGCGTCTCCGGCTGGCGTTAGCTGGTCCTGTATCAGTTTATAGGCACGGTTACCATCCAATAGCCTTGCCCACAGGTTTACTTTCCAGCCCATAGACCAGCCAGTGGATTTATCGCCCCGGTACACCAAAGAAGTTCTGGCTGCATCAAATAACTCAGGGTGGTTGAAAGGTGATATCTGATTGCTCGGGTACAGGCCATACAGGTGGGACACGTGGCGGTGCTTATCATCGGTTCTGTCCCAGTCGTGCATCCACTCCTGCAACTGCCCGTGCTGTCCTACCTGCATCGGCGGCAGTCTATCGCGCATTACCTTCAGCGAATCAGCAAAGGCTTTGTCTGTGTTTAGTGCCTCTGATGCATGAATGATGTTAGAAAACACATCAAACACTAGTTGATTATCCATGGTGGTGCCAGCGGCTATGGAAACACCGCTTTGGTGCTTGTTCTCTGGCGACATAGAAGGCACCACTACCAGCCACTTATTTTCCGGCTCCTCCTGCAGCACATCAGCATAAAACTGTGCTGCGCCTTTCAATATCGGGTACATTTCCTGCAGAAACTTTTTATCGCCGGTGAAGAGGTAGTGCTGCCAGATGTGCTGTGTTAACCAAGCTCCACCCATCGGCCATAGACCGTAGAAAGCTCCGTCAATTGGTCCGGTCATGCGCCAGAGGTCAGTGTTGTGGTGCATGTTCCAGCCACGGGCATTGTACATCTTGCGGGCGCTCTCCCGGCCCGTCTCTGAGAGGTCTTTGAGCATGGCGAAGAGCGGTTGGTGCATCTCTGGCAGGTTTGTTACCTCCGCCGGCCAGTAATTCATTTCGGTGTTGATGTTGACAGTATACTTGCTGTCCCAGGGTGGGGCAATCTTATCATTCCAGATGCCTTGCAGGTTGGCTGGTTGTGTACCTGGCTGTGAGCTGGAGATGAGCAAATATCGTCCGAATTGAAAGTATAGCGCTGCCAGGTGTGGGTCGTTACCTGAAGCAAAGGCTGCCAGTCGCTCATCGGTTGGCTTTTGCACAGCATCTGTTATACCCAAATCCAGCGATACTCTGTCAAAGTAATTTTTGTAACCATTGATGTGTTCCTCACGCGCTTTTTTATACTTGCGCTTGGTGGCAGCTGCCAGAAATTGCGCCGCTTTCTCCGCTTCTTTTCCACTCAGGTCTTTGTAGTTCTTAAAGTTGGTAGCCATCGAAACATAGATGGTAGCTTCATCAGCCCCTGTGATTTGCAGTGTGACACCCTCAGTAGAAACTTTTCCGCCTTTTACCACAGGCTGTACCTGGGCCTGAAACTTTACCCTGCCTTTCTTATTATCTACATCTCCGGATGTGCCGCTTAGCACCAGTTGGTTCTGCTTTGTTGCTACCTCATACTTCTGGTGCGGGCTATCCATACTTAGCGTGCAGCTGATGCTTTTAGGCTTATTGGCTGTTAACTTGATAATAATTACCTCATCGGGGAAAGACGAGAATATCTCCCGCTTATAGGTTACTCCATTTACTTTATAAGACACAGAAGCTATTGCCTGTTCAATATCTAGGTCACGATAGTAGTCTGTAGCGGCATCATGACCGGGAAAAGAGATATATAAATCCCCAACTGGCTGGTAAGGCATACCATAGTTGAGGTGAGCCGGGGCCTGGCGCGGCACTTTCTCCAGGGCTAGCTCCTGTGCCTCTTTATACTTGCCCTCAAAGATCAGCCTGCGTATTTCAGGTAAAGCGCTATTGAGATCTTCGTTTATGTTATTACCCGGCTCGCCAGCCCAGACTGTTTCCTCGTTTAGCTGCAGTTGCTCTCGTTCCGCAGTTCCAAACACCATTGCCCCAATCCGCCCATTTCCTAAAGGCAGCGCCTCGTTCCAGTTTGCGGCAGGCTTATCGTACCACAATTTTAAGGCAGCTTTTCCGGATGATTGAGAGACGGAACTGAAGCTGAGAAGGCAAAGTATAAAAAGCAGAAGATTGGAAAGCCTGGTCCTGGTCATACTTGCTGAGGTTGTAAGACTCAGCAAGTATGACAAACTATTCATGCTGAGCCTGAATGTTACGCTAAATTATTTCTTTGCAGAAGCTTCCGATGGCTTCAGCTGCTTCATGCCGTTAAACACCAGTTGCGCAACTGCTTTGGCACCCTCCGGCTGGAAGTGTGTATTGTCTTTTTCTCCATCAGGATAAGCCTCATACTTACCGGCAGGCAGGTTCATGAAATAGTTGTTGGTGACGTAATCCTGCCCCTTCGCTGTGAAGGCGTCAATAGATAGCTGTGTCAGGTCGATCAGCTGCACGCTCAGCTCTTTGGCTACATCCTTAGCGGCTTGCGGGTACTCGCCGTGCACGTTGCTCAGCTTTCCGTCCTTCCAGGGGTAGTTGCGGTTTACAGGTGTAAGTATGATGGGAGTGGCTCCCTTCTCTCGGGCTTGATTCACGTAAAGGCGCAGGTACTCTTTGTAAGCCTGTACATTGGTGTAGCGCTCAGGCTTGTTTTCGGCAGCATCGTTGTGGCCAAACTGCATCATCACGATATCTCCTTTTTGCAGCGCCTTGTATACTTCTGCCCAACGCCCTTCTTCAAAGAATGTGCGCGTGCTACGGCCACCTCTTGCCTTATCCAATACAATCACGCTATCAGTTTTAATCAAATTTCTGATCTGCGAAAGGCTGTCTTTGCTCATGAACGGCTGAAATACCTGCCCCCATCCTGCTATCGGAAAGCGCTCTTTCATATAGTCCTTCTCGTCGTAACTGCCCGTGTAATCAGCTACTGTGGAGTCTCCGATCAGGTATATTTTAATGGGGTTCTTCTTGGGCGACACAAAAGCAACCACAGCCATACTTACTAGCATGACAACAAGTCCAAAATATTTTTTCATAGGAATGGTCCTAGATGTCAGTTGTACTTAATCCTTTAGAAACTTCGCTACCTCAGGCAGGGCAGTTCTCATCTCCTCTGCTACCAGGTCGCTTACTCTAAAAGCACCGTAGGCAGAAAGGTGGGTATCGTCTTGGCGGCCTTCCGGCAGCGACTCATACTCGCCCGGCTCCAGGTGCAGGAATAGGTCTTTTGAACGCTCTTCGCCGTAGCGAGACACCAACTCACGGGTGCGTTTCTCCAGGTCCAGCAGGGGCACGTTCTGCTCTGCTGCTACAGCTCTTACTACATCCGGATACTTGCCGTGGGTATCTACCAGCTGACCGTTCTCAAATTTGCGGCGCACGATAGGGGTAGCCAGTACAGGTATGCCTCCTTTGGCGCGTGTCTCAACAATGTAGCGTTCCATGTTTTTGCGATAGTCTGTTTCAGGTGCTGCGTAGCGTTTCGGATCTTCGCTTTTCTGGTCGTTATGACCAAACTCGATGATCACATAGTCACCTTTTTTAATGTTTTTCAGCACTTTGTCCCAGCGGCCTTCGTCGCGAAAGCTTTTGGTACTGCGGCCGTTTACTGCATGGTTCTCTACTTTTATCCCCTCTTTTAGGTACAGCGGGAACACCTGCCCCCATCCTTTCTCTGGATTGCCCTTGGCATAAGGCTTGTCGGCTACGGTAGAGTCAGCTATCAGGAAAAGGGTAATTTCTTTCCTTTTTTGCACGAGTGCCATTAGCGGCAGCATTAATAGTATAAATCCACAAATCAGGCGGGTCTTCATAAAGCTTTGTGTCTTTGTATGCGGTAAAAGAGAATGATGAAAAAGCATGGCCTTGAGAAGGCCATGCTTAGTGGATATTTCAATGAAGTTCTATTCCATGGTTAAAGCAGTGTTGCTAAGGTCTTTCCCTTTAGAAACCTGCGTAGAGGTATTTTTGAAGTCTTTGCTCTCCAGCTTCACGTTCTGCGTGAGCGGGCCCAGCACCTTCACAACAGGCTCCTGCGTATCGCCATAGGTAAGCCCATTTACTTCGATGTTCTTGCTGTTATAGATCGTTAGAGCCGGGCCTTTTTCAGCCAAAACTTTCACGTTCTTCAGTTGGATGCCATCTGAATCAACCGCTGTGATGCCTTTTTTGGCTTTTAGCACTGCATTCTCCAGGCTCACGTTCTTCAGGTTCATCTCTGGCAAACCTTGCAGCGCCAGTGCCTGCTCCGCACCCGCTACACGGATGTTCTTCATGTAGATGTCTTTAAAAGAAGGGGTTTCCTCTGTTACTGGTAACAGGCGCTCATCACGCTTCTCTGTTTCGGCACTTTGCGTCTCGTCAAGTATAGGTGAGTTACCACCGTAGAACAAATTAAAGCTGATAGCTTGTGTTGGGATGTCGATCATGTCGATGTCGGAGATGTAGATGTTCTCCACTACACCGCCTCTGCCACGCGTGCTCTTAAAGCGCAGGCCAATGTCCGTACCCATAAACGTACAGTTAGACACGTGCACATTCTTCACGCCGCCCGACATCTCGCTACCAACCACAAAGCCGCCGTGGCCGTGGTATACAGTATTATTCTTGATGATCACGTTTTCGGTAGGAATGCCTCTTCTGCGGCCGTCTTCATCCTTGCCAGACTTGATACAGATCGCATCGTCACCCACATCAAAGGTGTTGTTGTATATCAACGCGTTTTTGCAGGACTCCAAGTCTAGCCCGTCACCGTTCTGAGAGTACCAAGGATTACGCACGTTCAGGTTGCGCAGGATCACGTTCTGGCTCATGAGTGGGTGCAGGTTCCAGGCTGGAGAGTTCTGGAAGGTAGGACCATCCAGCAAAACTTTGTTACAGTTGATCAGGCTCACCATTACCGGACGCATAAAGTCTTTCACGTTCTCGAACTGCTCTACTCTGTCATAGTCCGGCACGTTAAAGTTTCCTGCGGTATCGCCTCTCTTAGAGCTCTCAGACGGGTACCATACTTTGCCATCGTCGCTGAGCACACCGCCAGAGTTCACCAGTTTCTTCCACTGCCCCTCTGTCATTTTGCTTTTCTTCACAGGTCTCCACGCATCGCCAGAGCCGTCGAAAGTACCTGGACCGGTAATAGCAACGTTCTCCAAATCTTTACCTGAAATCGGCGACTGGCAACGGTAAGTATTCAAGCCCTCGAAGCTGGTTTTTACAAGAGGATAGTCATCGAAATCCTCACTGAAAATAACCATCGCACCTTCTTCGGCGTGCAGGTTGATATTGCTCTTCAGCACGATGGGGCCTGTAAGCCACATACCGCGTGGGATGATCACTTTACCGCCCCCTTTGGCAGCCGCATCTGCAATTGCTTTTTCAAAGGCCTCGGTGTTTTTGGTAAGCCCGTCGCCTACTGCTCCGAAATCAGCTATGCTTACGCTGTAATTCGGGATAGTCGGCTCTTCCACTTTCGGCATATCGAACTCTACACCTTCATAGATGTTGGTGGCATCTACGCTTGTGGCTGTAGCTGTACTTGCCTGTGTGCCCGGCTCACGCTGGCAGGAAACCTGAAGCGCTCCTACCAAGCCTATCATCAACAGAAACCGGTTTACAGATATCTTCTTTGTATTCATATTGTGTTGCTCTTATTTCTTGCTCTGAAAGTTTACTGACTCATTAGGGGTGATGCGGAACCAGTCGTAATCGGCATAGCCCGAATCATTAATCTTGTCCTGGCGGGTAGCAAAGATGCCTACTTTGGTTCCGATCCAGCGACCCGGAACAGCAGTAAAGGTATTGCCTGCCGGTTTAAAGTTCCTACCATCTTCGCTGTAGCTGAACTGGCATTTGGCTCCCTTATCCACTGACACGCGGAAGTATACTTCGTTGCCGTTTAGCTTACTCAGCAACTGCTCTTTTTCTGGTGTTCCTTTATGCGCGTCATCCACCGAAGTATAAGCCACGTACAAACCATCCTTCTTGCTTACTAGCGAGATGTGGGCATAGTCTTCGCCCATCACTACTAAGCCAGTACGCTCGTTCTGGAGCTTTTCATTTGGTATGAAGCTAAGCTTGGTGGTAGCGGTAAAGGTTGCTGCCGGAAACTTCTGCAACAGCAGGTTTGGCACATCCCAGAGGTTTTTATAGTTCTCCGGCACCTGATCGGTGTAAAGGCGCAGCTTGCCTTTGTTGGCCATAGTAAAGGCCCAGGTAGCTTTCGGGTTAGCATGCCACTGCCACTGCAGGCCCAGCTTATTTGCCTCAAACTCATCCGACTCGGCCGGAGTAGCCACAGGGTAAGTCTTGCCTACACTTGGCTTCTTATAAGTCATCACAGGTTGGCCTGTGCCATCACCGTCCTTGTCCTCACCTATCACTGGCCAGCCGTTTTTCCACTTCATTGGCTGCAGGTGCACAATACGGCCATAAGCCTCTACATCCTGGAAATGAATGAACCAATCTTCTTTACCATCCGGGGTATTTACCCAAGCGCCCTGGTGCGGACCGTTTATACTTGTCTTGCCTTGGTCCATCACGATCTTTTCTTCGTATGGGCCATACACGTTCTTAGAACGCAACACTAGCTGCCAACCTGTGGATACGCCTCCTGCCGGAGCGAAAATATAATAGTAGCCGTCGTACTTGTAGAACTTTGGTCCCTCCACAGTTGGGTGACTTTCATGACCATCGAACACGATCACACTCTCCCCCAAAGCTTTGGTGCCTTCAGGGTTCATCCTGCTCACCGCTAGTATACTCTTGATGCCTGCCCGGCTACCGGCATAGGCATGCACCAGGTAGGCGTTGCCATCCTCATCCCAAAGCGGACAAGAATCAATCAAGCCTTTCCCCTCCTTCACCAGCACAGGTGCCTCCCACCTACCTGCCGGGTCTTTGGTTTTCACCATGTAGATACCAAAGTCCGGGTCGCCCCAGTAAATGTAGAACTCTCCGTTGTGGTGGCGTATGGAAGGAGCCCACACACCATTACCGTGCTGTGGCTTAGAAAAATGATCAGCAGGAATGTTCTTGTCCAGCGCATAACCGATCAGCTTCCAGTTTACCAGGTCTTTGGAATGCAGGATCTGCAGACCAGGCACTGCGTTAAAGCTGGAAGAGGTCATGTAATAATCGTCTCCTACACGACAAACATCCGGGTCGGAGTAATCTGCGTGCAGGATAGGGTTTTTATAAGTACCGTTGCCCTGGTCGGCCACCCACACTTTGGATAACTCGTTTGGTGCGGAGGCGGCTTTACTTGTTGTACTGTTCTGTGCTACACTGCTGCAGGAGCAACAAAACATGAAAGAAGCAACAAGGGCAGAGGCACTTAGAAACCGGTAACTACTCATGATAAAGGTTGTTAGTATGTTTCACTTAAGGTTCTATTGATCTGGCGGCTTACTTACTAGCCGTCTCGCTTGGCTTGCCAGGAATCCAGCCGTTGAAGATGTTCTCCAAAGTATACTTGCTGGCCTGCTCTTTAGAAAGTTGATGCGACCATGCTACCCTTGCTTTAGGATTGGCACCCGGGCCTTTAGAGTTATATTCTGCATAGTAAGAAGTCTTCTCAGCATCCGGCTTATTCCAGTTATGCCAGCCCTCAGGCTTGATCATGTTGCCCATGTAGGTGTTGATGAAAACTGTTTTAGCATAAGGTCTCCACGGCCTGCCCAGGTAGTATGAATTTTCAGGAGTGTTGCCTGTGATGCGGCAGTTCAGGAACACGAAACCGTAAGGCGTTTCTGCTAAGGTAGAGGCTGCTGTGATGTAGCTTCCCCCTTCTTTGCAGTAGATTTCGCAGTTCTCGAACACAGCCGTAGACCATCCGAAGATAAAATCAGTAGTACCCTCTATGTAGCAGTCTTTGTAGTACTGGCGGCTCTTCTCGCCATGTGGGTAAAGCGTATCCTGGTTGCCCAGAAAACGGCAGTTGGTAAACATCACCTTGTCGCCATCTATGCGCACCGCCACGGCCTGACCTACTGGTCCGGCAGAATTCTCGAAGGTGATGTTCTCAGCTGAGAAGTCATCTCCGAAGATGAAAAAGCTGGAGGAGCCTGTCGTTCCCATCTCTTCTCCAAACCTGTTCTTTTTTGAAGCATAGTCATCGTTGGTAAGGATCGTTTTCTTTACATCCTCGCCGATAAACTTAACAAGCGTCTTAGAAGCTGGCAGTACCAGTTTTTCTTTGTAAGAGCCGTTTTTGATGTAGATAGTCGTTTCCTTCTTTCTGAAGTCCGGCACGGCATCTATTGCCTCCTGCACCGTTTTAAAGTCGCCGCTTCCATCTTTGGCCACTACAAAATCGTAAGCCTGCTGTGCCTGTACCTGGCCAACAAGCAGGCATAGCAACAGGGCAAGTATAGAAGTATGTTTCTTAAACGTCATAGCAGTTTATATCTTTGATAAAAAGCCTCCGTGTCAAGGTTTGGGCTTCTGTGGAATGTATAAACCCACCCTTCACCCCTCCCAGGAGGTTGGGGGTGAAGTTCTTTTTTTACTTAGAGGCTGTTTTGTTCAGCTCCTCAAATTCCAGTGAGGCCATGATAAATGGAGCTACTGCCTTCGGATCGTCGTTTCTGCGCTCTTCATTAATGTAGTACTCATAGCTACCGCTGCGGTAAGGATCGCCTCCCAAACCAGCCACGGCACATACCTGCGTTATGCTGATGGTACCGTCTGCATTCTCCTTGATCAGGTTGTTCAGAATGCCGTTATAGCCTTTCTGCGCCGTATCCATATACTTCTGATCGATATAGCCTTTCTTAGCTGCCTTTACTAGGAAGTAGGTGAACATGCTGGAAGCAGATCCTTCGCGATAATTGCCCTCTCTGCCGCCTTGGTCCACAACCTGCCACCACAGTCCCGTCTCCTCATCCTGGTACTGCGCAATAGCCTTGGCCATTTTCTGTGTTATCTGCAGCACCTCATCTCTTTTCGGATGGTCTTGAGGCAGGAAGTCCAAAACATCTACCAAAGCCATGGCATACCAGCCCATGGCTCTGCCCCATACGTTCAGCGCCTGGCCTGTTTTAGGGTCAGCCCACTTTTGCTCGCGGCTCTCATCCCAGCCATGGCGCCAGAGTCCTTTTTCGGCATCCCAGGTATACTTGTCCACCAGAATGATCTGCTTGGTTACCTCATCGAACAGCGCAGGCTCATTAAATTCAACGGCATACTGGGCCAGAAACGGAGAAGCCATATACAGGCCATCCAGCCACATCTGGTGCGGGTAAATTTTCTTGTGCCAGAAGCCTCCTGCTGATGTTCTCGGATGCGTGCGCATCTGGTCGCGCAGCTCTTCTACAGCCAGTTTATACTTGTTATCGCCGGTCTCCTTGTACAGCTCAATCAGGAACTTGCCCGGGTTAACGCGGTCGATGTTATAGTCTGTTTTCTTGTAGGTCATGATCGAGCCGTCTTCGCTGATCATGGTATCAGCAAAAGCCTGAATGTAGTCCAGGTACTTCTGGTCTCCGGTGCTCTCCCATACTCTTTCTATGGCACTGGCAAAAAGGCCTTGGGTGTAATCCCACTTCGGTTTCTCCTTAAAGTCGATCATCCAGCCTTCCGGATTTCGCTTTATATCAGAATCTGCCATCCATACAGAGTATGGCTTCTCTGCAGCGGCAGTGGCAGTTGTTTCCTGATTGGCTGTCGTCTCGGTTACGTTGCTCCCTGAGCCGCAGGCGGATGCTGCCAGCACCAGCACGGGAAGAAAGAATTTGGTAATCTGCATTTGTATCTAGGTTGATAAACTTTTAATATAATATTTTTATGCCACTATGCCTACTGTTTAGAACCAGAGTTAAGCCTGCAAAAGAGGCATTTCCTCTTCTGCAGGCCTTAGTCTTAGTTATAACCTTCGTTCTGAGTAAACTCCCCAGGGTTTGACACTGCATCTAACTGTGCCTGCGGAATTGGCCTTACCCTATGGAAAGGCTGAATGTTAGGTGCTGCATCAGGGTTGAATGCTTTCACACGCTCTATCAGCTTGTCTGTGCGCTTCAAGTCGAACCAGCGCTGCTGCTCACCGGCAAACTCACGGGCTCTCTCATCAAGTATAAAATCGATGCTAAGTTGGTCTGCTGTTATCTCCATTTCGGCTTCCTTGCCAGGCAAAGCCGCTCTTCTGCGAACAGCGTTCATGTACTCTACTGCCTCTCCTGTGTTGCTCAGCATCATCTCTGCCTCCGCCACAATCAGGTACATCTCAGCCAATCGGATCACAAAGGCATCACGCTGGCCCTGCTGCTGCGAAATGGTAGCGCGGCTTGGGTCCAGGAACTTCTTCAGCGACATGTATCGGTCACGCACAGCCGGTGCATCGTTTGCGTTTACATTGTAAGTTCTGCTGCGATCAATAATAGTATAAGGCTTGGAATTCTTCACCGAGTTTGGCACCACATACTTGGTTGCGTAAATGGCTGTGTCTCCAGCGGCAAAAGTTACCTCACGCGGGTTGCCGTTTGTATCAGTAACAGTATAAGTACCTGGGTTATTCGCATACCATACTGTTTCGAAAGTGGCATCCCAGCGGGCGTCTTTCGTCTCATCGAAAAGATCGAGCAGGTGCGCAGTTGGCATAAAGCGTGCAAACGGACGGCCATAGCGGATGTCTCGCTTCATACCTGGCAGCTGGTCATATGTCATCAGGAAGAATAGGTGCGAGTTGTTACCACCGTCGCGCAGCAAGATGTCATCGCTGCTGGAGTTAGTCAGTCCATCAAACTCCCTGTTCAGGATCAGGTCGGCAGTAAAGTTCACATTCCACACCACCTCAGAATTCTTCACATTCGTAATGCTCCACAGGTCCGCGTAGCGAGGTACCAGTTTAAAGTTATACTCGTTGATTACCTTCCTTGCCAGAGCAGATGCCTCTGCATAATTCCCACGGTACAGGTGCATGCGGGCCATAAAGGCTTCAGCAGCAGGCTTTGTTACACGGCCATACTGGCTGGAGGAAGTTGGCAGGTTATTCGCTGCGAATTCCAGATCCTCAAAAATCTGCTGGTAGAAAGCTTCTACCGGCGTACGGTTGGCTGTCGTCGAAACACCTATCTGCTCTTCCGTTGTAAAATGTACGCCTCCCCATGTCTCCACAATGTGCCACAGGTAGAAAGCTCTCAAGAAACGGGCCTCCCCCATTCTGATGGTTTTCTGCGCTTCCGGCAAATTCGCTTCCGGAATTCTTGCTATCGCCGCATTGCAGGAATTTAGTGCTGCATAAAAGCGAGTCCAGTAGAAGTTAATGGGAGCATTGGCACCAGACAAATCTGAATTGTATAGCGCAACAGGAGGGTTCTCCATACCGTTACCGCGTGTAAATATATCAGTTCCTGTTTCTGTTAAAGCTATGCCGTTTTCCTTGCCATACCAGAAGCGCATCGGGGTATAAAGCGAGTTTACTAAGCTTTCTATCCCTTCGGTTGTTTTGTAGTATCCTGCCGCAGTTAAGCCTGATACGTTCTCCTCATCCAGAAAGGACTCACAGGAAACAGCACCCAATAACATGGCAGGAAGTATAAACTTATATAATATCTTTTTCATGATCTTGCTCTTTAGATTTTCCTGTACTAGAATGACATGTTAAGTCCAAAAACCATCTGCTTCGTCATCGGGAAGCTCAGAGAACCGCCTCGTTCAGGGTCATAAGGCGCTATCTCACTCTTCAGGATAAAATAGTTTTTCGCAGTGGCATATACCCGCAGGTTAGACAGCCTTAACTTGTCGGCTATAGTTTGCGGGAAACTATAAGCAAGTGTGATATCGCGTACTTTGATAAAGGAACCATCCACATACTGCAAAGTAGAGTAGTAGCGGGTACTGGCTCTACTGGTGCCAGCGTTTGGTCTAGGGTAAGCATTGGTAGGGTTCTCAGGAGTCCAGTAATCTACTACTGGGCCATTCTCCAGTGCATCTATTTTATAAGATCCTGCAGCTTCGCTGATGATGGTTTGTCCCATTCTGGCGAAAACCAGGAAGGAAAGCTCTACTCCTTTATAACCAAACCTGTTCGTTACACCCAGTGTCCAGTCAGGGTTGGAGTTGCCAATTACAACTCTGTCTTCAGGTGTAATAATGCCATCTCCGTTCTGATCTTTAACACGAATGTCACCTGGTTGCTGCTGGTTCAGCGCAGCCTCATCTTCCTGGCCCAGCTGCCAAATGCCTATTTTCTCATAGTCGTAGAACACGCTGATCGGCTCTCCTACAAAAAGACCGAAGTCACCATAGTTCAGGTCACGCTCTACCCCATCTGCCAATGCTACTACTTCCTCTTTATTGCGGGTAAAGCTGAAGTCTGAGGTCCATCTGAAGCCATTTGACTGATCCACATTAACTGTGTTCAGCTGTAGCTCCACACCACGGTTGCGCGTTTCACCTACGTTATCTATGATGCGCTCATAACCAGTAGAAGTAGGCAGGTTTCTTGGCAACAGCAGGTCTTCTGTATTTTGCTGATACACATCCAGTGTACCTGTTACCCTGTTGTTGAACAAGCCAAAGTCTAAGCCGAGGTTGGCTGTTGCTGTTGTCTCCCACCCTAGTCTTGGGTTAGCCAGTGCTCCCGGGTAGAAGCCATAAGCCGGAACCTCTGAACTGCCCTGGTCGAAGGCATAAGTTGAACGACCTAAGCCACCCAGAGTTTGGTAAGCGTTAACAGAGCTGTTACCAGACAAACCATAGCTTAGGCGAAGTTTCAGATCTGAAATCGCACCTACATTTTGCAGGAAGTTTTCTTCCTTCAGTATCCAGGCTACCGAAGCTGATGGAAAGTAGTCCCACTTGTTACCTTCTGCCAAAACAGAGGCACCATCGGCACGCATCACAAATGTGAACAGGTACTTATTGAGCAATTTATAGTTTAAGCGCCCGAAGAAGGATGCCATACTTTGCTCACGCAAACCGCTACCCAGTTGGTATGCAGACTGCGTTGCCCCTAAATTGTAGAACAGGAATGTAGAAGAAAGCAGGTCTCTACCCTGAGCCGAGAATATCTCTTCTCTCTCAGACCAGATGCTTGAGCCTAATAAGGCAGAAATCTCATGGTTATCAGAGATGGACTTGGAGTAGTTTGCAAAGTTCTCCCAGGTAATTCTGGAGAAGTTGCCTAGTTCAGCTCTCGCTATAGACAGGCCGTTTGCACCGGTTTCGATGGTGTTTGTTGCAGAGAATAAGCCGTTGCGGTTGTTGTACTGGTCCACACCAAAACGCGAAGTAACTGTCAGGTTTTCTATAGGAGTGTAGTCAACAGAAAGGTTACCGAAAAAGCGCTTGTTGATGTCGTTATTCTCGTATGCTCCTGCCTGCTCATCTACTAATGGGTTCAGTGTAGAGGCATCTCCTACCGGGAAAGCCAGGAAGTTGCCTTCATCATCGTAAGGGCGGCCCAGCGGGCTCATTTTGTTGGCCTGGTTCAGAGGGTCTCTTCTGATATCCCGGTCCTTGTAAGTGTACATCAGGCTGGTGCTTACCTTCAGGTTATCCAAAATGCTGTAGCCAACATTCATGCGGCCACTGTATCTTTTCAGCCTGTCGTTTTTCAGCAAGCCTTTCTCATCAAAATATTCCGTAGATAGGTAGTAGCTTAGTTTATCCGTACCTCCAGAAACACCAACCTGGTAGTTTTGCTGACTTCCGGTACCTATTATTTCATCAGCCCAGTCTGTATAGATGCCGTTTCTGAAGTTCTCTAACTGCGTTGGGTTAAAGATCTTCTCATCATCTTCAGGACCAGCCCACTCGCCTACTGTTCTGCGGGCTTCTCTGCGCAGTGCCACCCACTCAGGGCCTGACATGATATCGGCATATCCGTTTTTGCTGGAGACACCATAGTAGGAGTTAAAAGTAACTTTAGCCTTACCCGAACCGCCGCTCTTCGTTGTGATCAGGATAACACCGTTGGCACCCAAAGAGCCATAAATAGCTGTTGCCGTGGCATCTTTCAGGATTTCCATGGAGGCGATGTCGTTCGGGTTTACATCGAGCGGGCCGTCGTAACGGATACCATCTACCAGTATAAGCGGTGAGTTGCCCGCCCCAATTGATCTTGTACCCCTGATGTTGAAGTTAAGCGGAGCACCAGCCTGGCCGCTGGCTCTGGTCAAATCCAGACCTGGCACTTTACCCTGTAACACCTCCAGGCCATTGGTAACCGGTATGGCGGTAAGGTCTTCGCCACGTACGGAGGCCACAGAGCCGGTAAGGTCTGATTTCTTTACAGTACCGTAACCAATCACTACCACTTCCTCAAGTGCTTTGGAATCTGGCGCAAGAGAAACGTTGATAGAGGAACGGCCATTTACAGGTACTTCCTGTGTCTGATATCCGATGTAAGAAAAGATAAGCGTAGGAGAGCTGCCTGACACATTTAGCGTATAGCTACCATCTACATTGGTGGCAGCACCGTTAGTTGTACCTTTCTGAAGTACGGTTACCCCCGGAAGGGCACTACCACCTTCATCTACCACTCTACCACTTACAGTTACGCTTTGGGCAAGCGCTCCCGTAGTAGCCATCAAAATGAAAAAAAGGCTTTGCAAGAACCTCCATTTCTTAAGTAATGCTCTGTCCATAGATTTATTTTTTAAAGTATAAATTGTTGATTTAAATTTCTACCGTTCTATGTAAGCTATTCGAACTCTACTTAAGAGATGCAGGCTAGTATGCTAGTCCATCCTCAAGTCACTGTGGGTTGTTTTCTTTATCTGGTATTCTATTCTATAATCTGTCGCTCCTCTATTGTTTTGTTAGATATCATTCAGCTCTTCAGGACAATCGATTGCACAATATAGCAAATAAAAAGTTAACTAATTAGTCACTCACCAAGAATCTTCCACCCGTCACCACCAGAAAGCACAGACTCAGCTGTATACTTGCGGGCTTCCTTGGCTTTCAGCTGCTTAGACCATGCTACACGCGATTTAGGGGCAGCTCCCTCTCCTTTTGACTTATATTCGGCATAAAAAGCTGTTTTCTCGGCTTCTGGCTTGTTCCAGTTGTGCCAGCCTTCTGGCCTGATGTGATCACCAAGCTTGGTATTGATAAATACAGTCTTGGCATAAGGCCTCCAGGGGCGCCCCAGGTAAACTCTTGAAGCTTGGTCAGAGGAAGTGATTTTACAGTTCAGGAAAACGAAGCCATGCTCCTGTCCCTGTGGCGTAGATGCCGCTGTGATATAAGAATTCTTTTTGCAATGGATTGCGCAGTTTTCAAATACAGCTGTAGCTGGGCCAAAAATAAAATCAGTGGTGCCTTCTATGTAGCAGTCAAGAAAGTATTGCCGGCTACCATTTACGCCTGCATAAAGTGTATCCTGGTCCCCAATAATCCTGCAGTTCTTAAACACGCATCGGTCTGCCTCCACATGCAAGGCCACAGCCTGCCCCACATCCCGACCTGCATTATTTTCAAAAGTGATGTTTTCAGCTCTGAAACCATCACCCCGCACCAGCACAGTATAGGAGGTAAAGGTGTTGATGTCTCCCTTGCCGGAATAATCATCCCACTGGATGATGGTGTTCTCCTTACTCTCGCCGATAAAAGAGATGTTAGTCTTCCATTTAGGAATAATGATTTTCTCTCGGTAGAGGCCTTTCTTGATGTAGATTTCGACCCGTTCCTCCGGAAAAGAAGGCACTGCATCTACAGCTGCCTGTATGGAAGTATAGTCGCCACTTTGGTCCAGCGCCACCACTATTCGTTTTTGCAGGGCCTGTACCGTTAGCGATACAAGGCTTAGAAGAACAAGAAGTAGGATTGGTTTTCTCATGGCTGACACTTTATTTAAGCAGGCTTGGCTCTACCAGACTGTTCAAGTATACTTCGATGTTAGTGTACTGCTTATCTAAAGTATAGGCAGAAGCATCTGCAGCATTGTTTGGATTCAGCTTGTGTTTCTGTTCCCACACGTCCGGAATGCCATCCTTATCTTTGTCTTTCGGGGCATTAGCCGCTTGTATTTCAGGCCACCCGCCTACATCCTCCTGCGAGTCAATGATGCCATTATTGCTTTTGCCGCTCGTTGCCTTGCCCGTTCTTACCTGCTCCACAACACGTGCATCTACTTTATCACGCTTATAGCTTGCACCCGCGCTAGCAAGTACTGCCTCAAAAGCTTCTTTTGCAGAATGCGCCTGCACGGCCTCCACTGTAAATGGCTTTGCCACAAGTGCAGAATCAGGATTATCTAAGGCAACACCTAGTTTGTTTTGTTGCGTTACCTCAGTGTTTCCTTCCATCACATTACCTGCCAGATAAAACTGACCATACGGCTCGTAAGGCTCCAGCAGCCTTTCTTCCTTTGAATCAGGGGTAGCAGGTCCAGGCTTGTAGTAGTTATTCACCATGTTATACTTGCCTTTCTCGCCACCATACACGTTGTTACCTCCCCAGTTAAAGATCACGTTGTTACGAAAATCAACCAGCTCGTCAGCTGTGTTAGGGGTTGTTTTAGAACCACTGAAACGTGGCATGCGGCTCATGTGGTTAGCTATGAGGTTGTGGTGAAACGAGGCTCCTGCTCCACCCCATATGCCTCCATAGCCATGGTCGCCTTTTTCGTGCACGGACTGGTTCAGGCTCTCAGAAATAATAGACCACTGCAGTGTAAAATTCCTGTTTCTGTAGAAAGAGGCGCTCTCGTCGGTAGCCCAGCTCATGGAGCAGTGGTCTACAATAATATTGCTCTTGCCTTTGTTAGCACTTACCGCATCCTCCTGCACTCCCATTGTATCACCTAAGCGGAAGCGCATGTAGCGCACGATAACATTATCAGCTTTTATATTTACCGGGAAGTACCGTATGGTTATACCCTCGCCTGGAGCCGACTGCCCAGCTATGGTTATATCTCCGTTGTTGATGTCGAGCGGGGAAGCCAGATCGATGTAGCCTGACACGGCAAACACTACAATTCTAGGCCCCTTTTTACGGATTGCTTCACGCAAGCTGCCAGGGCCATCGTCATTCAGGTTGGTCACCACTACTACCTGGCCTCCACGGCCACCGGTGGTATACTTGCCAAAACCTTCTGCACCAGGAAAAGCCAAAGGCTTTTGTTCATATTCAGGCCCTGTTACAGCCGACGTGCTAACTGGCTGCTGAGCACAGCCAGCCAAGCACATCGTCTGAAAAAATAAACCTAACAAACTCACCTTAATTATATTCATATTCTTCATTCCTGTTGCTTATAAATGATTAGCAGCTGCCTGCCAAGTACACTTAAAACTTAATACTTATAGCCTGTTTCCTGCCGTAAGCTTTACCTGTACGGGGTTAGCAAGCTCATGCGCTGTTTTTCTGAGGTACTGCACAAACTGCTCTTCATTCTTGATACCTTCAGGCTCCAGTTCCCACGCAGCAAGGTAGTAGTACTCCAGCTTACCAGCTGTTGACTTCAGCTTTACTACATGGCTGTTCTTATCTTCTGTAAATTCTAAGAAATCCTGTGGGCGAAACAGCACGGCAATTCCCAGCTTGTCGTTGTTAAGGCTTTGCTCACCGTAACTTGCCAGAAACCCCCACTGGTTGTCGCTTCCCTTGCTGGTGTAAAGTATAGCTTTGCTGTCTTTATTCAATCCTGTACTCAAGTTCTGTGGAGAGGCCCCCTCTACCTGCACCTCATGGTGGGTCAGGCGGGTGCCGGCATGTATGCTGATAAGTGAGCGTAGGTCCATCTGCATGCCTGCGACTTTCCAGCCGTAGTAGTTGGTAAGTATAGAGGAATAAACATTACCGTTCTCAGCTATCACACTTATCATGCTGTCTGTTTCGGCAACACGGTTAGCCCGCCCCTCACTGAAGTGGGCCAGCGTGCCTACGCCAAGGGATTTGCCTACCTTCAGTACATCCATTCCCCAAGCAGCCTCCTCATGGTAGGAGTCAAAACCGTCCTGCCCTACCTGCTGTAATACCATGTCTTTCGTTTTCTTTCCGAACACATCTGTTCCGTTGCGCCAGTCTAGGTAAAAGCGGTAGCCTACTTTATCTGATTCCCATCCGGGACCTTCGTAGCGGATAAAGTAGGAATGGTCGGTGTGTTCATCAGGCACACGCAGCGAGTCCACATTCTGAAACTCTCCGCCTATGTACTTCCTGTTCTGGAACTCCCCTCCTACCTTGTGAGAAAGCTCCGCCTGCGTACGCTTCGGGTACTGGCGTTCTACAGTGCCGTCTTTTTTGAACCTGATGGTGAGTTTGCGTGCCTCGTTGGCTTTTAGCTGATCCAGTACCAACACTATTCCTTTTTGGTCTTTGCGGTTATACTGGCCCGGAACCTCTGTTTTACCATCCAGCACAACAAAAGCATTAGTGTTGAAAGCAGAATTCAGCTTCAGGATGTCTGCTTCTGGAATGTAGACCATCACATTCTCCCGTTGCTGTTTAAGCGGGTTTTTCACCTCTACATGCAGAGACAGAGGAAGCTCCTGCTTTAAGCTTTGGGCGTACAGGCTTTGGCAGCACAACACTGTCAGCATCAGCTGACATATCGCCCAGTATCTTAAGTGCTTTGTCATTTTCACTTTATAATAAAGTATTATTGTAAAACCTGAGGTATTAGCTGCAATCGCTAAAGTATGGATGTAAAAAAGGTATGGATGTAAACCCCCGTACCTTTCCCTTCCTTAAAAACTTATCTCCAGCGAGGGTCACCTGCGCTGCCTTTGCCAGCAAAATCAGGGTCTTTGATAGTGAAGTTGCCATTACCAGGATCAGTGAACAGATCAGTAGTGCTGCCACCATACACTGTCAGGCCTTCTATTTGGTTGCCTGTGGCGTTGTAGTCGGAAGTGGCATAACTGCCGCTTGACTGGATGAGCGTAGAAGAACCGGCTCTTATACCTTTAACAGCATTGTCCTCACCAATTGCCTTACCACGGCCAAGGATGTTGTTTCTGAACGTGATACCTCCAGTCACATCGTATGAGTTAAAGTCGATCAGGTAGCGGCCAGCCTCTGGTGCATCGCTGAAGGTAGAGTTCTCTACAACAATGGAGTTAGAGCTACTCTTGCTAACTATCGGGCGCTCTACGTTATAGATGGTGCTGCTGCTGAAAATGATGTTGTTTGCAAAGGCGCCGGAGTTATCAACTGTCAGCACACCGTAGTTGGCAACGCTGTTTACAATGCTCTTTGTCACAACGAACTTACCTACAGTAACACCACCAGTTTTGATACGGGTAACGCCTCTAAAGTTCTCTACACTGCTAGACTCAAACTTAATTGTACCAACTGTTGATGCATTGCTGATGTTGAATACATAGGATCCACCAATATCACTGCCACGCAACTTAACATCTTTGAATACCACAGAGTCTACTTCGGCTCCTTCTGCAAAGTCAAAGTTGCTTGTAAAGAAGATCTCTGCCTTACCTGGCTCTACAGTATTCTCACTCATGATCGTTACCGATCTGTCTAAGGCAACTGATTCAGAGATGTTATAGGTAACACCTTTCTTCAGTACGATTATACTTCCAGACTCCACCTGTAGCAGGGTGTCCTCCAATACAGAAGGTCTGTCGGTGAAGCGAGTCAGGTTGATGATGTTACCTACAGTTGGTTCGTTGGTTGTAAAAGTAAGATAGCCAACAATACGGTCACCGCGGAAGATCTCAGCTCTATAGGCAGTGCTTGCCTCAAGACCTTGCACAAACTTCTGTCTTGCGGCTATGTCTTCCTCAGCAAGTGTGGTTACTATTGGTTCGCCTACTGGCTCGCCTTCTGCGTTACGCTTTGTTAGCTCTATGCGAGTCAGGCCCGCTGTTTCTCTCCACTTCAGCAACACAGCCTTATCAGTAATGCTACTAGCGGTAAGTGCCTCAAAAATCTGCATACCTCTAATAGAGAAGCTTGAGCTCACTGCCCAGGATTTAGATTCTGGTCTGTCGCTTAAAGCGTTAGCCTTGATACGGGCAAAGTATTTCTGCCTAACCTCCAGTTGATCATCTGTAAACACAACACCAGCAGTATCGGTCTGTACAGAGGCAACTATTGGGGTCTGGAACAAGGTATCCGCCGCAACCTCTACAGTATAGGTTACGCCGCTATTGCTCGTGGTGTACAGCGAAGGGTTCCAGGTAAGTTTTACCTGGGTTTCCCCGCTTACAGCCTTGATGTCTCCGGCTGGTGTGAACATGCGCATCGGATCCAGTTTGTCTGGGTCTTCTTCGCAGGCAAATGCTAGCGCACCCAGAAGTATAACCGGAACCATTTTAAATATTTTGCTTAGATCTATTTTCATGTCTTACAATTTTTATTCGTGAATCCAGTTATCTTTCTTAGTAGCCATAGTCCTGGGTCAGGTTATAGTTCTGGTTTAGAACGCCACTGTAAATCGGGAATACCTCAGACTTGTTTTCTTCGAAGGCCACGGCAAAGGTGGATATGTAATCCTCATTCACAGCTGATTTCCAGTTAACTCTTGTATAGCCTGTAGGTGTTGTAACAGGTGCCGGAGTATACATTACCGTTGAAATTGATCCTCCATGGAAGTCGAAGCTTGCTACTTCCTCCGGTACAGTTGTATCCACAACTGGTGTAGGGTTATAGTATACATACTGCGGCACGTTAGCATAGCGCCCCTCACCATTCATCAAAGCTCTCAACTTAGTTTTGGTCTCAGCAATTGTAGAGGAAAGCAGGTTCCAGCGGATCAGGTCATACTTGCGAATACCTTCTCCTCCAAACTCCAGCAAACGCTCCTGAGCTATAGCCTGGAAGAAGCCTTCCTTGTCAGTAGGTGTAACTCCCATGCGGTCTTCGTGGCCTGTAAAAGCTCTTCTTCTTACCTGCTCATAAGCCGCTATAGCTTGCTCAGTTGGTCCGTTCAGCTCATTCTCAGCCTCGGCAAACATTAGCAGTACATCCGCATAGCGCAGCACCGGCCAGTTGATACCCATGTTCTGAGCTGTACCATCTATGGTAGTCCAGTACTTTCTGAATTTACCGTCGCGCATCTGCGTCAGGCGGGTAAGTTCTTTCGCGTCATCTTTGTTGATCTGGAAGAAAGCAATGGTAACGTCTCTTCTCACATCGCCAATAGAGTCAAACTCATAAAAGTAAGTTGGAATTACCTCCAGCTGACCATTAGCCTGGCCATACTTAGAACTCTTGTCTATTCTAAGGCCGTTGCTATAACCTAGCTTACTGTCTGTTTTAGAGTTACCACCGAAGGCACCTATCTCGAAAATCATTTCGTTCGTTGCGCCGCCACTAACACCTGAGTGCAGATCTTTAAATACCTGCTCATAATCTGGGTGCAGACTGTGTCTGCCGCTCTGAATAATGTCTAGAGTTTCCTGGCGGGCAATTTCATAGTAATCTCTGTAATCTGCTCTGCGCTCCATCTTGCGGGAGTCTCTACGAAGAGCATATCCACCACGGGCCAGAGCAAGTCTTGCACGCAGTCCCTTCACCGCAGCTTTGGTTATGCGCGTGCTTGGGTCACCAGACTCACCTTTCCACGGCACCAATTCTGAGGCCAACGCCAGGTCTTCCAACAGTTTGTCATAAATCTCATCCTGGTTTGTTTTAGGCAGGTATAGATCTGTCTGGTCTGCTGATGGCTCAAATGGTGCTGGCACGTCTCCCCAGTTGCGAATCAGTTCATGGTAGAAAAGTGCGCGAAGAGCTAGCGCCTCCCCATGCAGTTTGCGCATACTTGCCTGCTCTGCCGGTGTTCCGTTGGTATACAGATCGGAAAGCGGGATGTATTTGATAGCAATGTTCGCACGCTCTATTCCCTGATAAAGCTGCAGGAATGGCTTGTTTAATTCTGTATTGTCAGGGCTCACTCCAAACCCACTGATACCTCTTCGGTCCAGAGGGTTGTAAGTACCACCTATTCTGATATCGTCTGCTGCATTCGGGTATAGCGTAGAGACACGGCTTCCATAAGCATCGTCCCCCATCAGGCTATTGTATATACCTGTTACAGCAGAGTTTGCATAACCAACACTTGTAAATACTGCATCCTGCGATATAGTAGAAGGGTTCTCTACATCCAGATAGCTCTCGCAGGAAGAGAACATTACTAGGCCACCCAGAGCCAATGGAAAGATCAGCGACTTGATATATTTCTTATTCATTGTCATCTTCTTAAAGAATTAGAAAGTAACGTTAACACCACCTAGTATGAAGCGGCTGCGCGGATAAGCAGCATAGTCAACACCTGGAGTTAGCGGGTTGCCTCTTCTTGTGTTTGCCTCTGGGTCATAACCAGAGTAACCAGTAAGGGTCATGAGGTTGTTAACCGTAGCATACACTCTGAAATTGGAGAACACCTTTGTTCTTTCTACCAGGCTCTTTGGCAGGCTGTAACCCAGGGTAAGGTTGCTGATGCGCAGGTAAGAACCGTCTTCGATAGCGAAAGAGTGCAGGAAATATTGCCCCAATGGTGGTGACCAGTACTTGGCATCCTGATTCATTTCTGCCAGTTGCTCTGGGTTAGTTACTAGCTGACCGTTGTCGTCAAATCTTCTCCATCTGTCGTTCATCAGCGTCAGCATGTTGTTGTCGCGGTACAGGTACTGTGTTGTAAACTCAATCTTGTTGGCATTGTACACTTTGTTGCCATAAGAGAAGTTCACAAATACACTCAGGTCGAAGTTTTTGTAAGTAAACTGCTGATTGAAACCACCAATGAACTTAGGCTGCGAAGTGCCAAGTACTCTTCTGTCATCAGGCGTGATCATAGAGTTTCCATCGTCTGTCAGGTCCTTCAGCTTAAGGTCGCCTGGCTGTGGGTCTCTGTTACCCAGTGCAATGTCTTTGCTGTTTGGTATACCTTCTTTCAAAGTATAAGTCCAGGTGCCATTGGCCTCATTGTAAACTGCATTAAAGTCATCTACTGTATAGAAGCCATCTGTTACATAGCCATAGTACTGGCCTATTGGCTGACCAACCTCTACCAGGAAGTCCTGCAGGTTATTTACCCAACCTGACATCTCCAGGTAAGAGCGCAGTGGGTTACCATCTGAATCTGAACCAAGGCTAACTATCTTATTTCTGTTGAAAGCAATGTTGAAGTTAGCATTCCAGGTGAAGTTGCTGTTGTCTACAACCACACCATTCAACTGAAGCTCGATACCCTTGTTTTCTGTTTTACCAATGTTCTGAAGCTGCTCTGAATAACCGCTGGTCTGAGGAATCTTCGCCATCAGCAGCAGGTCTCTTGTGTTATTCTTATAAAGATCCAAGGAGCCGCTGATTCTGTTGTTCAGGATAGAGAAGTCTAAACCAAGGTTTCTGGATACTGTTGTTTCCCAAGTCAGGTTAGAGTTAGAAAGGCTGCGGGAAACGAATCCTGGGGTGATAGACTCTGAGAATGCGTAACCATAGTCCGAAGAGTTGGTGAACATTGTCTTCCAAAGGTCAACACCAATTCTGTTGTTACCTACCTCACCTATACTCAGGCGCAGTTTCAGGTCAGACAGCCAGCTGTTTGTGCCAGCCATGAAGTTTTCTTCAGCAATGTGCCATGCAAAGGAAGCAGACGGGAAATAACCTACTCTGTTTCCTGGAGCAAAGAGAGAAGAAGCGTCACGACGCATGTTAACGGCAAGGCGATACTTGTCTCTGAAGCTGTAGGATACACGTCCGAAGTAAGAAAGCAGCCTCTGCTCCTCTTCAAATGTGCTTGGGGCATCCTGGATCAAGCCTGATGGAGGAGTTGCCTTATCAACGCCAGCCCACGCCTGGTCTGCTGTGATATCAACAGGCAGGTATTTTGTTATTACTGTGCTCGTCTTGTCGTTTCTCTGCCAGATCTCATGGCCAAGCAAGGCATTGAACTTATGGTCGTCGTTGATATCGAACTTATAGCTTAATGTGTTCGAATTTGTTAATGCCAGAGACTCCCCTGCACGCATTTCCACTACCGGCATTCCTGCATTCTGTCTGGCAAGGCTGGTATTAGGTCCGTCAAAGTCGTTACGGTCTCTGTTGCTATTGGTGATACCAAATACAGTTTTGTAAGTAAGGTTCTTGAGTATCTCATAGCTGAACCAGCCGTTTACCAACACATCGTTTCTGTAATCTTCTCTTAGCTCCTGCTTGGCCAGCAGCACAGGGCTTATCAGGTTTGTCAGGTTAGCAAATTCAGGATCGAATTCGTCGATAGTGCCTTCCATACCTGGAGCCACAAAAGGTCTGAAACGCACCGCATTGCGCAGTCTATTATTACCTTGCGAACCAGTGTGAGAAGTACCCACACCGTCTACCTTCTGGCGGCTATAGCGAGTGCTAAGACCTATTCTTAACTTGTCTGTCGCTTTGTGATCAAACTTAAAGGATGCCAATGTTCTCTGGAAGCCAGAGTTAAGCATAATACCCTCCTCATTGGTGTGGTTCAGGTTGAAGTTGAAGGAAGTTTTATCAGAACCACCTGTTACACCTAATATGTGCGTTTGGCTAGAGGCATCACGACCAAAAACCTCATCCTGCCAGTCCATAAAAGGCATGTTCTGGTAGATATCGATGTCGTCATACAAACCGTAGCGGTTGGTAAAGGATCTTCTTGTGTCTTCGTCAGTATTATAGTTGTATATCTCATACTGATACTTCACATAGTCGTAAGGCTTCATCACATCCAGCTTGTTAACGATGCTTCTAACACCTGTAAAGCCGTTGTATGTAACCTGAGTTGGCATAGCAACACCTCCTTTGGTGGTGATTACCACAACACCGTTGGCACCACGTGCACCATAAATAGCTGTGGAAGCAGCATCTTTCAGCACGTCGATTGACTCGATCTCCTGCGGAGAAAGTACTGATAACGCATTATCCATCTGGATACCGTCTACTATATACAGTGGGGAGTTATCTTGTGTGATAGAGCCTCCACCACGCACCCGGATCTGGATTTCTGCGCCTGGCTGACCTTCTGAGGTAGTAACCTGCACACCTGCCAGTCTACCTGCCAGGGCCTCTGCTGCTGTACTTACCGGGATATCTTTTAGCTGCTTAGAGCTTACCGAAGACACAGAGCTGGTTAATTCGCTTCTAGGCACCTCCTGGTAGCCAATAATAACTACCTCTTCCAACGCCTTCTGGTCTGGGGCCATCGAGACATTTACTGTTGTCTGGCCTTTGATTGCTACCTCCTTTGCCTGATAGCCGATAAAAGTAAAAATCAACGTGCCTTCACCATCCGTCACAGGCAAAGTATAAGTACCGTCTACCCCTGTAGCAGTACCTCTCGAAGTTCCTTTCAAAAGCACTGTAACGCCAGGCAGTTCACTACCTTTCTCGTCCACCACTTTTCCGCTTACAGTAAACCCTTGAGCAAGCGCTCCTGCAATCGCCGTAAAGAGCATAGGCAGAATAAGCAGGTGCCTCATCTTCTTAAGTAAAGCATTTCGCATAGGTATCCTTTAGTTTGGTTATAAATTATATAGTATGTGCTTAAAAATTTTCCTATATTAACATCTTAGCAACCCAAGCATTAAAGCTACTTAAGCTCTCCGCAGGCAACTCCGCCATTCTATTTCGACACCGTTCTGCTACCGATGCACTTGCGCCAGATTATAAGCTATTTAGAGGAGCTTCTTCCACTCCCAATGATTAACCACTTACCAAAATCAGATAGTAAAGGTTGCGCAATCGTTTGCATTTTATAAATTTCCTCTTTGATCACCAAAAGTATGAGTGAGTATTTTCTCAAAAATTAACAAAAACAGCCTTCAAAGCTAATTAAAGCCGTTTTTACAAAATGTTAGCACTTACTCACTAGAAATATATTTTTCATTACTCACATACAAAATCAAAAAAAACCGTAGTAACATGGAAAATAAATTATATTTTGCGCAAACGTTTACACAACATACCACAACATGAGCATGACTTACTCTATCAGACACGCCATCCATCCAAGCGACAGCAAATCGTATGACACTGCTAAACTCCGTGAAGCTTACCTTATAGAAGACCTCTTCCAGAAAGACTCTATAACAAATGTCTACACTTTGTATGACCGCCTGATTGTTGGAGGCGCACATCCGGTGGAGCAGCCCTTGAAGCTGGAAACGTTCCCAACGCTGCGATCTGAGAACTACCTGGACAGGAGAGAGCTGGGAATCATTAATGTTGGCCCAAACAGTAAAGTGACTGTTGACGGTGAGGAAATAGCACTTGCTAACAAAGAGGCCCTGTATGTAGGAATGGGTACTAAGGAGGTTATCTTCCACCCTGCCGCCTCAGGCGAAGCGCTGTTCTACTTCAACTCTGCACCAGCACATCGCTCTAACCCTACCAAAAAAGTATCGCTAAACGAAGCTGAGACTGTAGAGCTAGGATCGCTGGAGAGCTCCAACCACCGCATCATCCGCAAACTGCTGGTTAACTCGGTAGTAGAAACCTGCCAGTTACAAATGGGCCTTACAGAGCTTCAGAAAGGCAGCGTGTGGAACACCATGCCGGCACATACACATGATAGAAGAATGGAGGCATACTTCTATTTCAACTTACCAGAAGACCAGGCCGTGTGCCACTTTATGGGTGAGCCCCAGGAGACACGTCACCTGTTTGTAAAAAACCGTCAGGCAATCATCTCTCCGCCATGGTCTATCCACAGTGGAGCCGGCACTTACAACTACTCCTTTATTTGGGGCATGGCAGGCGAAAACCTGAATTACGACGACATGGATAAAGTACAACCAACCGAATTAAAGTAAAGAGGCATGCAAAACCTATTCAACTTAAGCGGTCAAGTTGCTTTAATCACAGGCGCTACACATGGCCTTGGCATGGCCATGGCCAAAGCATTAGGCAAAGCTGGTGCTACACTGGTAATAAATGGCAACACGCCTGCAAAAATGGAGGCTGCCCTGGAGCAGTACCGACAGGACGGCCTTGAGGTACACGGCTACCTTTTTGATGTAACAAACGAATCACAGGCAAAAGAACATATTGCTAAAATTGAGCAGGAGGTTGGACCTATTGAGGTGCTTGTGAACAATGCCGGAATCATCAAACGTGTGCCTGCCCTGGAGATGGAAGTGGAGGAGTTCAGGAAGGTCGTTGATGTAGACCTGACAGCTCCTTTCATCATGTCGAAGTATGTTGCCCAGAACATGATCCCTCGTAAAAGAGGGAAGATCATAAACATCTGCTCCATGATGAGCGAACTGGGGCGCGATACGGTTTCGGCCTACGCTGCAGCCAAAGGAGGACTCAAAATGCTTACCAGAAATCTGGCAACAGAATGGGCCAAGCATAATATACAGGTGAACGGAATTGGCCCGGGATATTTTGCCACTGACCAAACAGCACCTATCCGTTACAACGGCCATCCCTTCAACGACTTTATTGTTAACAGAACACCTGCAGGAAGATGGGGCGACCCGGAAGACCTGGAAGGAGTAGCTGTGTTCCTGGCCAGCAAAGCCAGCAATTTCATTAACGGACAAATAATTTATGTGGATGGCGGTATACTGGCTACCATCGGCAAGCCTAGCAATGAGAATTAGGTAAACCTGCCATACACAGCGCCTAAAGAGCTATTAGCAAATAAATATGGAGATCAAGAACAAGGTAACCATCCATGACATAGCAGAGAAACTTAACATCACTGCTTCTACGGTCTCACGCGCGCTCAATAACAGCCCAAGAATAAGTGAGGCGACAAAAAAAGCTGTGTTGAAAGCTGCCAAGCAGATGAATTACCAACCTAACAATATTGCTGCAGCTCTTAGAAATGGTAAAAGCAATATTATCGGCATCATTGTACCTACTGCTGACAGGGCTTTCTTCGCCTCTGTCATCAGAGGTATAGAAGAGGTTGCCAACACACTAGACCACAAGATAATTATCTCGCAGTCTTATGATAACTATGAGAAGGAAGTACAGACGATCGATGCTCTTTTCAGAGCCCGGGTCGATGGCATTATTGCTTCCATAGGCAAGAACACAGAAAACTTCGAGCACTTTAGAAATGCTCAGAAAAAAGGAATGCCCCTGGTCCTGTTTGACCGCACAACGGACGAACTGGAGGTAAGCCAGGTATTGATAGACGACTACTGGGGTGCCTATAAGGTTGTTGAACACCTGATAGAACAAGGCTGCCGCCGCATTGCTCACTTCACTAACCCTAAGAAGGTAAGTGTATTTAAGGAACGTCTGCGTGGTTATGTAGACGCACTTAAAGACAACGGACTGCCTTACGAAGAAGAGCTGGTAGTGCCAAGTAACCTGCAATTGGCAGACGGCCGGGCAAGTATGGAGCAACTGCTACAGCTAAAAGAGTTGCCTGATGCGGTTTTCTCTGCCAGTGACTTCGGCGCCATGGGTGCCATGCAGGTACTAAAAGAGCATAACATACAGATTCCGCAACAGATAGCGCTGGCTGGATTCAGTAATGACCCTTTTACATCGTTTACAGACCCGCCGCTAACTACAGTGGATCAGTTAAGCATTACCATGGGCAAAAGAACGGCAGAGTTGTTCTTCCAGCAGCTGAAGTCAGACGACAGCAATTTTATACCCCAGAAGACAGTACTGAAACCTGAATTGATTATCAGGAAATCTTCTTTGAAAAAAGATAAATAAAAAGCACTGCCCTTACAGGAAGTAGCAATACATGTCTAACCATAACATAGATTACATTACAAGTTCAATCACAGGTCCATCATTATTAAAAGAACATTATGAAGACATTAAACAGAGATACCGCTAATATAACCACTCAATACCCGGTTAAAGTACTGCAGTTTGGTGAAGGTAACTTCCTGCGAGGATTTGTGGACTGGATAATTGATATCCTGAACGAGAAAACTGACTTTAACGGCAGCGTTAAGATAATCCAGCCTATAGAGCGCGGTATCGTGGACTTGCTTAACAAGCAGGATGGCCTGTACCATGTGCTATTGAATGGCATACAGGGTGGTAAGGAAACAGAGGAAACGCGTTTGGTTACTTGTATCTCCGGCGCTATAAACCCTTATAACGATTACAACGAGTACCTGAAACTGGCAGAAAACCCGGACCTTCAGTTCATCATATCTAACACAACCGAGGCAGGCATCGCCTTCGAAGAAGCTGATACTAGCATGGAAACGCTTCCTGGCAGCTTCCCGGGTAAACTGACAGCGCTTCTTTACCACAGATATACTCACTTTGAAGGAGCTGCTGACAAAGGTCTGACTATGATCCCGTGTGAGCTTATCGAGAAGAACGGTGCTGCGCTGCAGCAGACAATTCTGAAGTTCGCCAGACATTGGGGCCTTTCAACAGACTTTACTGCCTGGATCAGAGAGCATAACATTTTCTGCAATACCCTGGTGGACCGCATTGTACCAGGCTTCCCTAAAGACAACATCAAAGAAATACAGGCAGAGCTTGGCTTCGAAGACAACCTGGTTGTAAAAGCAGAGCCATTCCACCTATGGGTAATAGAGGCACCACGCTCAGTAGAGCGTGCTTTCCCGGCTGAGGAAGCTGGGCTGCAGGTTAAGTTTGCTCCGAACCTTACACCTTACCGCTCCCGCAAAGTACGCATCCTGAACGGTGCCCATACAGCACTTGTACCAGTTGCTTACCTGCAGGGGCTGCGCACAGTGCGCGAGGCAGTGGAAGATGAAAGAACAGGCACCTTCATCAGAGAGGCTATTTTCGAGGAGATCATCCCAACGCTAGACCTGCCAGAAGAAGAACTGACAAAGTTTGCTAACGACGTAATTGAGCGTTTCCAAAACCCTTTTATCCGTCACGAACTGATATCGATCGCACTGAACTCTATTTCTAAGTATAAAGTGCGCGTGCTGCCTTCTGTGCTGACATACATCGACAGAAAAAACCAGTTGCCGGAGCGCTTGCTGGAGTCACTTGCTGCCCTCATCTTATTCTACAAGGGTGAATGGCAAGGTGAAACAATACCTTTGAACGATTCAGCAGATATTCTAAGCTTCTTTGAAGAAGCCTGGAAGGAAGAAGATGCAGCCAAAGTAGCAAAAGCCATTCTTTCAAACACCGCTTTCTGGGATACAGACCTTACAAAGGTAGATGGCCTACAGGAGCTGGTAACAGAAAAGCTTGAGCAACTGCAGCAAGCTGAGAAGAAGGAAAAGCTGGGTCTGGCTTAAGCAGCTGCCTTCCTGCAACACATAAATCAAGCGCTACCTGTAACAGGTAGCGCCCTCCTGCACGGCTGCAGGAAAAATCAAAGTAACACGCCTCATAAAAGAAAAGCACAAATGTCATTTTTAGACGAGAACTTTCTGCTAAAAACTAAAACTGCACAGAGACTATACCACGAGCATGCCAAACACATGCCGATTATTGACTACCATTGCCACCTATCGCCTCAGGACATAGCCAACGACAGGAAATTCAAGAACCTGACTGAGATTTGGCTGGAAGGTGACCACTACAAGTGGCGTGCAATGCGAACAAACGGTATACCAGAGCGGTATTGCACCGGCGATGCAGACGACTTCGAGAAGTTTGAGAAGTGGGCACAGACAGTGCCATACACTATGCGCAACCCGCTTTACCACTGGACCCATATGGAGCTGAAAAAGCCTTTTGGTGTAGAGAAAATCCTGAAGCCGGAAACAGCCAGGGAGATTTACGACGCGTGCACGGCTATGCTGCAGACAGACGAGTTTAGCGTGAGAGGCATACTTAAGAAGATGAACGTAGAGATTATCTGTACTACAGATGATCCTGTTGATAGCCTGGAGCACCATCAAAAAATCAAGGCTGACAATTTTGGCCTTCAGGTGCTTCCTACCTTCCGTGCCGATAAGGTACTGGCTATTGAGCAACCGGAGGCGTTTCTATCTTACTTACAGAAACTAGAGGAAGCCTCTTGTATTTCTATCAGCTGCTTCCAGCAACTGCAAGATGCCCTGAAGCAGCGCCATGACTTCTTCCATGAGCTAGGCTGCCGCCTGTCAGATCACGGCTTAGAGACAATCTATGCCGAGGAGTACACAGATGAGGAGATCAAAGACATCTTCAACAAAGCTATCAACAAGCAGGCCCTGACGCAGGAGGAGGTTCTAAAGTATAAGTCTGCTATGCTGGTATACCTGGCCCTGCTCGATCATTCCAGGGATTGGACACAGCAGTTTCACCTTGGCGCGTTGCGCAATAACAACACACGTATGATGCGTGAACTTGGTCCGGACACCGGCTTCGACTCCATCGGTGACTTTGATGTGGCGCGCCCTCTTTCCAGGTTCATGGACAAACTGGACAACTCTGACCAACTGGCTAAGACTATCCTCTACAACCTGAACCCAAGCCAGAACGAGCTTTACGCTACCATGATCGGTAACTTTAACGATGGCTCTACGCCAGGTAAAATTCAGTTCGGTTCAGCATGGTGGTTCCTGGATCAGAAAGATGGCATGGAGAAGCAAATGAATGCCCTTTCGAACATGGGCTTGCTGAGCCGCTTTGTTGGTATGCTCACCGACTCCAGAAGCTTCCTGTCCTACCCTCGCCACGAGTACTTCAGAAGAATACTGTGCAACCTGATCGGTGACGACGTGGAAAATGGCGAGCTGCCTGAAAGTGAAATAGAATGGCTAGGACAAATGGTAGAGGACATCTGCTACAACAACGCCAAGAACTACTTCAAATTCTAATACCTATGGGCAAAGTACTTTCTTTTGGTGAGCTACTGCTCCGCATATGTCCCGACGAAGGTGGGCAGTGGCTGAATGAGAACCGCCTTCCCTTTTATGTGGGTGGTGCCGAGGCTAACGTTGCCACGGCGCTGGCCCTCTGGGAGGTGCCCTCTTCTTATATGACGGCCCTGCCAGACAACTTCCTTGCGGAGCAGTTGGTGACTTACCTGAAGGGCAGAAATGTCGGAACAGAAAGCATCGTGTACCAGGAAGGCAGGCTGGGCCTCTATTACCTGCCTAAGGGCAAAGACCTGAAGAACGCAGGGGTTATTTATGACAGAAGCGGTTCTGCCTATGCCAACCTACAGCCTGGCACAATCAACTGGGATGAGGCCTTTGAAGGAGTATCCTGGCTGCACTTCAGCGCTATCTGCCCTGCCATAAACCAGGCAGTAGCCGATGTCTGCGAAGAAGCCCTGAAAGTTGCCAAGCAGAAGAACATCTTCGTTTCCCTGGACCTCAATTACAGAGCAAAACTTTGGAAGTATGGCAAAGACCCAGTGGAGGTGATGCCTGCCCTGGCAGAGCGCTGCGACCTGATCATGGGCAACATATGGGCTGCGCACATGATGCTTGGCATTAAGCTAGACGAAGAACTTATTTCTGAACGAGATAAGGAGAGCCTGGTACAGCATGCACAGCTTACATCAGAGGAAATTACCAAGCGCTTCCCGAACTGCCAGGTAGTGGCAAACACTTTCCGGTTCGACTACGCCGAGGAAGGAATCCGCTATTACACTACGCTTTATGCAAACGAGGAGCTAACTGTTTCGCAGGAGTATGTGGCTGAGAAAATACTGGATAAAGTAGGCAGCGGCGACTGCTTTATGGCCGGCCTGATTTACGGCCTCTACAACGGGCATTCTCCTTCTCAAACCTTAGAGTTTGCTACCGCAGCAGCCTTCAGTAAACTGTTCATCCCAAGCGACGCCACCACTGCCACAGTGGCCGAAGTAAACAAAACGCTAGAAACTTATGCCAAATAAAGAAACTGCCTTAAAGGCAATACAAGATCAAGGCCTATTGCCCCTATTCTTTCACCAGGATGCAGAGGTAAGCTTGCAGGTAGTTAAAACTTTGTACCAGGCAGGCATACGCACACTGGAGTATACAAACCGTGGCGCAGCAGCCTTAGAAAACTTCACCTACCTAAAGTCTGAGTTGAAGGAGGAGTGCCCGGACCTGCACCTGGGCATCGGCACCATCAAAACAACAGAGGAAGCTTCTGCTTTCATCAAAGCTGGCGCCGACTATATTGTAGCCCCAATTGTAGACCAGGAGGTAGGCAAACTTGCCAATGAAGCAGGCTTGCTGTGGGTACCCGGCTGCTTCACGCCTACCGAGATCCATCAGGCACAACGAGCAGGCGCAGCCTTGATCAAGCTCTTCCCGGCTAACGTACTGGGTCCGGCATTCATGTCATCCATCAAAGAACTCTTCCCTGGCCAGCTTTTTATCCCTACCGGAGGTGTGGAGATGGACCAGCAGAACATCAGCACTTGGTTTAAATCTGGTGTATGTGCTGTGGGTATGGGTTCTAAGCTAATCGGCAAGGAGGTACTGGAGCAAAAGCAGTATCAGAAACTGCACGAGCTGACATTACAAGCTTTAGAACTTGTAAAGAACAGCCGATAGCAGTTTAGAAGCTGAGATTAGCACTACCCTCCTACGCAGCACTGCCATCACCTGACGCTACTTTAAATAAAATACCCTTACTACCAGGAGAACGCTTATATGCTTTTTATCAAGAACAATATTTCTGGCTATAGCAGGATGTTACAGCTTTACCTAAAGCCTGCCTTTTTCATAGTGCTTTTGCTGCTTGCCTCCTCCTGCCAAAAGATAAAGGATACAAAGGAGATCAAGCTTGCACATACGCTGGATATCTCACACCCGGTGCACGAAGCAATGGTGTATATGGCAGAGAGCGTAAAAAAGAAATCAGGAGGCAAGCTTGCCATAGAGATTTACCCAAGCTCCCAGTTGGGTACAGAACGTGAGTGCCTTGAGCTCTTGCAGATTGGTAGCCTAGGTATGACAAAGGTATCAGCAGCTGTTATGGAGGGCTTTTCTCCCAACTTTAAAGTGCTGAGCCTTCCGTACATTTTCAAAGATAAGGAGCATTACTTCCAGGTATTAGAAGGTGATGTTGGTAGCGACCTGCTGCGCCAGGGTGAGAAATACTGGTTGCGTGGCCTCACTTTTTACGATGCAGGTAGCCGCAGCATCTACTCTACCAAAAAACCTGTTAACGAGCCTCAGGATCTGCGTGGTATGAAGATTCGAGTACAGGACAGTAAAACAGCCATCGACATGGTGCAAAGCTTTGGGGGTTCTGCCACACCAGTTTCGTGGGGAGAATTATACACAGCCTTACAGCAAGGCGTTGTGGATGGTGCCGAAAACAACTCTCCCAGCTTTTACCTCTCCCGCCACTACGAAGTCGCCAAATACTATACTCTCAACGATCATACTATGGTACCTGATATCCTGATGATCAGCACAAAGGTGTGGGAGGAGCTATCGCCGCAGGAGCAAAAGTGGCTACAGGAGGCTGTAGACGAGTCTGCCGTAGTGCAGCGCAAGCTATGGAAAGAGGCCGAGGAAGAAGCTTTGGCAGCAGTAAAAGAGGCCGGCGTAGAAATCATCATACCTGACAAAGAAGCCTTTTCTAAACTGGTAGAGCCTATGTACGAGAGCTACAAGAGTGAGCCTGAAGTGTATGAGCTTATCCAGCGGATAAAGGCAGAAGAAAACAAGCCGATAAGCAGTGTGCAATAAGAAAAACAGACAGCTATGAAATTAAGAAAAACAGTAGATAGCGCTTTATACTCGCTGCTGGTTATACTCATGGGAACAATGGTTCTTAATGTGCTCTGGCAGGTGGCTTCCCGCTTTATGCTAAAGTCACCAAGTGCTTTTACAGATGAGTTAGCACGATACCTCCTGATTTGGGTAGGGCTTTTAGGTGCCAGCTACGTGACCGGGCAGAAGCTACACCTGGCCATCGACATCCTTCCGTCCAAGTTGGAAGGTAAGGGTGCCAGAAACCTATACATCTTCATTCACCTGCTTGTAGCCCTGTTCGCCTTCTTTGTGATGGTATGGGGCGGTATCAACCTGGTGTATATTACGCTTACCATGGGCCAGACCTCGGCCTCACTTGGCATACCTGTTGGGTATGTATACATCGCCCAGCCACTGAGCGGCCTGCTCATCATTTTCTACAGCCTTATAAACCTGACGGAGAAAGAAGAGGATCCGGAAGAGATAGGCCGCGAAATGGTTTAAGGGCAACGCTGCTCAACTACACTACAGCCAATGATTTGCATCTAAAATATTACAAGAAATGGAGTTTCTAGAGATCTTAGTACTGGTCGTAAGCTTTGTGGTTCTGCTCATTCTGGGTGTGCCGATAGCTTTCTCAATAGGTATTGCAGCGCTACTTACTATGCTGGTAAGTATAGCACCTGAGGCTGCCTTTACAACATTGGCGCAGCGGATGGCCACCGGCCTGGACAGTTTTGCCTTGCTGGCCATCCCCTTTTTCATACTGGCCGGGCAACTCATGAACCGGGGAGGTATAGCCTCCCGGCTGATAGATTTTGCAAAAGGACTGGTAGGCACATTACCCGGAGGATTGGCTTATGTTAATATTGTGGCCTGTATGCTTTTCGGGGCTATTTCAGGATCTGCCGTGGCCGCCGCATCTGCCATTGGTGGCATTATGAGTCCGCGCATGGAGAAAGAAGGTTATTCCCGCTCGTTTAGCGCAGCTGTGAACATAACCTCTGCCACAACCGGTATGATCATCCCACCCAGCAACATCCTGATTGTATACTCGCTGGCAAGCGGTGGCGTATCTATTGCAGCCCTTTTTGTGGCAGGTTATGTACCTGGTATCCTGCTTGGCTTAGTGCTTATGGTAGTTGGCGGTTTTATCGCATTTAAAAACAAGTACCCTGTAAGTGACAGAACTCCTCTTAAAGAGGTTTTCAAAAAGTTCTTAGACGCCCTTCCTAGTCTTTTCCTGCTGTTCATTGTGATTGGCGGTATCATTGCGGGCGTCTTCACAGCAACAGAAGCATCAGCCATTGCGGTGCTCTATACAATAATTCTTTCGATGCTGGTATACCGCGAAGTGAAGATAGCAGACATCCCTGAAATACTGATCCAGACGGTGATAACGACAGCCATCGTAATGCTGCTCATCGGTACTTCGATGGGGATGTCGTGGGTAATGTCGTTTGAGAATATTCCACAAGGTGTGAGCGAGGCACTGCTTTCTATCAGCAGCAACAAGATTGTAGTTCTGATCATCATTAACCTGATCCTTTTGTTTGTGGGCATCTTCATGGACATGACACCAGCAGTACTCATCTTCACACCGATCTTCCTGCCTGTTGTAACGAAGCTGGGCGTAGACCCTGTGCATTTTGGTATTATGATGGTGCTAAACCTTTGCATTGGCCTTTGCACTCCACCTGTTGGCTCTGTTCTGTTTGTGGGCTGCGGTGTAGCCAATATCAGCATCAGTAAGGTGATAAAGCCCCTGACGCCGCTGTTCATAGCGATGATCCTGGCCCTGCTGTTGGTTACCTATGTACCGGAAATAAGCTTATGGCTACCACGAGTTTTCGGCTTATAGCCCTTCAGAAGTAAACCCTTTACTATAGCATAAAAAAGCCTCTCTTAAAGGAGAGGCTTTTTTATGCTATAGTAAAGGGTTTAGCAACTGCTACACTAACAATGTACTTGTCTTGATTTTAACCTATCAGGCTTCCGCTTTAAAGTGCGTTTCGAAAAGCTTGTACTTATACTTAGGATACTCCTTTAGCACTGCTACCAACGCAAATATTGCCCCACCTATAACAACTGGGTACACCAGATACAGTAGCGGGTGAATAAGCGGCAAGAACAGAAGCCCCATCAGGCCAACAGCAATAATATTAAAGAGATATGATGCCTTGGCACTGAAGCTAAACAACCCGCCTGATACCGTTTTAGGGCTTACGATGGAGGCCACTATACTAAGTGGGGCAAGTATGAGTACACTGGAAGTATACATCATTATTGTAAAGAAAACTACCTCATGGTTAAATGCAGCTACATATATAAACGTAAGCACTGCATCAATCAGCAGTGGCAAGCGCAGCGCCATCCAGGTAACCCACAAAAAATCCTTCACCGTACCGCTGGAACGCTCTACCGTTAGCCATAGATTTCTGTAGAAGCCCCACACGTTATTAAACACGTAAGAAAACACCACCAGAGGCCCAACAAACAGCCATAGCGTTGCTACTTCATCAAGCAGGTGTTCTCCTTTTTTGGCAAAGGCCAGGGCGTCTGTTCCCAGAATAAATGCTTTGAACGCAAATCCGAAAAGCAGCATTTGCCGTGCCTGCTTATGGTTTTTAAACAAACGCCAGCCCAGGCTGCGGCGTGCACTGCTGCTATAGTTAACAGTTTTGCGCCGTGGTTCTGCAGCTGCCTTTTCCAGAAAGAAATTAGAGGTTATGAAAGCTCCTAAGGCCGCTATATGCACTACCAGCATCAGCCATTCAGAAGCGGGGTAAAACATGGGCATCCGCACCTGCAACGCTATAAAAGCCCCTGCCATTACTACTGCTGAGTAGAAGTTAGTATTGCGCCAGCGCATCCGGCGCTCTATAAACACCTGCAGGGAGCGCAATGTAATATGTGCCGTAAGTATAACCAGTATACTTTGTAGGAGGTGCAACAGTGTGTACAGCGGCGACATCATGTACAAAAATAACATAAAGTTCAGCAGCACAAAGTAAAAGGGCGACACCAGCTCTACTACCAATTCGGCTCGGAAACGCTCCAGGGCCGAAACAGGATATAGCTGCGGAATTAGGTTTGCCTTGGGTATATAGGCCGGGAAAAAGCCCTTCAGGATAATGATGGCCAGCATGAACAGGTTTGTATACTCCAGCACCTGATCTATACCAAGCTTAGTATTTCCCTCCCCTGCCTGTTCCAGCAGAAAAGAAAATAACCAGCCATACACCCCCGCAGACACAAGCCCCACAGACAGCAACAGCAAACGCTGCAAACGCTTTTGTCTGAAAAAGCTGTTAATCCGGGCCCGGCAAGAGAATAATATCAGATCCATTTTTATAGTTAAGGGTTAGGAGTTAAGAGTTACAGGAAGTACAGTAGGCACAGCCATACTTGTAACTTCAAACTCTTAACGTTTGACTGACTTAGGTCAGCATCCAGTCCAGCTTCGCTTCTGTATTGTGGTGTGGCAACAGCAACTGGAACAGAGCTTGATCTATCAGGTTGGAACCGTTCATGGTAAACTCCTGCACCGATCCATTGTACATTAACTGTCCATCGTTCAGCACGCCTATATGTGTAGCAATTTTCTCCACATAGTTCAGGTCGTGAGAGGAGATCAGAATAACGCGGTTGTCGTTGCGGTAGCTACGGATGAGTTGCACAAGTAGCTGTGCTGCAATAGGGTCCAATCCTGTAAAGGGCTCGTCCAGGATGAGTACCTGGGGCTTGTGCAGCATGGCTGCAGCTATGCCCACTTTCTTCTTCATACCTGTAGAGTAGCCTGCCACATTCTTATGCAGCGACTCCTTATCTGTAAAGAAATAGTTTACCAGGCTCTGAATTCGCTCCTCGGCCTCGGCTATTGGAAGCTTGTACAGCTTAGATACAAAGCTGAGGTACTCCATACCAGTAAACTCTTCAATAAGGGGGTTGTCTTCGCAAAGGGCTCCAAGATTTTGCTTCACCTCTAATTGGTGCTGATGGTAATCTTTGCCAAACAGAGAGATACTGCCGTTGTCGGGCTGTACCAGGTCCAGAATACAGTTGAGGAAAGTACTTTTACCTACCCCATTCTTGCCTAACAGGCAGTAAATTTGTCCGCTCTCAATGGTGAGATCAAGCTCATCAAGTACCTGCTTTTTCCCAAACTTCTTCGACAATCCCGTTATCTGTATACTCATATATTTATATCAAAGCGATTAGGCCCATAAACAAATTCAAGACTACCTACCTGTAGCACAGACCTAAAGGTATAAATAATCTCCGGAAGCCCCTATAAATACAGCTGCTTTGTCTTTAAAATTTTATACTTTAAAAGAGGCACTGTACTTTCTTATGTGCTAACACAGAGAAACCGGACTTAGGTTCTTTACTTGTCACATTTTAGCCTTAAAGTATAAACATGGCTTTTTTTGATAAATAGGCTTTGCTTTTGTCAGGAGCCGTTTTTACTTTTGCAACCACCTTTACCAGCGCACGTGGTGAAATCGGTAGACACGCCATCTTGAGGGGGTGGTGCCTTCGGGTGTGGGAGTTCGAATCTCCCCGTGCGCACTCTTTATTCCTATTTGAAAGTTTAGTTGGGCAGCGCAAGCTGCTTTTTTGCTTTATAGCCCTGCTGCATAAAGCAAAAAAGCAGCTACAACTCCAGCACAAAAGCCCCTGAGTCTGCAACATCATAATAAGCGATGCCCAGCGTGTCGAGCTGTTGGTGAAGGCGCTGGCGGTAACGAGGAGTGTTAGAGGCGTCAAGTATAAGCTTACCGAAAGTATACTGCTGCAGCTGCTCCGGCCTCACACGCACATTCCTCCGCAACATCAGATAATCTATGGCAAAATCAGAGCAAGCCTGCAGCCTAGGGGGGTACGATAGTATAAGCAGGCGCTGCCCCTGCCACACCAATAGCTCGTTGCTGTCGGGTAAAGTAACAGTTGGAGATGTTGTTTCGGTAAGTAAGGTAAATTGAGGTTCCTGCACCCCCAGTTGCCAAAGGTACGGCTGTACATTAAAAGTATAGTTCTGTTGATTTGCTAGTAAAGCAGAGTCAGCTAATAACATAGCTTTTTGCCCTTGTACTAAGCCGATACCTGTGTTCCCCCGCACACTGTATACCACCAGTTGCCTTTGCTGTTTTTGCTGTACCTCCTCCCAAACCTGATGCACCGAAAGCACGGTAGCTAAGCCTACAGCTATACTTAAAAAGCGTAGCTTCTTCAGAACCATGAAAAGTATAAAAGCCAGGATCAGCAGGTAGAGAAGAAAGGTTTGTCACGCGCTAATACCGATGCCGCTCAGGATTGACTGTGGCCATTGCTGCACACACAGGTTGAACTCATTCATCAACCAGATAAGCCCAAAATGTATCTTAAAGAGCAGCCAACCTACTCCTGGCACAGCATATAGCAACAGCGCGGCCGCCGGAGTAAAGCACGAATGTAGCGGCCACCACCACAAATATGTTTGCTAGCCAAAAATACACAGGGAACTGGTGGAAATAGTATAGCCCCAGCGGAAAGGTAACCAGCTGTGCTGCCAGCGACACCGTAAACAGCGCCCACACAAAGTCGAGAGCGCGGTGTCGATACTCCAGCAAATTGTAGAACTTTGGCTGCAGGTACACAATCCCCAGCACTGCCAGAAACGATAGCTGAAAGCCCACCTCCAACAGGTTATAAGGGTTAAAGAAGAGCAGCGCCAAAGCCGCAAAAGCAACAGTGTTATAAATGCTGGTTCTACGCTGTAGCGCCACCCCGAAAGTAACAAGGCTAAACATGACTACTGCTCGCAGCACTGATGGAGACAGCCCCGTAATAAAGGCATAAAGCCAGAGCACTGCCAGCACAAGCATAGCCCCTATCCACCGCTGCCTGGCAGTGGTACTGAATCTTGCCAGCACAAACATCAACACCGAGTAAATGAGCCCCACATGCAGTCCGGACACCGCCAACACGTGTATGGTGCCTGTGTCGGCATACGCTTGCCTGATGCTGTTATCCAGCTCATCCTTCACCCCAAGCATAAGAGCCGAGGCAATGGCATACTCCCGCTTCTCTCCTGCCCGCTCCCGCAATACATCGTCCAGCTGCCGACGTAGCTGTATGCTATAGTATAAAATCGACATTGGCGGATCAGAAGCAATCTTCTGGTACTGGTGCTGCTGCAGGTAGTGCCGGTGATAAATGTTTTTATTGGCCAGGTAAGCTTTATAGTTAAACTGGCTGGAATTAAGTGGAGGGGCTACTTCTTGCGGAGCGCCTTTTACCAGCAGCACATCACCATAGTTTAACTCATAGGCCTGCTCCGAGTCGTGTGGTACGGAGAGCTGTACTTTGCCGGCAGCTTTTTGCCAGATGCCGTTTACCTTTACCTGCTCTACCTGTAGTACTGTACTCTGGTAACCGGGCTTCTGTAGCACGTAATCCTGCACCACACCTGTGTAATGGGTAGGCGCTGACTGCAGGTGCAGCAGATGATTGGGGTAATGTTGTTCGATACGTTGGTGCGTTACCACAAAGCCCAAGACCGGCCATGTAAGCAGGCCGAGTATACCGGCAACATCGGTGGCAAAAGCAGTTTTATACTTTCTGGCTAGTAAAGCGGCAGCCATAAAGGAGACAAAGAAAAAGGCAAGCAACCCGGGCCCATGCCCGATTTGCCTGCCTTACACCAGGTACAGCAGAATGCCTGCTATAAAGCTAAGCGTGATGCGCACAAACGGATATGGCGCCCACCGCAACATCAGCCCTTATACACCATTTTGTAGTGCTGAATGTCGCACTCGCTGAACATATCGCCTTCCGGCACAAAACCGTGGCGCTTGTAAAAGTTTACAGCCGGTAACTGAGCATGCAAGTATATTTTCTGATCTGGCTGCGCTGCCTGCACATCCTGTAACACAAGCTTTAGCACCTCGCCTCCTACATTCTTGTTGCGAAACTGTGGCAGTACGGCAAAGCGCTCCAGCTTTACACCAGCATCAGTTTTACGCCAGCGGGCTGCTCCGCAAGGTGTTCCTTCAAAAGTAGCCAGATAATGTTTTGCCGTTGGCTCATGCTCGTCATACTCTGCATCGCGGGGCACCTGCTGCTCCTGCACAAAAACTGTCTCCCTGATAGCAAATGCTTCTTTCAGATCCCGCTCGTTATCAGCTTGTTTTACTATAATCATGTAGGCAAGTATAAAAACGTAGAGACGCAACTAGTTGCGTCTCTACAGATGTAATCGTTATTTGTTATTTAAATCTTCTCTATCAACGCCCAGCCTTACCGCTTAAGAGCAGCTTGCTTTTTGCTGCGACCATTTATAGCCACAGGCTCCCCGGCTTCAGCTGCCTTTGCCTCCTCACGGGCGGCACGGCGCTCCTCCTCCAGTTTGCTGTACGCGTTCACAATGTCGCGCACCAGGCGGTGACGTACTACGTCTTCAGCACTCATTTCTACAAAGGCGATACCCTTCACGCCACGAAGTATGTTAAGCGCCTCCATCAAACCAGAGCGCTGGTTACGCGGCAGGTCAATCTGCGACCAGTCACCGTTCACCATCAGCTTGGCGTTAGGGCCCATACGTGTCAGGAACATCTTCATCTGAGCCGGTGTCGTGTTCTGAGCCTCATCCAGTAGTACAAAGGCATTGTTCAGCGTGCGGCCACGCATATATGCCAGCGGCGCAATTTCAATAATCTTGTTCTCCTGGTAGTATTTCAGCTTTTCTACCGGAATCATGTCTTCCAGAGCGTCATAGATCGGGCGCAGGTATGGATCTACCTTGTCCTTCATGTCGCCAGGCAGGAAGCCAAGGCTTTCGCCAGCCTCCACCACAGGTCTGGAGATAATAATCTTCTTGACCTCTTTGTTTTTTAGCGCACGAACGGCAAGTGCCACCGATATATAGGTTTTACCCGTACCGGCCGGACCTAGTGCAAACACCAGGTCGTTTTTCTCCACCGCATCCACTAGCTTTTGCTGGTTTGGCGTTTTGGCCTTGATCATGCCGCCTTTGCTGCCATACACGATAACATCTGGCGAAGTAACAATAACCTCCTCTTCCGTCATTCCGTCGGAGCCAAGGTATCTATTTACGCTATTATGCGTAATCTTCCCAAACTTATGGTAATGGTCTATCAGCGAAGACAGGATTTCGTGGATTTTCGTGATCTCAGGCGTCTGGCCCTGGATCTTGATCTCGTTACCTCTCGATATAATCTTGCTGCTCGGGAATGCCGCCGCAAGCTGTTTTATGTTTTGATTCTCTGTACCCAGGAAATCAATGAGAGAGATATTCTCTAAGGTTATTACTTTCTCTACCAAATGTTTACCCTCTTATATAGCAGGTTAAGAATATTTTCTTTAATTTAATTAAAATCAGTAATATTAATACAAATCTACTCAAATTATAGTTCGCATTATGGCTGTAATTACGTTTCTGTCTGACTTTGGATATAGGGACCACTATGTGGCTGCCGTAAAGGCAAAAGTCCTCTCGTTAGACGCTCAGGTGCAGGTTGTTGACATTACACATGCCATTGAGCCTTACAACATCGCACACGCCGAGTATGTATTCAAAGCAGTGTTTCAGGATTTCCCTGAGGGCACTGTACACATACTGGCCGTAGACACTCACGGTTGTAAGAAAGGCAAATATCATGCTACAAAGTATAAAGGCCACTATTTTTTACTGGCTGACAATGGCTTGCTCTCGCTGCTGACAGATGGACAGCCTGAACTGGTGGTGGAGCTGAAAACAGAGGACCCTTTCATGCCATCCCCGGCCAGAGATCTCTTGGCGCCTGCCGCTGTATACCTTGCTAAAGGAGGCGACATAGATGTGCTGGGCGAAAGCACCCATAACATAACGCAGCTGTTCAACCGCCAGCTCCGTTTAGGCGACCACGCCATTACGGGCCACGTGATCCATGTGGACTGCTACGGCAACCTTATTACCGATATTACCCGAGATAGCATTGATACCATTGCCCATGGACGTACTTTTACAATACACTTCGGCCGCGAAACAGTAGGCCGCATTTACCCCAACTACAACCAGGTAGACGACGGCGACTGCTGCTGCACATACAACAGCCAGGGCCAGCTCTGCATCGGCATCAACAAAGGCAACGCATCAGAACTTCTTGGCCTCGGCTTCGACTCACAGGTAGATGTTCGCTTTTACCCAGGTAATTGATTGCCTAGATTTGCAAGGTATAATCAAGCTATAAAGGCCCAAGAGGCTAACTAGAAACATATACTATGCTGATACGCATCGTCCGGATGACATTTAAACCGGAGAAAACGGAGGAGTTTCTGGAGATCTTCCGCAGTTCTAAAGATAAGATTCGTGCCTTTGAAGGCTGTAACCATGTGGAGCTACTGCAGGACCTGCACCAACTAAACGTATACAGCACCTACAGCCTCTGGGACACGGAAGAACACCTGAACAATTACCGCGGCTCCGAGCTATTCGGGCAAGTATGGCCAGCCACCAAAACGCTTTTTGCCGAGAAACCGGAGGCCTGGTCGTACAGGCAGGTGGAAGTATAAGAGCATTTGCTGTAGCAAGTGTTGTTAAGCCTGTACCAAGAAGCTGCAAATCAGGAATAGCAGAAAATATAGGCTGTGAATTAAGGCTACATCACTAAAAATTTGTCCCTAACCCAACTTATCTACTCCAGTCAACTTCTTCATACATAAATAGCTGCTACCACATATAAGGTATATCTATAACCTCATTATATTAATTTATTTGATCTATAGCACCAAGTAAAGGACTTTTGTGATGTCAATAACTAAACCACATCACAGACATGTTAAAAAAAGTACTTTTACTTGGAGTTACTATTTTGGCATCAGGGCATATGGCCTTTGCACAGCAGAAGCCATTAACCACCAACACAGGTGCTCCGGTTGGCAACAACCAGAGCTCAAAAACTGCCGGTGAGAACGGTCCAGTATTGCTGGAAGACGTTCACCTGATCGAGAAACTAGCCTCTTTCGATAGAGAGCGTATACCTGAGCGCGTAGTGCACGCACGTGGCGCCGGTGCCTACGGTGAGTTCGAAAGCTACGGCGACTTTACACAGTATACCCAGGCTTCCTTATTCAACACAAAAGGTAAAAAAACGCCGCTTTTTGTTCGTTTCTCTACTGTAGTGCACGAGCAGGGCTCACCAGAGACCCTACGCGACCCACGCGGTTTTGCCGTTAAGTTCTACACTGACCAAGGCAATTACGATCTTGTAGGCAATAACCTGCCTGTGTTCTTTATACGCGATGCTATCAAGTTCCCGGATATGGTGCACTCCTTCAAACCATCGCCTATCTATAACAAGCAGGACCAGAACCGTGTGTTCGACTTCTTGTCGCACCAGCCAGAGGCGACGAACATGCTTACGTACCTGTACACCAACCTGGGCACACCTGCCAACTATCGCCAGATGGATGGCTTCGGCGTGCATGCCTTTAAATGGATAAACGCACAAGGCGAGGTTACTTATGTAAAGTATAAGTGGACATCATTGCAGGGCGTGAGGAGCCTGGCAGCCGCAGAGGCTTCTGCAGTACAAGGGAAAGATCACTCACACGCTACTACCGACCTGTACGAGCAAATCGGCAAAGGCAACTTCCCGGCGTGGGAGCTTTCTGTGCAGATGATCAAGCCGGAAGATCTTGATAAGTTTGACTTCAACCCGCTGGACCCAACCAAGATCTGGCCTGAGTCTATCGCGCCAAGTATGAAGATCGGTAAAATGACGCTGAACCGCGTACCAGGCAACTTCTTCGAAGAGGTAGAGCAGGCTGCTTTCTCGCCTGGCACTCTGGTACCGGGTATTGAGCCATCTGAAGACAAGCTGCTGCAGGGCCGTGTGTTCTCTTACTTCGATACACAGCGTTACCGCCTGGGCTCAAACTTCCAGCGCATCGCCGTTAATGCCCCCAAAGTAGAGGTTAACAGCAACAACCAAAACGGTGCTTACAGCGACCGCGGCAAGAACTCCAACATCAACTACGAGCCAAGCGTGACCAAGCAAGGCACTTATACTGACAACAAGCAGTACGAGTACTCCACCAGCAAGATCGATGCGGAGACCATGCAGCGTGTTATCAGCAAGCAGAACAACTTTGCACAGGCTGGTGACTTGTATCGCTCTTTGTCTGAAGCTGACAAGAAGCACCTGATCAGCAACCTGGCAGGCGACCTTGGCCAGGTTAGCAACAAAGAAATAGTGAACAAAATGGTTAGCTACTTCTACCAGGCTGATGCCGACTATGGCAACCGCCTAATCAAGGCCCTGAAACTGAACAAAGCTGAAGTAACAGGCTTGACTGCTAAAAACTAAAAGTATGGCGGGCTGGGCACAACATCCTGGCCCGCTATTACTCACCACTACTAAGCCACACAAGCGACAAACACCTAGTCTTTTATCATACATGAATTCTCTACAGGTAATTTCTATATCGCACCAAACAGCCTCTCTGGAATGTCGGCAGGCACTACAGCTGAGCAAAGACGAAGCGGCAGCGTTTATGCAGGCACTAAAAGCGGAGCAGCTGGTAGAGGGTATCATGGTGCTAACTACCTGCAACCGCACCGAAATATATTATGAAACAAACCATGCCACACCCGGCATGATACAGGAAAAACTGCTGCGCTTCAAAAACATACAGGACACAGCAGCATTTGCAGCGCGATTTACGCAGTACAGCCACAGTGAGAGCACCTTACACTACCTGCTGGAAGTAGGCTTGGGACTGCGCTCCCAGGTTATTGGCGACAGGCAGATCATCACCCAGTTTAAGGAAAGCTATAAACTGACAAACGACCTGAAGCTGGGGACTCCTTTACTGCACCAGGCATTGCAGACACTATTCAGAACACATAAGCGCGTGCACAACGAAACAGATTTCCGGTCAGGAGCAGCCTCAGTAGGCTATGCCGCCCTGGAGCGCCTGAGTGATTTTTATCCTAGAAAAGAATTTTCAGCCAAACGCATGCTGATTATTGGCACAGGCCAAATGGGCACCGACATTGCCCGTTACGCCACTTCGTTTGGCTTTACAGATATAACGCTTACCAACCGCACCGATGCTAAAGCGGCTAAACTTGCTGCTGACCTGAATGTGCAGCACATCCCGTACCAACATTATTTATCTGAGATAAGTGAGTTTGATGTGGTGGTAAGTTGTGTAGGCGGCGGAGAGCAACTGCAGCCTGAACAACTTGGAGCGGCAAAAGCAAAGCGTGTATTGCTGGACCTGTCGGTGCCGCAAAGTATAGCCCCAGCTGCCTCACAGTTAGCAAACACTATACTGGTGAACATAGACCAGATCAATAACCGCACACAAGCAGTGCTGGCGACCCGGCAAGCAGCCATAGCGGAAGTAGAAGAAATAGTTTCGGAAGAAACCATACAGTATGCCGAGTGGCTGCAGGACCAACCAGTGGCAAAGGCAATCAGTGAGTTGAAAAGCTTTTTTGCTGATGTACTGACTTCCGAGCTAGCAAAGCATCAGCAGTCGGCTCAACCTGCTGATCTGAATGCAGCTACCAAGGCAGCATTGGACAGGCTGATACGTCGCCCTGCGGGAGCTCTCAGAGCCACTGCCGGAGCAGACAGGCAGAAGCTCTTATCCTCCATACAAACATTATTTAACATTACCCCTGCAGAGGAGATTACCCATGTATAACCTAAGTAAAACCGGAGTACTACTTATAAACCAGGGCACGCCAGACAGCCCGGCCGTTGCCGATGTACGCAAATACCTGCGCGAGTTCCTGATGGATGCACGTGTGCTGGACATTCCCTTCCTGAACCGCTGGATGTTGGTTAACCTGATCATAGCCCCTACCCGAGCGCCTAAGTCGGCAAAAGTATACCAGGAGCTATGGACACCACAAGGTTCGCCGCTGAAAGTATACGGCTACGAAGTAGCGCAGCAACTGCAGCATGCGCTTGGCAATAACTATTTTGTGAGGCTGGGTATGCGCTACCAGAACCCTGCTGTGCCAGATGCACTGCACGAGTTCAGGATGCAGGGAATATCCAGAATTGTGGTGATACCGCTTTACCCGCAGTACGCATCGGCTACCACTGGATCGGCGTCGCAGCAGGTAACAGAGGTAATAAACAAGTGGCAGGTTGTGCCAGAGCTACACACGGTACAAAACTTCTTAAGCCACCCGAAGTTTGTAGAGGCCTTTGCCGAGAACGGCAGGCGCCAGATGGCCCAGGAAAATTACGACCACTACGTGTTTACGTACCACGGCCTGCCAGAGCGGCAACTGCACAAGAAGGACTATGTTTCCAATTGCCATGCTGCAAATTGTACCCACGCCTACAACGCCCTCAACCAGCATTGCTACCGTGCCCAGTGCTACGAAACCAGCCGCCTGATTGCCGAGAAGCTGGGCATTGCCCCTGCAGACTACACCGTAGCTTTTCAGTCGAGGTTGGGTAATGCACCCTGGATTAAGCCATACACCGAAGATGTGGTAAAACAGTTGACAAAACGTGGTGTGAAAAAGGTACTGGCCTTTGCGCCATCCTTTATTGCGGATTGCCTGGAGACTACTGTAGAAGTAGGCCGTGAGTACAGAGAGTTATTTGAGGAGAACGGCGGAGAAACCTGGCATCTGGTGGAAAGCCTGAACAAAAGCTCATTGTGGATCGAGTGCCTCCAAGATATCGTAATGGCTGCAACAGGCAAAGCTACAAGCGAAACCGAAACACCTAATTACCTAAGCCTGACGGCCTAGATTTATACTTCATAAAGCAACATTCAAACTAATAACAAAGCATACTATTTATCATGATATCTTTCATCCTTAACATCCTACTCCTGTTTATACCTGCCTTGGTTTTTGCCCAGTCAGAAGACCTGATTACAGCAGCCAGAGCAGGCGACGTAGCTGCCATAAAGCAACACCTGCAGAACAAGTCTGACGTGAACGCGACTGACCACAGAGGTTTTAGCCCACTGATTATCGCTGTGTATGGTGGCCACCAGGATGCAGTAGCTGTACTGCTGGAGGCAGGCGCTAAGATTAACCACCAGGATGTGACAGGCAACACAGCCTTGATGGGAGCAGCTTTCAAAGGTTATCCTGCCATTGCAGAACTATTGATCAGTAAAGGCGCTGACGTAAACCTGCAAAATGGCAATGGCGGCACAGCCCTAATGTTTGCCAGCATGTTCGGCCGCAACGATGTGATTAAAGTGCTGGTAAACCATGGCGCCGACAAGAGTATCAAGGATCAGCGCGGCCTTACCGCCCTCGACCTGGCTACACAGCAAGGAAACCAGGAGGGTATAGCACTGCTACAGTAATTTTCTTATAGTTTAGTATATGGTGTATTGCCTGCACTGCGGCTCCCAGACAGCTTGCGGTTCGGGCTTTATACTTAAGCAGAAGACCACTTCATGTACGTGTGGCATGTAGCGTGTGTGCCTTAATTGGGGCGAAGCAAAACAAAGCTTCCCATTTTCGTGTACCTTTGCATAGCTTAACTGCACTGCGGTTAGTAGCAGTGCTGGTGAACGTTAAACGATAACTGACTAGATGAATTACTTCGAATTCTATAACATACCTGAGAGTTTCCTGCTGGACGAGAAGGCACTGAAGAACACTTACTACAAACTCAGCCGTGAGTACCACCCGGACTTTTTTGCCAACGAGCCACAAGAAAAGCAGCAGGATATTCTGCAACTGAGCACACTAAACACCAATGCTTACCGCACCCTCTCCGATCCGGATCTGCGCATGCAGTACATACTGAGAGAGCATGGCCTGCTGGAGGAGGGCGGCAAAAACGAACTGCCCTCTGACTTCCTGATGAAGATGATGGAGCTGAACGAGGAGCTAATGGAGCTGGAATTTGACTTTGATGCAGCCAAGCTACACGAGATTGGCGAAAAAAGCAGCGGTGTTATGAGCCAATTGGATAACGACATACTGCCTGTTTTGCAGCGATACCCTGAGCTTCATGGAGTTACAAAAGATGAGGCTTTGCAGCAGGTAAAAACTTACTACCTGAAGAAAAAATACCTGTTGCGCATTCAAGAAAGTTTATCTAAGTTTGCATCGCATTCCTGACAGAGGAATGCAAGTTTGACTCCGGCCTAGGATACTATAAACTTAAAGCTGGAATAAGACGAAAAGCCTTGGTGGCGGAATTGGTAGACGCGTTGGTCTCAAACACCAATGAGGTAACACTCGTGCCGGTTCGACTCCGGCCCAAGGTACATTTTAAACGAAATAAGGCGCTGATATTCAGCGCCTTATTTCGTTTATAGGTGGCAGAAATGGTGGCAAAACTTACCTCCTAGTTTTTTCCTCCACCTCAAGCCTACCATGCTGCAGAGGTGCAATCATCTTTTTTTGTTGAAAGGGATTTTTTCTGTTGACGCGCCGTATCAACACATAACCATCTAACTACCAGCACACTCCATTGCTAATTATCGGTTGATACCCTGTTGACATCCTGTTGACTCATATTAAGCACTATAAAAACAAATATACCTCTGACATACAACATGTTACTATTGCATATCAGAGGCTATTCAACTGTCAACACTAAAGTTCTAGTTTTTCAATCGGCACCACATAATACCTGCCTTTGCAGTTGGTACCGTGAGCGACCAGCTTGCTCTGAACATCTCCATCGGGCACTTCGATCCAGGTGTAATACTTATATGAGCTGTTAGTAAAAGGTGTCAGTCCCCATTTTTCACTAACAATCCTTCTCACTTCTACTTGATTATGTCTTACAGAACCTCCAGCATATAGGGTCATTATGTCAGCTCCCCCAAAAATAGAACTGTTTTAAAGTAGAGAAAAGCCCTTTACTTTGAACAGTTGCTTATGAAAAGGAAAACATTTACCCCGCAGCAGATCGCCAAGATCCTGAAGGAATTCGAGGCCGGCAAGAGCGCTGCCGAGATCAGTCGGGAGTACGGCGTGAGCCAGGCTGCCTTCTACAAGTGGCGCCAGCGCTATAACGGTATGGACGCGACCGAACTTAAACGGCTCAAGGAGCTGGAGGAGGAGAACCGCCGCCTCAAGGCCATGTACGCCGAGCTGGCCCTGGACCTGAAGGTAGCCAAGGAGATCATCGAAAAAAAGCTCTGAAGCCCTGCCAGAAGCGCCAAATTGCTCAGGAGGTGGCCTCCCAGCCCCAGGTCGGCATCAGCAGGGCATGCCGTGTACTCAACCTGAGCAAGTGCGTCTACTACTACCAACGTAAAAAAGATGACGCTGCTGTGGAGGAAGCGCTCCGGCAGAAGGCCGAGCAGCACCCGAGGGAAGGCTTCTGGAAAGCCTACCACCGGCTGCGCAAGGAAGGCCGGCCCTGGAACCACAAGCGCGTGCACCGGGTCTACAAAAAGATCGGTTTAAGCATCCGCCGGAAGGCCAAGAAACGGCTGCCTGAGCGGGTAAAGGAGCCTTTGCAGGTGCCAGGGGAGCTGAACCACACCTGGTCGATTGACTTCATGAGCGACGCCTTGGCCGCAGGTTCCGCTCCTTTCACGTGATGGACGACTTTAACCGAGAGGCCCTGCACATCGAGATCGACTTCTCTTTGAAAAGCAACCGGGTGGTATGGGTACTGAACCACCTGATCAAACGCAGGGAGAAGCCCCAGCGCATCCGCATGGACAACGGCCCGGAGCTGATCGCCTCCCTGATGGAGGAGTGGAGCCGGATGCTGAGGCATTGAGTTCATTTATATTCAGCCGGGCAAGCCGACGCAGAACGCCTTTGTGGAGCGTTTCAACGGCACCTTCAGAAGAAATGTGCTGGACATGCACCTGTTTGACTCATTAGACCAGGTGCGGCAAATTGCTCAAGAGTGGCTGGAGGACTACAACCAGCTGCGTCCCCATGAGAGCCTGCAGGGGATGAGCCCGGTGGCGTACGCCAAGGTCCTCGCAGGGGGCGTTCACTGTGGATAACCCCTCCAGGGTTACCCACAATGAACACCCATAGTAGTGGTAGTAGAGGTGATTTTAATTTTGTTGAATCTTCTACTCTAAGGCAGTTCTAAAACTGGGGAGATGACACTGCCAAGTATATGATGCGACTTTGCAACAAACGCGAGACTCCACTTAGATTGGTGAATGCCGACTTTTATAAAGTTTATACCAGTAGTAACTGTCTTATTCACTGCACTCTTCATGAAACCACAGATCGTGGCCCAGCCTGTGCTCTCCCTCGTGCAGGCGATGCATGGGCAGCAGTAAAAGAGGCCAAAAAACATAAATAATACCTCTAAATCATGTACAATTAAGCTTTTTCTTCATCTACAACCACAGCACAGACTTTGCTACTATCTGTGCTGCACCCTATTGTTGTAAACAGGATGCGAGAAGGGCCCTTGATTTAGGCTCATACTCTAATCTACGGCTATGCCTTGCCCACCTTGGGTACTAAGCTAATTTACTTATCTCATTATACCAGCGTTCCTTGGGACAGTGCCTGTCAACCTATTTCGAGACTAGGCATTATTCCTAATTCTAAAACTCAACACAACAGATCTATCTTTTAAAATTTGGCTTACAGTGCTAAAAAACCAAACTTTAAAATATGGGTACAAACCCAGGTCTGTATTTTATTTTGTTAACTTGCTATTAATTACTAGTTTACTAATACAATCAAGTTAAACCTAGTCTTACAGCCAAGGCGCTTAACACCTGCATCCATTGTTCTAATCTCCAGTTAAATCAGACTTGAATCAAGCTGAAATCAATAAATAAGGATTCGGTTTTACTTAGTAGATTTTTAACTTTCGTCGCATTAAAACACTACTACAATGCAAAAAAAATATTGCCTGTCTCTGCTTTTGGCAGTTTCCGTATTATTATTTTCCTGCCATAAAGATGACAACGGTCCACAAACTGATTACGCTATTGAATCTGACTCAGATTTTGAGCTTATCAGCCAGCATCCAAACGGCTGGATTAAAGAAGCCCGAACCAATACTAATTTGAGTTTTGGAAGCTGGATCACAGAAGAATTCGAGTATTTTGAAAATGGGTATATAAAGTCTGCCAAGCTGTATCGAATCAGTCCGAGTTATCACTTATATATGGAGGTAAGACGAAATGAGGATAACAAACCGCTTTGGTCTAAATACTACACTCCCGAAGGGGGGGTATGGTTTGAAACCGAGTATGCAAACGGACTTGTGTCAGTGAAGAAAGTACATAGCAAGGAAGGCACGGCTATTCATCGCTATACCAACGGCGAGTTAAATTCTGTTGAATTTACTGCGTCTGACAATAGCAGTACCGCTACCACTACCTACAACGCAAACGCCGGCACGCGGAACGTAACTGTCACAAGTAAGGGGGAAACTGTTTTGGAGGAGGACTATCCCTACCAGGAGCAGGTTGGCGCCGGCTTTTACACAAACACAAATGTGCCAGCCGCCAACCCGTTTGATCAAGCAGAAACTGTTTACAGGGACAAGAATTGGGGTGAGTCTTTCTTATCCACTGGTAACTGGGAGCCTGAAGCAGATCCTTTGAAAGAGCTTATGCTTCCCTATCGCTTACCGGGAGCTTTCTATGAAAACGGACGGGGCTTCGCTACGAAGCTAGCTGTGAGCAGCAACCTGTACCAATCGATTATTGAGCAGTACCCAGTAACCGAAAATGGTATACTGCTTGCCGGTGGCTACGATCTCGAGGGTTTCGATGAGTTCTCCCCCACTTTTATCGTCAGCGATTCACTGGCAAAAGTAAAAGAGGGGAACCCGGACCTGTTTGAACTCAAATACGGGCAGGAAATCGTAGCAAAGGTCAACTATGGAAAGACCTTTATAGTGGTTGGTGCCGTCCGCAATTTGCCTACCAATAATAAGGCAGCCGAAAAGATCAAGGAAATAGCAAAAAAGCGGTTGGGAGAACTGCGGGGTAATACCATCACCGTGATGAATGCTAATAAAATCGACCTGCTGCCGGGTGAGAACTTCAGCCTAACCTCCCAAGAGCGTGAACTACTGAATAAAGTATGGTTTGAGGTAAAATTCTTCTCTAACCTCAAGGAACATCGAAATGGACTGGTGATAGATTCTGCTGAGGAATATTATAAGGCTATAGGGGCAGTTAATGATGCTGATCCAGAAGTAATAAATTTAAAATACCGCTTGATAAACAGCTATTAAAAGATACGAAGTTAGAGCCGCATCGTAAGAAGTGTTTTTTGTTAACCAATCATAAATAAATATTAATTCTCTTTTTTAGTAAGACTGACGGAAAATTGAAGAATAAAAAAAATGGAAAGGTGAAGTTCCGTTCCTTTTCATAAAAATATATATTGTTCATATTATTTGAGATTTTGAACAGCAGGTTTATACACTCGCTACTTAAATAGGTGCTGCATCAACGGCTAAGCAGGCTAGACAACAGTAGGGAAGCTTTTATGCAAGTAGGCATTCTCGTTATGCTCCAGGGCTCCTTCTGGAAGCCACTGCCACCACACCCCTAAGTCTTTTTGAATGATTTCTTTATAAAAGGATGGCAACCGTCGTGACTCCCCCTCAAAGTACTGCCTGAAAGCAGCGTCTGAGAGCAGTTTTTCACGCACCTGGCGGTAAAAGCGCAGGCGTCCATACCCTTCCGAAGAAACTGCCCGCATGAAGTTCATCCATTTGGCGTTGGCGTTTGGAGTAGCTTTGAAGCGGCGATAGATGGCTTTTTTAGAAAAAGTGTAAGCGGTCAGGTCGATCACCTTATCGTAAAACTCCACCCACCCGTAGTTTTTGGGTTTGATGTTCATGGCCAGGTGATTGTTGAGAAAGTGAAAGGGAAAGGGCAGCACCCTCCCGGCACGCTGATACTCCAGGTTTAAAGGAGCCGCTTCGCCGAAGACGCTTAACAGAGAATAGCCAGGGAAAGCCGCCGGAGACAAATCCACAAAGCGTTTCGTCAGTTCAAATGGCTCATCCCCCTCGTCACTGTCCAGCCCCAGCACAAAGTTGGTCTGTACGTAGGGAACATACCGGAACATCATGTTGATGTGTTCAGAGATGCGGGATACCTTCTCCTCCCCCATGCTGCGGGAGGTCCGGGACTTGTTGCCCAGCTCATACCAGGACTCAACCCCAGGCAGCAGGGCCTCAAAGCCGTTTTGCTGCAGTACCTCCAGATGTGCTTCTGTCAATATGGAAAGGCTGCTTTCGGCAAAAAATCGGAAACTGCCTGGAGGGGCTGCGGAGGCAATCGCTTCCATGTTCGCATCGAAGCGCACGCCGAAGTTCGGGTCATGCCAGCCAACAGTAGGCCTCTTGTATTTTGTTAGCAGAAACCGCAGGTCCTCTTTTATCACGTCAAAGCTCAGAGGCTGGTAGTCTACCGTGGCATCAATGCAAAAAGAACAGGTATAGGGGCAGCCTACACTCCCGAGCATGGGCACCATCTGGAGAAAGGGTGCCTTCTTTAACGTAGGCTCTATAAACTTCCAACGCTCTTTTACCCCCGGCAGATGTAGGGGTTGCCTACTGGCGGAAAGATGCCTGCCCTCACGGCGCCGCGATCTGCACTCTTGCAGCACTTCTGCAATGGTTTCTTTATGGGTGAAGCCCAACACGTAGTCAAAGTACTTGACAGCGTCATCAGGGTAGCAACGGGCGTGAGGCCCACCCAGCACCGTAACTGCCCCCTGGCTGCGGAAATAGTTGCTAAGAGCATAGGCCAACAGCGCTGCCTGGGTGAAAGAGCAAATAAAAACCACATTCACATCCCTAGGCAGCTCCTTTTGCAGGTTTTCCAAACCTGTATAGCAGATTAGTCTCACCTCATGCCCCTGCTGCTCGCACCAAGTGGCTACCACCTGCGGCATAATGCTTGCCAAGTTAGCATGCATAACCCTAGCCCAAAGGGTACTAGTTGGGCCTTTGCTTACCAGATCAACTACCCCAATTCTTAATCTTGCCATGTAAGTTTATACTAGGAGGCAGGCCAGGCGCAGGCGTACCCTTATATGAGTATTAATATTTTACATATAGTTAGATTCTAGTTACTTATTTTACAAGCAAATGGTTCTAATGGATATTTATCGCTAGCTACAGCCCCTTTAGAAAAGAGAGCCGCCGTGTTAGATTAGACAGCCGTTTCTCAACAGCACGCCTCTTTAAATAAATAAGGTTGGTTCCTTCACTATAGCCTTTCCAGCCGGAAACCTTTCCTTATCCCCTTATCCGTGGTGGTGCAGGTACAGGGAATGATCCTACCAAGAATATGAGTGTGGCCGCTTTGGGTCAGCTCCACTACCAAAAGCTGAAAATGATTGCCGCCGGGGTTCTCTTCCTGGGCGAAGAAGCCAATAGTGTGTGTTTCATGATTATCAATGCGTTCAAAGCGATAACTCAGTTATGGATAGCCATGGCTGTAATATTTAGATGGTAAGTAAGTTCTTGTCAGCTAATATGTTGAGAGGTGTGTTGCCATTCGGGCAGACCCGATGCTGGGCGGCGTAGCTCCCGCTCAGCTCGGTAGCCCATCAGCTTATCGCCGGCAGGTGCACAGGGCTAGGGTCACATGGCATCGGGTCTTGTAGCAGCACCTGATGTCTCTCCTCCCACAAGCTCCCGCTCAAAGTACACAAGTTCCTTCTCTTGAGGATGCTCCAGGTTGGTACAGTAATAGATGCGTTTGACATATCGCCTCACCGCCAGCTTGAGGCTGGGGTTTACTTTGGCATATACGATGGATCCCTCGGGATATTTATTTTCCATGGCAGAATAAGTAAAGTTAAAAGTTAGTTCTTGTCTGATTTCGCTGATGCCTTGGCGGCTTTCTTGGCCTGCTTGTCAGCCTCCGCGCGGTTCCGCTGCGCCTTTGCCTCCATTCTGGCAGCGCGTTTGGCATGCTTGGCCGCGTAGGAAGCCTCCTTATCAATACGTTTGGCTTCTCTTGCATTCGCCTGGGCAGCCCGTGCGTCAGCCCTGGTTTCTTTTCTCAGATCAGAGGCGTCATTGAGGCGTTGTATGTCTGCTTTCGCTTCCTGCTGTTCTGTTTTGCGCTCTTGGCTGGCTTGCGAAGATTGGGCAAAAGTGTGGGCAGAGGCCAAGGCCAGCATCCCGGTGAGCAGCGTAATAAATAGGGTCTTGTTTTTCATGGTGGCAGGAAAAGGTATCTTCTATTATCCTACCTTGTTATACGGCTGGGTAAATGCTTTAACTGGAAATAACTGATAATAAAGAGCTTATGTTTTTATATCAGCTACCAGTTCATCTCAGAGCACATTTGTCGCTTCTAAGATTCCGGTAAGAAGCGAGTGGGTAGAGCGTTTAAGTGCTTGCTGGAATAAACTTATAACTTTATAAACTATTACAGGCTGTGCGCATTTTATAAGGCTACACTCACCCGGCCCGATGGCCAGAAGCGACCAGCTGATTGGCTGCCCCCGCTTTTACTCGTCCCGCCGCTAAGAATACCTTCAACCATGGAAGAAAACAACACTACCTTTAGCGATTATGCCACCTGCCTTACACAGTTCCTGGGAAGAAAGCCCAGCACAACTGAGCTGATATGTTTTGAGGGTAACCAGAACCTGCTGCTGATAAACAGGCGGGCGCCAGAGAACAATGCCTACTGCATCAGCTTTGTTAACGATACTGCTGTGCAGCTAATGACTGACAGCATGCTTCTGGGTGGCTCCATGCAGCTGCACAGCCAGGAAGGGGCGCACAGGTTTTACTCGGTCATGTTCGAGGCCCAGGGTACAGCGGAGGAACATTACCTGATGCTGGATGCTTCCACGGAGTCAGTTGTGGTATGCGGGGTAAGAACCATGCTGGTGCAGAGCGTGCGGCTAATTACCATCGAGGAGCTCGTACGGCTATATGACCCCGTCATGTACAACCTCACTTAACCCATCTTACGTAACTCATGAATATGACACAGGACCAGTTTTATTATTGCCTAAGCCGAATTCTAGAGCTTAGGGAGAAGGTAAAAGAAACCTATCTCGTGCGCAAGAGGGCTCAGGCTGTAGAGACAGCCCAGGCTGAAGAGCAGCAGGTGGATTTTGATTCGCTTAGACGCTTTGCTGAAAACAAGAAAAATGCTGGCAGAAATACCGCCGAGGCACAGGCCCTGCTAAAGGAACTGGCGGCACAGGAGGCCAAGATCAGATCTTTTGTACCTGTAACCGTCTACGGCACCCAGATTGAGGCAACACAGCCAGGGCAGCCTCCATTGCACGTGCTAGTGGAGACCGATCAGATATACATTAAAAAAGACTCCAGGCCCTGATGATCAATCAAGCCCATTTACAAACTCAGAAAGCCGATTTGTGTATCCCCCTTTGGTAAGGCACAGCATTTCACCGGTATCCTCATTCCGTACCCAGGTGAGCATGTTGTCTTGTTTCCCGTTCTGATACATATACTCCTTCCAATATTTGTGAGCGGCCTCTAGGGCCATCCGCTCTAGCTCGTTTAATTTGTCTTCTTTCATGTCTTCTAGGTTTGAGTGATATAATTATACGGAGCCTTCATGGAAGCTGTTGGCAAAGATTAAACCATTCTACGAAATGTTTTACCTATTTCAATAATTATTAAACTTTAAGCCTGACCTTTCACTCTTTAAAGCTCAGGCACCAGCACTTAAGCTCGTTACTGTGGAGCTAGGTAGTAAGAGACCACAAACTGCTGCAGTGCGTGGAGAAGAACAGGCATTACGAACTGTTTAGCTTTCACTATTCCCAGACTAATAAGCACAATATGGCAGAGTCAACTAAAACAGGGTTGGGCCGTCAAGCACTGAAAACTGCAGGCATTGTGAAAATTAGTTTGGCTGGTTCATTATAATAACCTGAAGGTACAACTTCTGAACAAATATGCCTTAATAACTCTGGCTTGCTCTTAATGGCAAGCACCAGGCTAATCAACCTGTTGATTGTCAAATCCAATAACCCGCCTGCCGAGGTGAAATCTCAGGAGGGAGTCGCTAACGAGAAACGTGCCCCAAAGCGGCCTGTACCTTTACACATGAGCCAGCCCTTGCGTAGCGGTGTCACCCACAACCTGATAACAAAACTGGTATACCGCGTCGTCTCAAGGTTTACAGATCTAAAGTCAGGTATTCTTATCTTCTTACAGGCATTAGCCTATACCAGACTTAACCCACACAGGCAGTATTCATTTTGTCAGTTTCAAAAAAATCATGGCCGTCTCTCATGCACCGGCCACCACCTCAAGAGGGCAAGACCCGCCACTGCCGAAAATACGGAGGCCAACAGAATTCCGGCTTTAGCACTCTCAACTAAACTTTCGCTGAAGGCCAGGTTTGCAATGAACAGTGCCATGGTAAAGCCTATTCCGGCAAGCAACCCGCCCCCAGCTATCAATTTCCAACTCAGGTCGGGGGGGCGAACAGCGAGATGCAAACGGACAGCCAGCCAGCTGAATGCCAGGATTCCCATTGGTTTACCAAGGGTAAAGCCGGCTACTACGGCTACTACAACAGAGCTGTCGGTATCATCGAATGACAGCTTAAGGCCAGCGTTGGCAAGAGCGAAGACCGGCATTATAACAAAACCAACCCAAGGGTGTAACGCATACTCCAAGCGTTCAACAGGAGACAGCGTTTCGCGTGCCGCCGTCTCGGCTACTTGCAGGGTTTGCCGGTTTTTGGTGGCACCGCTCCCTTGTTCGTCGCCCGGCTGTGCGATGACTTGGTCTAGTATGGCATACAGGCGCTCGTCGCTGACCCACCTGCGTGCAGGCGTCATTAGGCCAAGTATAACGCCTGTGATAGTGGCGTGGACCCCAGAAGTATCTAGAGCGAACCAGATAAAACAACCTACCAGAATGTAGAGCGGAAAACCACGGAAGCCTAATGCGGCCATAGCACGTATAAGAGCAATTCCAAGGGCTCCCAGCGCCAGCGCACTCCAGGAAATGTGGCTACTGTAGCCGATGGCCACCACCAGAATGGCGCCAATATCGTCTACGATTGCCAGCGATAGCATGAACACCCGCAGGCTTTGGGGGATACGTGAACCGAGAATAGCCAAACAACCGATGGCAAACGCTGTGTCGGTTGCCATAACCGTACCCCAGCCATGCACTCCGGATTGCCCCCACTGTAGGGCCAGGTATAGTATTGCAGGCACCAACATTCCTCCCAGAGCAGCTGCAACAGACAGCGCTGCTTTGCGCGGGTCACTTATTTCCCCGAGAATTAACTCTCGCTTCAGTTCCAGAGCCACAAGGAAGAAAAACAGCGTCATTAACCCATCGTTAATCCACTCCCGCAGTGATCGGGCGAAGCTAATCGAGCCCACTTGAAAGCCTGCCGGGATTTCCCAAAATTGCTCAGCAACATGAGCCCAAGGAGAATTTGATATAACCAAGGCTACGATAGTCGCCAATAGTAGTACAGCAGAGCTAGTTGCACCAGTGTGCAGGAAGTGCTCAAAAGGTTTTGTAAGCCTGTCAAGAAGCTCTTTAGGTAGCCGGACGGTTTTGGTGTCAGTTTCCGGATCATTTCTCATGGCATGAGGTTTATAAGTTGCTAAAGGGCCGTTGGCGGGAAGTTAACTTGCAATGTATACGTAAGCAGCATGGCATGAGCCCTCTATGAGTATGACTATCGAGCTACTCATTGGGAGGCTTCGTGAAGGCATGCACACCTGTCACTCCTTGGCCAACAGTACGTGAGCTTCCTTCCAGAAAATATATAGACCTCAAAGCATAAAGGTTATTACGATCATTTTCTATAGTCAGTCATCAGGTTGTGGAGGTCGAAGTCGAAGAGCATCACGCTGTTTCTAAGCTGTCCATGTAGCCTTATTTTCTCTTTTGTTATCCTGCTACCCTTCACCCCGGCCTCCATATGCCCTGCACATACCCGCAGGCTGGCCACCAATCTGTTGTACATCCGGAAAAGTCGGTGAGCTTTCCCTTACATGGCTTCTTCACGGGCAGGCAGAGTTGCGTTTCCGCTGCTTTATAGACCAGATCCAGCAGCAGGGCTTGTTCTTATCCGAACTCGAGCTCCATCTCATCAGCCAGTGCCTTCCCCTTCCACGGTGGGGCTCAGGTAAAGCACCTTGCCGCCTATCCTGGACTGGGCGCAGAGTGAAACCCTGGAGGCGGAAGGGACCACGGTGGCCGCCTGGAGGATGGACATGAGAAACAGGCCCCTGTTCCACTCCCTTTTGTTTCACTACGACCGGGGCATGCAGTATGCCTGCAGTGCCTTCAGAGAGCAGTTGGAGGGAGTGCCGGTGCTGCAGAGCATGAGTAGGAAAGGGAACTGCCGGTGAGAGCTCCTTCTCTGGCGATGAAAACAGCAATGGTGTACCATCACAAATTTGCCACTATAGCAGAGGCAAAGCTGGCCGTTTTCGAAATTATCTAAGGATGGTATAACAGGATAGGAAAGCATTCTGCACTAGGTTATCTGACGCCATGCCAATATAAACGCCTGCTGTACAACCAGGCTGTGGCTAGCTAAAGAAGTCTCCAGTAGAACATGGCATTTGCACTACAGTGACATTCCGGCATGTGGAGATAAAGCGGGTGCCAATCGCCAAGTAAGGCAGGGTAATGGATGGTAAGCCGGAACTATTTTCCTCCCCCTAAGTAAACAGCTTAGTATCTTTATGTTGCTAGATGATCGTCCGGAGAAATTTGAGCTGGAGGGCTATCCTCCACTACACATGGAAAAGCCTGCTCTACTACCTGCTGCTGGCAGTCGCTGTTTACCTTGCCCACGACCGTTATCAGGCGGATTACCTGAGCATGCCCTTCAACACCGTTACGGCCCTGAGCACGGCGCTGGCCATCTTCCTTGGCTTCAAGAGCAACAGTGCCTATGAAAGGTGGTGGGAAGGCCGCAAGATCTGGGGGCTGCTGGTTAACTACAGCCGCGCCTGGACACGACAGGTGATCACGATGGTGATTCCCGGCGAAGAGGCGGATGCCCCGGCCGTAAAAGAGCTGCAGAGGCGCATGGTGTACAGGCACATTGCCTTTGTGCATGCACTGCGCGTTTTCCTGCGGATAAGGCACGCCTACAATGAAACGGCCCAGGAGGAAATGTTCAAGGAAACCAACAGATACTCCGACATACAGGGTTTTCTACCGGAAGAGGAGTTCCGTGCTTTCCACCATAAAAATAACCCTCCTAACTTCCTGCTCGAGCTGCAGGGCGAAGACCTGCGGCAGGCCTTTGAGAGAGGCTGGGTCTCGGATTACCGGTTCGTAAAACTGGAGGACACTCTGGTGGAGTTCAACAACATTCAGGGCATGGGCGAGCGAATCAAGAACACGCCTTTCCCGCGCCAATACAGCTTCTTCTCCCGGGTCTTTGTGTTTATACACGCCACGCTGCTGCCCTTTGCCTTTGTCAGTGAACTGGGCCTGGCCACTATTCCCGTCTCCGTAGTCATCTCCTTTGTGTTTTTGGCGCTGGATCTGGTAGGAGAGCGAACCGAGGACCCTTTCGAGAACAGGCTGGAGGATGTACCGCTCACAGCTCTGAGCCTCACCATAGAAACCAACGTCAAGGAGCAGTGGGGCGACAAGGACTTTCCTGCCAGGCAGACGACACAGGAAGGCATTGTTTTCTAGTTCCGCCTCGTCGGGTTAGGATGCGGGGTCCGGGTCTTAACCTGGCTGGGGGCATAAGGTAATGTTCCCCTTGGGGAGCTGTTCCAGACAGCCTCCATGTCTGCATACAGGCTGTGTTTAAGGCGAAAAATGACATAGGCCCCTGTACTCAGCTGATGAAGAGCACAGTGCATCAAACCTTTGCAGATAGTCCTCGTCTCTTTTGGCCTCCGGCAGCGCTATTTCCAAAAACATTTCGATGGCCAAGAGTTGCGGAAAAGCGGGTAAATGTTTGGCGACAGTGGCCTGATGCTTCCTGATAATGAGGTGGTTTTTTGATTTTATGCCAAGGTCGCCAGACGTATGTTCTGCGTTGCGCATCATGACAGAAGTGGTATCAACCCAAAGCGAACGAATATAAGCTACGACACGAACTTATCTGGAATCATTAGGTCTCGGTGAATCTGTAACGTGGAAGGCATTTCTTGCTGCCAGTGGCTTCCGGGAGTCTAGTACGCAGCAGGTAGCAGTAAAATATATAAGTATTTTACGCAAGAATTCAAGTGGTAACCCATTGCAGATTCAGTATTAATTTATTTTCATAAAACCTGCTGATGTCGTAAAATCATATATGAATAACTTATATGACTATATCAGACAAGTAGATATTCGCAAATTGGGTGCTGGTGAGGTCAGCCAGTGCCTGCTATAGCTGGACTATTTCTCAAGGAAACAACCTGAGATGGCTACAGAAATCGCCCATACCAGGGAGAAGCTGAAAAAAACGGGTGCAGGAACTTAGGCAGGCAAAGAAGCACGCTGCTGTTAGCCACACAAACTAACGTATTAACCTAAGTACAGTTTGTCTCAGCTATTTGAAGTATAACGTAAAGGTTGTTCCTTCACCTTCCTTGCTTTTTACTTCAATTCTGCCCCCCGTAGCTTCCACCATTCCCTTGACAATGAACAATCCAACGCCTGTACCCTCCACATGGGTTAACAGCCTGGTGTTGCGGTCAAAAATGTAATCCTGTTTGTCTTCCGCTATACCCAAACCATTGTCACTCATTCTAAGCATGATGTGTTCCCCTGACTTCTCTGTGGATATGGTAACCACAGGCTCCCTACCTGGCTTTCTGTACTTGATGGCGTTCGAGAGAAGGTTGTAGATGATGCTTCTGATGTTCTTTCGGGGAAAGCAGATTTCCGATTCCCCGATTTGGGCCCTGATTTTTGCGTTGGACTCTGCTATCTTATCCCTGAGTGCAAGCTTGGCGTCCTCTATCACGTTTTCAAAATTCACACGCTCAGACTCCTTGGCAAAATCTGTGTCGTGATTGATGTCAGCGAGGTCCTCCACCGTTCTGCGCAGGTTACCCACTGAATCGCTCAGCATGTCGATGATTCGCCTGTTATCCTCTTCACTTTCAGGAGTGGATTTCAAAATCCTGATTAAGCCCTCTATGTTTGAGAGTGGTCCTTTTATGTCGTGGGAGATGGAGTGGATTATATTTTCGTAGTCTCTGTTCAGCCTCTCGTACCCCTTCAGGATTTGGATGCGGTCGTTGATGTCGATGAAGGTGATGATAACACCGTTTGTCCTGTTCTCTTTCCTGATGATATAGGGCAGGATATTCATCTGATACCACACCTTATCAGTTGTCTGGATTTCCTTCTCCAAATCCCTGCCGCTCTCAATCACTTCGGTAATGTTCTCGATGATGGTCGGGAAGCGGATATTGTTGGACACCTCGTCAATGTGCCTACCCACATCATCGGATGAAAGCTTGAAGTGCTTCATGGCAGCAGGCGTGAACTTGCGCAGAATCATATCTGCATCCACAAACAACTGCGGTATAATCGTGTTGTTGAAATAGTTTTCGAGTTCATCGTTTAACTCGATTAGCTTTTCGAATGTACCTTTGTCTTTGGATGAAGCGTTTATCATTTATTGTTACTTTTTGAAAACCAGAATGCTCAAGCTGTGGCATCACGCTGTACCTGAGTATGAGTATGTAGTTAACAAAGTCTCTGACTTTAAGAACTATGAATAGGTATGCAGGACTTGTAAAGCCACTCGGGTATACAGGCCGCCTACTGTTGGGGTTGCATGGCACCTAATTCCTGAACCCGAAACTTGTCAGATTAGTGATAAGCCCCGCATGTGGGGAGTAGCCCTTGGCATCATCAAAGGCATCGATGAGTCCTTCAATCAGAGCGGCACTGTTTAAGACTGCTGCTGACGAGGAAAGGGTCCAGATAGAGGCTACTTTCTGAACTTGTTTTGCCTATCAATTAATTTTACCAGTAGCAACCATTCTGCTGCTGAATGCCGTGTTTATACTACCTTTGCCTCAATGTACACCCAGCACGGTTTAGCTATTCCACTTTGTGCTATATGTACAATTTTAGGTTCACTTTATTGTATTTACACTCTGGTAATCATGGACAATACTTTTGGGATACCCCTTTATTCCCGATAATGAAGGTGAACGACTGGCAAAGCTGCGCAGCCTGCACATTTTGGACACATACGAAGAGAACGGAACTTTCAAACACATTGCTGCCATTGCATCCTGTATGTTCAACATACCGATAGCTTTGGTAAATTTTGTTGATAAAGACTATGTCATTACAAAATGCCCATGTGGGGACGGGCGTCTAAAACGAGGTGAGCAGGGATGTGAGCCTGTGTTCTCTTGCTGTGCTAAGGACTGATGTGACTGTTTTCGAAAACGCCAGGAAGGAAGCCTGCCTGCTGGCCAGCCCTTTGGTTATAGGTGATTTTGACTTGCAGTTTTACGCTGCCGCTCCCTTGACCACCTCAGACGGTATTAATATAGGTGCTGTGTGCATTGTTAACAAGGTGCCGAGAGAGTTGTTCACTGCATCAGACCAGAAGGAGCTTCAAAGCCTTGCTGCTATTGTGATGGATGACATAGAGAAATCATAGGCAATTTAAGTTAAAGTATTGGTTGCTATTTGCCAACTGATAGCAACCAAGCTTCTGCCTCTTCATTATCTTCAAATATCCTTATTTCCAAGTCGTTGCCTATGTGTTGTATCAGGCTTTCTATTGTAAGGGTGGCATAAAAACTGCTCGGCAGAACCTGCGCCAGATAGCGTAAGCCCGCCTCTTTCATAAGGGGAGTCCATGTACTTTCTGCCCAATCAAGTGCCATATCCCAAGAACCGACCACATTTCTGTTACAATTCAGCAGCTTGGCGCACGGCTGCTCCTTTATCATATCAAGCATCTTGTAGCCGCCCTCCTTAACAGTTTCCACTGACTGCACACCGAACCACTGAGCATATAAAATAGAGCCATTGTTAATTCTTGTGGCTGTGAAAAACACATCGCCAAATACTTTCTTCAACCTTACCTGCTGCTCCATCTTTAAAATTTAGTATGCATTACGCTTCCAAATAATTATTGTTGATTGCTTTTTTTACTCAGGGAATGCTGCCGCAGCCAAGCCTCGGCACTGGTTCTATCCGCAAACACCCTCACCTCAAACGCTTTGTTGTTTGCGTGAAAGTTAGAAGCTGTTGACTCAGCAAAGGACTCAGGTGAAGTAATGAGGGCAAAGTTCCTAATACCAGCAGCGGCTGCCTGCGATGCCCATTCGTTTACAACCCAATCAAGAGAATGGTCCCAGCTTCCGAGAACCTCCCTCGTATCGTTGAGTACACAGCTAAACCCTGATTCCCTTACAGCCTTCATATAAGCCAAAGCACCTGCTTTGATATTGTCGTGTGTTAGGTAACCTACCCAATTTGTGCGTATCCACCTGTTTTCAGTATCAATGGATATGGTGATAAACTTTTTCCCAAAAGCACTTTTAAGTTCTTGCATTATGCACAGAAGTAAATAGTATCAACAAGTACAAAGTTTAGGAGGAAATTCAAATGAAGGTAACTTGGTATTTTATACTTTGTTTTTCTTTCTCAAATGCAGCTATACCACCATAATTTCATTCAAGGGGTTGCGTAACGCTAATCCTGGTGCTTTCTCGTGCCTCTGAGTTGTAGCTAATTGTTAAGGCTACTTTTGCTTCTTGTTTAAAGCCATGGCTCACGGACAAGTTAATTTACTGCATACTTGCTCTTCAACTCTTCATTTAGACTATACTACATGAAGATTCATTGATAAGGATACGTATTTGTTTTCATAGGCTGCAAATAAATCGTATAGCCAACACTACTTATGTATACCACAGGTTTTTATAAGTTATATGAACGCATGTATTCTTTACTTTCTCCCTTTTACTGAATTGCTACGACAGATCAGTAAAGAAAACATTGTTAAGAATTCGCTACACCTGGCCAGTTTCTTCCATGCATTGACCGCAGGCTGATGTTAGAGCGTTTATAATGCTTGCAGGCAGTATATTGAGCAGCTCTGAAAGCCAACAGGTTTGATTTAAAGAATTTGAATCCCTCATCGAAGCAGCTGTCACGTAGTTTCCTGAGATGGCTGCTTACAGCCTAGCTTCCGCGTTAGCCGACCAGGAATCGAATCTGCCGATTGCTTAGGAGCTCCTGAAGGCAGATTAGTGAACTCAATAGGTGCCTGCTAATATCAGACGATGTTGTTCATCACCCTTTAAGATCTTACTCCCTATCAGGTGTTGAAGTGCGATTCAGAACTTAACTATCCAGATTGTTTATAACACATGTTATGTTCAATGAGGCGGTATCGTCTTGACAACAAAGTACCGCTGTATCTGCTCCTTAGCACTCTATTAGAAAAGCTAGGTGGCAGAATAGGTGGCAAAATTCTCATTAAAATCTGTTGCCACTGATAAAGCTTCATGAACATGCCGCCATACTCACTGCAAACGCACATTTTCAGCCATTCGCGGCCGTTAAGAACCCACTGAAGTCCGGCCCAAGGTACAGAAACAACAAAGCCCACTGATAATCAGTGGGCTTTGTTGTTTGTAGGTAGCAGTATTGGTGGCAAAACTTACTTGTTAATATTTCTTCTTTCTCAAAAGCACCCTATTGCAGCAGTGTAATTATTATATGTTACCATGAAAATACCATCCTCTATTGACACACTATAAAATGCTTATTGCTACTCCCTCTCTATAGCCCATTCTTAGGGTCTTGGTAGGCTCGAACTTTATATACTTTTATAGGTTAAAGCAACAAAACCTTATGGCTCTGTGAGCCATAAGGTTTTGTTGCTTTACATGAAGAACATACTGATAATGCCTTACTGTGCTATTTTAGATGAGACAATTCTGTAGCTGCTCTGCTGGGTGAAGGTTCTGCCGAACATATCGGTGGCTCTCACCTCTATAATATGCTCTCCTGGCTCCAGCTTGGTAGGAATGCTGCCGCGCCACAGGTGCGTAGATTGAGTAGCATTTGATGGTCTTCTTCCTGGCAACAGCTCCTCGGCGTAATCCCACTCCTGAAGGCTGTGCACAAACACAGGATCATACTCTTTCTGGTGCTCCATTGCCTTCCATTCACCGTTGTCTACACGGTATATCACCGAATCCTGCTCACTGCCCATAAAGAAATTAGCATAGATACCTGCTGAGGTCTTTCTGCCGTGTTCCACTACCTTCGGGGCAAACACTTCGATCTGGTAATCCTTAGCATGGCCAGCTGCTTTATAATCTATCACATACTTATTACCTTTAAAATGAATAAAGGCATAGCCTTTGGGGGTGCCGTCACGCATAGTGGAGACAGGTATACCATTTTCATCAAGTTGGCCTTTGTACCAATCGCCGGAGGTGGTTCCAGCATTGTAATGGTGGTGCGACTTCTCCTGATGCCATCCGTCTGCTTTGGTAAAGAAGTCCTGCCTCTGAAGGTGTGTGTGCGCTGAAAGGGAGAGCGTATGCGGGAAGTCCTTCAACAGGTCGAAAAGCCGTTGCCTGTCCTCATCCCTGAAAGCATCTCCACTGCCAGGCTCACTTATAGGGATATGAAAAGCGAGCACCACCAGGTGGTCTTTCGGAACAAACTTCAGATCATTTTCTATAAATTCAAGTTGATCTTTCCTAAAACCGCCCCAGTAGCCTTTTGCATCCCTCGGATCTGGATAAAGCACATCGTCCAGCACGATGAAGTGTACCTTTCCGTAGTTAAAGGCATAGTTGGCCGGACCAAAATGTGCCTCATATGTTTCATCGGCCAGAGAGTCTGCCTTGGCATCAAAGTTAATGTCGTGGTTGCCCATCAGGTTGTACCAAGGGATACCTACCTTTTTAACCGCTGCTATATAGGGGCTGAAGAGGCTTAGGTCGTTGCCTACCAGGTCTCCCAAACTTAGGCCAAACGAAACATCTTTTACCCCTTCCACCTCTGAGACAATACCACGGGCAAAGAAATCTACCTCCTCCTTAGTGTAAGGTTGAGGATCGCCGAATAAAAGTGTGGTATATTCTTCCTTTTCCTCAGCTGCCACTAAGGCGAAGTCTACTGACTTAGGGATATTTCCAGTGGCCCCCACTCCTTTGAACTTGAGATCAGGGGAACCCTTCGGTTTGTGGATGTAGTAGAACTGGGGCAGGTTCTCATCATTCAAGGCAACTCTGTAACCGCTCGGCTTTATCACTGAAATAATATTGTCCTGGCTAACTGGCAACTCGTATCTACCTTTTTCATCTGTAAGTACAACTTCCCGTCCGTTGGAGACGGCTACCTGGGCTATGCCTTTCTCGCGACGCTCTTTTTTTCCGTTCCTGTTTGCATCTTCGTACACATACCCTGTAACCGTAGATTGGGCCTGTACTGCAAAGGCAAAAAGCAGGCTACCTACTAATAATGCTGATTTTTTCATTCTGATATGAATAAATTTGATAAAGATTTAAAAGTCTTAGCAAGACCTATTTATTATAACCTGGATTCTGTTCAAGATTTGGGTTCTCCTGTAAAGCCACTGAAGGAATAGGCCATAAATAGTCACGGCTTGGATTAAAGGTTCTTACTCCTATAACATGGCCCTTCCTGTCAACTATCTCTGTGTTCATAACTGTTTCAGCAGTTTTCCACCTGCGAATATCATCGTAGTACAGGCCTTCACCTGCCAGCTCTATTCTTCTTTCCAGTCTAATGGCTTCCCGCATTTCGTTCTGGGTTAGTCCTTCTGGAATAGCAGGCATGCCAGCTCGGGCTCGTACTTTGTTGATAGCTTCATAAACACTCTTATCAGGTCCACTAGCTTCATTTTGGGCTTCTGCATATAGTAACAAGACATCAGCATAGCGCAAAATGATATAGTTAAGCTCAGAGTCTCCTGTGTTCACAACTTTGGCAGGCACCTCGTTATCTTTATATACTGAGTATTTTTTCTGGCCATAGCCTGTGAACGGGTAGGCATCGTCTTTAACAATTTTCCCTTTAAAGTTTGAACCTGGCACAATTACAGTTTTCTGTAAGCGGGGATCTCGATTTTCATATGGGTTATCGGCATTATATAAAGTAGACTCAGAAATGCTTTTCCCGTCTATCATCTGGTAGCTATCTACTAAGTCCTGAAGGGGAGCAAGGCTATTGTACCTATCTAAATAAATATCGAAGTTAGAGCCAAACTCCGGGAACTTTAGCTGCACATCGAAGATAACTTCCTCGTTGCCTTCATTTTCTAGGTAAAACAGCTCCCTATAGTCTGGGAATAAGCTGTAAACGTTGAGGTCTATTACTTGCTTAGCAGCTGCAGCAGCTTCTCCCCATCTAGATTCGTATGCCAACACGCGAGCTTGCAAAGCAAGAGCTGCCCCTTTAGTTGCTCTTCCAATATCTGTATTGGTATATCTTAACGGCAGTACTTCGCTTGCCTCATTCAAGTCTTTCACTATCTGATTCACAACTTCTTCACGGCTACTTCTAGGTAAAGAACCCTGATCGATATTTGGCACGTCAAGAATCAGAGGCACACCACCGTAAAAATTAACCAGATTAGCATAGAACAATGCGCGCAGGAACTTTGCCTCTCCTTTGATTCGGGACTTCAGACCCTCATCCATTTTGATAGCATCAATATGGCCCACGACTGTATTGGCACGACCAATACCTTTGTAGCTAGCATTCCACCTGTTGTTTATAGAAGCAGAATTACTGGCATCATGCACTCCCTCAGCAATAAAATTTACTCCCGCTGAATTACTATAGTTATATCCATTAGGAGAAATAGCTTCTAACAAAAGTACATTTATGCTACCGTATAAGTTAGAAACCTGGAGTTGTGCATATGTACCGTTAATACCCGCCAAAGCATGGGTTTCTGTTTTCCAGAAAGTTTCTTCCGTAAAAGTATCTGTAGGATTTGTTGTAAGGAAATCATCGTCGCAGGCTTGTAAAAGCACTGCAGTAATCATCATAAAAACTATCTTTTTCATATACCGTTTTCCTAAAAAATTAGAACTTAACATTTAGCCCTGTTGTAAATATTTTGGTGGTCGGGTAGTCATAAATATTCGATCTCGTAATGCTCCTTTCAGGATCCACTGTTTTGAATTTGGAAAAAGTAAGCAGGTTCTGTCCGTTCACAAAAATGTGTACTCTACTGATATTCCACCTTTCAGTTAAAGATTGGGGGAGTGTATATCCTAACTGAATGTTTTTCAATCGTAGATAAGAGGCATCCTCCAACCAGAAAGTTGAGTTCTGAAAGTTTTGAGAATAGCCTGTTCTAGTTGTTAGCCGAGGCAAGGGTGCCCCTGGATTATCTGGTGACCAGGAGTCAGTAAGCCATTCTTTGGTTACCCCGGCGCCGTTATTGTAGGGTTCAGCAAAGTTTCCGGTAGGGTAAGAATCAATATCTTTTACCCCCTGGAAAAACATACTAAGCTCGATTCCTTTGAACTCACCCCTTACATTAAAGTTATAAGTGTATTTAGGAATAGTACTACCTATAATAATTCTGTCATTGTTATCAATAACGTTGTTCCCGTCTACATCACGATATTTTATATCTCCAGGCTGTGTCTTTGGCCCTTGATAGGCATGCTGCTCTATCTCTTCTCCGGTTTGAAATATTCCAACCGCATCCAAAAGGTACCAGGAATCAATAGCGTATCCCTCCTTCGTGATATTCCTACCGCTTATTATTGTTTCTCCATTGAGTTTTGTTACTTCATTTTGTACATAACTTACGCTGGTACCGAAGTCATAATTAAACTCCCCGATACTGTTCCTATAGTTCAATCCAATTTCAAAGCCTCTATTAACAACATTTCCGATGTTTTTAACAGGCCCAATTAAGTTGCCAACCTGTGCTGGTACACTTACAGGACGCAGGATCCCAGATGTTTTTTTGTTGAATGCATCAACTGTTACATTAACCCTGTTATTAAAGAAGCCTGCATCTAGTCCCAGATTTGTTATAGTTGTTTCTTCCCAGGATAGATTCGGGTCGCTTAGGGTGTTAACAGCAGCACCAGGCACAACTGTATTATTAAAAGAGTAGTTTTCACCTATATCAACAAGATTAACATAACGGTAATCTGGAATATTCTGCGACCCTAACTGCCCCCAGGAAGCTCTAAGCTTTAAGCCTGATATTTGAGATACATCCTGAAGAAAAGATTCCTGGTCCAGACGCCACCCTACAGAAAAGGAAGGGAACAAACCCCACCTGTTGTCTTGTGCAAATCTTGAAGAGCCGTCGTAGCGAAAGTTAGCTTCCAACAAATACTTATCCTTGAAATCATAGTTTAGCCGGCCAAAGTAAGAAGCAAGTGTGTTTCTGTTTGACGTTCCGCTAACCTCTTTGTTTATTGTTCCGGCATTGATCTCAGTAAGTTCATTTCCTAAAAAGCCTTCTATATATGCACTAAAGTTAGAAGTATAGAATGTTTCCCTGCTATACCCTAGCAAAGCCGCAATGTTATGGCCTTTAAGACTCTTTTTCCAGTTCAGAGTGTTAAAGAGAGTGGTGTTCAGATTATTATTCGCTGCATTCCTAACACTTCTCGGCAAGCGATCATAATCCAGGATACCTGTTGTATTTGTTTTAGGATTCTCTATAGTTACCTGTGGCACAAATATTTGATTATCCTGATTATATTTATTTATGGCACCGTTTATTTTATAAACTATGTCAAAAGGTAACTTGTATTCAGCGGATATATTGGCAAGGTAGCGTTCAGAATTAACATGTTGATAACCTTCTGTTGCCATTGCTAATGGGTTTCTAAACACATTGTGCCCCGGTACCCTGACCCACATGTCCCCGTAAGCCCCATTCTCTAATCTAGCTGCTTGTATTGGCAGTGTACGGTAAGTGTAATTTATCATTCTATTAACTCCTTGGGGAGGCTCGTTTCTGCGCCAATAGTTACTTGATAAATTCACATTTACCTTAAGCTTTTCTGTTATACTCGCTTGTATATTTGTCGATAAACTATATTTTTTGGCAGATGTACCTATTAACACGCCCTCCTGGTTCAGGTAGCCAAGTGAGCTTGAGAATGAAATCTGATCGCTTCCGCCTGAGATCCTTAGATTATGCTCCTGTATAGGGGCAGGACGAAACATGACATCAAACCAATTTGTATTGGGGTACACATCAGGATTCGTTTGAGAGCTGTCACGAAAGCCAGCAATTACTTCGTCAGTGTATTCTGCTTTTTTCCCTTCGTTTGCCAATGCCCTATTTTTGCCTTCTAAATAATCAACAGAATTCCATACAACATCCGGTAGGTAGCTTGTATGTTGCCAGCCAAAGTAATTGTTGTATTCAACTTGTGTACGTCCTTTCTGACCTTTTTTTGTTGTGATCAAGATAACCCCGTTTGCTGCGCGATTTCCATAAATAGCAGCAGAAGCAGCATCTTTCAAAACAGATATGCTTTCAATGTCATTAGGGTTTACATCCTTTAGACTATACTCAACACCATCTACCAGCACTAAGGCGCCGCTGCCATTGAGACTCCCAACACCTCTAACCTGAATAGAAGCCCCATCAGCACCTGGCTGCCCGCCTGACTGGTTTACATAAACCCCGGATACACCTTGTAATGCCTGAGAAGCGTTAGTAACAGGCCTGTTCTCTAAAAACTCAGCATCTACTGTTGCTACTGAACCTGTGATGTTTACCTTCTTTTGCGTACCATACCCTACCACAACTACTTCTTCCAAAGCTTTGCTATCTGGCACAAGTTTTATGTTTATGGTTTGACCAGCACCAATCAAAACCTCCTTGCTTTGGTAACCTACAAAAGATATCACCAAGGTATCCTTTCCGTCAGGTACTAAAAGAGAAAAATGCCCTGTAACATCTGTCGAGACTCCTTTGCTAGTTCCCTTTAGCACAACGGTAACACCCGGCAGTCCCTCACCGTTTTCATCTGTTACTTTTCCAGTAACAGTCCTTTCCTCTTGTACCCTCGACTCTTTTATCTTATGCAAAACAATGGTGTTATTAACTTCCCTGTAGCCGATGCTAACTGGAGTTAAAAGCTTATCAAGGATTTGACGCAGAGAGGTGTTTTCGAAATTTAAAGTGGGCGTAAGCAACTTTTCTACTTGAAGAGCTTCAGGATCATAGGCGAATGGGATACCTGTTTGCTTTTTTATTTTCCGAATCGCCGATGCAATTGTTTCTTCCTGAAATGAAATACTAATATTCCGATTCATGTTCTGTCCTGATGGATTTTCAATTGCATACCCCTCAGGACAGAACAATGCAATAATAATAAGTATGGTAGTAAGCACCTTTAAGGGTAACTTGGCATTCATGAGTAATCTTTTTTTCATATCTTTGCTAATGGAATGGTAAAAACTTATCATCGCATTTTCATACTAACACCCTCGGCAATAGTATGACTCTACAACCGCTGTTAGGACCAGTAATAGCGGTTGTTTTTTATCTAGTATAGGACTATGTCTTCATTTTCTATTTTGTACTTTAATTGATGAGTTGCGGCAATAATTTGCAAAACAGTCTCTCCTGATACCTTTTTATCAAGCGTTAGAGTATAACTGTTGTTCTTGACTTTCGCTTCCCTTGTTGTGAGCCTTGTGTTATAGAAACTGTAAAAGACTTCGCTCAACTCATTGAATGAGGCTCCATCCAAGTCAACCCTGCTTCTCTTCCAGGCTGTAGCGTAATCGGGGTTGATGTCACTTAAAGCAGGCCGTTTAGTAAGCGTATCATAGTTTACCTGTTTCCCTTTAGTAAGCAAGGCTATAGGACTACTCGAGGTACTTACCTGTACCTTGCCACGGATTACACTTACCTGTACATCACCGTGCTTGTCCGACTTTTTGATGTTGAATGCTGTGCCCAGCACCTTCGTTTTCAGAGGACTAGTATGCACTACAAAAGGAAGGTGTACGCTATGTTTAACATCAAAATAAGCCTCTCCCTTCTCCAGCCAAATTTCCCTGGTTGTCTTTCCAAAACTGTTTTGAGCGTATTTTATGGTTGTTAGCTCGTTAAGCAAAAGGATTGAGCTATCTGGTAAGAGTACCTTAAGGTGCTGCCCTTTCTCGGACTTCACATAGCTGTACAGGTTAGATACCTTCTTTTGCTGCTGATAAAAAGCCCATGCCCCAAACAGTACCATCATAAGTACTGCAGCAACACTTCCTACAGCTTTCCAAAGTTGTATAACCTTACCTCTTTTGATCCTTTTAAGAATAGCAGATTGCATTAGCTCCCCTTCCTCCAAGGAAATGCTTTTCTTTCCATGAAAGGGATCTATATTGTCAAAGGAGTCGTACCACTTCTCTACCCATACTTTTTCTTCAGGTGTAGCTGTTCCTTTCAGGTACTTCCTTAGTAACTCTTGCTGTTTTTTCAGGCTCACTGTTTATAGGTGCATTTACCTATATATCAGCTAAGCTGCCCCAACGTACCTAAGATTTGAGTTAACTTTATGTTAAGAGATAGTGAGGGGTGCAAACATCAGCAGTACTTGTGCGTATAACTGTGGTTTTTGTTCAGTTATCCTGCATTTTAGTAAAGCTCTTGCGCTGGAAAGATAGTTTTTGACAGTCTGCACAGACAGCGAAAGCTGTACGGCAATTTCTTTGGGGGTAAAGCCTTTTCTATAGCTGAGGATGAAGACTTCTTGCATACGTTCAGGCATGGCTTCTACTGCCTTTTCAATAATACTTTCGATCTCCTGAAGCGCGAGACTTGATTCTGCCACTGAGGCTGCGAAGTTATCCTGCTCTGTTAACTGCGCATTAGCATATTTTAGCCTGACCTCATCAGCCTGGATAAAGTTAATTATACGATATCGCAGGGCTGTGTACAGGTACTCCGCTACTTTTACTTCATCGGGCAGGGTAGTTCGTCTGTTCCAAAGTTTTATGAATAACTCTTGGATAATATCTTTTGCATCATCCTCATTGCTTATGCGTTTCAGAGCACTTATATAAAGCTGCCTCCAATAGCGCCGGTACAATTCGGTAAAAGCATCTTCATCCGATTCTTGTACGAAGCCAAGCAGCATTTCATCTGTGTACTCGTCAAACATCATAACATAGGTTTTATCAATATTCTTTAGCTACAAAGAAAAAGAATAGAGATTAAGCCTCTGTTAACAGGCTATTAACAATATAGCATAATGCTGAAGATGCTTGATGAATCAGATCGTAAAACCAGGCCTCCTCATGGTTCGGAACATTGACACCTAAAATTCTTCTAGCATAGGCAACCTTAAAAAACCTCTACTTACTATAAAAAAAGGTTATGTTCATGTCCAATAAGGCGGTGTTGCCTTGACAATAAAGTACCGCTGTAGCTGCTCCTTTGGACTCTATAAAAAAATGCTAGGTGGCAAAATTGATGGCAAAAGTCCATATAAAAGCTGTTTACACTGATGAAGCTTTATAAACATGCCGCCATACACACTGCAAACATATATTTTTAGCCACTAGCAGCCGTTAAGAACCCACAGAAGTCCGGCCCAAGGCACACTTAGTAAACAAAGAAACCCTGTAAATCAAATATTTACAGGGTTTCTTTGTTTTCAGGGGACGTATTATTCCTTCCTATCCCTCTTCTTTATTTAGTTTCACTGTTTTCCTTAGCGTGAGGCTCACCATTATTATCATCTTTCATTTCCTCATACATTTCTATCAATCTAATTTTCTCCTCTCTCTTGACATCTCTTTGAGCCAGATCAGGGCTTCACGGGAAACGTCTTACCTCAGCAGGTTCTTTCTTTTTAGGTTTAGATTTTACTTGCTTCTTTCTATCCAAAGAAGAGCCTGAGTACTTCGTGTAGTATAGCCTTTTGGTTAAAGTTGTGCCTAGCACAACGCTGTAACCGTACGTGTTTTTGACTGACACGATATCTGAACCGATGCGGTATTATCAAGGCTACTTCGACAACTACCAAGGCATCCGGTTCTGTTTGAAAAGAAATATGGCCACTATTACAGTTTAAATTACCCTTTACTCAATATTAATACTAAGCGGAAGGTAGAGCTGAGAAATCAAAATGCATGAATTTAGCTAATAATGACATCTACATTGGGAGCTATAACCCTCATAAGCAAAACGTCTCCCCTGCAGAGCTTCCTACAGGGGAGGCGTTTATTAATCTGGTATCTCATTCTAATATGAAAGCATCTTGATAAAAACTAAAGACGCCCGCACTATATCTAAGATTTATCTACCCTCCTTTTCTGCTTGAGCAGTGCCTGTGGATAGCTTAAAGTCGATTCCCAGCAACTCAGCTACAAACGGCGCTATACCTTCTAGCCCCTCAGGAGTAGCTTTTCCTTGATCAACTCCAGCACCAGCAGCAATGAACCCGGTCTGGATTTCATGAAAGTCCGGGTAAAAACCGTGTGCTCCACCCTTCGCCTCTTTCCGCACAGGTCCTTCCAAGTCTCTTTTTAAGGCTACTCCTTTAACAGCAGCCAGTGCTAGTACAGCATCGGGTGCTGCCCCAACTTTCTGGAGCTCATCCTTTTCAACTACTCTAAACAGCTTTTTATCTTCTTCCGGCAAATTGTCAAGCATTTTCCTTACCTGCTTCAGGGCTTTCCTATCATTCTTATCCTTAAGATGCAAGAAAGCTGATCCGGTAGCCGTATGAAACATGGCTTTCCAGTTTACATTATCCCCAGTCTTCGTTATCAGCCCTTGCTGAGCTAACCACACGTTAGGCGACAGGCTTGTATGTATGTCAACAAAGCCATGATCTCCAACAATTATAAAAGCTGTGCTGTCTTTTATTCCTGCTTTTTCTACAGCCTCTCTTATAGCACCCACTGCGTGGTCCGCATTGGCAACAGCTCGTGGTACTCTACGTCCTTCTCTTCCTTCGGCATGCTGGGCACCATCTACCCCCACCAAGTGTACACTAATAAAATTAGGTTTATAGTTTCGGATAAGATATGCGGCCATTCTTCCCAAGTTCTCGTCCATACTATAATAGCGCAGGTTCAGATCATTGGCTTCTAACTCTCCTGTTGCTCCTTTCATCACCTCTTCAAAAAGGCCTTTAGGGGTAGCAGCCTCGCTTATAGGGCCTCTTCTATCTCCTGGGTTCTTCAGCGAAAAGTTTTCAGGAAGATTATAATGTATGGGGGCACCTACAGACACAGGCCATGATACAGAGGCTGTCTTCATACCTGCATTGTTCACTTTATCCCACAGCGTTTCTGTCTGTATAAGTCTTTCCTCCGTGAACCACTGCCCTGTAGCTCCCTGTGGCTCGAATGGTGTATTATAATAAATACCATGCTTTGCTGGTAGCGCACCTGTGATTATGGTTGTATGGGAAGGATAAGTCACGGTAGGAAAAACACCTCTCACACCCTCCGAATGTACTCCCTCTTCCATCAATTGTTGCAGGTTGGGCGCCGGCCAGGATTTATCCATGTAGAAGTCTGGTCTCAGCCCATCTATACTTATGAGCACCACATACTTTGCCTTCTGTGCTATGGCACTCCCAAAGCATAATAAGGAGGTTATGAATAGCAATATTATCTTTCTCATAGAGATCAATGTAGAAATCTACCGATGCCTATAGCCAAAGGCTGCGTGATCCGGTAGATTTATCAGGATTTCAGTTTATAATTAATTTATGAATGGAAATATTTCAGAAGAACTTTTGTGCTGTACCAGCACTTGATTCATGTCATGTTTCATAGTTACAACATTACCCTGCTCATCATAAGTAAAGTCGTCCATTTCACGGCCTAAAGGTATGAAAGATGGAAGCTGCGCTTCTTGATGGTTTGCTGTTACATGGGTGTTATTTAATGCCTCCGTCTCAGATATCGGGAATTTTATACCTAAGTCCGTCATCCTTCTTCCTTCTGCAAAGAAAATCTCTTGACGCAAACGATACAGTAGATACAAAGCCTCATCCTGATTACCAATAGCGTCAAGTTCTTCGGAAGTCACCTTGGTGCCAGATACAGGGTAAGCATTGATAGCTCCCTGACTACGGTCCAATACATAACCTTCTTTGGGTTTGTCAGATGGATTAAACTTAACAAGTACTTCGGTTAAAGCATAATCCGTTCTGTTTCCGCCATTACGCGTTTCCTTGCTGTCATCCAACGTAATTACAGGGCGTTGGCTTACTACTTCGGTTAATAAGTTCTTAAGGCTTTGTTTTGCGCCAGCCAGATCTCCGGATGCAATTGCTGCTTCTGCTAATATCAAGTATGCTTCCTCTGCCTTCACAATAGCTACCGGTTTCTGATCGGCAGTAGCTGTAGTTTCGTGGAAGTACTTAGGGTCCAGGAAGTCCAGGCGGGGCAAAGGAGCAAACTCGTTATAGGTAGAAGAAAAAAGGTATGTCTGCATGCTATTTGTCATACCATTAACGCCATCATAGTTCACCTGCAGAAGCAGTTTTTTGTTAACCAATACCTCCCCAGCGAATTTCGTGGCATTGTCCCTGTCTCCCAGCCTGTAATATGCCCTTGCTTTAAGAAGGGTATACCCCTGCTTCATTTCAAGATCTGGATGCAATGTGATAGCCTCATCCAGACCTTTGATAGCCTCTTGTAAATGCTCTTCTGGGGTAAGTACAGGTCCTCTGGCAGAGCCAGGAAGTGCCACGAACAGTTCACCACTCAGCAGGTGGGCATAAGCCTTATAAAAGAGCATTTCTGCTTTGTCAGCGTCCGTAGAAGATTTGTCCGCAGGGATAACCTTATCCAAGCCATACTCTGCCATCTCCCGTAATCGGTGAATCTCCTTTTGCAGGTTATTCACATCAAGGTCGTAGCTTTCTATCTGAGGAATGTCAAACACTTTACTACTAAGTGTTCTGTTATTAAAGTAGTTGTCTGAAACCAATTCCGTGCTAACCACCACCTGATTCATGGTAGATGCCAGCTGCCTTCGAAGACCGTTCAGCCAGGTTTGTGCACTATTAGATGTTTCTAAAAATACCTCATCCGTTACGTTCGGGTTGGTAACTTCTACCAATTCGCAGCCAGATAAAGCAGCTCCTGCGAATAGAGTTGTAAATACTATTGATTTTGAAACTTTCATGAGTGATCAGAATTAGAAATTAAGCCTTAATGAGCCCAGGAACTGACGTGGTGCAGAGTAGGTAGCATAAGAGATACCACCTGTTGTAGCTCCTCCCTGTCCTTGGGCGCTTCCACTAATGGTTGTCTCCGGGTCAAAGCTTGAGGATGCAAAATTGAGTGGGTTAACAGCAGTGAAGCCAATGGACACATTCTTCACCACGCCATTCCATAGTTGAGGCTTTATTGAGTAATTCATACCTATGGTTCGTACTTTCAGGTAATCTGTCTTCTCTACAAACATATTTGTAAAATTCAGCCAGTTAGTACGCTTATTTGCATCAATCTCTGCCTGCGGAATTCCTTCGTTGCTGGCACCATAGTTAAAGCGGAATTGTCTGTCGAAAGAACTAGCGTAGGCCCCTTTCTGGTAATCTGCGTTCGCAAAAAATGTAAGGCTCTTGTAGCGAAGGTTGATACCTAAATTACCGAAAAGGTCAGGAATGGTAGTGCCAAGGTACTGCTGTGCTTCTGTTCTTTCCAGTATTCCCTCGGCATTAAAGTAGCCATAATTTCCTCTCAGGAAGCCGATCGGGTATCCCTCCTGCACTACTGTTTGGATGGTTCTGGCGCTAAAGCCGTTGATGTTGAATGGTGCCGCACCTCCTGAGCTTATCACTTTATTATCCAATGTATTAAGTGAGGCAGAAGCACTCAAGGTAAAGTCAGGAGTTTCAACTGGTACAACAGTAGCTTTAAATTCAAAGCCTTTGTTTCTGATCTTACCTATGTTTCTTAGCTGGTTAGACTCGCCAGTAGAGGGTGCTGGTGGAACCATAAACAAGGCATCGCTGGTGATGGAATGATAGTACCCGCCCGAGAATATTACGCGGTCTCCCCATAAGCCCAAGTCAATGCCTGACTCAAAAGTAGCCACTCTTTCTGGCTTAAGTTCTGTGTTACCTGGCTGACCGAAATAAGCAGCCTGCTCCCCCAGGAAACCTGTAAACGATATGGTTCTGTCGTTAGCAAACGGAGTAGGAAAATTACCGGCAATACCATAGTTACCACGCACTTTTGCAGAAGAAATCACGGAAGCTATTCTGTCGAAGTATGGCTCAGCACTAGGTATGTAGGAGAAACCAACCTTAGGGTAATATTGTGTACCGATATTCTTTCCAAACGCAGAGTTACCGTCACCTCTTACTCCCAGATCAATAAAAGCTTTATCTTTAAAGCCAATGTTTTCCTGCACATAGATACCGTAGTTTACTACCTCCGTGATGTATTCGTCACTTGTTCTGATGGCGGCACCACTTATTGTAAGGGCACCATCTCGAATGTTCTCGCCTCGGTATGCTACCTGAAAATCCTCGTTTCGGAAAAGCTGCCCTCCAACTGTGGTTACAAAAGAGAAATTGTCAGTTCTAAACTCATACTGACCATTCAGTTCAAAAGTTAGACCTAAAAACTTACGGTCGTAGTTTGCGATGCTCCCTTGGTTATCAACAGGCTTTCCTCCTGTATGCGACAGGTACTGGTTTGTCTGAACCACTTTATCATTCTGCACACGGTAGTCAACACCACCAGCTGCCTTGAAAACTAAATTATCTAAAGGGTTATACCGGAAGATTTGTGAAGTTTGAAAACGGTTAACCCTAATCTTATTGTTTTGCAGTCGCTCCGCTTCGGCCACATATTCTTTCATCTGCTCAAACTCTTCTGGAGTCTGAGCGTCTATGTCTGGGTTGAACTTTGGTCCAGTGATGGCAGATGCACCACTCTCAGCAAACCATAGGGCCGTATACCCCCCCTGGTTACCATTGCGGTTACGCTTATAGCTGTTGTTTATATAGCTAAACGAACTCTCATAAGTAAGCTTATCACCTAATCCTGCCCGAAAGCCTGTGCGTAAATCAATCCGTTCATTGCTGTTGTTATCAAATATTTGTACACCTGTACTTTTAGTATATCCACCTGAAAAGCTGTAGCCAAAGCCTCCCTGACCGCCACTCAAACCAACATTGTGCTTTTGGTAAAAACCGTTCTGGAACAACAGATCTTTGGTGCGATCAAAAAATAAAAAGTCGGTTGTGGGAGTCTCTACTCCCATCTGGGTGTCCAGTGTTAATTCTGTCCTTTCTGAGCCTCCTTTTTTAGTAATAATCTGGATAACACCGTTGGCAGCATCAGAACCATATAAAGTTGTGGCAGCACCACCATTAATGAATTCTATTCTTTCAATATTGTCCATTGGTATGTCAGCAATGGCACTAATAGCAGCTCCCTGAGCACTACCTCCCCCAATGGCTGCTCTGGTGTTGAGATTATCCATTCGTACACCATCTACATAAATAATAGGAGTAGAATTGATAAAAGCAGAGTTTATACCTCTTGATCGAACCATAGAACTGGCCCCAGCCTGACCACCAGTCAGTTTTATCTGGGCATTTGGTAGCTTGGCTTGTAGCAACTGATCGATACGGGTGGCTGGCACGTCCTGCAGTTCTTTTTCGCCTATACTAACTACATCGGTAGACAAGCGCCTTTTGCTTATGCTCATTCCCTGCCCTGTAACCACAACCTCATCAAGCCGCATCCTATCTTCTTCAAGCATAATCAGGAGGGGTTTGGATGCCTCATCCTTTGACAGAGTTAGTTGCTGCTGTTTATAACCTAAGAATCGCACTACCAGCGTAACCTCACTCTTATCCTGCGGGAATCGAAGAGAAAACGATCCATCTGATGCCGTTATAGTACCTGAAGTAGTACCTGTGATCGCTAAACTTACTCCAGGTAATGCTATACCTGTTAGCCGATCCTTTACATTACCTGTGATGGCAGTTTGTGCCCAAAGCACATGTGGCATGATTGCCATCAGGAGAAATGACAATGTAAGTGATAAGTAAAACCTTCGCATTTGTGTTTGTGTTTGTAGTATTGTTTGAGTCCACAAAGCTAGGTCTCCAATGTTTCCTGAAGTTTAATAGGACTTTACTAAAGAGGTAATATTAAGTTATCTTAATACTATGTAGATAATGTTCACGAACATCACAGCTACTTGTAAAAACTTAAGCATTTATATGTTAGTTACTACACAACACACAACCACTCTCTATTTTCTTTAAGCATGAGCGACTTTGAAAAGGTAGGGAAGCCCAGTATCAACCTTCAACATACCTCATTTGGATTTTATATACTTTATCTGCTGCTGAATACTTCTTATAAAGTATCGTACAAAATCCTGTTGCTTATTCAGGCTGCTTATGCCATGCTCAAGTGTATTACTGCTCTTTTAAGGTCTTCAAAGATGTGGTGCAAAATTTCTTTTAAAACCTGTTAAAACCGATGAACATCTATCACTAATGTGCTATACACGCTGTACACACTTTATAAATCACTCGCAGCTGTTAAGAACCCACTGAAGTCCGGTTCAAGGTACAGAAACAGAAAGCCCTTGCAAGTATTAGTTTGCAAGGGCTTTCTGTTTTCAGGTAACGGAATGAATAGATAACTTTACCCAATAGCTAAGCTAGGGCACATTTCAATTGACTTTAGTGCACCTCCATCAGCCTTAGATTTGCTCTACAAAATCCTTGAAAACTTTTTTATGAAGCTCAAGATCCATGTTTGGGGACAGTGATACCCGGGCAATATAATCTTTGTCGGCTTCTTTGGTTGTTCCCTGTGTGGAGGTGGCAGGTATGGTCCAGTAACTTCCTTTTAACTGCCCATAGCTCACACAGTATTTACTTTCATGAGGGATTTCCCCGATCATCATATTGATCAATTTATCATTCAACGCTCTCTTATAAGATTCCCTTTCTTCATCCGTATTTCCCTTTGTAGGAAGATCCAGTGAAAAAACGGATGGCGTAAATCCTTCTTCTGCCAGTTCTTCTGAAACAAAATTGATCTTCGCCTCCGGTAGCGTTTCCTTTATGAAGTTTACAAACTCACGCGTATTTCGGTAGGCGTCTGCAATCCTCTGGTTCATGGAAGGCAGCTGTTCTGCCAGTATTTCCATCTGAAGGTCGGTCGCCTCGTTGTCGCAAAGCCTCAGGTGCTGATCTATTTTTTCCAGCAAGGCTTCAGCTTTTGTGTTGGCTACACAGTAACCGGCTGTAGCCTTTCCGCCACTTGGAAACTTCGATCCGCTCACGTATGAAATGGTTCTGATCGTTGAGAGAATCCCGTCTTTGCTTACAAATTGATAATTCGGGCAGAAGGTTTGATCCAGAATAAACACCGGATCAACAGCAGTTTCTCCGCTTGCCGTCTTACGCTCTTTACTCAGCACCTCCCTTAACTTTATAAGATCCGGAACTTCAACTCTTGGGTTGGTTGGAATTTCAGCGATAATGTAAGGCACAGCATCCTGGCTGGCAATCTTCTCCAGCACGGTGTCAATACTTTGAACCATATTATAATCTCTATCGACGAGTAAATCCACCACCTCAACATTGTCCAGAATAGCAGCTATTCGTCTTGCCTGGTCGTTTGTACCACCGTAGCAATTTGGTGGAACAACAAACCTGATGTCTTTCCCTGGGTGCTTTTCTAGGGCATCATGAACGAGCCCCATCATGATCGCATATTGAATAGATAGCCCAGAAGAACCAATCAAAGCGTTTGTACTTGTGCCGGTTATACCTTTGATTAGATCTACTACCTGTGCTTTGTTAGCCGCGGTATCACGCTTCTCAAGATCAGAAGCAGGCTTTTTTACTAACAGCTGCAAGGCAGTGAAACAATTGGCCGGTGTCATGGCAATGCTCTCTCTTCTTCTTACATGCTGTATTTCGGAGATGTAACCGCTATTCTGCTCACCATTTACCAATATTATACTTCCAAGCTGCGCGTGAACACTTACATAGAAGTCAATACTCGGGGTGAGGTTGGCATGACCAACTTCATCTTCCTGTGAAAAGAAAATAGTACTACCGTTAAACTCAGAAACCTCTTCCAGCTTCTCAACACGTTCTAAATCGAACTTATACCCATAAACATAGGCTAGTACTTCAGCATCAAAAAAAGCGGGTAGCTCGCCGGTATAGACGATTCGGGTGTTCTTATGAGATAACAAGTTTTTCCTTAGAACTGCTAAAACAGGCATTGTCCTGGATGAAAAACTGATTACATTTTCAGGCTTCAGGTTGTGTATGCTGGCAATTGCCCACTCTAGCACCGAAGACAAAGGGTGACCTAATCGGATATAATCGTAAGCAGTAGGTAAAGCACTGAGTGTTGCTGTCTCAGCATTACGCTCTTTAAATAGGCTTTCAAACTGCTCCAGGAACTGAGTTTTGGCTAATGGTTCATTATATATATCCAGTCGATGAGTTGTTAGCCTCAACCAGTCCGCTGGCATGTTTTCTAATACATCCTCAATATAATTCAGCACTTTACTATCTTCCATAATATTTGTATCGTGATAAGTCCATGAAATAGATGGCTCAAATCTATCAAAAAAATGCTACACCACATTTGCCCTAGCGTAGCACTTTAGCTGCTTGATTGCAGACTTAAACCTATTCCTCTAAACAACACATCAGGTGTTATGTTCAATAAGCAGACACACGAGCAGAATTGTCTTCAAGTAAATAACGCTTTAACGCAAGAAAAGCCAGGTGGTAGAATAAGCGGCAAATAACTTATCAAAGGCTGTTGTCACTGATGAGGTTTCATGAACATGCCACCACACACGGGGCATACACATGTGTCAAAACACCCTCAGCCGTTCAGAGCGCACTGAAGTCGGGCTTGAGGTACAGTAACAAAACTCTTACCTCCTACTATTTTCTTCATCAGAAGCCTCTCCTGTTTCAAAGGTGCAATCATAAATGCCAGACTTAAAGGCCATCTTACTTTTGACACTTCATCAAGTTTCTCTTCATAGAGTTATTGCTCTGGCTGTTGTAAACTGGGAACCCATCTGTTCGTAACTCCCCAGCTTTTCTCCGGCTTATCAGAAGCTGTTATAATAAGCTTTCCACCTGACATGATCTCCTCATGTGTCAGCCAGTTACGATCAAGTTTTTCTCCGTTCAATATTACCTGTTTGATGTAGAAATTCTTATCAGCATAATTCTCTACCTGTACAGTAAAGGCTTTACCATTGGGCCCCTTTATCTCAGCTGACTCAAATAGAGGTACATTCAGGTAATAAACCGGCCAACCCACACAGGCAGGCTGTATACCTAAGGAGGTTAAGACAAACCAGGAGGACATAGCTCCAGCATCATCATCCATCGTTCTTAAATAGGCCTCCGGCTGGTTTTTGTAGATAACGCCGATATAAGAGCCAATCCCCCTGCTATTGTCATTAAAGTAATGCTGCACAACAGTATCTACAGCTAACTGATGCATTAAGGCCTGCGATTTCCAAGGTTCTGAGGTAGCATTGTACAGCAGTGGCACCTGAAGATCCGGCTCATTAGCACGGTTATGGAAATCTTTTCCAAAGAACTCGTCCAGTTGGTTTATAAAAGTTTGTTCCCCTCCTGTCAGTTCTATTAACCCTTTCACATCGAAAGGAACAGACCATCTGTATTGCCAGATTGTGCCTTGGTACATGCCGCGTGCAGACATGCGGTTCACATCGTCTCGGGTTAAATCCCTGAAGTCTTTCTCCCAATAGCTTTTATACTCCAAAGCCTTTTGCTTATACTTCTCGCTTAGCTTATCCTGATTCAACTCTTTTAATATCTGCGACAAAGCCCAGGCATCGTAGGAAGACTCCAATGCTTTATCAGGATGTGAGTAATCCAGCTTGTCCACTTCCTGCTTTAGTGAATCCAGAATGGATGGAAAATCAATTTTATACCCTTTGCGATAAGCATCTAGCAGCACTACTATGGCATGTTCTGTACGCACCGTGTTGGAAGGCTCATGTGCAGTAGCAAAGTCTTTTTTGCCGTAAGGATAAAGGTTGGCTATAGAGGAAGCTATGTCCTGGAACCTTTCCGGGTAAGCAAAGGATAGCAAGGGTAACTGTGTTTTGTAATTGTCCCAGATGGCCCATCCGTTATAGACGGTGTTTTTGGAGGTTTGCAAAGAGCCATCAATAGCCCGATATGTACCATCCTCCTCCGAAACTACATAAGGCGACTGTACTGCCCGGTAAAGCAAGGAATAAAAAAGCTTTTCTCTTTCAGGGTCCCCCTTTACCTGAATACGGCTCAATAGCTGATTCCAGCCACTTATACTCTTTTGCTTTACTTGCTCAAAAGGCTCATTACTTAGTGCAGCCTTGGCATGCGCTACATCCACAGATGAGAAAGCTACCCCTGCATACACATCCTGTTGATCCGGGGCAAACGAAGCTATCAGCTCATGCTCATTTCTAGTAGCCCACTTTACCGGTTGCCTAAAGTGCATTGCATAGTAAAGGCGGTAGATACCAACACTACAGGTGGTTTTTGCTTCTATCCAACCACTTAAGGTATCACCACTAACAGTGTGTTCTTCTGCCACAAAGCCTCCTACAAAAGCATGACTCAAATCAATGTAAACGCCCTTTTTACCTACAGGTAACTGGTAATGATGTACACCACTGTTCTTGTAAACAGCAAACTCTGCCTTGATCTTGTTCTTGAAACCTACCTGATAATATCCAGGCCCTGCGTTTTCCTCCGCTTTAATTAATGGTGTTGTATCCGGATCATCACCCAGGAAAGGTTTAACCAAAATAATACCTCCGCTGCCCAGACAACCTACTCCTTCGAAGCGACTATGCGTAAAACCCAAAAACTCTTTGGCCAGATATTCATACCCTGTATGCGTAGCAGGGTAAGTCTGGGGGCCTATACTCAGCATACTGAAGGGGTAAGAAGCTGCTGGTGACAGCTGCCCATGATCGCCGGAAGAGCCTAGGAAAACATTTACTTTTTCTTCAGATGCACCCTTGTCGGCCATCTGCATTTGTTTTTGCTGTGCAACATTGATGTGTTGCTGGCAGCCACTCAAGATGACTATAAAAAAGAGGATTAGTAATCGCATTGAGTTTATAAAAAGTTATAAATACCACAGGCAGCCTTGTAATGTGGCTGCCTGTGGTATAGTGTGTTGTATATAGTTAAACTCTCATTACTTAGTACTTGCCAAGTAATCCAAATACTTTTGCGGCACAGGGAAATAGTTGTGAGTACCTTCTATGAAATTCGCATTAGTTAAATGAGTTCTCCTGGTTTTCTCCACCTCTAAATACGCATTGATTGTTTCCGCAGCCACTCCCCAGCGTACCAAATCGAAGAAACGGTGCCCCTCCAAAGCCAGCTCTAACCTACGCTCCGTTCGAACGGCCTCACGGGCTGTGGCCTGATCAGTCCAAGGGGTATTGTAGGTTTCAATTCTGTAACTGGCGGCTGGTGTCGTTCCTTCCAGGTTCATAACATACTGGCTGTCTTTAGCTCGTCCCCTTACTTGGTTCACAACAGCTCTTGCTCCTTCCAAGTCGCCCAGCTCAACCAAAGCCTCTGCTTTCCATAGCAACAAGTCAGCATAGCGGATTATGTAATAATTCAGTGCGCTAATGTAAGGCCAGGTCTTGATCTGGTAAGGAGAGTTGGCAGACACAATTCGCTTTTTAGGTGCAAAAGGCCCATAGGTTGAAAGGTCTCGTGCCCAGCTTGCCTCATACAACACGCCCAAATCCAGATAGGGTATACCTGGTCTTCCTACTGTATGGTCCAACCTTGGATCTACAAAATCTGCTTCGGCAAGGTTCTTATTATCCAATACCGGCATTCCGATAGCGTTCGTTTTGTATGCATTGACAAGGTTTTGAGACGGGCGGTGAAAGCCATACTGTGAATAGAAAGGACCACCAGGAGCAGACAAACGATCACCTATACTACCATTATAGTTATCAGGGGCTCCATCAAGTACCGAGTGCTGAACAGCAAATATTATCTCAGAGCTGTTATCATTTTCAGGAAGAAAGACATCCCTGAAGTTAGGCAGTAGGCTGTACTTGTTACTATTGATAACTTCATTAGCAGCATCCAAGGCATTCTGCCATTGTCCCTGAAAGATGTAAGTCTTTGCCAGATAAGCTTTCGCCGTCATTTTATTCGGGCGTCCCACCTCCTCCTGATCATTAGGCAGCCTCTCATAAGCGTTGCTAAAGTTTTCCTCTATTTTATCCCACAGCTGCTCAGAGGTATATTGGGTGTGAGACACCGCATAGTCATTAACAGTTGCAGCTGTTTCGTCTATGTATGGTATAGTGTTATATATTTTTTTGAGCTCAAAATAGTAGTGCCCTCTAAGGAAGTACAATTCTCCCATCCGGTTCTCTTTCAGAGCCACATCGTATTCCTGCGAATTCTGAAGCAACCTCATAGCTTCATTTGTTCTTTTCACCCCTTCATAAAGCGCCACCCATTTTCGCTCAATGTCAATAATGGTTGGGTTCGTATTGAATATTTCCATCAGGTGGATGTTGTTCTGGTCCCCTGTACCGCCACCTCCTTTATAGGCATCATCTGAAACCACATCTCCGAAGCTCCAGTTGGAGGCAGGTGAATTGAAGGCACTGCTAGAGGCATCGTACTGGCCATTTAGCAAGCTGTATGCCGCTATGATCGCCCTATCAACATTACCCGGGCTTGTCATTTCTGAAGGAGAAATTTCCCCATATGTCATCTCTTCCAGGTAATCGTCAGAGCAGGAAGAAGAAAATATGACAAGAGCAGTAAAAACTAATTTTGAAGTATATGTAGTCTTGAAAAAATTCATACCGTTTTTAGTTTAAAGCGTGAAATTAACTCCTAATGTAAAAGTTCTAGATGGAGGGTAAATGCCACGATCAACTCCAATATCTAAGTTGCGATTGCTGGAAGAATAATTTTGAAGGCCTATTTCAGGAGTCATACCACTATAGTTGGTAATAGTAAACAAATTAGTTGCCTGCAGGTAAACCCTCAGGCTAATGCCACCAACTTTATCTTTAGGCACATTATAACCCAGCTGCATATTGTACAGCTTAAAATAGGAGCCATTTTCAAGGTAATAAGAAGAAGGCCTTATGTTATTATTAGGATCATCCAACGAAACACGCGGCACTGTAGCATCGGAGTTCTCTGGAGTCCAGGCATCCAGCACAGCAGTACTCTTATTATATGAGGCTTGGTTAAAGAACTCTGTCTTATATTTGGTTAGATTGTAAATGTCGTTACCTATGCTGCCATTAAACAACATGCTCAGGTCAAACCCTTTATAATTCAGACTCACATTTAGACCAAGTATCAGGTCTGGGTGGGGGGACCCGATATAGGTACGGTCATCCCCATTAAGCTCACCATCTCCATTAACATCCTTGAACCTTAAGTCACCTGGTTGCGCATTGGGCTGTATTTCATGGGCGGTTACTTCCTCCTCACTCTGAAAAATTCCGTCAGCCTCGTAACCGTAAAAGGCTCCGATCGGCTGCCCTACTGTACTCCTAGTTATCTCCTGACCGAAGTTTATGCTATGAAGAGAGGAGGCGGGTATTCCTAAATAAGAGATGCCGTTTAGCTCGGTTAGTTCGTTACGATACGTTGATGCGTTCAGTCCTACTGTATAGGTTAGCCCTCCTGCACTTCCAAGATAGTTTGCTGCAACATCCAACCCTATATTCTTCATCTGCCCGCCGTTAATCCATGTTCCATCGTTTGTTCCACCATAAGTCGGAGGAATCGGAGAGTACACTAGCACATCATTCGTAACTTTATGATAAAAGTCTGCAGTAAGTGCCAGCTTCTCATCAAATAACCCTAAGTCAAAGCCTGCGTTTGTCTGCTGGGTTACCTCCCAGGCCAGATCAGAGTTTGGAACCCTTGTCTGTATCAACCCTTTATACACAGAACCCTGAGAGCCATCTATGGCATAGTCAGAATATCTGGCATTGTTGTAATAGCTGTCCACTGTTGAATAAGATGGTACCTGTTGGTTACCTGTCTGTCCCCAACTGGCACGTAGCATGAGAGAACTCACGATACCATCCTTCCCGAAGAAAGACTCATCACTAACACGCCAACCTGCCGATACTGCCGGAAAAGTTCCCCATTTATTCTGGCTCAGGCGAGACGTTCCGTCTCTTCTAAGAGTAACTCCCAAAAGATACTTCTGATCAAAGTTATAATTGATCCTTCCAAAGTAAGAGAGCAGGGACCACTCATTTGCACTTCCTGTATTTAGCTGATTGTCTGCACCATAAGTGAGGTAACGGAAGTTTGGATCCTCATACAGGAAATTCTGCCGGGAAGCAGAAAAGCCTTCATAATAGTACTGAATCGCCTCCTGACCTATCAAGGCATCTACATTATGCTTACCAAAGCTTTTAAGATAATTCAGCGTATTAGACCAGGTTAACTGATAATTAAAGCTGTTATCGGTGCTCAGCGAGTTAACGTTATTCTGGGAGAGGATTTCATCATACTTAGGCGAGAATCCCCTGTAATTATAATTCTGAAAATCGATTCCTAAATTGGTCTTGAATGACAAATCTCCAAGATCCACTCCTGCAAACACATTGCCTATGGCAGAGATCCTTTTCCTAACGTTATCTTTTGCCCGGTAGAGACTACCCAATGGATTGCTGATATCATTCAAAGGATTTCCCCCGTAATTGCCATTGATATCTTTTACTGGAACAATAGATGGAAACTGAAAGGCATTGTACACGATGCTACCCAGTGAACTGTTAGTTCCCACACTGACATTACGGGTTAAGGAAGCTGAAAAATTTTCTCCTACAGTAACAATATCTTTGATTTTATAGCTGGAGTTAAAGCGAGCCGAGAATCTCTCAAATCCGGTGTGCTTGATAGTGCCTTCCTCATTGAAATATCCAAGCGAAAGCGCATGATGGGTTTTATCGTCACCCTTAGATGCGGAAAGGTTATATGACTGCACTACCGCCGGCCTGAAAATTTCCTGTACCCAGTCTACATCAGCACTAGGTATTGTTTGCCCATCATCCAACCATGCTGGTATGACAGCATTATCCGGGTTGTTTCCGTAAATATCGCTACTAGGAGTACTTCCATCATTTTTGGCTGCTTGCCAAAGCATATCTCCGTATTGCTGTGCTCCCAGCATTCGAGGTAGGTTGAAAGCTTTCTGTACCCCTGTATATGCATCAAGGTTGATAACTGTACGATCTGAACTACCTTTTTTTGTAGTGATTACTACCACTCCGTTTGCCGCCCTTGACCCATAAATAGAGGCAGAAGCAGCATCCTTTAATACTTGTATAGTTTCTATATCTGTTGGATTGATGGCATTCAAACCGTTGGAAACAGGTACGCCATCTATAATATAGAGAGGGTCATTATTGTTGATCGTTCCATAACCACGTACACGGATACTTACTCCGCCGCCGGGGCTATTATCACTCATTACCTGTACACCAGGTAGCCTACCATCCAGCATTTCCTCGACACTGGAAGTAGGAATGGAGTTTATATCAGCAGGATCAATCTTAGAAACTGCTCCAGTAATCTCTCTTCTGTTCTGCGTCCCGTATCCAACTACAACCAATTCATCTAAACTGGAAGCATCTGGAACTAAAGAAATATTCAGCCTGGTTTGGTTTCCTACAGGAACTTCTTGTCTTTGATACCCAATGAAGGTAACAGCAAGCACATCGAAACCAACTGGCACAGAAAGCTCGAAATTTCCGTTAGTATCAGAAACTGTACCTACAGAAGTGCCCACTACCGCAATAGAAGCTCCCGGCAATGCTTCACCATTCTCGTCAGTTACCCTGCCTGATACAACTTTAGCCTGCTGCACAGCTTCTGATACTGTTATCTCTAAAAGATCTCCAGCATGAGCAGGCGCAACACCTAACATTGACACAGCACAGATACCCTGAAGTATAGGCTTAAAAACATGTAACCTTACACACATACTTAGATTGATTAACGTTTAGTGAATAACTTATTACTCTTTAAAGCACCAGCAACCTTTGCTGCAGTGTATGAAGATATTCTTAAAGCAAAGCCTTTATTCGTGGGGAATCTTCTCTGATGAATGGAAGCACCCGCTGGATCATGAGGAAGCCCTTCGAAAGTACATGGCTGGAGTATTGTTACTCTCCCGTTACTTTAACTTAGGGCAAAGGTATTGTATCAATTTGATGATAAACATACGTAACATATTAATAAATAGTTAATCATAAATATCTAATATTAAGCAATCATTATTTTCCAGATCCGCTACTTGAGCTTGAGGATTTCAACCAAAGCGTACCTATCATTAAGGCGCTACAGACTATGATAGACCTAATTCTTTAGACGTAGGAAGATAGATATTGGGATCAAAGGCAGAACACTTTGCAAGTCCACCATCAGAAATAAAATGTTAGCTCCATTCAAACCTTATCTTCTGCAGCTCGAGGCCTTACCTCACCTGGAGTCTTTTGCTGCCCTATTTGTCCAGGCTAAGTTTTTCCTGCCAGTTGTCCTGGACCCGCACCTTTCCATGCGTCCGATTTGATGCCGTATGGTGGCTATACCTTACCCCTTTCCAGAAGGCCTCTCCTATTTGCCAACATAAACCTTTGATAGGTCATATTCCTACTTAGGCTGCTTATGCGATACTAAAACGTATTACTACTACTCTTAAGGCCTTCAAATATGTGGTGGCAGAATAGGTGGCAAAAATTTTATTAAAAGCTGTTGTGACTGATGAAGCTTCATGAACATGCCGCCATACACGCAGTAAACACGCATTTTCAAACACTCGCAGCCGTTAAGAACCCACTGAAGTCGGGCCCAAGGCACTATCACAAACAATAAAAGCCTGTAAGTGACATACTCTTACAGGCTTTTTTGTTTTCGGGGAACGGTAAAGGGAACGTAATAATCACCCCATGAAGGATAATTCAACCTTGTTCCCTCTCTATTAAGGATTTAACGGCTCGAAGGAGTTAACACGAAGAGCCTCCGGAACAGGGAAGAAAGCCTTTGACTCTTCACTGATCTTTATCATGTCCAGGAAGGGAAGATAAGCTAACTCACGGATGCACCTTTAGGCTCGGAAACGATTAATTACCTCAGGTTTCCTTGATACATGAATATAAAACACCTTTTCCTGTAATAAGACCTAATGTATTAAGTAAAAATATTTTTTCAGTATCCCTATGCCTGCTTTTTGCTGGATTAAGTTATCATCTCCTCAATTTGATCAATGATCCTATTTGTGAGCTCCACTACTTTAACATCTTCTTAATACTCCAATCTTTATTTTTATTCCGCCTGAAAACAGTGCTCATATCTAGTTGATAAGTACTGCAAGAGCATACTTTCAACTGTACAAGTTAGGCTTTATAAAGGCTCAGCTTTCAAACCGCACTTTATTATTAGTCAAAAAACTCCAGTCCAAGAATAAATTCAAAAATTTAGATGTCAGACACTAGAAGAGAATTCATCAAAAAAGCCGCTTTATTAACAGGAAGTGCAGGGTTGTTCAATGTGCTACCCATCTCTATACAAAAAGCAATGTCCATTAGCGCTGACCCTGGAAGTACTTTTCTGGATGCAGAGCATGTTGTGTTCCTGATGCAGGAAAACCGTTCTTTTGATCATGCTTATGGTACTTTACAGGGCGTGCGGGGCTTCAATGACCCAAGAGCTATTCAGTTGCCTAACAAAAATAAAGTTTGGCTACAATCAAATGCAGCAGGTGAAACATTTGCTCCTTTCCGCCTGAACATAAAGGACACAAAGGCAACATGGATGAGTGCATTACCCCACTCCTGGACCGACCAAGTAGATGCGCGTAACAACGGAAAATATGATAAGTGGCTGGAAACCAAAAGCTCTGGCAATAAGGATTATGCACACCTGCCACTGACATTGGGCTATTATAATAGAGCTGATATACCTTTTTATTATGCTTTAGCAGACGCCTTTACAGTATGTGACCAATACTTCAGTTCTGCTTTAGCAGGTACAAGCCCTAATAGGTGCTTTTTCTGGACAGGCACTGTGCGGAAAAAGCAACTTGAGACTTCAAAGGCACACGTGTGGAATGGTGAAATAGATTATAAAGACTTACGCTGGACCACTTTCCCTGAGCGTTTGGAGGACCTGGGCGTATCCTGGAGAGTGTATCAGAATGAGTTAAGTGTAGGTGTTGGTTTTACAGGAGAAGAAGACGATTGGTTAGCTAATTTCACTGACAACGATCTAGAATATTTTGCTCAATATAATGTCAGGTTACATGCCAAGCATCTGGAATATCTTGCAAAGAAATCAACTAAGCTAGCTCGTGAAATAGAGGCATTAGAAAATAAAATTCAACTCAATCAGCAAGATAAAGAAGAGCTTGAAGCGAAGAAAAAAGAATTAGCTTCAGTAAAAAATCAGCAGAAGAAGTGGAGCCAGAAGCAGTATGATATACTTTCGGAGCGGGAGAAAAGCATTCATAAGAAGGCCTTTACCACAAATACAGGCGACCCGGACTACCATAAGCTTGAAACACTCACCTATGATGACAATGGCACACAGCGTGAAGTAAAGGTTCCGAAGGGAGATATATTACATCAGTTCAGAAAGGATGTGGAAACAGGTAACCTGCCAACGGTTTCATGGTTAGTTGCACCTTCCAACTTTTCTGATCACCCGGGGTCACCTTGGTACGGAGCCTGGTATGTTTCTGAGGTGATGGACATACTTACAAAAGACCCTGAAGTATGGAAGAAGACTATCTTTATCATGAACTATGATGAAAACGATGGTTACTTTGATCATGTCCCTCCTTTTGTTCCACCAGTTACTGGTAAACCTGAAACTGGCCAAGCCTCAAAAAACATTGATACAAGGGTAGAACATGTTACAATGGAGCAGGAAGAGCAAAGAGGCTATCCTGCTGACAGGCTTCGGGAAAGCCCCATCGGGCTAGGCTACCGTGTACCTATGGTGATTGCTTCACCCTGGAGCCGTGGAGGTTGGGTTAACTCACAGGTATTTGACCATACCTCTTGCCTGCAGTTTCTGGAAACCTTTTTAAGCAAGAAGACTAGAAAAGAAGTAAAAGAGCCTAATATAAGCGAGTGGCGACGAACCGTATGTGGTGATTTATCATCCGTATTCCGGCCTTACAACAATGAAAAAATTTCTTATCCTGCTTTTATAGATAAAGAGCCCTTCATTCAAAGTGTACACAAAGCAAAGTTTAAAGAACTTCCTTCCGGCTTTAAATCACTGACAAAAGCAGAGGTAGAAGCAATTAACCAGAATACAGGTGCATCAGCTTTTATGCCACAACAGGAAGAAGGCATAAGATCCTCTTGTTCACTACCTTACCAGTTGTATGTAGACGGAAAATTAAGCGCTGATAAAAGAACTTTCGGAATAAGCTTTGAATCTAAAACGGAGGTTTTTGAAAAAGACACAGCCGGTTCTCCTTTTTCTGTATATGCTCCTGGTAAGTTCTCACAAGCAAACGCCGAGCAGCAAACTATGAATAATTGGTCATTTGCGGTAAGTGCTGGAGATAAAATTGACTATGCATGGCCAGTTGATGCATTTGAGAATGGGGTTTACCATCTTAAGTGCTACGGACCAAACGGTTTTTTCAGAGAATTTTCAGGTAATGCACAAGACCCTGCCATTGAAGTGCAGTTTGACTATGAACGTAACAGAATAAGCAAAAAGAAGTTAACAGGAAATGTGGAGTTAAAGCTATTCAATACTAGCAACGATCAATCCTATACCATTGAAATAACAGACCTTGCTTACAAAAGCAATAATCTTCGAAAAGAGTTGAAAGCCAGTACTACAGACAAGGCACCTACAACACTGGTACTTAATCTGAAGCAAAGCTTTGGCTGGTACGATTTCAGTGTAAGAGTAACAGGTAATAATACCTTCGAAAAAAGATATGCAGGAAGAGTGGAGACAGGTAAGCATGGATATAGTGATCCATACATGGGAAGAGTGGTTGGATAAAAAATACTGTTCCTGCTAAAAAAGAACCCCTGGATAATACATCCAGGGGTTCTTTTTACTTATGTAGTGGCTGCTCTTAATTCAACCACCAGGTTTTTTGATTGATTCTGTCATTCCCGGCACCAAACTGCTTTCTGATGGCTTCAGAAACGTTTGCTGAATTGTAGTTATACTCAGACTGAGGGTACATCCAACGGTAGGGAATTGCCACCCCCTGCGGTCGACGGAAATCAGGGTATCCTGTTCTTAAATGATCGTAGAAAGGGGTCCAGCTTAACTGTAAAAAAGACTGCAGATACCTTTGCATTACAATTTTTTCAATCCTGGCTTCCTGTGAGCTTGCCTGTGCCAAGCTGTTCACAGGTTTAGCCAAGTAAGCTTCTGCTCTACTTTCGTTAACATACTGGCTTAATCCTTTTGCATAAGTTTCATAAAATTTAAAGGAAGCCTTTACACCTGAATTATAGTAATTCTCAGCATCACCAGGGATCCAACCTCTTACAGATGCTTCTGCAAGGATCAACTGTTGTTCAGAATAACCCAGTAAAACTCTAGGCTCGGTGGTAGGGTCCTGGTAGTAACGCTCATTTACTTTTGAAACTTTACCTTCAGCTGCTTTTAGATTTACAGTAGCATAGGCTGCAGCCGGATCGCCTCCTTCATAAGAAGTGAAATCATCTATTGCTTTGCCAGCTTCTTTACCTATCCTGGTCTGGGTGCTATACACAAAAAGGCGTGGATCTTCTCTGTCCTGCAGGCGACGTATAAAAGTAGAATCCATATACATACCAGAGCCGAAGCTGCTTGAGTTAAACTCAGGGTAGCGGTTATCTTGTTGATCTAGAAATTCCAGCTGGCCATTGTCTGCTATACTTTCCATTAAAGGCTCATCCTGCACAATTTGGGCAAAAGTTTCCCGTACTTTAAGTTCACTGTCACTTTCTTTTTTAGAAAGGCTCATTAACACTTTCAAACGGAACGCATTGATCAACTTTTGCCATTTTGTTATATCACCCTTATAAATGATGTCGCCTGCAATAATGTTATTTTCATTTTTCAGAAGCGTATTGGCCTCCGCTAATTCGGTCAGGATACCTTTAAAAACAGTTTTTTGATCGTCATAAGCAGGCGCGTAAGCAGTGTTTGACTCACCCTGCAGTGCCTCAGAATAAGGTATGTCACCAAACGTAAGGGCCAGGTTATAGAAGTAATAGGCTCTGAAGAATTTGGCTAATGCAATGTAAGAGTTGTCATTTATACGCTCCGCCTCTTCCATCATCTTAGTTACATCTCTTAAAGAGGAGTAAGAGCCAAAACTGCCCCGGTCCCATTTATAATATTGCAGTGTGCTTTCGCCATCGGTTTGCACGAGCATTTTCTGGGCGTAAAGTGGTCCGGTACCTCCAAATGCCTGAAAGGCGTTCCACTCTATTTTAGTTAGCTGCAACTGCGGGTGCGATTCCGTTGGCAGGTTTGGGTTTACATTCATATCCTCCAGGTCCTGGCAAGCAACCAGACCCAGCAAGGCTATCATAAAACCGAATATCTTTTTCATGTTAAGTTTAAAATTGAAATTTGGAACTGACGATTATAGTCTGGCGGGTTTAAAATTTGGCATCAAGAGAGAAGCCAACATACCGAGCGGAAGGGTCCTGCAGGTTGTCATCATTTCCATAATCAGGATCAACATAAGGAATTTTCTTCCACATGAACAGGTTGTACCCGTACGCCGTAAGTTCCAGATTCTTTATAGCGCCTAGTTTAAAAATGTTTGCCAGGTCGTACCCCACAGAAAGTCTTCTGAGTTTGAAGTAAGAGCGATCATAAACGTTGGCAAATTTTTCACTTTCATCTTCCGTTACCTGTGCCTGGTAAGGGTAAATCTGGCTCCAGGTTTGCCAGTTCACAGCTGTCGTGTTAGGTCTGTACTTGCGGGTATCTGAAATAATATTTCCATTCACATCTCTGGTAAGCTCTCCTTCTGTTACAACAACGCCATCTGGTACGTAAACTGGCTTACCAGCTGCATATTCAGCATCACGGTATTCAACAGAATTAGGATGTTTTCCTCCCCACCACATTTTCTCGATTGTAATAGATCTAAGAAGACCACCCCACGCTCCATCCACATCTAAAGCAACTTTAAAGTTTTTGATGTTAAACCTGTTTTGTAAGCCTAAACGCCAGGAAGGATCCAGGTGTCCCAGGTTAACCGGGTATGGGTCTCGGGTTGGTAATCCGCTGTTTGCATCAAGAATTAACTGGCCATCAGCACTTTTTTGCCATACGGAGGCATAGTAGCTGTCCGCACGGTCTCCAGCTTGTAAGTTACCATACTTCTGCCCACCGTATACTTCTGTTATTTTCTTTACATACTTACTCCAGTTAAGCCCTACGTTCCAGGAGAAATCTTTCGCTTGTATGGCATTAACTCCGGCAATAACTTCTACTCCATTGGTTTCATAAACATTGCCGTTTACCTTGCGTGAAGTAAAGCCAGAAGACTCTGAAATATTAAGATCTATGATCTGGTTCTCGTCTTTGATAAAATAATATGTACCGTCCAGAGTGAAGCGGTTTTTGGCAAAAGAAGTTGAGAACCCTACTTCATGCGAAGTTGTTTTTTCAGGTTTAATGTCTGGGTTAATCAGACCTGCCGGGTAAGTAACAGAAGGAATAGTACCGTAAGTAACTCCTTTGCTATAAGTGGCATAGATACTATATGGGTCCAAGTCGCTGGACACCTGGGCCCATGAAGAGTTAAGTTTCAGGTAATCAATGAACCGTGGCATCTGGATAAATTCAGATACCATGGTACTTAGTGATACTGACGGATAAAAGTAAGAATTATTAGAAGCAGGAAGAGTAGAAGACCAGTCATTACGTGCTGTAACGTTAAGGAAAACAGCATTAAATAAATCCAGGTTAGCAGATCCGTAAATACTTCGGATAGATTTTGTCTGGAAATAGTTACTTGCCTGTACAGGGCCCTGCGTGTTATTTAAGCTGTATACTCCCGGCACTATCAGGCCATCGCTGGAAGCATATTCCTGCTGTATTTTACGATAAAAAGTAGAGGCTCCACCATTTACAGTAAGGTCAATCTGAGAGGACAAAGATTTAGAATAGGAAGCCAGGACGTCTGCATCAAAGTTCAATTGAGAATTATTCCACACCTTAAAGTCCCCATTGCGTGAGTCGCCGTAGTTCATATAAGATTTCGGGCTTTCCATATTTTCATAAGAACCTCTTTCCCGTGCGGCAGCTCTTGTCTGGATTGAAAAACTCGGTGATAACTGCCAGTTTAGCTTAAGCTGTCCGTTTAACACATCACGGTTTTGCTCCTGCTCTAGCTCATAAGAGGCAAAGTATGGGTTATTGTACCAGGCATAGTTATAGTTAGCCTGGCGATATCCTTCAAGCCCCGGCACATACATGTGCTCTTTCAGCTCTTTTCCGTTCACATCATCACCCATCCATATTAAGATGGTATACATATGGTTTTTAGGGCCATACCCATAACGAGGAAAGTTAGGAGAATACACCTTATTATAAGATAGGTTAGCTCCTAATTCCAGATTATCAGCTAGCTGATAAGTTGAGTTAAAGGTCAAGCTTCCAGTATGAAGGGATGTATTAGGCACCTGCCCCTTTTGATAAGCATATTTTCCTGATACATAATATTGTGCCCTGTCTCCTTTATAAGCCACAGAAAAAGAGTTATCTGTAACTATTCCTGTTCTCAGGAAGTCTCTCAGGTTATCGTGCCGTACCCAATCAATAGGTACCCGCTCATATCTAGACTTATCATCGTATATAGTTCCTTCAACATTTCCCCACCAAGGTATAACCTCCCCTGTTTCTTTATCCTGAATAGGGCTGTTCCATTGCGGAACCTTTACACCAGTTCCAAACTTCGGCCCCCAAATCATATCTCCATCTGAGATACCACCATCTGCGCCATCCCAAAATTCATACTGACCATTAGAGCCGTTGCCATATTCTGTTTGTGTTTCAGGATAAACCGTAAATCCAGCCGTAAACATAGTGTTGGTACGTACGCTTACCTCTAAGCCTTCTTTTTTGGCATTCTTCGTAGTGATGAGTATGGCTCCGTTTTTACCACGCGAACCATAAAGTGCAGCGGCTGTTGTACCTTTCAGAACATTTATATTTTCAATATCATCGCTGGAAATATCATAAAAGTCTGTTTCCACAGGAACTCCATTCAGTACGATAAGCGGCGTTTTACCTCTTAAGTTAAATGAAGGTGATTGAAACATACCAGTAGGATTTGTAACCGTAAGACCAGCCACCTGACCAGACAGAGCACTCCCAACATTCATAACCTTAGCCTCAGAAAGTACTTCTGTATTTACTTCCTGTGTAGCATACCCTAACTTTTTCTTTTGCTGTTTTATACCGATAGCAGTAACCACCACCTCAGAGAGCGTTTCAGTATCTTCCTGTAGCGATACATCAACAAAGCCTTTGCTACCTACACTTACTTCCTGGGTTATAAAGCCAATGTAGGACAAAATCAGCACGGGCTCCTTAACGCCTGCCGTGTTAATTGTAAAGCGCCCTTCATGGTCGGTAACGGTTCCTGTAGAAGTACCTTTTAGCACTACTGACACACCTGGAAGTGGCAAGCCGGTAGCGTCTTTTACCAAACCCGATAAAGGTTCGCTTTGACGATTTTGATTGGTGATAACAGAAGTAGATGATGTGACAACGGTAAAGTCAGGCACCATTGTAAAACCATCCTTAGGGCCGATGCCAAGTATGGCCAATAGCAAAAGAAAGCACCTGCGACGGGAACCTCCTTTGCGCTTTATTGGTAAAGTTGATATCATTGCTTACTTTATATAGGTTATTCTATCCTGTTTTTAGTTCAGATTGATCAACCAATTGACCTGGGACAAAGAAGAGAAATATGCCGGAGCTCTGGTATGTAAGCAGAAGGAAAGGTATACTACAGTACTGAAGCGAAATCTGCTTCGGTATATTTTTTCACCTATTCCTGAAGATTGGCTTCAGGATATCTTCTCTGTTCTCCTCACACGCTATAAACCTCTGTTTTTGCTTCCTAAGAACAGGAACAAAGTACGTGAATGAACTTTACCTGAATATTCAACAATGATTATATAATCATTATCAGCAGCATGCTAAAGAGTTATAACTTTTACAAAACTTTAATAGCTATAAGCAACTGCTTATACATAACTTTTAGCAAAGGCAAGCCAGTAAATGCAACAAACCTGTTATAGGCAAGGCTGAAAGCACTATCAAAAGCAGCGTTGTGCAGCAGCAACAGGAAAGCAACAGTTGGCCAAACCAGTTATACATATATAGTGCCTCCAAGGAGTAAAAAAATGCAGTAAGGCTACATGACTCCAGATAAAAACAATGAGGCTGCCCTCTTTGGACAGCCTCATTGTTTACAAGCTAGGCTTATCTTTAAAGTAATTATTTGTCGATGATGTTGCTCTAAAACCCAAGCTCTGTCTCACCTAATCTATATCCAGAAAATTACATTTCGGAATCATAGCTTAGCTTAACCAGCACCGGGAAATGGTCTGAAGGGAACTTACCACAGTAAGTATCGGTAAGTAATCCCCACTTTTCTACCTTAAAGCCCTTGCTCATAAACACATGGTCAATAATTCCGTTTTCCTTCACTTCGTTTTTAAACCCGTTGAAAGAGGCATTGCTGGCATAAGGATGCTCTACCTGCTTATATGTGTCCTTGAGCAAGCCGGAGTTGGCCACACTCTGGTACCACTCACTGGCGTGATCGCCGTTAAAGTCCCCGGTTAATATAACATACTCCTTGCCAGCTACTTCCCTGATCTTGCGTAGGATCAGCTTGCTGCTCTCGCGTCGCGCCTGTACTCCCTGGTGGTCGTAGTGGGCGTTGAAGAAGTAGAACTTCTGGTTTGTGGCCAGGTCCTGTAGGTACACCCAGGAGACGATGCGATTGCAGCAGGTGGCATCCCACCCGAGCGAAGGTTTATCTGGTGTTTCCGACAGCCAAAAGTCTCCCTTGTCCAGGAGCTTGAACTTGTCTTTCTTGTAAAATATTGCCGAGTGCTCGCCCTTCTCCTTTCCGTCGTCGCGGCCTTTGCCGTAGCGAGCATACTGCGGCAGCGCTTGACTAATATCGTCCAGCTGGTTTTTCAGGGCCTCCTGCGTACCGAACACGTCGAAGTCGTGGAAGCGGAGTAACTCTGCCACCACCCGTGCCCGATCCACCCATAGGTTTCCAGTGTCGCTGGGGTTATCATAGCGCACGTTGTAAGTGCCTACCGTCAGTTGCTGCGCGTAGCTTAAAGTCGTGCAAACGCAAACTAATGCCAGAATAAGAATAAGGTGCCTAAGTTTCATAGTTAAAATCATAAGTAAAAAATAGTTAATTCCCCTTGTACTTTCTTATCAAAGAAAGCAGCTTTTCAAAGATCTCAGTATTTTGATAAACTCCCCTGAATTCATTTGAATGCGGACCATAGGCGTAGACAGGTACCGGAATACCTGTATGGTCGTCGGTACTAAATTCACCTATAACACGTCCTTCAGAAATACTTCCGCCCAACAGGGTAAGCCCACCTGTTTCATGGTCAGCTGTCACAACCACAAGTGTTTCTCCATCCTGGTCTGCAAAGCGCAGGGCTTCGCCCACTACCTTGTCAAAGTCTGCATTTTCTGTTATCACCTGAGCAAGGTTGTTTCCATGCCCTCCATGGTCAATTTGTGAGCCTTCCAGCATCAGAAAAAAGCCTTCAGAATTATCCGAGAAAGAATTGGTTACCTTCCTGAAGGAAGAAAGTAAGTAGTTTCCTCGCCCATCTAAAACAGGTCGAACAGCGCTATCAGCCACTAATGCGACCAGTTTCTTGTCCTTATCCATATTATCCGGTAACTCTTCAACTACTCTGTAACCTTTTGCCTTTAGTGCTTTGAGTGTAATGCTACCGTCAACATTTGCTTCAAAATGCTTTTTCCCGGCTCCGACCACTATATCCACAGGAGATGAAAGTAAATCCCGGGCTATTGCTGTTCCTAAAGACCGTTCCTTCTGATGTGCGAAAAAAGCGCCAGGTGTGGCATCCGTTAAATCACAAGCTGCAATGAGAGCTGTTTTTTTACCAGCTTCAGAGGCATGTACAACCAACGATGGGAGGGGCTCACCCGTTAGACTAACTCCTACCGCACGGTTATTAGTTTTCTTCCCCGAGGCCATGGCGGTTGCACCTGCAGCAGAGTCTGTTCCATAAGCATCGGCAGAGCTTGTCATGGATAACCCAATATTCTGCATTTTAAACATGTTGAGCTGCCCCCGGTTGGCAGTAAAGGTGGCATATACCTGCGATAACCCCATACCATCTCCAATCAAGAAAATAATATTTTTGACTCTCCCCTGCCCACCATCGTTTTTATAGGTAGGTGTATAGGTCGGATAAGGTTCTGCCACTTTGTATTCGTTTCCTCCTTTTTTCTGCACTATTGTGCCAAGTTCCTCAATCCGGTCAGTTCCAATCACATCCACTCCCATATCCATTAAGCTTAACCAAGCTGTTTTAGTATCTGGAGCAGCCCAAAAACGAACTTTTTTTCCTGCAGCATGTACGCTGCCCACAAAGGCTGTTATACTTGCCAGCTCCTCCTTCGGTAGTACACCCTTACCATTCCAGTTACTGTAGTTTCTGAAGCTGGTACTCACAAGGCCCACCCGCTCCCACTGCTGAGACGTGTGCACTGTTTGATGATTATCATCAAAGAAAATATAATCAGGATAATTTTCATAACGGGCAGGCTGGGGTCTGTCACCACTGATAATAATGGTCAGCTGTCCTTTGCGAGCAGGAGTATTAAGCAGTTTTTTCAATGGTTTTATCTGCTTAACAAGCAGGCGCAGCGCCTCCTGATGATTTTCTTTTATATCGATAAGTAGGCTTAGCTGTCGCGTCTCATCTTTTGCTAGCTCGGCAAGGGCAGGCTCCAAGTATAACTTGGATAAGGTTCTTACTTTGCTGATCTCATCCTTCTCATGGGCAACATATAGCTCGCCTTTTACAGGAAAAATATCCACCTCAATAGAACCAAACCCTTTATGATAGGCTCGGTAAAAGGGTATGTTATTTAGGTAATCATTATGTGAATGGGCGTTGTCCGGAGTGTATACCGTTGATTGCGCAGCGGCTGTTGTAACTAAAAGGCCCGAAGCCAGCAATAAGGTGTATAGTTTACGATGCATGATAAAGTTAAAAGGGCTCAGGTATGCTTTTGCACACACTGAGCCCTTATTTTAGAATAGTTTCGCTTTTTTCCAAGGTCCGGTAATCGCTACGGTGATTCCCGCATCCTGTATGTTTAAAAAATATGTTTCCCCGGTAGGAGAAAATACGCCTCCTGCAAATTCTGACTGAAATCCAACATTTTCCGCCAGCTTATAAAATTCGCCACCAGGTGTTACTCCCACTACAAATGGATGCGGATCATCTTCACACATAATCACATCCCCCCATGGAGCTATGGTCAGGTTATCACAGTATTTCAGGATATCCTTGTTATTTGGCTCCAGAAACAGCTCCAGTTTACCTGGCTGCTTTGCTTCTTCTGGCTTGCCTTCGTTTGGACTTGGTACATACCTGAAAACCTGTCCACTATAAGCTTTCCCGCCATTAGTACAGGCAAAATAAAGCTCATTTTGGCCAAACCACATGCCTTCTCCCCTAGCGAAACAGGCAGCACCTTTGTTGAAGCCTGCCAGGCGAAGGTCATCATCCGGAGAGTCAATGTTCTCAAGGTCCAGCCACTCCACTTCAAATTGCTTGCCTACAGGAAACTCAGGCCCTTTAGAATTTTCCCAATTGCGGGTATCCCAGCTTTTTTGTTCCTTTAAGACTAATGCCTGTAGTTTTCCTCCTTTTGCAAGCTTGCCAGGTTCATTTGGTATATAACGGTAAATCAGGCTATCTCCACGATCTTCAGTCAAATACACAATGCTGGTGTTAGGATCAACCGCCACGGCTTCGTGGTTCATGCGCCCCATCGCTTTAACAGGAATAGGTGTCACCATTCCTACTCGTGTTGAGGCTGGCACTTCAAACACGTATCCATGATCCTGCTCAAAGTAATCACAAGCGCCTGCCTTTACGGTTGTCTCCTCACACGTTAACCAGCTGTTCCAAGGAGTTACTCCGCCGGCACAATTTCGGGATGTGCCGGCCAGGCTCATAAATTGCTTTTCTATTTCTCCTTTCTTCGGATCATAAACCATGGTGGTGGTACCACCAAGGCCAGGCAGTTTACCTTTTCCAAAATCGTAGAAGTTTGCAGCTTTCACTGTAGGCAATAGTTCATTCTTTAACCCAAATGCTCCCTCTATAAAAGTATCAGGGCTGTTTTCATGGTTTCTGATAATAATGGTTTTACCATTAGGCCCTGCAAAGGTACCCATGCCGTCAGGCCTTCCGGGTACCAACAAGCCGTCTGTCATTTTATCGCCACGCTGCGATATAACTTTATAAGAGAAACCTTTGGGCAAGTTAAGAAGCCCTGCAGAGTCCGTGACCAGGGGGCCGTATCCTGCGTCCAGTGCCAAAGCCTCTTTTCCAAAAGCTTGTAATGGCTGCACTACAAACTGGTAGAGCCCCATAAAGCCCAACGTTGCAATACCAGACGATTTCAAAAAGTGACGGCGTGAGGCAGAGGAGTTTGCGTTATTCATCAACCAAATATTTTATAAGTAAAGGCTTATGGTAATTTCTACCAACCTTGGTTTTGAGGAATATCTGAACTACTAACAACATCTGGCGGAATAGGCCAGACATGATGCACTTGCGGATTAAAGTTACGGGCTGCTTCCAGTTCAACTACCTGATATGGTGCATCAGGATTAGTTTTATCGGCATGAACACGTCCGTGGGGTGCTACGCTATAGGCAGCCTGTGCATCACCCCAACGTACCAGATCCAGATGCCGGTCAGCAAACTCACCTGCCAGTTCAACACGGCGCTCGTGCTTCAGATCGGCAATAGTAGCTCCTGTAACAGGTTCCAAACCTGCTCTGGCTCGTACCAGGTTAAGTGGCACATCTCCATTTTTACCCTGCATGATCTGAGCTTCTGCCTTTATCAGCAGTATTTCGGCATAGCGCAGCAGAGGTACATTCAGGTCTGTAGTAGGCTCATCTCCATTGGAGTTGAGGTGCTCCTCCACTGGGTAACGGTATGGCTCCATATATTTATTAAACTGCAAGCCTGTCAGTGAGTTTGAAGAAGCATAGCGTCTTGTCTGGCCCAAATACTGAAATTCATCCCCGAACTCGAGTATAGTTGCCTTTCTTCTATGTACGTCAGCAGCCTCATACTCATTGTAAAGCTCTAAGGTAGGCTGAAAATATCCCCAGCCATTATACTTACCCCAGCCTTTGTTTTCGAGCATTACGCCAGGTAAAATACTGCCTGTCTGCCTTCCCGACACTACCGACCAGATATACTCACTAGACCAGTTATTAGCAATGTAGAAAACGCTGGCAAAATCCTCTTTGGGGTTACCTGTGTTGATCAGTGCTCGACCAGAACCTGAATTGGCGACAGCATCAGCCGCTTGCTCCGCATCAGCCCATTTAGAGGCATCATAGCGGGCCCAGTACAAATAGGTTTTAGCCAGGTATCCTAAAGCTGCATCTTTATGTGCTCGGCCTTTATCTTCATCGCTGTAGCTAGTGAAAAGCGGCAGCAGTTCTGCTGCTTTCTTCAGATCACTCTCCACCAGCTTATAATTTTCTGCAGCATTGGCAGCACGACCAAAATGGGTCTGCTCCATGTTTTCTTCTGTTACAATGGGCACTCCAGCCCTTTGGTCGCCGTAGTAAGATGCCAGGTAGAAATAGGAAAAACCCCGCATAAAATAAGCTTCGCCCAGAATCCGGTTTTTCATAGCTTCATTCATTTGTATGTCCGGCACATTCTTAATTATTTCATTAGCGCGCCGGATAGTCTGATACAAATTACCATATATGTTCCGGATATAGCTTTCTCCACCCGTTGTTCTGAAGTAGCGGATGTTTTCAGCAGTAGCATTAGAACGACCCGTTACCATGTCGTCAGAGGCATTGATAAACCAGAAGAAGCCCCGACCAAACATTACATCGTTATACATGTGAGTATACAAGGCATTAGAGGCGGCAACAGCATCCTGTTCTGTTTTCCAGAAATTGGAATAGGTGGTAGATCCTTTTGGAGTAAGTTCAGTAAAGTCATCGCTGCACCCTACAGATAGAGTCAGCAACAGCATTAATGGCAGAAACTTTTTTATTTTCATGATGATGATTTCTTAATTAAGTTTTTAGAAATGCAGGTTTAATCCGACAGTATAAGTGCGTGGTACAGGATAAGTACCCATGTCTAGCCCTACACCTCCTATTTCAGGGTCAAGCCCCTCATAAGGAGTAATGGTAAGCAGGTTTTCAGCAGCAGCATAAACTCTTAAACTGGCACCAGACCTGATTCTGCTCATAAGTTGGGCAGGCAAGGTATAGCCAATCATCAGGTTTTTAATCCGGAAATAGTCTCCTTTTTCCAGGTACCAGTCAGAGGCAGTACCAAAGTTTAGATTTGTATCACTGGTAGAAAGTCTTGGAATAGAAGCTCCTGTGTTTTGAGGTGTCCACGCATCCAGCACAGCACGATCCAGATTGTAGCCTTGTAGGCCTGCATTATAGGTTGAGTATTTATATCCAGTCAGCAGTTTCACGCCACTTACGCCCTGTCCGAACAAAGTAAGGTCAAAGTTCTTCCATTGTAGGTTTAAGTTAAGACCATAGGCTACGTCTGGCATGGCATTACCCATATACACACGGTCATTGTCGTCAATCTTACCGTCACCGTTTACATCCCGGAAGATCAGGTCACCGGCTTTAGCATTTGGCTGAATTAACTCTCCTTGTGCATTCGTATATTCAGCTACCTGCTCATTTGACTGAAAAATACCGTCGTGCGGTATCAGGTAGTAAGAGAAAAGTGGTTGGCCTGGCGTAGAACGATAAGGAGAGAACATACTGCGCACATTCTGGTTATGCACAATGTGATCATTGCCGTAGCCATTCAGATCCTGTAGCTCGTTTTTAAGCGTAGTGATATTACCATTTACCTGGTAGGTCAGCTCACCTATGTTCCCGCTGTAGCCCAGTGCCAGTTCAAGACCTTTGTTTAGTACAGTTCCGACATTTCTGGTAGCGCCATTTTGTACCCCGACATGGCGGTTGGGGTCTACCGGCAGTATAAGTCCTCTTGTATACTTCTCATAATAATCAGCAGTAAGCGTCAGGCGGTCGTTAAACATGGCAACGTCCAGACCAACATCAAAGGTCTCCGAACGTTCCCACTCCAGCCTTGGATTAGACTCTTTATTGATATAATAAGCTTGCTGAAAAGCAGGAGAAGCACCAAGGTAGGCATTTCCAGCCTCTAATGGCACATTGTAAGCATAGTAATCAACCGACTGTATATTGCCAATCTGTCCCCAGGATGCTCTAAGTTTCAGCATCTGGAAGAAATCGGTACGAAAGAAAGGCTCTGAGGATATTTTCCAGGCAGCAGAAGCTGCAGGGAAAATGTCGCTGTTATTGTCGGCATGTAAACGCGAACTCTCGTCCCGACGCATACTACCTGTTAAGAAATAACGGTCATCGTAGTTGTAAGATATTCTTCCTATTGCAGAGGTTAAGGCGTCTTCATACACGCTACTGGTTGGCCTTTCAATGATTTCTTTGGCATTGCCCATGTACTGGAACCAATCATCTTCACGGTCAAAGTTTTGTCCTCTTTGCCAGTTGTACTCATAGTTGGTATGCTGTGCCGAATAAACAGCTGTTACATCAAAAAAGCTTTTCCCAATGGCTTTCTGGTAAGACAACTGGTTATCCCATATCCACTTATTTCTGCTTGCCTCACTTTGTGTCAGGTAGTTCATGGAGTTAGGCTTGCCTGGTTCCGGAATGCGCGGATCAAAGCGCTTGTAAGAATCCCGCAACAGGTCCATGCTAAAGCCACTCCTGAACTTTAAGTTTGCGAGTGGACTATACTCTACATAGGCTGTTCCGTTTATATTAAGGCTCGGGCTGTTTACCGTAGGGCGAAGTAATAATGCAACAGGGTTATAGGTATCGCCATAAGAACCACCAAATGAACTTACCAGGTTATCAGGCACAACTCCGTGAAAGTTACCCTCTTCATCATAAACTGGTGCTGCAGGCGGCATATAAATGGCATTTATAATAGTTCCGGAGTAGCTGTTAGAGGTATTTGTTCCTTGAGAATTACTCTGGTTAACGTAGAGGTTCTGCCCTACGCGCACCTTATCACTAAAATCGTAGTCTGATTTTATCCTGAAATTGTATCGCTTCAGGTTCGTGTTCAGCAAGACACCATCTTTGTTTTGATACCCAAAGGAGGATAAATAGCGGCCTTTGTCGTTACCACCACTGATACTGGCATTGATGTTATATATGCCACCCGTTCTAAAAATTTCATCTATCCAGTTAGTGCGTGTTACCTGCCCCCACGGGTTCTTGTCCGGGTTATGGGCATCCGGACGTGATGCGCCAGCATTATCTGCGGCTTGGTTATATACAGCAGACTGTTCTGCGGCATTAAGCGCTTCCGGCAACTTATGAGCCGATTGCCAACCATAATAAGTGTCTAATGAAACTCTTGGCTTTCCGGCCTTACCGCTTTTAGTAGTGACAAGTATAACGCCTGATGAAGCCTGTGCTCCATATATTGCAGCAGCAGAAGCATCCTTCAATACGGTGTAAGTTTCAATATCTCTGGGATTCAGAGGCCCACCATAATAAGGCATGCCGTCCACTACCCACAAAGGGGATTCGCTGTTGATGGTACCGGCTCCTCTTATTACTATTTGTGGCGCAGCTGAAGGATCTCCCCCGCTTTGTGTAACCGTTACACCAGCCAGATTTCCTTGCAAAGCATCAGCTACATTAGAAATAGGACGATTGGCGATTTTATCCGCGTTGGGCAGCGTAGTAATTGCAGTGGTGATATCTGACCTTTTGGCTGTACCGTAACCAATCACTACCACCTCACTCAGACTTTTTGTATCTTCTCCAAGTACAATGTCAAGCTGGCTCTGGTTGTTTACTACCACCTCCTGGCTGGCAAAGCCAATATAGGAGAAAATCAGAACCGGCTGATCCAGACCAGAAACATTAACGGAATAATTTCCATCAACATCAGTAACAGCACCTTTAGATGTACCCTTTATAGTAACTGAGACTCCTGGTAGCGGTTGGCCTGTATTGTCTTTTACTTGTCCTGAAACGGTACTTATTTGCTGCTTTTCTTTTTTGCCAGCCTCATCAACCGCTATAGAAATAGTTTTGTTATCTTTTCTAAACTTCAGATTACCTTCTTCTGATAACTTCTTTAGTACCTCATCAATCGACTTAGTTTTAGCCACAGAGAAGGATTTATTTAGTTTTGCCACCTCATCAGTATAAGCAAAGCTATAGCCTGTGGTAGCCTCAAGTTTATTGAAAATCTCAGGTAAGCTAGCGTTTGTTACTGAAAAATTAACAGGATATGACTCAGTGGCTTGTGAATAGGAAGGCAACGAAGCCGTACCCATCAGCGCAAGAAAAAGCAGAGGGTATCTCTTACGAGAAGCTGCCTTATTTTTTGCCCGTATTTTTTTTCGCATCATTAGAAGGATTTTTAAGATTTAGTTTATAAGGTGTTGTCTTTTCCCAGGTGAGGTCAAGCAGGAAAGAGAGGCTTTGCATCACGTCTTCAAGCGTCTCATTCTCGTATCTGGCTGTAAGCCTTCTTCCAGACATTTCTGAGTTATATGCTATTTCTACTCCGTACCATCGTTCCACTCTGTCAATAGCTTTATGAAGAGGCATGTCCTGTAAGACAAGTATGCGCTCAGTCCAGGCAAAATCATCTAGACTTACCTGCTTCAACTTCTGCAGCTCACCTGCCTCCACGTTAAATATTGCTTTCTCTGAAGGATGTAGCAGCACTTTATTAGCCTTGCCTGTTATCTTTTCAGATACTTCTACCAGCCCTGTAGCTACTGTTACAGCATGTTCGCTATCGTGTGTATTGATGTTAAAGGAGGTGCCAAGAACACGGGTAGTAAGGCCTTGCGTCTCGACAACAAAAGCATGCATAGTATCTCGCTTTACCTCGAAAAAGGCTTCCCCTTTCAGGTATACCCTACGCTCTTCACTACCAAATTCGCTGGCGCTATACTTCAGTTCGCTGCCACTGTTAAGCTTTACCCGTGAGCCATCAGGCAGAACAAGTTCTTTTTGCTGGCCAGGCGCAACCAAAACAGATGTAAACTGTTCAGCCTGTGTTCCGGCTGGTATATTGTTGTGGTTAACGCTTGTGTATAGAAAGGCACTGCTGGCTAATATCAGCAGAATAGTTGCAGCAATCTTTACAGCCTGCCGCTTATACCACACAATAGGAGTGTTTAAGTGTTTCTTTTGGAGTGTAATCTTAAGTTGTATACGCCTCTTTATTTCCTCGTCAGGCTCTCCAATTTCATTCCAAATGGCTTCTTCATTCTGATTCTGCTCTAGATACAGAATGAATTTCTGTAAAGTATTGTTTTCTTTTTGGCTGGCTTCCCCCTGTAAATATCTATGAAAGACTTGCTGCCAGTATTTTTCCTTACTCATATAATTGCTTTTCATGAGTAAGTATCCGAAAGGGCACTTTGTACTTAGTGCAGAGTAGTAATGAATATGTTAAATTGAAGCACGCAATATTAACAATAGCATAATGGGGTATAAGTTGCTTTTAAGAATTTTGGCAGCTTGGTATAAGTGGTGCTCAACAGTACGGATAGATATATCTAGCTTTGTGGCAATTTCCTCCACACTCATTTCTTCATACCTCTTTAAAACAAAAACTTCACGGCAACGTGGCGGCAAGCTTTCTATAAGAAGATTAACTTGAGCATGAAGTTCCCCAAGTATATAGGTATCCTCAGGGGAAAACTCTTTATGAAGCTCTTCAAGTATTTCCAGGTTTCTAACGGGAATACGCGTTCGTGATAAAGAGCTAAATGCTTTATTTTTGATCATCTGGGTTAGAAAAGCCTCTGGATTTTGGAGTAACAGGGTTTTTCTCCTGACCCATAAATCCGTAAACACTTCCTGCACCAGATCTTCAGCCTGCTCCTTGTCGCGTAGCATATTATAGGATAGAGAAAAACAACGCTTCCACTGCTCATCAAATAACTCCTGAAAGGCTTCCTCCGAACCGTTTTGAATTTTAATCCAAGTCTCTGCTGACACCATTTAACCCACACAATTTTTCCAGACAAAGGAAACGAGTGGCTATTACATCAAAGCAAAGGTTATGTTATTAAACTATTACCTGCTCACACTCATAATCACGTTTTAAAATGAATTAGTAAAGCTTTATAAAGAAACCCGGGCAGTATAGCAACTACTCCAACAAGCAATAGCTTATACCTCGGTAAGAGTAGAACTAGTAGTTGTAAATAACAACACTGCATACTCAGGAGCAGTCTTAACAATATGTAATGCAGCCGTTAAAAACTCAGCGAAATCCGGTCCAAGGTACAAGAGGATCTACCACTTCTCTATACATTTCAGCTGCAACTTCACAATATTTTGCTGCGCCAGCGTCTAAGGCAATGGCAGGATCTTTTTGCCCTGCAGGTTCTTTAGGATAAGCTTTTCATCTACCAGTTTTTATGGTTTAAAACTTCCTAATTTATGAAAGTTACCTGTAAACACTCACCACTTCTACTAACTAAATTCTTCTTCCCGCCAGTGGTTATTTAATGCCGCACCAGCCATAGTACCGGTAGAAACAGCAACCGACACAGCACGTCCGCTGGAGGTATCTCCACAGGCATAAATTCCTTTTACCGTTGTTCTTTGCAAGTTGTCAACTTTTAATAGCCCCTGCTCCGTTAGTTCACAACCTAAGGCTTTCGGAATACCACTTCTTTGTTCGAAAGCAGGCCTTGAATAAATAGCTTTAACTGGGCTCACCGAGTTGTCTTTGAAAACAACCTGTCGCACATACCCATCTTTATGTTCCAGAGAATCTATTTCCTTCTCAATTATTTGAATGTTGTGCTTTAAGACTATTCTGGTCTGCTCTTCGGTTAGAGTTGATTTGCCATTGGTGAAGAGTATCAGGTCCGCTGTCCAGTTAGAAATTAATTGGGCATAATGAAAAGCTACATCTCCGTTAGCAATTATACCTATCTTCTCCTGCTTTACTTCGTAACCATGACAGTAAGGGCAATGAAGCACACTGATACCCCAGCACTCTGCAAAGCCTTTTATTGGAGGCATGATGTCTCTTAGTCCGGTTGCGAAAACTAACCTGGAACCTGAGAATATTTCGCCGGTCTGAGCCTCTATCTCGAAGCCTGATTCTGACTTTCTTCCAGTTACAGCAGTGCCTTCAAAGAAATGTACAGAGTTATACTTCTGCACCTGCTCCCGGGCTTTAAGGGCTATAGCTCCTGGTGTTTCGCCGTCCTGGGTAATGAAGTTATGAGAGTGAGGCGTTTGCCTGTTACAGGGTTTCCCATTGTCTATAACCAACACTTTTCTTAGTGCCCTTCCTAAAGACATAGCTGCCTCCAACAATAATTACATCATATTCTTTACTTGTCATAACAGTCCATTTAGCTTCCTATTGATATCACCTGCCTCCTGCATAGCAACTATTGGTAAGAGTGCATCAGTTATTTTAACCCGAAGGTAGTAAAACATTTATTATTGCAACACTGTTGCAATAATAAATGTTTAGAAATCATGACCAAGCGCAATACTAAAGCAAAACAGCTGATCCTGAATTTGTTGAAAGCAGCTAAGTCTGCGTTAAGTCAGGATATTCTACAGGCTCAACTTGGAGATGCTGTAGATAGGGTAACCATTTACAGAGTGTTGAACAGCTTTTTAGAGGATGGGGTAGTTCACAAAATTGTTGGGGATGATGGTAAGCAGTATTTTGCCTGTTGCAAAAACTGTTCTGACAAAAAGTATCAGCACAACCATTTCCATTTCAGGTGCATAAGCTGCGGCAAAATAGAATGCCTGCCAAACGAAGTTGAGGTTAAGTTACCCAAAGCCTATCGTACACTTAACTTCAATGGTGTTGTTTCTGGTTACTGCTCAAATTGCTAACATCTGCAGCACAATTCTGTCTTGAGAACTATACGCGGAATGGCCGCCAGTTTTTGCCATAGGACTCTACCCTGCCCGTAGATCTTTGAACATAATGTAGGTATCTACCAGCCCTAGTTCTTTGTGCCTGAACCCACTTGGGGTTGTACCGATTATCTCAAAGCCGAACCGCTCCCATAGCTTTACCGCATTTGTGTTTGTGCTAATTACAATATTGAATTGAATGCCTAGATACTTCTTTTGTCGTGCGAACTCAATTGAGTGTGCGCACATAAACTTTCCAGCCCCCCTACCCTGGTAATGAGGGCTAACCATATAGCTGCAGTTGGCAATATGGTTCCCCAAGTCAATTTGATTCTGCTTAATGATATAAGTCCCCAGAATGTTGTCATCGTCATCAACTGCCACAAACGTATCCATATAGCTGGCAAACCAGTGCTGTTTCATGGCCTCTTTCGGTGTGCTGGGGTCAAAAACATATGTGTCGCCTGTCTTGATAACAGCCGAGAATATTTCCCATACTTTATCGTAATCCCTTACCGGGTCTGCTTTTCTGATCTTCATATCAAACCACTCCAAATGATCAATGGAGACAAAAGTAAGCTAAAGCAAAGTATACGAAGCTCTCTGTTTTTGTCAACACAATATCTAGGCACATTTAATAATTATTTACTATATTGAATAATCCATACAACGTGTTGATAGTGCCTGAAATAACAATAGCAGCACCCACTTTATTAGCTTGATGATACACAGGTGCACTTACGCACATAATGCAGATAAGCGTATCCTATGTTTGTCATTATGTATTAACTTGTATAGAAAGAGCAGAAAGGAAGGATAAAGATTTTTAAGCGTATATGGTCTTTAGAACCTGTTCAACATGAGAATCCCCTTCCTTTTCTATGGTTACGTTGGACAGTTCCATTAGGCTTCAAAGCCTGCATCAGGATAGATAATGCCCGCCATAGTCTCCTCTTAAAGTTCACCTAGTTTACACTTGCTAATTCTTAAGGTTATGGTCTCACAAGCAGAACAGAAAGTAGTAGGCATTGATGTAAGTAAGGCGTCGCTGATATAGCAAGCGGTAAGCCGAAGCTACTCTTGGTTGGAAGCATTGCACCTGTAATTTACAAGAATCAGCATAGGTTTGAGAGGAAGTACAAAGTCCAGTACTTTGACTTTGGATGTACTCCACCAGCATACGAATGCATTGAAGAATGTAATAAGACAGTATTCAACTATCTGGACAGTAAGTATGGTGGGAAATGGCGCAGAGAAGTCCGACCAAATGTGATGTTTTTAGAAGAAGAAAAATAGAATAAAAACGACAGGTAACAAGGCACAGGCATTATGTTCAGCTGACGCTTCACCCATTGCCTGTACGAGACCGTTAAATAGTATAAAATAAATAAATCCTTCTAGAAAGCTATGAAGTACCCTATCCTGAATCTCGTCATGATTGCCTTCTTGTTCTTCAGTTTTGGTTGTGAAAAGGAAGATGAGGTCACCTGTAAGAATGACTGCCTGGATTCCTATCTGAAAGAAAACGGCATGGTTAGCTACAAGGGAGAAGAATTAGGCTGTAAGAACTTTCTGAGCTTGTATGAATACCAAGGCAGGCAGTACTATGTGTTGGAGAACCACTGTGCTGACGTGGCAGTCGCCCCGACGGATTGTGAGGGCAGGCCACTGTGTGGAAGTGGGGATGAGGAGTCATGCAGCGAGTTCTACCAGAACGCGAAGTATATTGGCGTAGTCGGTATAGAAGCCTAAGTCACACAACACCCCTAAAAAAGAACCAAAACACTTTTGAAACCAGCCTGTCGGCTAAAAACTAAACTAAAAAAACATAAAAACTATCCCATTGGCAGTATTGACGAGCATTAGTTTGTTCTTCCTTTCTTGTAAAGACGACACTGTAAGCCCAACTGATTTGGCTGCTGATTGGCAATCGGAGGAAATTTAAGTTAATGGAAAGCTACAGCAAGACATTATTAGCACGTCTACATGGCTACTTTTGAAAAAGGATTATATTTTCCAAAGGAACTATGTGATAGGAACATGGTCCTTGAATAAGAAAAGTCTTAAGTTAACTCCAAATGAAGATTCTTCGCATCCGCCGTTTGAATATAAAGTCACCAGCCTTTCAGATACTTCTTTAACCTTAGAAATAACTCTAACTGAAAGAGACTATGCTTGGGACTTTGAAGGCATTGAGGTAGATGAATTGATCATTGTTACTGAAAAGTATAGTAAGAGATAGTCTACACTCCTTACTTATCAAGGGAACAGAGTAATAGCTCTTTGCCATAGTATAAGCCCTAGCACCTGTGCCAGCCATGAGATAAGTATAAGCACAACTTATGAAATATAACTTTGACATTCTTAGAAGCCGTACTGTGGCAGGACTGTCTATAATAGGAGTTGTGCTTGTACCGCTCCTTCTGCTAGCGCTTCTGAACGCTCCTGCACTAAAGGCATACATCCCAGACTTTCTGTACCGGGATTTCTTACTGCCTTTGGCTCTTCTTGTATTAGCTCCCATTTATCTAATTTACAACAAGAAGCATCTCTTCTGGAAGAATGTATGTGTCATCTTAGACAAAGCTAAAACAGAGATAACCATAGACGGGGAGCAATACTCTTTAGATGACCTTGAATACTATGAGCTGAAAGAAGGTACTTTGTTAACGTCTGGGGTGGGTCGTCACTTTCTTATTCTAAAGTTCAAGCATAGCAAGAAGGTAGAGATTGTCCCTTACAGAACTTCTGATCGTATTACAAATTATGATGCTTTTGCAGAGCATTTTTTAGGCTTTGTTGAAAGGCATTATGAAGAAGGCTTAGAGAAACCCGAGAACAAGACCTTGAAGCATATTGCAATTGCTTTACTTGTCATAGCAAACGTTAGCTTTTTTATCCTGTTGTTTCTCTACGGCAAAGTTGCCGCTAAAATAATTCCAGCCATGATTACTGTCTACGGGGTGTGCCTGCCTTTGATATTTAAGACCAAGAGAACGGTTAGAAGAAGCATCAGTTCAACCAAGGTTAAGCCTTAACCTTTCTAGGTATAGCTCCTCATGCACAAACATCTTCAGGTTAACAAAGAGTATCTAAACAGCTGGTGTTTTAGTATGTTTTTTTTCATATTTAAAATAACAAATGAGCAAGCAGACTAATCAATACTAATGTTATGGCAGTAGAACATTGGATTATTGTTGGCATATTCTGTATCGCCTTAGCCACAGTGATATATTATTTTGAGCTTTGGATAAAGAAAAATAAGGATAAACATCCATTACTATTCAAATACAGATTTCTGATAATGTGTGGCCTCTATGTTGGGTTAGATTCAGCTGCAGCAATAATCAGAGTGCTGAATTGACTAAGGATTACTAGGACTAAGCCTGATTCACAGAAGAGTTCGGTTAGAAACTTGAGATTTAGTTAAAGGATAAACATCCTTACATGAGCTCCAGAGCTATAGAACAATGAAAAGGCAAATAATACTTGTGGCAGCACTTCTTACCTCATGTGTGGCTGGCGCCTATGCTCAGACTGCCGAACAGAAAGCAAAGCAGTTGCCACCACTTAAAAAGAAAGAGCTTGACCTAAAATACCTTAGGACTAGTCCTTCACCTGACAATGATATAACGAGCAGATATCTGCAAAAGCGTAAGGACGCAGCTGTGAACCAAAAGAAGACGGAGAAGCAAAAAGCTACGATGCCCTTGATGCAGCCAGACTCTTCAATGCAGTTTTATATTCTAGCTGCCGTACCTGATTCTACAGTTTTTTTCTACCTTCAGGTTAAGAAGCCGGATTAGCTCAAGATGGAGAGAAGCAACTGTTATTCTGCGGTTTTCCACTTTTGCTTCCAGGCTGGGTAGGCTTTCTCTACCAGGTCCTGCGGGAATTCAAGATACCAGCTGTAGCCAACCCTTCGCTCCTGCTCTATCTCAGCAATTGTTTCCCGCACTATACCATCACGACCCACAAACATTGGTTGGTTTGTTCCAATCTTGTAAAAGCGTGCCAGCAAAGCAGGTGCCGCCGGGTCATTTACGACCACCAGGTCATACCCCTTATTTATGGAGGGTATTTCTACCTTATCTAGCCTTATGCCCTCTACTTTTACACGCTCTAACCAGGACACGGCACCGTCCACGGCATTTATCACCTCCTGATTCGGCTGCTCCATCTCCATCAGAAACTTGACAATTCCTACGCTTTCACCCCCGCTAATGGAAGGCAGCTCATAGGCACGAGCCTTCTGCGGAGCAAAGTTTGTTTTATCGTGCTGTGCACACCAGGCTGTTAGGTGCCCATTTACTTTTATCTGTGTTTTCAGTATTGCCTCCACACCCTTTTCCACGGCTTTTGCTGCCTGACTTTTTCGAGTAGCGTCCACAAAAGAGTAAGTCGGTTTGTCCTGAGCCACATCGCGTAGCAGCCGCATCACGCCGATCATCGCTCCGTCGTTAAAGGTTATGTGCTCATAATACCCTTCCCGGATCGGGTAAAACTGCGGCCAGCCACCATTCTCATACTGCGCCTCGTACAGGTAATCCATGCCGCGCAAAAAGCTCGCTTTATACTTCTCCTGCCCCGTAGCCTGGTACACCCTGGCAAGGTACTCCATCTGGGTGAAGGTAGCTTTGTTGTCGATGGTAGATACTCGTCCCTTCTCTATTGGTGACCTGAGCTCCTCTTCCTCTTTCTCAGTCAGCACTTTTGCCATATCCATGTTCTTGTCCCAACCGCCATTGTCGCGCTGGTAGAGCAGAAGATTATCGGCAATGCGCATTGCCTCAGGTGAAGAGTACCACCCCTCCTCTTGCCGCAGTGCATCCCTCCACCTTATTGGCTCAAGGGCACTGGAGTTGGAGGCCACAGCAGTTTGTACAGTGCTAGTTTTGCTTGCAGTCTGTGCCTGACCTGTGCAGGCAGAAAAAGAGAGGAGGAAGTATAAATAGGCTCCCGCCGGGAAACCTTGAGACATAAGTGGAGCTATGGAGTACCGGAGCAAATTGCCAACCATGGTTAAATCATCAGTGTGTTCACTTACCAATCTAAGAAAAACATATGGCTCTTTCCACAAACCCACCTGAATTAGCGGATAAACCACAGTTTTAGATTAAGCTCTTTAGGTATGTGGGATGCTCTACAAAGTATGCAGATTTGATCAAGAACGGTGCTGGCAGTTGTTCCTGATGCTATACTTAGATTTGCTGTGTACAGCAAACGATAGCACCAGAACTACCTTACTGCAGCGAATTATTTGCTCTAGAAACGCCTGCAGTCCGCTTGTTTTCGCGCCCTAGAAGCGTACATCCACGACTACCAGCTTTATGCCGCACTGTTAGTGTTACATCCAGCACAGCATCAGATAACATTATCACCCTAAACCTGTTTAGAGAATCAAGCATTAGCAGTATACTATGAAGGCAGTGCTGTTTACTGAAACTGTGTTTACTGAATAAATTGATAAACTTGAAAAGCATAATAAAATGAAAATTGGAATCACTGGTGCTACAGGACAACTTGGACGCCTTGTAGTTAGCAAACTCAAAGAAAAAGTTGCCACTGAAAACATTGTTGCGCTTGTGCGGTCTGCTGAAAAGGCTTCTGACCTTGGTGTAGAGGCCCGTGAAGCTGATTACGACAAGCCTGAAACGCTGGAGCGTGCCTTAGAAGGTATTGATACCTTACTGCTGATCTCTGGAAGTGAAGTAGGACAACGTGCTGCGCAACACAATAACGTAATAGAGGCCGCAAAGAATGCAGGAATTAAAAGGATAGCCTATACCAGCATTCTTCATGCAGAGAACTCGCCAATCAGCCTTGCTGAAGAGCATAGAGCGACAGAGGCTGCTTTGAAAAACTCTGAAATTCCGTACACCCTGCTGCGTAACGGCTGGTACACCGAAAACTATACTGGTTCTATTCAGGGTGCACTTGCTGGTGGTGCCTTTATAGGAAGTGCAGGCGAAGGTAAACTATCGCTCGCTACCCGTGCCGACTATGCTGATGCGGCTGTTGCTGTGCTGACTAGTGAGGGACACGAAGGCAAAGTGTATGAACTTGCCGGCGACGAAGCTTATACCCTGAGCGATCTGGCTGCAGAGATCTCCAAGCAAACAGGTAAAGACATTCCTTACAAAAACTTATCTGAAGCCGACTATGCTGCTGCTCTTACCAGCTTCGGCTTACCAGAGGGGTTGGCACAAGCCATCGCTAGCTGGGATGCAGCGGCGGCAAACGGTGCGCTGCATGACGATAGCCGCCAACTATCATCACTTATTGGCCGCCCTACCACTCCTCTTTCAGTCGCTGTGGCTGATGCTTTGAAAGGAGCTCCACAAGGCCAGTAGAAGTCTATTAATACTTTACTAGTTCTTTGGAGGTTCCAGCCAAAAAACATTCCTACCAAGGCGAGCAGGAAGAAGCTTCGGGCACTTCCTGCTCGCTTTGTTTTACCCGGAGCCTAACAGTAGAGTTGTAGCCCCTACGCCACCACCAGGTTCAGGAGCAGTACTGTTATAAAACCAACGAGGGCGATTAGGGTAGTCACTACCGTCCAGGAGCGAAGTGTTTGCTGCTCTGTCAGACCGAAATACTTACTCACGAGCCAGAAGCCGCTGTCGTTTACGTGTGATAGTATACTTGCCCCGGAAGCAATAGCAATTACTAACAGTGCCCGCTGTACCTCACTGTATCCTCCCCCTTCCAGAAACGCAGCTGTTATACCTGCTGCAGTAATCATGGCCACGGTAGAAGACCCTTGCAGCACACGTATGGCGGCGGCTGTTAGAAAAGCCACGACCAGAGCCGAAAAGCCATAGCTTGCCATCACCTCAGCCAGCATCTTGCCTGCACCTATCTCTGTAAGTATCTGTTTGAAAACGCCACCTGCACCTGTAATCAGGATAATCAACCCGGCTGGCCCTAAAGATTTTGAGCTTAACTCCAGCAGCTGACTTTTGCTAAAGCCTTTGCGTAGGCCCAGGTAGTACCAGGCAAACAGGTTAGCAATAATAAGCGCTATAAAAGGATGCCCCAGCATAGCTAAACCTCTTAACAGGTAATCAGGGAGTGGTGCATCACTAAACAGCGGGCTATTCAGAAGCGTGTTCAGGAGTATAAGTACCAAGGGCAAACCTATTAAGCCGCCCACCAAACCAGGAGAAGGCAGTTCTATTGGTTTAGCGGCTTGCTCTGCTTCTGTAACAGCCTCTACATGTATGCGGCTGGCAATATACCGGCCAAACAAAGGACCACTTACCACCGCTGCAGGTATTCCAGCAATAACGCCAATGGCTATCACCCACCCCAGATCGGCCCCAAGTATATCGGCAACTGCTACAGGCCCGGGAGTAGGCGGAATAAAAGCATGTGTGATGGCCAGGCCCGACAGTAAGGGAATACCATAGAAAAGAACAGATTTTCCTGTCTTCTTCTGAAGTGCATATACTATAGGCACAAGTATAACAAAGCCAACATCGAAGAATACTGGTATCGCAACCAGAAAGCCCGTCACCACCATAGCCCAGGAAGCTTGCTTTTCACCGGTCTTATCTAAGATGTAGGCTGCAAGCGCCTGCACACCGCCTGAGCTTTCGAGCAAGGCTCCGAACATTGCGCCTAGCCCCACTACAATAGCAATAAAGCCGAGGGTACCTCCCATACCAGCCTGTATATTGGTGATGATGTCAGCGGCAGGCATACCAGCTAACAAGGCTACTGCTATACTTGCCATCAGCAGGGCTAAAAAAGCCTGAATCTTAAAGTATAGTATCAGGAAAAGCAGCAATGCTATGCCGGCAAAAACAGCGAAGAGCAAGGAGTAATCTATCATGGCGGCTGGGTTCTGTGGAAATAGCATTTTAGGAAAAAAGCCACAGAAAAAATAGAGGATCCTAATATTTATAGAAACTAATCAACTCGCCCGCTGCTTTTCCTAAGCCTTATCCGTTTCACTCATTCTATAAATCTTACAGCAGATGCGTATATAAATGATAAACTCTTCAGAAGCAACAACAGTAAAGCTTTCTGAATTACTTGCTCTACAAATACCCTATGGATTTATCAATTCTAGCATCAACAGAAATCTCTTTAAGCAGCATTGTCATCAGGTTATTCTTAAGCACATTGCTGGGAGGCCTCTTGGGCTGGGAAAGGGAAAGCCGACGGCAGAATGCTGGATTAAGAACCCACATGGTTATCTCGGTTGCTTCCTGCCTGCTGATGCTCATTTCTATTTACATTCCGCAGCAGTTTTCTGAATACCCTAATGTGGACCCAGGTAGGATTGCAGCCCAGGTGGTTTCGGGCATAGGCTTTTTGGGTGCCGGAGCTATTTTCAGGCTGGGAGGAAATACGCATGGGCTAACAACTGCGGCCACCATATGGGCTGTTGCTGCAGTAGGCCTGTCAGTAGGAGCAGGAATGTACGAAGCGGCCGTTATCGTAACGCTTCTCCTGCTTTTTGTACTCGCCATACTGGATAAGATAGGAAGAAAGATCTTTAACGGCGGCTCTCTGAAGACGCTGAAAATTAGTTTTCAGTCTGCTAAGATTGAGACAAGTAAGGTATTTGCCATTCTAGAAAAGCATGGCATCATCACAAAGAACATCAGTGTGTCACAGTCCAGGAACAAGCACAATTCTAAAATTATGCTCTATGTTATTGTGCCGGAAAACCTGAAAGTAAAACACTTTTACAAAGACCTGAACGAGCTGAAGGATGTAGGGCAAATATCATTAGGTATGGATTTCTAACTCTTGCTTCTGCCCCCATTCAACTATATTTCATCACCGGTTTGCTCTTCCTCCCAGCAATTGGGATTGAACAACTACATACACTTCTCCTCCTCTGGCCAGAGTTTCCTCAAACTGTTTGTAGTAAGCATTGGCCTCTTGTTCACTATACATTTTCCTAAGAAGGCTATCAATATGGTAGTCCTCTCCACTAATCACAGGGTCCATCAAGAAAACATAGGTATAAGTACCATCCTCTTCGGGACCTACAGGGTTTAGCACACGTGTGTGGTTGAAAGCACGCTGTGCATTGCTGTTTAACTTTTTAGAGGCTGGCCAGAAGGTCTCATAAACAAACCGCTCAAACTGTTCCCGAATGTCAGGCTTTACATGGTTTACTACAACCCACACTGTATCTCCACTGGCTACTGGTTGCTGTTGAGCATTTCGGGAAAGGGCCTGGCTGTGCAGGCACAGCGCCAAAACCACTGATAATACAGTAGCTTTGGCTATTTTAAACAGCTTATTCATACGCTCTGAGAACTATGTTCACAGTTCTTATATACAAATAAGCATAAGTTTACATCATTATTTGTACAAAATAAAGGAAATAAAACACAATTTAATGTGTATAAATAACTAGTGCCTGCGAAAAGTTAGACCTATCATCCGCGTTCAATTACAATATAGCGGGCAGAAAAGCCATTGCGCTTATACAGAGACTGTAGCGCTGTGATGAGAGAGGTAATTCCAGATCCTTTGGTGCTCTGGGTGCTATAGGGCTCCAGGTAATTTTTGTAGCCCTTCCCACTGATGCGCCACACATAACGCCGTGCCTCCGACTCCTCTACTTCTGCTAGTCCTTTGGCCAACACCACCTGCCTCATATAGGGCAAAGCAGACTTCATACTTTGATAGTCGGAGAAGGCATAGAGGCGGTAATAAGAGCTCAGTTTAATGGAGTTCATAGCTACAAATATAGTAGCAGGAAGCTATTAATATAAATCTCACTGAGCCTGTTCTATAGAAGAATGGTCCTATTATACCCGCTGCTTAATTGCATTAACTCTTAATGTCTTTAATCAAAAAATTGTACAATAACTTCATCTTAAATTTTCTACTCAACTCCGTTCACTTTATTCTACATGCTTTGTACTCAGGAAATAGAACACTTTACCCATTCTTCTAAACATCATTCACAAATACAATATATAAAGGCTTGTCACCAATGCTGTAAATGAGTTGCACTGTTGTAATTATCATTAGCAAAATCTACAAAAATCAGTATTGTGTATTTCAGAAATCATGTGCAATGCATTTTACTGGGGCAATAACAATGTTTAAACACAATAACACTTAATCCAAGCCTATGCAAAAAAACACTTAACTCCTCTTTATCTGATGGTTACCTCTCTACAAATTATATGGGCATCAGCTGAAATCCACCTTATTCAACATAACTAAGTTCCTAAAAGCGGTGAAGCCAGTGAGTTCATCTGCATGGCCCCGCTTTGACTTTACTAACCAAATATTCTTACATAAAACGCTATGAAAAAAATTTACAGTTACAGCATGCAAGACACACCCTCTAAAAGGCAGCAAGTCAACCATTTTCTGTGCTTCATTTATATCTGCATGACTATATTCATTGTAGCCAATACTAATGCAGTAGCAAAATCTGGATTTGGTTTTCAGTCTGAAGCAAACGCAATCAGACTAGAAGTGAACACCTCTGAAACCGGCAACATATTAGATTGCGCCGTCACGGAGGTCTTAATGGAAGGCCAAGTATACGTTGATGATGTTCTTACTGAAGAAGGCTTCAGCTACCACTGGACCGGACCTGCGAGCTTCGAGTCTACCCAAAAAGATATAGTAGTGTCAGTTCCTGGCTGGTACAGGTTCACTGCCAGAGATGCTAATGGCCTGGCAACCTCTAAAGAGTATATAGTATATGGGCCTGGCTTTCCGGGTGACTATGCTGGTCCTGACTTAGTGATGTACTCATCAGACACCTCTTTAAAGCTGCAGGGTAAAGCGTACAATTTTTACCATGTATCATGGGAAGCCAGCGACGGCGGCAATATTGTGTCTGGAGCAAACACTTATACACCTACTGTCGACGCGCCAGGCACCTATACCATTTCCCTTACAAGCCCAGCCGGTTGCACAATGCAGGATGAAATGGTTGTGACTTATGAAGTCATTGTACCTCTAGAAGCGAAAATAGGCTTAACAGGAAGCAGCACATTAGAGTGCAACGGCCCAGGCAGTGGTCTAGTTGGGCGTGCTACTGTAAATGGTGAGTATAAATTTGAAGGAATCTCCTACAGCTGGACAGGCCCAGATAACTTCTCAGCAACGTCACAGGAAATTCATGCACAGGTGCCCGGTGAATACATCTTGACCGTCACTGATACCACCACAGGTCACTCTGCCTCGGCCAGTCAAACCGTATACCCTCCTATTTATCCGAAGGGCAGTGCAGGTCCGGACAAGCAACTGACCTGTACGTCTCCTTCTGTGCAGCTGGAAGGAAATATGGAGCGAGGGGTTCACTTAATATGGTTAGCAAATGAAGGAGGCCATATTGTTTCGGGGGCCAGAACTCCTACCCCTGTAGTAGATGCGCCGGGCACTTATATTTTGATAATGGATAATTCTATTAATGGCTGCAGATTACAGGACACCGTGGTTGTGACCCGCGAAGAGAGCCCGGCCCTAACCGCCACCGGCGGCAAACTCTACTGCGCAAGCGGCTCTGTACAGCTTACGGCCTCATCAGATAAAGAAGACTTAAACTACAGCTGGACCGGCCCGGACGGCTATACTTCCAACGAGCAGAATCCTACTGTTACCGTGGCCGGTGATTATACTGTTACAGTAACAAACCCAGAGACTGGCTGCATCGCCACCCGTACAGTTGTAGTAACACCAGAATCCACTGAGCTACTTGTAGAAAGGTATCTGATCGATTTCAACGATGAAAAGAAAGGGTTGATCTCAACTATCAATACAGAGCTAGGTCCTATTGCTGTGACAGGTAGAAAGCGTAACCAAGGCTACCCAATCTTCTTTGCACCGGAAAATCACGCTGCTATATTCGACTCCCAGGCACCTACCGGCGATGATGCAGACCTTTACACCAAGGACTGGGGAAATGTGCTGATAGTAAACAAAGATTTGTCTGACGTTCCGGATGATAACGAGTGGGGCGGGGAATTGATTTTGGATTTCTCAGCCATAGGCCCTGTCTTCATGGAGTCGATAAAAGTACTCGATATTGACGAGTATGAGGATGAGTCATGGGTGTATCTTTATGATGGGGAGGATAACGAGATACAAAGGTTTAAGCTAAAAGCTTTAGGCAACAACAGTCAGCAAACCCTAAGCTTAGGTAATACAATGGGCGTAATGAAAATGAAAGTTGTGCTTGACGGCAGAAGGGATCCATGGAGGCTATCTGGCTCAGGTGCCATAGACGATATCAGGTTCTACAAACAGGAAGTGGTAGCAAGCCCTTGCCAGAATGTACTGCAGCAGGAGGCAATACAGGCCATAGCCTACCCTACTACCTTCAGCGACAAAGCAACTGTTCAGTTTACATTGCAGCAAGCTGGTAATTATACAGTAAACCTGTATGATATGCAGGGTACATTAGTAAAGCAACTCAAAGCAGGCACAGCCATGGCGAATGAGCAGGTTAAGGTTGATGTGCAGGGAGAGAGCCTTAGAGAAGGTGTATACATTGCACGTATTGTAAGCGACTCTGCTTCCGAATCTCTTAAACTGATCCTGAAGCATTAGGAACACATTCTGAAACGACTGTACTCTAATTAAGTATAGAGCCAAAGAACCTGCTGCTTTGGTGGTGCTAAGGCAGCAGGTTTATACTTACCATTATTGCTTTACGCAGAAGCAGGCGCAGCTAAAACAAAAAGCCAAGCAGGTGTACCTGCTTGGCTTTTTGTTTGTATGCAGCTTAAGCTGCTAACTAAGTATTACGTTCTTCATGTTAATTCTTCACCTGAACCGGCAGCCCCTCCAGCTGTGCATAGCTAAGCTTCCAATCGCCCTCAGTGGTTTTCTTCCAGAGCAGGATAAAGTTACCTTCGCCGATTCCGTTTGGCTGATCAGGCCCTTCAGACAATACATCTACAGAAAATGTACCTGCCTCGTATGCCATCTCACTGTCAGTACCGCTGCTCACTACGTTAGTCTTTAAATCGCTGATAGTAGTGTAGGTATCTTTTACCCATCTGTTTGCCACATCGGACTTTCCTCTGAAGTGCGTTTCGCCCTGGATAAATTGTACGTCCTCGGCCAGGTAAGAAATCACCTTTTCAGGGTCATTACTATTCCAGGCACCAATAAATTCCTGATTAAGGTTTTGCACGCTTACCGCATCTTCCTTCTGGGTACAGGCGGTAAATAAGGATGCAAAGAGCAGAAAATATAAATAGCGTTTCATAAGTCTGATTTTTAATGCTTTGAATGTCTGAGTCGTTAATTTCTGTAGCAAGGCTGCTTTCGTGCAGCACCTGCTACAGAACAACAGTAAAGATGTTACCAGCTTTTTCTTCTAACCTCAGAAGTAGGGTATGCTGTGTTTGATACTCCGAAAGACAAGTTAGGCAAATAGCCAAGGCTGATGATTGGGTCCTGAACCTCCTGGTAGGCAGCATAAGGCACCACCACCTGGTTCTGAGCAACCAACGCCTGCTGAGCAGGAGCAGCTTCACGCTTGGCAGTAACTGCCTTTCGTGCTGGAGTAGCTTTTGGAGCCGGCTTGCTTACAGCCACTGTTCTTGCAGCTCTTGCTTCTTCGGCAGCTCTGTTTGCTGCAGCTATTCTTTCCGCCTCTGCAGCTCTTTCTGCTTCCTCAGCTTTGTTCTTATTGTCGATGCGCTTGCCTATGGCATAGCCTGCACCGCCTCCTACAACACCACCTACTACACCGCCAACCACACGGTTGCGCTTATGTATAATAGCACCTGCAGCCGCACCAGTGGCAGCTCCAATTACAGCACCTTTAGCCTGTGGGCTTACCTTTCTATCTTGTGCCATACCTGGTATGTTCAGTAAGATCGATACTATAAAGACCAAACCGAAAACGTATTTTCCCTTTTTCATAAACGTGTTCATAAAATGTTTTTAATCAGTCACGTAACTATCGGGTAGATTTACAATATGTATGCCACTCCGGCTTAACCTCTTTTTAACAACCAATAACTAATTGAATATCAAACTTATAATTTTTGTAAATTATTTATCAAAATGGAGTAACCGGACTCGTAGGAGAGTGGTACTCAGTACCAGAAGAAAAGATAAAAGCAGTTAATCTGCTACTTTTTGGTACATCAGGAAGTGTTGTATCGGCAGAAAACCATTTTGCTTGTAGAGCCTATAGCCATTGACGGTAAGTTCTTTATTTATCTGGCTTGTGCTCATTTTGTGTAATTCTTTGATGGGGATAGAGGGATCTTCGGCACGGTACTCCAGCAGTAGTAACTTACCACCTGGTTTAAGTGCCTTGTGTATAGCCTGTAACATTTCCTGTGGATACTCTAGCTCGTGGTATACATCTACCATGATGGCTAAATCGAGGGTATTGTCTGGCAGGTTAATACGCTGATTACCGCCTTTTACCACCTCCACATTTGACAGCGCCAACTGCTCCTTTCTTTTGTTCAGCGCCGAGATAAAAGCATCCTGAACATCTACAGCGTATACTTTTCCTTCAGGCACCTTGGGAGCGATACGGAAGGTATAGTAACCTGTACCAGCTCCAATGTCAGCCACAACGCTATTAGGGAGTAACTCCATATGCTCTATGGCCAAGGCTACATTTTCCTCCTCCTGCCGCGAGTCCCGCTCCAGCCAGGCACCTCCTGAGGCACTCATGACTCCAGCTATCTCACGGCCCATGTATACTTTGCCAATGCCGTCGCGGTGTGGCGTTTTTGTAGTATAAGCGCCCGCTTCCTTTGGTTGTTTCTGAGCCTGGCAGGAGTTGCAAGCAGAAAGGCTCAGCACTAAAAACAGTGCGTAGAGCCAGCTAACTGGTTTAACAAAAGCAGGCGACTTCATAGTCGGAAAGTTAAGTTAGCTTTTCCAGGCGCTCTGTCAGCAAGTCGATCAGCTCTTCGCTCCACCGGGAAGCTACCATCTCATATTCATTATTTTCCCAACGCTGCAGGTATCCTTTTTCGAGCCAGCTTATGTTCTTATCTGGCCCTACAGTATAGCTATCGTGCTCCAGCTTAAACAGGAGGTCTTTTGTCAGGTCAAAGGCTTCCACACCCGGCTTCATGAAACCTTCCAGCCTAAGCCTTAGCCCTAACTGCTGAATGTTGCCGTTTTCGATGCTTACTTCTACTGACGAATCTGACGCAGGATCTTTTGTCCAGGTATCGAGGAGCCGCTCCAGGTTAAAGTTGTCGAAGAGGGATATTACAGGTGTAACGCTCCGGTGGATGTGCTCTGCCAGAGCAGGTAGTACTTGGTTATATAGTTGCAGGATAGCCTGCTTGTCACGTTTATTTTGTTCTTCCATAGTCTTATTGCTGCAGTACCAGCTCTTCGTCAGATTGCTGGGTAATTGTAGGGCTACAGTGTGTGCTTAATTCTTCAGGTATACGTTAAATACGGTACCTTTCCCTAGCTCACTCTCAAATTCTATCCGCCCGTCACAGTTCTCCACAATTCTTTTCACAATAGCCAGTCCTACGCCTGTTCCTTCTACGTGTGCGTGCAGGCGCTTAAACATGCCAAACACTTTCTGCTGATCTTGTTTTCTGAGGCCAAGCCCGTTATCCCGAACCGTGAGCAAGGTATAACCATCCACTAATTTCGTAGAGACTTTTACCTCAGGCTTTCTTTCCGGGGAGCTATACTTAATAGCGTTAGACACAAGGTTGTAAAGTATACTGCGCAGGTTCTTTCTTGAGAAAACAGCATCCGGTGCTTTAGAGAAGTCATCCACTACATCAGCGTCATACTTCGCAATCAGATCTTTGATGTTCAGTTTTACATCTTCCAGCACCTCTTTAAAGCTGATGCTTTCCTGATTGACAGCTTCTTCGTACTGTACCTTCGCTACTTCCGTCAGGTCTTGTAAGGCAAGCTTAAACCGGCCGATAGCACCGCTGATCATATCCATAAGCGGCACCACTTCCTCCTGGTCCAGCTGTTTCTCCTGCATAGTTTCGCGCAGGGCTACCATCAGGCCCTCTATGTTGTTGATCGGAGCTTTAAGATCGTGGGAGGCTGTGTATACGAAGTTGTCCAGGTCCTTATTTACCCTGGTAAGCTCTTTGGTGCGCTCTTTTACCCGCTCCTCAAGCTCTTCGTTTACTTCCAGAGCAAGCTTATTTACTTTCTCCAGCTCTTTCTTTTGCTGGTAAAACTTAACGAAAGTGGATACTTTGGCTTTGGTAATGTATGGGTGCAAAGGCTTGAACAGGAAATCTACGGCACCTGCCTCAAAGCCTTCAATCACATGCACATCCTGCTTATCGATGGCCGTTACAAAAATGATGGGAATATCCCTGGTTTTAGAGATATCGCGCAGGTAGCGGGCCACCTCATAGCCGTTCATGCCGGGCATCTGCACATCCAGCATAATTAGAGCAAGCTCCTCTTGTAGGGCAATTTTCAGGGCCTCTTCACCGGAGTTAGCAAACAGGTAAGAGATATTCTCATCTTCCTTAGCAAGCAGGCTCTCCAGACTCACAAGGTTCTCGGCCTTGTCATCCACCAGGAGGATCTTTACCGGATGCACGTCAGACGCCAAAGCAGGTATGTTAGGTTGTGGGTCTATGATCATGTCAAGGAAAGTAAATATGCTTGAATTTGCTCTAAATTCATAATTTCTCCATCAGGAACTTGATCGATGGCTGCTAGTGGCATGGTGTCTAATTCGGCTTCTGCTGGGTCCTGCACCACTACAGTCCCTCCCCTGTCGGAGATATACTTTAGGCCTGCACTGCCATCGCGGCTGGCTCCACTTAGCAAAATACCTATGGTGTTGCTGCCATACACATCGGCAGCACTTGTAAAGGTAACATCTATGGCTGGCCTGGAGTAATTTTCCAGCTCAGAATCGTCCAGCGAAAACGTTTGGTCCTTCTCGAGCAGCACATGGTAATTAGAGGGAGCCAAGTATACGTGCCCAGGCAGAGCCTCCTCCTTCTCATCCACCTCCACGGCTTTAAGTAAGGTTTTGCTGTCGTACAGCTCCGGCAGGCTACCTTCGAAATTGCGCAGGCGGTGCAACACCAGCACAATAGGAATAGGATAAGTGGCAGGTAGCTCTTTCAGAACAGATAGTGATGCTTGCAGGCCTCCCCAAGACCCTCCCATTACTACAATCTTCGACGATTTTATCATCAGCTTGCCTTACGGTATATGCGATTACTCTTGTCTACAATATTATAGCTGGTACTGATGCTCGACATAGCTAAAGTCTCTTTCTTGCCCAGCGCCAGGTACCCCAGGCTTACCAGACTCTCATCAAATAACCTATAAACCCGCTCCTGCAGCTCACGGTTAAAGTAAATGAGCACATTGCGGCACAGAATCAGGTGAAACTCATTGAAGGAGGAGTCAGTGGCCAGGTTGTGCGGGTAAAAAACCACGTTCTTCACCAGAGATGAGTCAAACTTCACGTTTCCATAGTTGCTCCGGTAGTAGCCTGAAAACTCTCGTTTACCCCCTGCAGCATAATATCCTGCAGTATAAGACGCCATGTTAGAGACTGAGAATATACCTTCTTTTGCCTGCTTCAGTACCTTTTGATTGATGTCGGTAGCATAAATCTTGGTCCTGCCCAGCAGTCCTTCCTCTTCCAGCAGAATGGCCAGCGAAAAAAGCTCTTCCCCGGTCGAGCAGCCTGCATCCCAAATCTTAATGTAGGGATAGGTAGAAAGTATGGGCAGCACATTAGCGCGTAGCGACAGAAAGAACGCAGGGTCGCGAAACATCTCGGTTACGTTCACAGTGACCTCCTGCAGAAAGTTCTCAAAAAAGTAGCTGTTAGCAAACAGCGCACCTCTCAGCTCTTCTACAGAGGCCAGGCCTTTCTGACCCAGAAACCGCTTGATCCTTCTATAAACCGAAGCTCTTGCATATCCGCCAAAGTCGTACCCATACTGGGTATGAATATCTTGTATGAGCGCCTCAACCTCCTGCTCAAAATGTGCCTCGTTCTCAAGCTTCATACAGCCACACCCGCATTAGGGTAAGTAATTTCTCCGTATCTACTGGTTTAGGTATATAATCAGACGCACCTGCTTTCAGGCACTTCTCTCTGTCTTCTTTCATGGCTTTCGCTGTGAGTGAAATGATTGGGAGATGCTTGAAACGTAAATCAGCCCTGATACGTTTTGTCGCCTCAATTCCGTCCATTTCCGGCATCATCACATCCATCAGCACCATATCAATGCCCTTATCATTCTCCAGCTTCTGCAGTGCTTCTTTTCCATCGTAGGCAGTCACCACATGCATGCCATGCAGCTCAAGCAGGCTGCTCAACGAGTAGATATTGCGTACATCGTCATCCACCAACAGCACTTTCTTAGAGCGAAGCACTTCTTCCGGCACATGTAGCTTCATTTTAAATTCGTTACCTGGCGGCAGCTTCTGGTCTACCTTGTGCAGGAACAGCTGTACCTCGTCCAGCAGGCGCAGGTAAGAGTACTCATTTTTGATGATAATGGTATTGGCAAACTCCTTCAGTTTTGCTTCCTCTTCTTCGCTCAGGTCTTTGCCGGAGTAGATGATGATTGGAATATCGGAAAGGCCCTGCTGAGATTTCACTTTCTTCATCCAGTCATATCCCTTCATGCCTGGCAGGTTAAGGTCCAGGATGATACAATCGACTTTTTGCTTGGCCAGCACTTGCTCAGCTTCTTCGGCAGAATAAGCAGATGTAGACTTTAGCCCATGTGCAAGCAACAGCTCTGCCACTGCCTTGTTTTCTATCTCGTTGTCCTCTACGATCAGAATATTTTCGATAAAGGTCCCGGAAGTGGTAGAGATAGACGTGAATGCCTTGTTCAACATTTCTAACGTTACAGGCTTAGGCAAGTACTCTTCATTATCGGCAAACTCACCGATTACCTCCTTATCATAAGCCGACATTACATGCACGTTTGTGTGGCGCAGGTCTTTGTCTGCCCTAATCTCTTTCAGGATGTCCCAACCAGTAGTATCCGGCAAGTGTATGTCGAGCAGCATAGCATCCGGTTTTTCCTGGCGTGCCAGGCGCATACCATCCTGCCCAGTGTAAGCCTGGTGCACCTTAAAGTTCTTGGCTGTGGCAAAGTCAGCCAGTATATCGCTAAAGCCTTTGTCGTCTTCCACAATAAGCACCGAAATGTTCTTCTTCTCGTCCTGCTCCATGCGTTCAAACACATTGCTTATTGTTTCGGCCTTGCTCTCAGGTGCAGGCATGCTCGCTCGTACTGGCTCTTCTTTTCTGGTTTCGGTATGAGGTACCCTTGGCAAGTATAAGGTGAAGGTACTACCCACGCCAAGCTCACTTTCCAGCATCAGCTCCCCGCCCAACAAAGTAGCGAGTTCTTTACTGATGGTTAAGCCAAGCCCTGTGCCACCGTACTTTCTGGTAGTGGACGTATCGGCCTGCTGGAAGGCATCGAACACCTGCTCCTGTTTATCTTTAGGTATACCTATACCAGTATCACGCACAGCAAAGGCGATAATATCCTGCTGTTCGCGCAATCTCTCTGATCTGAAGTTTGGCCTGCGGTGCACCGGATATACTGACAGCTCAACCTCGCCTCCCTCATCAGTAAACTTGATGGCGTTGCCTATAAAGTTTCTGAGAATCTGCTCGAGGCGGAAGCGGTCAGTAACTATTGTGTCAAAAATATCTGCTGCATGGTTTTCGCTGAAGCGGATTTTTCGTTTGGCAGCCATCTCACGGAACATCGGCGCCATGGAGATATCAGCTACCTTAATCTCCTCTGTTTCCAGCTTCACCATACCTGACTCAATCTTCGACAGGTCCAGAATTTCGTTGATAAGCTTCAACAGGTCGTTACCAGATTTATGAATGATATGAGCGTGGTCGATCTGCTTCGTAGAAAGCGTGTTCTCTACATTATCAGCTAGAAGCCTCGAAAGGATCAGGATACTATTGAGCGGCGTACGTAACTCATGACTCATGTTGGCCAAAAAGTCGCTCTTATACTTGCTCACCGTCTCTACCTGCTGTATTTTCAACTCGATAGCTTCACGGGCATCTTCCAGCGCTTTGTTTTTAACTCTAACGGCTTCGTATTGCTCCTCCAGTAACTGCGCTTTTTCTTCCAGCTCCGAATTCTTCTCCTGAAGTTCTTCCTGGTTAACACGCAGCTCCTCCTCCGAAGCCTTCAGCTCAGCATTCAGCTGGCGCAGCTCCTCCTGCTGCGTTTCCAGCTCCTCGGCCTGGTTCTGCGTTTCGTACAGTAGTTCCTGCGTTTGCAGATGCGCTTTCAGGGTATGTATAACAACCGACACTCTTTCAGAGGCTGTATCAAAGAACTTTTGATGCAACTCTGTGTAGGGCTGGCGAGAGCACAGCTCCAGCGCCCCTACCATGTTGTTGGCAAAGTACAGCGGCAGAATGATGATAGAAGCAGGCTCAATCTCGGTAAGACCTGTTCTTACCTTCATATACTCATCAGGCACACCTTCCAGTAGCTTTACTTTTCGCTCACTTACGGCCTCTCCAACTTTACCTGTGCCTACATTAAAAGACGGCAACTGCTCTTTGGTATACTGTACACCATAGTTGGCTGCTGGCTCCAGCACACCATTGTCGTTATGCAGGTATAATACCCCTGCCTCTGAATTAGTATAATCGCATAGGTATTTGACAGCTTTCTCCGCTACCTTATCGATGGAGTTCTCCCCGCTTACCAGGTTACTCAGTTCGGAAATACCTGTTAATATCCAGTTGCGGTTATTGTTATCTGTGGTAAAGGCACGCAGGTTATCTCTCATGTCGCGTATAGACATGCCGAGCATATCATCGCTGCTTTGTGCCTCAACTTCCACATTATAATTTCCCTCGCCAATGGCTTTGGCCACTCTCGAAAGGGAAATGTTTCTTTCCACTACACCCTGAAAGGAAGAAGCAAGGCTCCCAATCTCATCTTTGTTGTCAATATTGATCGCAACGTCTGTGGCTCCTAAACGAATTCTGTCTGCAGCTGTTTTTAGGCTGGATAATGAACTGGAAACAAGGTTTATGATATAGAAGGCTAGCAGGAAAACAAGGCTAAAAATGATGACTGAACCACCTATCAGAAGCATTACGTTCTTCTGCTTCTCCTCGCTTTCTGCCTGCACTCTTTGCCTTACCTTATTTATCAGCAGTGTTTCTACATTTCGCAGGCCTTCAATGCTTTGGGAGAAGTCATTAAAAACGGCAGTTGAGTTATAGCTGGAAAGGTCTAGGTTTGGCTTGTTTTCGACGGCCTGTAATAAAGCATTTGACCTGGCATAACTTTCAGAAGAAGTTACCTTCTGTAGCTCATCTATGGTCTCCTGATCTATAAGTGACTGTACATCTGCAAGAGACTTATGATACATGCTTTCTATAACAGCTAATGCAGCATAATCCTTGTAAGAGAAGCCACCTCCCACAGTGCCCCTAACCACCCAAGTTCTTATCCTGCCAAGCTGCACCTTTGCATCTGTCATCAGCCTGAAGCTGTGCAGCTGCAAAGCAATCTGCATGTTATCTATACCTGTTGTGTTGGCATCTATACTTTTTAGAAGGCTGGTAATTACCTCAGTAGAATAGTTTCTGTATTCCTCTATATCCAGCTTGTTCTGCCCCAAGGCTCTACGATACTTCGGTAACTCACTGAGCTGTGCAAGTTCCGGCACAGTCTTTCCTGAAGCTTCGAGAAAGGCTACAAGCTTTCTTTGCTCTATATCCGTCAGATTTTGGCTTCTCTTAGCTTCCGATAAAAAAGAGGAGTCTCCTTCAGCCACAGCCAGTGTGCGTGCTCTTTCTCTTTGGAAAGCGTGTATGAGGTTAGAAATCCTTTCTGACTCTTCGAGTTGATAAACCTCATGTTTTAGTTCCTCATTTTTTTCCAGCTCCTGTACTACTGTTGTAGCTATAAAGTAAATGAGCGGGAATAGCAACAGGGAAAGCAGTAGCAATAGCTTATCCCTGATCTTTAGGTTTCTTATGATGTTCATTAAATGAGCTTAAGTTCCAACTAAAGGGTCTTCAAATCGCAAATTAAAAAAACATACATTGGTTTACTAATCAACATTAAGCTGTTGCAATGTTGAGGTGCAACTACGATAGGTTGCCTAGAGTACCTCAGACTGTTCATTTTGGTTTGTTTCGCGCATAAAAAAGCCCTGCATTTTTGTGGCTGCAAGGCTTTAGAGTATATCTTCTTTAGTTGGGTGTAAAAGGTATCAATGCTGAAAGTGTAGCAGGCTTTGGAATCAGAGTCTCTACCAGTCGAACATCTCCATCAGGTTAATCTGGTTAATGTAAGGCTCGAGCGCCTTCTTACTTTTGAATCCTCTTACTAAACTTATGTAGTTATTTTCTGGGTTATACCAGATCTCAGCAAAAAAGCTGCCTAGGTCGTATAGCTCAATCCGGTAGCCTCTTCTACCACGATAGGCGATAAAATTCCCATGCGCAACAATTATTTCCAATCTTCCGGCAAGGGAGTGGGTGTTAAATAGGTTGAGGTTCATGTAGATGGTATACGAGGACAAACGGAAAAAGAAATTGCTTATACAGGCTTTGTTATACTATACTAAGAAGCATTTTTCATGCCACTGTAGTACTCCTCAGGACTTTTAAAATCCCAGTATACCTCTAATGTGGTAGGGCCTTCTAAATATGAAGGAATAGGTGTATAGATAACCAAGCCTTCTTTAAAAACATTTTTACCTGTTCTAGAGAGACGAACAGCCTGCCACAATAGCCTGTTTTTGATCTCTAGGCCAACAGGTCGTTTGTTCTTAACAAAAGCGCTCCCTTCCTCAAATTTGAATACAGTAGTATACATGGCTGAAACTTGCTGATGATACAATATATTCTACGCAAGTTTCTATTGTTTAGTATAGCTATACCAGGGTTAATTTGCTGCTGCCACAGCTGACAAGGCTGGCACAATTAATTCGAAAGGAGAAATGTTGCTGTGATTTAAGTTGACTACCTACGCAAAGACAGACAGAGCGCTACTCTTCTTTTGTCAGGAGCCACTCCAAGGCAGTTTGTACATCCATGAAAACCTCGTGCTGTGTTACACCGTGGCGGAGATAATTGTCCTTTGCTCTTCGGGTGAAATCAGTGAGCGTTGCCAAGCTGTTGTAATGGTCCTGCAGGCACACAGCTATTTTCAGTATTCCGGAAGTGGCCACCAGTTCTGTCCAGGGGCCTTCAACCCACTCTTGCTCCTGCGATGTGATGATAAAAATTTCCTCATCATCTATTAACCAATACTTTACACTTTGGCTAATAGAAAAGTCCAGCGCCCATGAAAAACCTTCTTTTCTTTCCTCCAGGTCTATCTGGCGGGTCCATTTTATGATGAGTAATGAAGCCGCCTTATTATACAGCACCCTTACAAAACTGTTCTGAAAGACTTCTTCAGACGCGATTTCCATTCAACTATAATTATTCACCTACAGGCTTAGGCTTACAATGTCCTCTGCCGATGCAATTTGCATCAAAATTATTAAATTACAAGTAGGTACATGAATTTCTTAAAAGTTTGCCTTAAAGCAGATTACACAACTTTATAACTCCAGAAAGATGGTGTAAATCTAAACTCTGGAAGCACAAGAGCACTATCGCATTAAATGGAATATCCTTGAACCTCATGAAAGGGATATTTATACTTCCTTTATTTTTATCTAAACAGTTTTACTGACTCTTACCTTCTAATACAGGTCTTATTTTATTAGCCTCCTCCATCATCTTACAGAGCTTATCAGAATTACGGTTATGTAAATGCTGCTGGAAGTCTTTAAGTAATGTGATGTACTCTTCCAGTGCATTATTTAGATAAGTGCTGTTTTGCTCAAAAATTGGAGCCCACATGGCTGGTGAGCTTTTAGCAAGGCGCACTGTTGAGGCAAAACCACTGCCGGCAAGGGCGAAAATATCCTTTTCCTCCTTCTCAACATTCAGTACTGTCATACTTAGCACAAAAGAGCTAATGTGCGAAAGGTGCGAAATGTAAGCAAGATGCTTGTCGTGCGCTTCAGGGTCCATGAAAACAGTTTGCAGGCCAAGCGCCTCAAACAGTTCCATTGCAACAGCCATGGCAGCATCAGATGATAACTCACGTTCACAGACAATGTTAGTCTTTCCGGCATACAAGCCTTCCAAGGCTGCCGTAGGCCCTGAGTTCTCCGTTCCTGCAATGGGGTGTGCAGCTACATATTGCTGTCGCTTTGCATGGTTTCGAACTTGCTCACAAAGCAAGCCTTTTGTTGAGCCAAAATCTATAAGTATAGCTTTCTCAGGCAACAGGCTTAACACGGGCTGCAGCATAGTAGCAATGGCATTAACAGGTATGGCCAGTACCACTACATCAGACTGTGCTACTGCCTCTTGCAGCGGAAGTACTTCTTCTACAAGCCCTAGTTGTAGAGCAGTAGCTGCATGCTGCGAGCTTTGCTCCACTCCTATTATACTTGAGGCAAAGCCCGTTCTTCGCAGGTCGCGGGCAACTGAGCCACCTATCAAACCCAATCCAATTATGGTTATTACTTTCATAGAATGCTTCTGTGTTAGTTGAGTATACTAGTGCAATTCCGGCATCCGGTACTTGGCGACGCTGGGACACTTACATCCTGCACTAGTTGAGTTAAATCAGTTATAAACAAAAAGTCCCGGCAAGCCGGGACTTAAAAGGTATCAGTATCATGTAAAGTCAACAACAGCCTGTACCTAAATCCCGTGAGAGGCTTATGCAGTAATAATAGTAGTATAGGTTATTGCTGTTCATCTTAATCATGGACCTAAATAATAGATTCTGTGTTACAATAGCAACTACTTTAAGAATACTTTCTTAGCGGCCCTGCTCAAACCCTTTCTTTGTAGGCCTAAAAACTAATCTCCATTATTTTTAGTAACTTGTGCAATAGTTTTGCAACTACCTAATTCACCCACTTTAAAATGATGCATAATCAGATTATAACAGCCGGTAAGAAATCGGGCTTAGTTGCCCTGCTGGCTTTAGCAAGCTGCACCTCTGTGCAAAAGCAACAGGGCTCACAGCAAACGACTACGGCAATGGAGCAACCTCAGACCGAAACCAACCCGCTATTGAAAGAGTGGACCGGGCCGTATGGCGGCGTTCCTGCTTTTGATAAGATGAACCTGGCCGACCTGAAGCCAGCCATGGAGAAAGCAATGGCTCTTAACCTGGCTGAAATTGAGGCGATCGCCAATAAAACTGAACCTGCCACTTTTGTAAACACCATCGAGGCGATGGAAAGAGCTGGCAAGGAGCTGAACCGCGTGTTCACGTACTACGGCATCTGGAGCAGCAATGTGTCTACACCAGCGTTTAGAGAGATTCAGGCAGAGTTGGCTCCTAAAATCTCTGAGTTCAACTCTAAGATCTCACAAAACGAAAAGCTGTTCCAGCGCATCAAAACTGTTTACGAAAACGCTCAAAAGAACCCGCTTCCTGCTGATCAGCAGCGCGTGGTGCAGCTCGTGTACGAAGGCTTCGCCATGGAAGGCGCTGACCTGAGCCCGGAGAAAAAGCAGCGTTATGCTGAGATCAATAAAGAGCTTTCGTCACTTTATACTTCGTTCTCTAACAATATTCTGGCCGACGAAGAGAAGTATGTAGTTTACCTTACCAAAGACCAGCTGGGCGGCCTGCCGGAGTCTTTCGTGAAGGCAGCGGCCAAAGCAGCAGCTGACCGCGGACAGGAAGGCAAGTATGCTGTTACGAACACCCGCTCGTCTATGGACCAGTTCCTGACTTATTCTGATGAGCGTGCGCTGCGTGAGAAGGTTTGGAAAAACTACTATTCACGTGCCGACAACGGTGATGAGAACGACAACAACGAAAACATCACCAAGATCCTGAAGCTGCGCAACGAGCGCGTGAAGCTGATGGGCTATGACAACTATGCACAGTGGCGCCTGCAAAACCGCATGGCCAAAACTCCTGAAGCAGCTATGGAGCTGATGCAAGCCGTTTGGCCTGCTGCCCTGGCCCGCGTGAAGGAAGAGGTAGCCGATATGCAGAAAGTTGCTAACAAGACCAGCAAAACCAAGATTACGATTGAGCCTTGGGACTACCGTTACTATGCTGAGAAAGTACGTCAGCAGAAGTATGATCTGAACTCTGACGAGGTGAAGCAGTACCTTGAACTAGGTAACCTGACGGACGCTATCTTCTTTACAGCTGGAGAGCTCTTCAACTTCAAGTTCACGCCAGTACCAGAGGGTTCTGTGCCTGTATTCCACGAGGATGTGAAAGTATGGGAAGTAACAGATAAAACCACTGGTGAACATATTGGTCTGTGGTACCTGGATCCATTTGCACGTCAGGGCAAGCGTTCTGGTGCATGGGCTACAACTTACCGCGCCCACACTACTTTCGATGGCAAGGAGACAGTTCTGTCGTCTAACAACTCCAACTTTGTGAAGCCTGCTCCAGGTGAGCCGGTGTTGGTTTCATGGGATGATGCAGAAACATTCTTCCACGAGTTCGGACATGCACTGCACTTCCTGGCATCCAACGTGAAGTACCCTACGCTGAACAGCGGCGTGCGTGACTATACTGAGTTCCAGTCTCAGTTGCTGGAGCGCTGGTTGGCTACTGACAAGGTGATTAACAATTACCTGAAGCACTACAAAACTGGTGAGCCGATGCCGAAGGAGCTGGTGGCGAAAATCAAGAAAGCTTCTACCTTCAACCAAGGTTTTGCCACTACCGAATTCCTTGCTTCTGCCCTGATGGACATGCACTTCCACTTGGCTGATCCAAACGGTTTGGATCCGGACAAATTTGAGCGTGAAACACTATCTAAACTAGGTATGCCGAAGGAGATTGTGATGCGCCACCGCTCACCTCATTTCGGACACGTGTTCTCTGGTGAAGGCTATGCAACTGGTTATTACGGATACCTGTGGGCTGACGTGCTGACCTCTGATGCAGCTGAGGCTTTTGCTGAGGCACCAGGTGGGTTCTATGATCCTGAGGTAGCTGCTAAGCTGGTGAAGTACCTGTTTGCACCACGCAACTCTATGGATCCGGCAGATGCATACCGCCAGTTCCGTGGACGCGATGCTAAGATCGATGCCTTAATGCGTGACCGTGGTTTCCCGGTACCAGGACCTCAGTCCAAGAAATAGTATACCCCGACGAGCAGCTTATGCGTATATTTTAAGCAGCAAGTATAAACTGTAAAACAAAAAGCCCTGCAGGTAAATGCCTGTGGGGCTTTTTGTTTTTGCTGCTATTTTTCCAGGCTTGTCTGCTTGTTTAAAAACGTCATACACCCCCATAGCCTAACCTTCAGTAACCTTTACTGTCTCACTTCGTCATTTATGTAGTGCAATATTATACTTTAACACTAGGTGCAATTGAAAACAACTTTACTACATCGGATTTTATTTTTCCTGCCCCTCCTTCTCCTCTTCAGTACAGTTTGCCATGCGCAGTACCCTGAAGAGAAGCCTGAGGACAAACCGTACCTTAAATTAGGAGGCGCTGTTCGTTTTAACTACAACCTCTCCACTTGGAAAGATGATCAGTTAGAACGTGGTGGGGATTTTGGCTTCGACGTGTTCCGTTTGAACGCTGAAGCCGAGTATAAAGGCATCAAGTTGAACGCAGAATTCCGACACTATTCCCAAGCCTTTGGCGGCTCCTTTTTAAAACAGGCCTGGTTTCAGTACGATTTCTCGGACCAATCGCAACTACAGGTTGGCCTTAACCAGGTGCCGTTCGGCATCCAGCAGTATAACTCCAACAACTGGTTCTTTAACATGACCTATTATATTGGTTTTGAGGATGACCACGACATGGGCGTAAAGTACATACACGACACAGGCCTATGGCAGTGGCAGGCGGCTTATTATAAAAGTGCCGAGGAGTTTGTGTTTGCGCTAACGGACCCAAGTCCTAACCGCTACTCCTATGATGTTACCGGGCGCAACAAGGAGAACAACCAGCTTGACTTTAAAGTGGTACGGCGATTAGGTGATAGTCTGGCGCACGAACTCGGCGTCTCGCTGCAGGGCGGCTTGCTTTACAACCTCAACACCGAGCGAAACGGCACCCGCTACGCCGGAGCAGTACATTATGAATATAAAGCCGATCACAGCCCCTGGAACGTAAAACTGCAGGCCATGCTTTACCACTTTAACCCGAAGTATGCCGCCGGAGCTGAGCTTGATTTTGTGGAAATGGGTGCCTACGGAGCCAATTACAATGTGGCGAATAAAGGGGAAGTTTACACCGCAGGTGTTTCCTACCACATTCCGGTTAGTACAAAGCTGCTGCAGGGTATAGATATCTACAACAACTACGGTTACTATAACAAGCGCGTAAGTGGTTTTGAAAACGCTCACATGAACGTGCTGGGAGCCTTATGGACAGCAGGCCCCATGTATATTTATACAGACGCAGCCTTTGGATACAACCACCCATGGCTAGGCCCGGAATGGACAAACGCCCTTGCTGCAGGTACGCCCGGTGAAACAGACTGGCACATGCGCTTTAACATCAACCTTGGATATTATTTCTGATTCTTTTAATATAGCCTGAATGAGTATAGTAAGAAGTGATAAAAAGAAATCTCTTGGACTGGAGGTAAATGGCCCTGTATTCTGGACTTCGATCATCCTATTGATAATAAGTATATCCCTAGTACTTATTTTCAAGGAAAGCGCCGAGGCTTTTTTTGCAGATGTACAAAGTGCTATCACATCCAGTATGGGGTGGTTGTTTATATTAAGTGTAAACATCTTCGTGGCCTTTTGCCTGTACATGGCCTTTGGTAAGTTTGCTAACATCAGGTTAGGCGGCAAAGAAGCTAAGCCTGAGTTTACCACCTCGGCATGGTTTGCCATGCTGTTCAGCGCCGGTATGGGTATAGGCTTGTTGTTCTGGAGTATAGCCGAGCCTATTAACCACTTCCAGACACCACCGCTTGGTGAGCCGGGCACACCCGCTGCTGCAAGGCAAGCCATGAACTACACTTTTCTGCATTGGGGCCTCCATGCCTGGGCAATTTATGCTCTGGTAGGCTTATCGCTGGCGTACTTCACCTACAGCAGGAAGCTCCCATTAACAGTCCGTTCTGTGTTTTACCCATTCCTGGGAGAGCGTATCCATGGCCTGATTGGTGACATCATCGACATATTGGCAGTAATAGCGACAGTTTTTGGTTTGGCCACCTCACTTGGTTTTGGAGTGAAACAGGTAGCTGCCGGGCTAAACCATGTATTCCCCACCATATCCAGTGATGTGAATACACAGATCATGCTGATAGCAGGTATTACCGCTGTAGCTACTATCTCAGTTGTTACCGGAGTAGATAAAGGCGTTCGTATCCTGAGTGAGTGGAATATTCGCATTGCCCTTGTGGTATTGCTGGCTGTTTTGATACTTGGCCCTACCGTTTTCATACTTGGCTCCTATGTACAGAACACAGGCTCCTACATCGGCAACTTTATGCAACTGTCCTTCTGGAACGAAGCCTACTCCAGCAGAAACTGGCAGGGCGGTTGGACAGTTTTCTACTGGGCCTGGTGGATTTCCTGGGCACCGTTTGTAGGTATATTTATTGCGCGTGTCTCAAAAGGCCGCACTATCCGGGAGTTTGTACTCGGAGTGTTAATTGTTCCTTCATTACTGTCTTTCCTATGGATGACGGCATTCGGAAGCACGGCGCTGCGCGAGGTGTTGGCTGGTGAAACTGCGGTTGCCGAGGCCGTCGCAACAGACATGTCAACAGCCTTGTTTGTTTTCTTTGAGCAGCTTCCTTTCTCTACAGTTCTGTCCATCATAGGCATTATCCTGGTTACTGGCTTCTTTATCACCTCCTCCGACTCAGGGTCCTTGGTTGTGGATAGCTTAACATCTGGTGGTAGAGCAGATTCGCCGGTTGCTATCCGAGTGTTCTGGGCTGTGGCTGAAGGTGCCGTGGCAGCTGTACTCTTGGTTGGCGGGGGGCTGCAGGCCCTGCAAACAGCAGTAATCATTACAGGTCTACCTTTTGCACTTATTCTGCTGTCGATGTGCTACAGCTTGTACAGAGGTCTGTCTGAAGAGTTGGAGGAAGAGACAAAACTAGGCAAAGCGCAACAGCGTAAGGCTTACCAGCAATTAGTAGCCGAAATGTTGGCCAAACGCGCCCAAAGGCAAGATGCAAAAGCAACTGCAGCCATAAACAAAGATAATCCTACACCACCAAACCCTAACGCACTATGATTACGATCGACGCCATGATGGTATGCCTCGACCTAAGCGATATAGATGATAAGCTTGTGGCTTTTGCCCGCTCTATTTGTGAGCGGCTGGAGGTACGCAAAGTATACTTTGTGCACAACATCAAAGTATACGAGCTAAGCGAGGATTTTAAGGAATGGTTTGGAGACGTAGATCTTGCCAGCGAGGTTGAGGGCAACATACAGGATATTGTAGCCGAACAATTTGGCAATGTTGCCGACCATGAGATACTTGTAAGCGAAGAGCCCAATACAGAAGTTATACTTGCCGACCTGGTAAAGCGCTATAAAATAAAGCTAACAGTGCTTGGCAAGAAGATGAGCGATAAAAGCACCGGAGCACTGGGCACAAAGCTGTTGCGCATACTCCCGTGCAGCATGCTCGTGTTCCCTGAAACGGCCCGTTTCAATATACAAAAGGTGCTGGTGCCGATAGACTTTTCTGATGCCTCTGTACATGCACTTAGACTAAGCAAGAACCTGTCTGACCAGCTAAGGCTTCAGCTGGAGATTATGCACGTGTACCGCCTGCCAGGGCAGTTCTTCCCGCTCATCTCTGAAGAAAAGGCTGTCAAGAAGGCTGAGGAAGTGGTAAAAGGAAAATTTGCCGACTTGCAGAAGCGGCACAAGGAGATAGCTGGCGTGCCGTATACTTTGGTAAGAGCTGCTAATAAAAGTATAGCCGAGCGTGTTGCACTGCACCTGGAAAAAGGACGCCACGACCTGCTGGTGCTAGGCCTGAAAGGTAATAACCCACTGCCTTCGCTGAGCCTGGGCAGCGTACCTACCGAAATGTACAACACGGACATTAATGTACCGTTGTGGTTGGTATACTCCGAAGAGGTTATCAAGTAACTTAAGTACAGTGACAGGAAAAGAATGTAAGGTGGCAAAGCGGAGTGCTACATTATCTCTGCTGCCATAAGGTTCTTGATTCCTGTCACTACCATATCTACCCCTATGGCTCCCAAGAAAAAGCCGTTAACGCGGAGCAGGAGTTCCATATTCTTATCAAAAGCAATCTGTACTTTTTTGGAGCGCATACTCCGGCGGATGTTCTTTAGCCCCATAATAATGGCAAAGTTAACTACCATGATAATGGCAAGCGAAAGCACCCCCTGCCACAGCTCCAGTTGTTCTGACATCAGCACTGTAAGTGAAATTGTACCTGCACCAACCATAAAAGGCAGGGCTATTTCAGAGGCAAGGTCGTGCAGGTCTCCCTTTATTTGTATGAAGGCTTTCTTACCCTGCACAATAAAAATGTAGGCAAAAGAGAACAAAACAATACCGCCAAAAATCCGGAACGACTCAAAGTTAATGCGGAACACAGTCTGAAACACCAGATCCCCGAAAAGCAGAAATACCAGGTAAATACTGAAGGATATCATAGAAGCCTTCAGGAAGACTGAGCGGAAATCGGTATCGGAAAGGTCGCTCATGACAGGCTTCAGGTACAGGAAAAGCGCAAAAGGGTTCAGCATCACTAAAAAGCTAAATATTGCTGCAATCATAGTTCAGGATTTTTTAATGTGCTACTAACTACGAGACAACCAAAAGGTAGATGTGTAGTTTTACAGTATTATGAAGTATAAATAAGGCCACAGGCCTGCATTAGAGCGGGACTCTGGGGTAATTGCAAATTTCTGTCTCCTCACCACTCCTACTGTTCAGCAGGCGGCTAGGGCGGTTGCTTTTCGCTACCTCATGGGCTTTGGCCAACGCCTCTTCCTCATCATTAAAAGCCTGAACCAAAGCATGATCATGATCAAACACGCACCACTGTGCCTTTTCATCATCCCACTGCACACGGTAAATGTTATCAGCTAAATGTGACTTATTCCGGATCAGGTCTAGTATCACTTTCCCATCGCTGTAGCTACCATCTGGGTAAGGCATAGGCAGCAGCGCGAAGAAAATGTAGTACATAGAGAAGTATGTAAACTGATAGGTAAGCATTCCCTCCTCCAGCACCTTCTCCTCCACCAGAAAGATAACGACTAGAGTAGAGATGGCATTGAACAGAACACCTCCCAGAAAGATGAGGATATTAGAAAAACGTTTGTTGCGCTTCAGGTTGTCAAACGAGCAGAGGCCATACCAAAAATAGTACTTCCGAACTTCCAGCATACCCAAGCGAAATATCCTGTCTCCGGAGCCAATGGTAACCTTAATGTTTTTGCCACCCATCAACCATGCAAAGAAAACATGCCCCAACTCGTGCAAAAAAGAGATGATGGGGAGTACCAAAAAGAACGCCAGAAAGAATTTAGGAATATCATTGATGCCAAACATAATCCTACTTGTTACGTGCAATGCTGCAAATGTGTACTAATATTTTAGCAGCCTTTCATCTACCACACACCTCAGTGGGGTAGCACAGGGGCAGCCACAGCAGAAAGTACGAACATCCGAAGCAGCTGAGCGTTATTCATCTGTATGCAAAATTTAAAGACAGAGGCGAGAGTTGAAGACGTTCCTAAAAACAAGCTGGCAAATACTTAAAGACTCTAAAAAGAATTTCCAACAGGGTGAGCCTATTGTATATAGTGCTGCTATTGCCTTTTTCACTATCTTCTCATTACCTGCCATCCTGATCTTTCTCTCTTTCCTGGGTTCTCTCTTTTTTAAGGAGTCAGATGTACAACAGGAAATTGTGCAGCATATCAGAGCCCTGATCAGTAAGCAGGCTGCGCAGCAGGTAAGCGAGGTCCTGAAGAACTTAACAGACATACCCATTACTTTCTGGGGTATCCTTGTAGGCTTAGTTGTTATCGTTAAAAGCGCCACCATAATCTTCTTTATTATTCAGAAGGCACTTAACTCTGTGTGGCAGGTAAGAGTGCGGGATGATGTAAAATACCTGACCCTGCTCAAGCACCGGGTATCTACCCTATTGATAGTTGCCAGCCTTGGTTTCTTCTTCCTATCCAGCATCCTGCTGGACATGATCATAAGTATTTACAGTGAGCAGCTACGGGATTTGTTTGAGGAATTTCTGAGCCCTGCTATACGCACGACCAACACGCTGTTTAATATCCTGATGATGCTGGTATTTTTTACAGCCGTGCATAAGGTTTTGCCAGATGCCAAAGTAGGCTGGAAAAATGCTTTTGTCGGAGGCATTATCACCTCTGCCCTTTTTCTGGTAGGCAAAGAGCTTATCAACATAATACTGCAGAATGTAAAAGTAGCTGGCATTTATGCCACGGCGGGATCACTTGTAGTACTGCTGCTGTGGGTGTTTTACTCTGCAGTGATTCTGATGTTGGGCGCCCAGGTTACGAAGGCATACACGAGTTACTATAACCGTGAAATTTCTCCTACTGAGATTGCTACAAAGTATGAGCGTGTAAGCGAGCAGGAGGCGTAGTTTCGTGAGGTATCACAAGTATGGAAAGCCCATAAACAAGAAGAGGAAGCCGATAGCTTCCTCTTCTTGTTTATGGGCAAATATTAAGATGAGTACTTGTCTTTACCTAGTTGTTTTACCAGTTTGTTATATACACCTAGCAACAGGAATGATGGAGCCCACTGGCCTACAAATAAGGCCTCTTCATCTTTTCTCATCACTTTAAGTGTTGCCGAAACAGCCATAGAGCCAAGTGCAGCCCATAGGTACACATCTGATGGTATTCTGGAAGTATACTCTTCTATTGCTGCGGCCACTGGCCCTTCGTTTTTTTGTGGGTTAAAGTTGTCGGCTTTGTTCTTTAGATCATTTGATGTTTCCATAGTTTATCTCTGGTTTATGGTTATTTTTTATTTCAGTACAAACGGAGTAGCCCTTCTTATTGTTATGGAAATGCTTCTTATTTTGAGAAAACACTGTTTTTAATGCTCCATGCATACTTTCTAAGCAAGCATCACTCCGCACACAACGGCATTAAGCTCCAGCTTATTTCGAGCATAGGATAGACTTAAAGCAGGAAAAGACAACCGCTAGAAAAACCTGTTGACACGGGTAAGTTCATTGCGGTATTGGGTAAGCAGCCTGCTTTTAGAAATAAAGCCTTTGAACTTACCATTCCGCACCACTGGTAACGACCAGAGCTTATAAGCATCAAACTTATCCAAAACCTCCGCTGCTGATTCGTCTATCTCTACCACTGCCTCAGGAGGGTGCATTAGATCGCTGGCTAGTATGGTATCGTAATTTGATATATCTCCTAATCGCTGCCTGAAGTCGTTGAGGGTGATTACGCCTTTCAACATGCCTTTCTCGTCCAGCACCTGCAGCACATCTTTGTTTGACTTGGCAAATGTCTCTACCACATCCCTGAAAGTAGCATTCTCTGTTACCGATACACTGTCTTCCTCCACTAGTTGTCTAATGCTTAGCTGATTCAAGAGAATACGATCTACCCGCAGTGCCTTGCTTTGCCCTTTCGGCTGCACCACACTTTTACTCAGGTTCTCCATGTAATATTTAAGGAAGTATGAAACAGCGCATACCAGCATCAGCGGCACAAACAACTGGTAGCTCTGCGTAATTTCCGCCACAAGGAATATTGCCGTTACCGGGGCATTCATAACACAGGCAAACACACTACCCATACCCAGGAATATGTAGGTGGCCTGGTTGAGTTCATAGAAAGGAAATATAAAGTCGGCAATCTTAAAGAACAGAAATCCGAGTAAACCTCCTGTAATAAGAGACGGTGCAAAATATCCTCCTTCGCCTCCAGAATTTACACAGATACCTGTGCTAATTGGCTTTACCATCGTAATCAGAAAAAAGAAGAATAGGTTAAACCACGCAGTATTCGGTAAGATGGCCAAGGGCGAGTTTACGAACAGCGACCGCTCCTCCCCATTAAGCAAGGCATTTATACTTACGTACCCTTCGCCGTACATTGGCGGCAGCAGGAAGATGATGCTGCCTAAGGCTACACCACCCACTAAAGCCCGCACATAGGCATTGGGAATACGGGAGAAGTAAATGGCGCAGTAGCTGTAGGTTCTGAGCAGGTAACTTGACATGAGCATACCCAACACCCCCAGCAATATGATAAGCGGTATCTGCTCATAAGCGAAGTCGGTGAGTGGTACCTGGAAACGTAAATGCTCGCCCATGATAAACTCAAACAGGATTTTACCAGCCGCAGCAGCCACTAGCAGCGGGATAAGCAGTGTAGGAGTAAATTCAGGAAGTATGGTTTCAAGCGCAAAAATGAATCCCCCCATAGGCGCGTTATATATTGCCGAAATGCCAGCTGCTACCCCACAGCCAATCAGCAGGGTGCGCAGGCGGTAGCCCAGCCCCAGAAAGCGACCGACGTTGGAGCCTACTGCCGCACCACTGGAGATAATAGCGGCCTCAACTCCCGAACTACCCCCGAAGCCGATGGTAAGACCTGTTGTGATGAACTTAGAGTAGATGAGTCTGAACCTGATGATAGAGGCATTCTTTTCAATGGATTCAATCACGTTGCGGGCGCCACTGAAATAGGCCGTTTTGCTAAAGAGGTTGCGGTTGATAAACGTTACCAGCAGGAAGCCCAGCAAAGGCAATAGAAAGTTGAGCAGCTTAGGGGCAAAGTACACGGCATACTGCTCAATATAAAAGATGATGGTTTTGATAAGAATTGCAGCAACCCCTACAATAAGGCCTACCACTACGCTCAGTACAAAAGGCATAATCCGGCTGTTGCTCTGCCTTCTGCGCCATTTCAAAAAAGCAAGCTGGTATCGGTTTAGTCTGCTCATGTTTTCTTGCTCGTATACCCCTATACGTGGTTTGCACGATATAACTGTAAAACGGCACTACTTTCCACACCTACGGTTTTGCACACATAACAAAGCCGTTCTACCGCAAATCTTTTTATCCGCAACGTGAATCAAATAAAATAGCTACAAATACTTGTTCTCCCACAGCTAAATAACCTCAAGATCAACCACTTAAAACTCCTTATCGATAGTTGCTTTTTATGTAGGCATTGCTCAGGCTTAACAGCTGCCAAAATACCTTTTGCACAGTAATTCTTGACTTTGGCATTAAAAAAAGTTATATTGAGCTGTACAGGGTAATTGTCTATGATTAATATCATGGTCGCTACGGTTCCTTTTTCGCTTCTTTTATCAGGTTAGAAAGCATAGGAGCGCATCCTGTTTTAAATCTATTTTTTAACCCAATCCAAAAAAATCCTTTATGGTATTCATTAAGAAAGGGACAATCACAGCTGCACTTGCCATGGCAACTATGTGCTTCGGAAGTGCAGCCCTTGCTCAGGAGGCAGCCACCCCAGATGGTACAGCCCAGGAGCAGACTCAGCAGTATACTGATGAAGAACTACAGCAGTTTGTAGATGCAAACACCAGTGTAACGGAAATTCAAAAAGCCAGCCGCGACACCATGGTAGCCGTAATTGAGGACAACGACCTTACGCTTGCTCGATTCAACGAACTGGCAAAAGCACACCGAGCCCAGAAGCTGGATGAGGTGGCAGAAAACACGGAAGAGATAGCTGCTTTTAGCAATGCTGCACAGGAGGTTGTTAAACTACAGCCTGAAACCAGAGAAAAAATACAACAGGCTATTGAAGCAAAAGGCCTGACACGTGAAAAATATGATGCCTTGATGAAGGCATATAAAGAGGATCCTGCTGTGCAGGAACAGATAAGAAAACTAGTAGCAGGAAAATAAAATTTCCTGCCAGAAATAAAGAAGCTCCGGAGCAGGGTCCCCGGAGCTTCTTTATTTTATAATGGTTTTGTATTAGCCTTGCTTTACCAGCTGAATGTCGCTGTTTAGCTTTATCTCGTCGCTAACCACCACACTACCTGCCTCCGTTACAGCATTCCAGGTTAAGCCAAAATCTTTACGGTTGATCTTACCAGTAACTGTAAAGCCAGCCTTCGTCTGTCCGTAAGGGTCTACTACAACTCCGCCAAACTCAACATTTACTGTTACAGGTTTCGTAGTGTTGCGGATGGTCAGGTCGCCATGTAGCTTATACTCATCCTCCCCTACCTTCTCAAAGCTTTTACCTTCAAACCTAACCTGGTTGTGGTTCTCTGCATCGAAAAAATCAGCAGACTTCAAGTGCGTATCACGCTGCTCGTTATTGGTGTTAATAGAGTCTACATCGGCTGTAAACACAATGCTGGTAGCTTTAGTAAAGTCATCACCTTCTGTCTCTACCTCTGCATTAAACTTGGTAAAGTATCCCGTTACGGTAGAAATCATCAGGTGCTTAACTTTAAACTGTACTTCGCTGTGCGTTGGGTCTACTACCCACTTTGTAGTTGCCATAGTTTTCTGTTTTTATTTAAGGTTATAGGTTATGATTTAATATTTTCATAGGGATGAGCAGATCCTCAAGAATTCATACTTGCTGATTGCCTTCCTACGGTTCTCTCAAACATACCTGGTAAATATAGATAAAGATACATACATTTCATGTATGTACATTAAAACTTAAGAAAAGTTTCCTCTACTGCTGCTGCAGAGATTGTAGAAGGATCTGTAGCAACCTTCTCTTTAGCTATCAACAAAGAGAAACAGACGATACCGGCAGCATTTATTGGAGTGGGCTAAGTTAGAATTATAGCAGCCAACAGATTTTCAATCGAAGATTACACTTATATCTTTCTGAGCTTTTCGTATTTTAGAGTTCTACCAAAAAAAGACACTTATGCAATACAGACGATTTGGCCGCACAGGCTGGAACATAAGCGAAGTAGGCTACGGCATGTGGGGCATGGCTGGCTGGACAGAGTCAGATGACATACAGTCGGGGCACTCACTGGACATTGCCGTAGAAAACGGCTGTAATTTCTTTGACACTGCCTGGGGATATGGCGAAGGCCACAGCGAAGAGCTACTGGGCCAGCTTATAAAGCGCCACCCAGAAAAGCGCTTATACATTGCTACAAAGATTCCACCTAAAAACTTCACCTGGCCATCGAAGCCTGATTTTAAACTGGAGGATGTTTTTCCGGCAGACCACATTATTGAGTACACTGAGAAAAGCTTGAAGAACCTGGGTGTGGAGACCATAGACCTGCAGCAGTTCCACGTGTGGGAAGACAGCTGGGCAGAGCATGAGGAATGGCAGCATGCCGTGGAAAAGCTAAAAGCTGATGGTAAAATACAGCACATGGGTGTTAGTGTGAACCGCTGGGAACCCAATAATGTGCTGAACACGCTCCGCACAGGGCACATCAGTGCTGTACAGGTAATCTACAACATCTTTGACCAAGCACCTGAAGACGAACTGTTCCCGCTGTGCGAGAAGCTGGATGTAGGTATTATTGCACGTGTACCTTTCGATGAAGGCACCCTGACCGGCAACCTTACCAAGGATACTACTTTTCCGGAAGGCGACTGGCGCAACACCTATTTTGTGCCAGAGAACCTGAACAGCAGTGTTGACCATGCTGAAAGGTTACGACCGCTGGTACCAGAAGGCATGACCATGGCCGAGATGGCGCTTCGCTTTATACTTAGCAACCCCCAGATCAGCACGACCATACCGGGCATGCGTAAGGAGCACCACGTGAAGGCAAACCTTGCAACCAGCGATGGCAAAGGACTGTCGCAGGAACTACTACAAGAACTGAAAGGTCACCGCTGGGACCGCCAGCCGACGGAGTGGTCGCAGTAACAGTTCTTCAAGTATAAGATATTGATTAAGCCGCTGCCTACAGTAGCGGCTTTTTTATGCGCAAAGGGTGCTTGCTATACTTGATTTTAGTAACATCGCACTCAATTCTATTTAACAAGATATTACCCTATAATGACTTTTACCAAAATCAGCAAAGCCTTTGAGGAGCTTACGCCAAACGAGATGTATGACATGCTGCGCCTCCGCAGCGAGGTGTTTGTAGTAGAGCAGACTTGCGTATTTCTGGACATGGACAATAAGGACCAGAAATGCCAGCACCTGCTGCTGTATAAAGGCGAGGAACTGGTGGCCGTTGCTCGTTTAGTGCCGCCGGGCGTTTCCTATCCTGATGCCATGTCTATCGGCCGTATTGTTACAAGTATGGCCGTGCGCGGTACTGGTGTAGGCAAACTGCTGGTTGAATATTCTATTGAAGAATGCTACCGCCTGTATGGCCAGGGACTCATCAAAATTGGTGCACAGCTTTATGCCAAAGGATTTTATGAGAGCTTCGGCTTTGTGCAGTCAGGCCCGGTATATGATGAAGATGGCATAGACCACATTGAAATGACAAAGGCCTGATATACTTTCAGCCGCTAGATAAGATGGTCTTACAAAGAAAAAGCCGGAGCATCTGCATACTCCGGCTTTTTCTTTGTACACCTATACTTAATTCATATCAGATGCAGTCGAGACCAATACCGAGGTATCATCTTCCACAGAGCGACGATTGGCTCTGTAGCGGATGGTGCGCTTACCTAACAACAGAATAATCAGACCTACCACCGAACAAGCGGCCATAACGCTTACCATTGGCAGAGTAGTGCCTGTATGCAACACACTTACTGCTGCCGACATCAGACCACCCATTGCCATTCTAAAGCTTCCCAGCAAAGCAGCCGCACTACCTGTGTTCTTTGTGAATGGGGCCAGCGAAAGTGCTGTAGCATTTGGATTCAACAAACCCTGACCGGTCAGGAAGATGAACAGCAAGGCGATCAATGCATACTTCCCAAACCATCCATAATAGGTGCCGACAACCAGCAGTACTCCCACTACAGTTTGGTAGATGAGCGTGAAGTCGATCACGCTCTCGCTTTTAAATTTGTTCAGGATAATATGGTTGAGCTGTGTGGAGCCAATCATAGCGAAAGCCAGAAAAGCAAAGATCCAACCGTACTCCTGCTCACTCACATGGTAGATGTTCATGAACACGTCTGCCGAGCCCGCTATGTAGGCAAATGGAGCTGCCGTGGCTATACCTCCAGCCAGCATGTATAATAAAAACTGCTCCTGCTTCAGTACTGTAAAAAAGTTTGTTAGCACCGGCTTTGGCTTAAGCGAGATAGAGGCATCAGCTTGCTGTCCTTCTGGCAAGGCAAAGTACACGCCCAACATAATAAGAGCCGTGATAACAGCAAGTATAACAAACACAGAGTGCCAGCCAAAAGCAGCAGTCAGGTAGCCACCCACCGTAGGAGCCACCATCGGCGACACAGCGATCACTAGCGTTAGCAAGGAGAAAGCCTGCGCTGTTTTGTTTACAGGGAAAATGTCGCGGACCAGTGCCTGTGCTGCCACCATGCCCACACAGCCCCCTATTGCCTGCAGGAAACGCATTATTATAAGCGAATTAACCGACTCGGTATAGGCGCAGGCCAGCGAGGTGAGGATATAAATAAACAAGCCAACATACAGCGGCTTTTTACGTCCAAAGCGGTCCAGGAGCGGACCATAAAGCAACTGCCCTGCCGAAATACCCACCAAGTAAGCCGTAAGAGAAAGCTGCACCTGGGCAATGGTGGTATTTAAATCTTTTGCAATAGCCGGGAAACCTGGCAGATACATATCGATCGAGAAAGGACTGATAGTAGCCAGCGACCCGAGAATAAGTATGATGATAAAATATTGTTTTCGCGTCATGTAACGATTTTAGAATCGATTCAAAGTTACAACATAAAATAAACTATACTGCCGCACCTGCCATATATGCTGCAGCAGCTAACAGAGGTATATAACATTTTACTTGGTGCAATGTTTCGTATTATCTACCTTGCCAGCCATGCACACCTCCGATACCCAACCCAATCCTAACATACTTCAGGAGCTTGTACAGCACCGGATGCCTTTTGGCAAGTACAAGGGTACTTTGCTCTGCGACCTGCCAATCTCTTACCTCGAGTGGTTTTACGGTAAAGGGCTACCACCCGGTAAGTTAGGTATGCAGCTAGCCACTATCTACGAGATTAAGGTCAACGGTTTAGATTACCTGCTGGCCCCTCTCAAACGCCGTTCTTAGTTCCCTAGAAACGGGATAAAAGTAGCTAGAAAAACTTTTTAAGGACTTTCTCCGAGGTCGAAACGGCTTACCTCTTTCACTTCACCGGCGGCCATGTTGCCAACGTTTATACCGCCAATGCGCGCACGCACTAAACGCAGTGTCGGGAAGCCAACAGCAGCTGTCATCTTGCGCACCTGCCTGAACTTGCCTTCTGTAAGCGTTATGGATATCCAACTGGTGGGGCCGTGGCGCTCGTCCCGGATCTTCCGTGCCCGCTCTGGTAGCTCGGGTGTAACTCCTAACCTTTGCACCTGGCATGGCTTTGTCTGATGCCACTCCTTCTCTGTACGTATGGTAATGCCCTGGCTTAGCTGCTGGATAGCTTCTTCTGTAATAAGCCCGTCTACCTGGGCATAGTACTCTTTTTCAACTTTACTGCTCCGCACCAGCTCGCTGGCCCTGCCATCTGTTGTCAGCAGCAGTAGCCCTTCGCTAGCCTCATCAAGGCGGCCAATAGCCATAGTACCCTCCGGAAAATCATAAAGATCGCCCAGCACTTTCTTTTTTGGGCTCTCACTTACAAACTGGCTGACGTATCCGTAAGGCTTAAAAAGAATAAAGTGGCGGTGCATGCGGTGGTGTTCTGTTTGGGCTGCAAAGGTACTCCCAAGAAGTAAGACTTACCAGAGGGTTTACTGCTCTTTCACCTGAAACCTTCCTAAGCCTGCAACTCTCAAACAGTTACATGGGTCATAAAGCAAAACCGAATCAATACTATACCTGGAGGGAAGTTTCTGTATAACGTCAAAAAGATATATCTAAAAATGTATATTGTAGTATAAACCCCTCTACGACACCACTACATATGAAGACATACGCAAGCTCACAGATGGTCCTTTGGCTCCTTCTTATCGCCACTACCCTTACCTCCTGCGATGTTGATTATAATGACTACATCAGCAAGTATTGCCCCGGCTCCTGTACTGTTATAAAAGGTCATGTTTCCAACCAAAACGGGATGCCTGTTTCCGGAGCTACTTTACGGGTACAATGGTCCGACCGCTTAGGATTAGGCAGCAGCGAAACCCACCATAAAGCCGTTGCTACCACCGATGCAGACGGTAACTATGAGCTGCGTTTTTTGCTTCGTGATGCAGAGCTTGAAAGAGGCGCCATCGAGATCATTACTGATTGTGAGCAGGAAAAATACCTAAGCTGCCTAGGCTACAGCAGCTGGGGAAGTTATGCGCTATCCCGCGACACCACTATTATCCAGAACTACACCATCACGCCAAGTGCCAGTCTAACCCTAAACTTAACTCGTGAGGAGCCTTCACAACCAGACGCTAGTTATTCAGCGACAATAAAGTATAAATTAGCTGAATCAGATATAGACAGCTGCACAACTGTAGCCGACATGAGTTGGCAGTACAAAAGCCGATATACAGTACCGGCTAACAAACCTGTTGTGGTACAGGTAGAGAAGAGAGAAAACGGCATTGTGAGCAGACAGAAAGTTATCTTAGTGCTAGACCAGAGTGAAAGCCGTGAACATGAAATAAAATTTTAATCAATTGAAATACGAGATCATACACGAGGAAAAGTACCAACAGTTTACTGCTAAGTTGGAAGATGACGAGGAAGGTGAAATAGCCTATGCCAAACCAGAGGAAGGAGTGCTGAACCTGACGCATACCTTTGTGCCGGAAGCTTACCGTGGCAAGGGCTTAGCACAGGAGCTGATTGCTACTGCCCTGGAGTATGCACGAGAACATAACCTGAAAGTGATTGCCTCTTGTGAGGCCGTACAAAAGTACTTAAAACAGCACCCAGAGTACCAGGACCTAATCAGGTAAGCTATACTTGTTCCATATGAAACAACTTATACTCTGCGCACTTGCTACATTTCTGGCATTTAACGCAAATGCTCAATTTGACGAGGAAGAGAAAAAGCACGTAGTGGGGCTACAGATAGGCAACGCTTTTGCTAATGGCAATTTTAAGCATTCAGATTTTGAGGATGCCTACCCTGCGTTTGCCCGCGACGGACTTCTGCTCAATGGCGGTTACCGCTATAACCTGAGCAGGAACTGGGCAACAGGGACCTCTTTGACTTACCGCCACAACCGGTATGATCTTGATGAGTTCACTGGCGAGAGTGAAGAGATAGTCACGAGCAAATCATCAGCACCATGGCGTTCTATTTTTACCATGGCAGATGTTTATTACCAGATCCTGTTTCAGGATGTTACCGCTGTGTACCTAAAAGGCTCGGCAGGCGCTGCCTTTAATCGCAGTGCCTCCTGGCAGGTAACTACTCCCTATGGAAACATCAATATGCCTTCTGATAAAGCCACAGCGCCTGCATTAGGATGGGGAGGCGGCATCAACTTCCATCTGCAGCAGCTTCTGATAAACATAGAGGCGGGGCTGCTGTACACTAGTCCAAAGCTTACTGTACTAGACACCAAAGGCCAGCCCTTTCAACACCGCCAGGCCATGAACAGCTTTAATCTAAGTATTGGGCTGCACTACAGCCTGTAGAAGCTCTGCCCATAAATAAATTTCTGAGCATTTTTGTACTAAATTCATTCTTTACAATTAACCGAAATATTGGGTTCTGAGCTGTTTATGGCAGTATTTTTAGTGAAGCACCTATTCTGCCACAAATTTTTTTTAAAAACTTACACAATTTTTTGGTCTTAGTGTAACCTTGCTTCCCTAGTGCCGTTAAAGAGTATGGCTAAAAGTTGAAAATTGATTAAAAGCCGGGGGGACTCCATAAAAGGGTCCCCCCGGCTTTTTTTATGGTAGCTATACTTTGCTTAATCTTTCAAAACTATCCTTAAGCTTAGGATACAGTTCTTCATATACAGCGTAGGCTTTGCTATAGGTCTGTTGCCGCTGCGGGTCTGGCTCATAAGTTTTACTTACCCGAATCATACTTTCTGCTTCCTCCAAAGAAGAGATAACACCAAGGGCATACATCCCCATCAGGGCAGCACCAAATGCCGAGCCTTCTGAGGTTTCCGTCAGCTGCACTTTCTTGCCTGTCACATCTGCCAGCATCTGCACCCATAGCTCCGAGAACGAGAAGCCACCATTGGCATAGATAGCTGCAATAGGCCCGACTGTCTGCTCAAGCGCCTTTACTACACTATTGACGCTGAATATAACGCCTTCCATCACCGCCCGGAGAAAATGCGCCCGGGTGTGGTTATAGCTCGCGCCAATAAAACAGGCTCGGGCGTTTCCATCCCAAATCGGAGCACGCTCGCCTAACAGGTACGGCAAAAACAGCAAGCCTTCAGCTCCCGGTGCAATGCCTTCTGCTACGTCATTCAGCAGCTCGTATATGTCCTGGTCTTTGGCAATAGCCTCGGCTGTTTCGGAAGGATAAAAGGTATCTCGGAACCAGCGCAATGCCACCCCCCCGTTATTTACAGCCCCTCCCAATACAAAATGATTTTCGTTTAAGATGTAGCTGAACACGCGCTCTTTCAGGTCTGTGGCGGGTTGGTTGGCTATGGTACGCACAGCACCACTTGTGCCTATGGTTACCACTGCCTCACCAGGCCGCACTGCATGCGAAGCCAGGTTAGCCAGACAGCCATCGCTAGCTCCAATAACAAAAGGGGTTTTAGGAGGCAGGTGTAGCAAATCCGCTTCGGAGGTGTTGAGGCCAGTAAAAATATGAGTTGGGGACACGGGCTCTGAAAGCTGGTCTGAGCTTATACCAGCCACACTAAGAGCATCAGTATGCCAGCTAAACTCAAAGATATCAAACAGCCCCATTGCCGAGGCTACAGAATAATCTACCTTGTACTCCCCAAACAGCCGGTAAAATACATACTCCTTGATGCCGATAAACTTAACTGCACTTTTATACAGCTCAGGATATTCCTGCCGCAGCCAGCTGATTTTCGGCAATGGCGACATGGGGTGAATGGGTGTGCCGGTCTGCAAGTAAATCTTATGCCCCAGCTTGCTGCTTTTTATTTCATCAGCATGCATATGGCTGCGGGTGTCGGCCCAGATAATGCAGCGCGTGAGAGGTTTTCCATCAGCACCCATTAGTATAAGGCTGTGCATGGCGCTGCTAAAGCTTACCCCTACTGGCTCGTACCCATGATCCTCCAACCACTCTCCTACTCTCCCCAATGTAACTAGCACAGCCTGCAATACCTGCTCTGGATCGTGCTCAGCTTGCCCAGGCTCATCGCTAATAATAGGGTACTCCATCAACTGCTGATACTGCACTTCGCCATCTAAACCAAAGGCCACTGCTTTTGTACTGGTGGTGCCAATATCGACACCTATAATGGAGCGTTGCTGCATGTGTTGTGGTTTTTACAGTAGCTTACGTAGCTGCCGTTGTAGGTTTATACTTCCTGAGGGTAAAGCTTCAAAATTAAATTTTATAGCATCATCTGCAACATTACTTTGCCGTATAAACAATGCTGCTATACCTGCTGCTGCTTATGGCTCTGCTACACATAGTATACTTCTTTTGCGCATTTGCACTTGCGTGTCCGCAGCAAAAAGTGGCACTGCAGGCACAGGCATTAACACAAATAGTAGCGCAATACCACCAGGAGGAACAGTCTCTTTCACAGGCCCTACAAGTTGCCAACGCACAGGCACTGCTGGACTCAATATCCGTTCCGCAAGGTCTGCATGTCTTTCAGACTTATACTTCTCCGCACTACCTGGGCTTTCCCGAAACAGGTTTTACACACCTTTCTCCTAGCCTCCGCTCCTGTAACCAGTGGTGCATACAGGCCGAAGGACCATAGTACTAGCTTAAGGACCAATAGAATGCATCTGCCTACACAGGGAGTATTATAACCTTATTGTAGAGCTACAGATGCCTGTAAGGTAAGTGTAACGTAATGATGTACAAGAATGGAATACCTTTCATTGATAGCTGTGCTAACCATGCTTAGCTTTCTAACTGCTTACTTTCGGTATGAAGAACGCCAACGACTGAAGAAGCAAAAATAAAGCACTTCCCCTAGCCTCCGGACATACTTTCTGGAGGCTTTTTTTATGCGGAAGATTCTTTGTAAGCTGTTGACAGGTGTGGATAAAGTATGGAAATGTAGATAAGCTGTGGGTAGTGAAATTCCTTCTGAAATATAAAGTATTGTTTTTCAACTATTTTCACAATTGGTATCCACGGATGGCCAATACAACCGTGTAAAATTTGTCCACATTCACATTTCATACATATCGTTTACCTATTTTTGTAAAAGAAACTATGGTTACACAAACAGGTAACGGAAGAAGAGAATGGTAAAGACAAACACACACAGAGGCGAGGTAATTCGTGATGCCATCAAGGCAAGCGGCGTAGCGATTGGCGTGGTAGCCGAGAAAATGAGCATTAGCCGTAAGACCCTTTACAATAAGTTTAAAGAGTCTAGCATACCTTATAGCTTTATCCTGAAGCTGGGCGAGGTAATTCACCATGACTTTTCACAGGATTTCCCACACCTGAGTAAAACTGTGAAAAAAGAGGCTCCTAAGCCGCAGCCACAAATGAGCACCAACCTGTTGCTGCCTTTCGATAGCGAGCCACAGGAAGTATACAAGCCAAACAACCTTCGTGATTGCGAACAGGAGCTGGTTAACCTGCAGCGTAAGTACATCAACCTACTGGAGAAGTTTAACGAGTTACTGCTTAAGACACAGGTCTAATCAGGTACCCATTAAATTATACACAGGCTAGAGGGTAATTTTGATAGCGCAGTGTTGACTCCTGCGCTTAATAAATACCCACACTGTCCACCTCTATAGTAACGTTTTCTTCTACTTCGTTGTCTATGCTCTGCTCTGTGCCAGACATAAACATGGCCACGGCAGTACCTTTAGAGAAAAGCGTTAGCACATCGCCTGCAACGCGATAACTATCTACACGGCTTAGCACGTCCATAATTTTGTTCTCCTGCTCCATATCGGGGCAGGCCATTCGTGTGGAGCCAAGTTGCGACAGTTTCAGGCTCTCCTCCCCTAGTTCATACTTCCCGAAGAACCTGTTGCAACCGGTAAAGCCTACCACCCGGCTCTCCCTTTCCTCAAAACGGATAAAAGCAGTTTTAGTGTTCTGCGGCCTTTGTACATCCTGCCCCTCAATGGAAAGGAGCGTCCAATAGGCATCTACAATACTATCGGTTTCGGCAGCCTGGTTCTTGTTCTGCACCGTGCAGGCGCTGCCTAACACGAATACCAGCAGTACAGCTGGGAGTATAGACATTAATTTTCTCATCATCATAAAAATCAAAATCAGTAAGCCACCTTACCTGGCAGCAACTGCTTATACTTACGCAGTCACCGCCTTAGGGTATGGCACAAAAAAAGCCCGCAGTTACGCTGCGGACTTTTTTTATTGAAGTTAAAATATTTAGGCTCGCGGAGTTTGGTTACCGTAGTTGCTGATACCAGAGTCTGCACCATAATCAGGCCCTGAGCTTTCGCCAGGGCGACGGTAACGGCTGCTGCGCTGGCTGTAATCGTCGTTGTCGCTTACATAAGAGCGGTTGCTGGAGTACATGCCATTAGCGTAATTATCGTTATCGCGGCTTGAACTACGGATATCGCCTTCGTAGCGGAGATCACTGTTATCGTTATCGCGCCCGTAGAATCGGTTCTGATCGCCGCCACGGTAGTCGTTGTCAGAGCGTCTTTCTCTGTGCTCACCACGGTCGTAGTAGGCGTCTATACCCAACATATTATACCCTTCACCAGAGCGGCCTCTAAACATCTTTCTGTCCTCGTCGCGGTTAAAGTCATCGTATCTACGGCCCTCGCCACCATAACGGTAGCTGTTATCCTGGCGGCTGTATTGGTCCTGGTCATAGGAACCGGCGCTGTAATTTGTACCTCTGGAAGTGCCATAGGTGCCATAATAGTCTTCGGCTCCCCAGCCAGTACCTCTGGTACGCTCATAGCCTCCGCTGTTTTGGCGGTTGCGGTTATTGCCCATATACGGGTTAGGATCACCATAACGGTAGTTGTTATCCTGGTCTCCGCTTTCAGTTACTCCTCGGTAACTGCTTGCGCCGTAGCCTACTACCGGGCCACCACTTCTGCTCCCAGCATTAGGGTCAGAGTTATACCCACGCACGTTACGGTACTCAGCATTGTCGTCGCGCATACCGTAGTAGTTGCCATGAGTGTTGCTATAGCGGCTTCTGTAGTTTTGAAAGCCTTCGTTGCTGTCATCGCGATAGTCTCTACGATGCTCATTTCGGTTGTTATCTTGATACCTATTTTCGAATTCGCGATTGTTATTTCGGTCGTTTCTTTCCATAGTTATGTTCTTTTAAATACTCAGATTTATATCTATAAACGCACCTCAGCTATATACGTTGGGTTTGTTACTTTACAATTGCCATTTTGATGTTACCTCTATGAAAGATAAACCTATGGTTCGCGGCATCATCATGCCTTTACCTTTTACTTTGAGTAGCTTCTCCATATAATTGTACAAAAAACTGCCGGTCAGGCTTATCTTATAGTCCGGTGAAGGAACAAATGGTTCTTTCGTTATGTAAGGAGAACATGCACATAAACAACCAGATCTTCGGGAACATAATGGCTGTAATCCTGCCGCTGTTCCTGTTCTCAGCTTTCGACCTTTCCGCACAATCTTCTGAAGTACAATCAAAAGCAAATAGCAAAGCCCGCATTGCATTTGGCTCCTGTAATAATCAGGACGAGCCACAGCCTTTGTGGCCAGCCATAGCTGCAGCTCAGCCAGACCTGTGGATATGGCTAGGAGATAACATCTATGCAGATACCCATAACATGGATACTCTGGCCAACAAGTATAGCCGCCAACAGCAACAGGCAGGGTACAGGCAGTTAGTACAGTCAGCGTCCATTACAGGTACATGGGATGATCATGACTTTGGCTATAATGATGCCGGCGGAGAATTTGCCCAGAAGGCACAGAGCCAGCAATTGTTTCTGGATTTCATGGGTGTGCCAGCCAATGCTCCGGTGCGTAAGCAGGAAGGCATTTACCGGAGCTATACTTTTGGGGAAGGAAAGCAGAAAGTGAAGGTGTTCTTACTGGACACACGTTACCACCGCGACAAATTTAAAAAGTTCTTTGGCTTATACTTGCCAAACTATAGCGGAGACATACTTGGAGAAGCTCAGTGGCAGTGGCTGGAGCAGGAGCTGGCTAACAGCGATGCCCAGATCAACATTATCGCGAGCGGCATGCAGATACTACCAAATGGCCATGCCTATACCAGCTGGTCAGCTTTTCCGAAAGCCCGAAAGCGCTTGCTCAAGCTCCTGGAAAATACACACCCTGCCAACCCGGTGCTCCTCTCCGGCGACAGGCATGTGGGTGAATTAGCAAAGATAAAGCTGGAGGGATATCAGCAACCAATATATGAAATCACTTCCAGCGGAATGACACACCACCGTGAGCCTAGCAAGAGCGGGAACCGTTACCGTGTGGGCGAGCAGGTAGGTGCGTTAAACTTCGGCATTTTTGATATTGCCTGGGGAGAGAAGCAAGCTAACGTTACGATGCAGATTCGTGGAGTTGGAAACGAGGTGCTTCTGGAGCAAAAGCTGAAGTTCAATACTTATACCGGCTCAGATGTGAACATGTAAGGCTGTTTATGTAATCTACTTCTCAAGCAGAAAAAATGTACAATGAATAACTAAGAAGTTGAAGTACATTTGAACCAGTTACCAAAGCAACAGCCATAAAAAAGGGAGGCTACCAAATTTTGGCAGCCTCCCTTTTTTAGTATTAGTGAGTATAATTACTTACCTGAAGATGAGGTAGCGCCAGCTGGTACTTGCTGCTGCTGGCTCTTATACTTGTTGTCGAATTTCTCGTACAGGTACTTCTGCTTGTTATTAAGGTCTACATTACGTCCTTGGATAAAAGCGTATGTTACATTGTTAGTACGCATGTCCAGGAGGTCACCAGTAGATACCACTAACGTAGCATCCTTGCCTACTTCAACAGAACCAACCTGCTTATCTACACCCAGAATCTTTGCTGTATTCAAGGTAACAGAAGCCAGTGCCTGCTCCTTATCCAGCCCGTAAGCTGCGGCAGTTCCAGCTATGAAAGGCAGGTTACGGATACCGTGGATCGCCAGGTCATAATCCAGCGCAAAAGGTATACCCGCTTTGTGCAGAAGGTACGGAGTTTTGTATGGCATATCCACATCCTCCTCAGCACGCGACGGCAGGGCATGCACACCAGAGTAAATCACCGCTACATTATTTGCCTTCAGGAAGTCGGCTACAGCTACTGCATCGCGAGCACCTACTACCACTACCTCCTTCACACCATGCTTCTTTGCGAAGTTTACACCTTCTATAATCTCCTTGCCATAGTTTGCATGAATGTACAGTTTTCTGGAGCCATCGAACAGGCTAGTCATGGAGGCCAGCTTCAGGTTCTCGTTGTCATGCTTGCCAGATTTATACACAGCCGCATCACGGAACAGCTTCTCCAGCTCCTGGATTGTTTTTTCACGCTCACCTGCCATACGCTTCAGGCGCTCATCCACTTGGCTGTTACCGGTTTCTATCAGCATGTTAGGCCAGTTCAGGTGCATACCTTCATCGGCTTTCACAATAGCATCTTCCCAGTTCCAGGCATCCAACTGCACAATAGACGAAGTACCAGAAATAGTACCGCCGATCGGCGTTAACTGCGTCATGAGTACACCGTTGGCACGTACAGTAGGAATAATGTCTGAATCAGTATTGTAAGCGATTACCGAGCGTACGTTCGGGTTCATCTCCCCTACTTCACGCCAGTCAATAGTAGCACGAACACTTTCCACCTCGTTCAGACCAAGGGCTGCATTCGGCTGAATCAGTCCTGGATAGATGTGCTGGCCAGTTACGTCAATCACTTCATAGCCGCTCAGGTTGGCACCGTTCTGCGGACCAGCATACGTGATCTTCCCGTTATCGAAACCTACGGCAGCATTTTCTACCACCTGTCCGTTGCCTACGTGCAGCGTAGCACCCTTCAGCAACATTGGCTTGCTTTGCTTAGCTGCCGGAGCAGGAACCTGCGCCAGAGCAGGCACTGTAAATAACAGCGCCACTAAAGCAGAAATATATCTTTTATGAATTTTCATGTTCTTAAATTTTGATATGACCACAGATAAAGTCATGTGTCTTTTGTCTTATATCCTGTGTCTCAAAAATTAGTATGCAAAGTATGACTCCTCTTCGCTGTGCTCTACCTCCTCGCAGTGCATCACACGAGCTTTCTTGTTGCTTGGGGCCTGCGTTTTAGCACCACCAGCCTTCTCGTTTAGCATTTTCTGCACCAGGCGCATACGCTCTTTTTCCAGGTCCTCACGCATCTGCTCGTCGCGCTCCAGGTCGTAGTAAGCAACACCGTCTACAAAAGTCTTCAGTGGCTTAGCATAGATAGAAAGCGGATGCTCGTTCCAAAGCACAATATCAGCGTCTTTACCAGCTTTCAGGCTACCCATTCTATCGTCGAGGTGCAGAAGCTTAGCAGGATTCAGAGTAACCATTTTCAGGGCGTCTTCCTCGCTCATGCCTGTGTACTTCACACTCTTGGCTGCTTCCTGGTTCAGACGGCGGGCCATCTCGGCGTCGTCAGAGTTAATAGCTGTTACAATACCCAATTGGTTCATGATGCCTGCATTGTGCGGAATGGCATCTTTTACCTCCATCTTATAAGCCCACCAGTCAGCGAAGGTAGAGCCACCTACACCATGCTCTTTCATCTTGTCAGCTACTTTATAACCTTCCAGGATGTGTGTAAAAGTGTTTACTTTGAAGCCCATCTCATCGGCTACGTTCATCAGCATGTTGATCTCTGACTGCACGTAAGAGTGGCATGTGATAAAGCGCTTCTCATTCAGGATCTCTACCAGCGCCTCCAACTCCAGGTCACGACGAGGGGCTGAGGTTTTGGCTTTCTCACGCTTGCTCAGCTTATTGTAGCTGTTCCAGGCCTGCTCATACTCTTTGGCACGGGTAAAGGCATCTACATACACCTGCTCCACACCCATTCTCGACTGCGGGAATCGGATGGTTTGTGTGCTGCCCCAGTTCGACTGCTTCACATTTTCGCCCAAAGCGAACTTGATATAGCCATCGGCGTTCTCTACCAGCATTTCGTCGGCACTCTTACCCCAACGTAGCTTCACGATGGCAGACTGGCCACCAATTGGGTTGGCAGAACCGTGCAGCAACTGCGATGTGGTAACGCCACCTGCCAGCTGACGGTAAATATTGATATCCTCCGGGTTCACCACATCGGCCATACGCACCTCTGAGGTAACAGACTGTGTACCCTCGTTCACGCCATCAAGCGCAATATGCGAGTGCTCATCAATAATACCTGGCGTAACGTGCTTGCCTGTACCATTAATCACTTTAGCGCCAGATTCACTAAGGTTCTTGCCAACTTTGGCAATTTTGCCATTTTTGATCAGTACATCAGCGTTCTCCAGCTTACCTTCTTTCTCGTTTGTCCAGACAGTGGCATTCTTAATCAGTAGTGTCTCTTGTTTTGGCAGCTCTGGCTGGCCAAAAGCACGGAACGGATAAATCATGCTGCCAACAGCTACATCAGCAGCTTGCTTTGCACGATCTTTTTTCTCCTGCTCCGTCATGGCTTCTGAGTAGGCGGCTATCCACTTTACAGAAGAAGCATTTGGCAACTGGCCTTCACCCTGAAGGTTTTTGCCGGCTACCCAACCGCTCAGGCGGATGCTTTCTTTACTGTCTTTGCTCTCTGAAAAATAGATGGTAACAAGATTTCCTTTAATGCTGATGTTACCTTTTACCGTGTCCTGAGCGATTACTTTCAACTCTGGCTTTTCAGCCGAACCAGCGATCAGGAACTTGCGGCCTGTATCATTACCTAGCTTTAAAGTATAAACGCCACGGAAATCGGCTGGCACGTCAGATATTTTAAACTGCTCACCCTGCACCCAGTTCTCCAGGATTACACCATCCTCAGAGAAGAGGTTATCAGTAGTGATGATGAAGTTAGCCAGCATGCCTTTGTTCAGGCTACCAACTAGGTTCTCCGCATTCAGGAGTTTAGCTGGCGTGGCAGTCACGGCTTTCAGAGCTTCTTCCTCGCTCAGGCCATACTGAACCGCTTTGCGCAGGTTTGGCAGGAAATTTTTCTTATCCTTCAGGTCGTGTGCTGTGAAAGCAATGGTAACACCGGCTTTCTGCAGAAGGGCAGCGTTAGCAGGAGCCATCTCCCAATGCTTCATGTCTTCCAACGATACACGGCGCGCATCAAACGGATCTTCTACATTATAAGCATTTGGGAAATCAAGCGACAGAATGATAGGGGCATTCGTAGCCTTGATCTGCGGCAACATTTGGTACTCGTCGCCGGCTCCTTTCATGATATACTGCTTACCGAACTCATCCCCCACTTTATCAGCGCGAAGTATGTTCAGCTTGTTATCAGCTTCAAAAATTTGCGGGTAATTATTCGCCTGCGAAAATGCCTTCAGAGAGATATTCTGCTCTTTTGCCGCATTTTGTGCGTTCCACTGCGCATCCAGGTAAGTCTGGCGCAACAAAGCTACAGAGCCCATCAACGAGTTCGGGTAGTCTTGCTTCGAAGAACCTTTATCGAACGACAGACCAGCGGCAGCTTTATCTTTAAGAATTACTTCGTTCTCGCGCTTTTCAGCCAAAGTTACCAAGGCAGCTGTACCACGTGCAATACCATCGCGGTGCACAGCCAGTACAGTACCAAAGCCCTGCTTGCGCAGCTCTTCGGCCTGCTTGCTATCTACCTTGAACAGCTCTACCGCATTAGTTTCCGGGCGAATGGCTTCGTTCCAGTTATAGGCACCCTGCTTCGTTGACTCCATTTGCGGAGCAGCACGCCAGTTTCTGCGCTCTGCCTTTACTTCTGGCAGGCCATAACTGGAGTACATATCTACCAAACCCGGATAGATGTGTTTGCCTTTAGCATCCATCACTACGGCTCCGGCTGGCACTTTTACATTAGTACCTACAGCTTCTACTTTGCCGTTACGGATAACAAGGGTGGCGTTGGAGATAGTTGTTTTGTAATCTGTATGGACAGTGGCATTGGTAAAGGCCACCAGTCCGGCGCGTTCGTCGTACACGCCGTTGCGCGGAAAAGTCTCCTGCGCCATTACACCACCTGCACTAAAAGCAAGGCAGGCTGCAATGGTTAAGATTTTCTTCATTTGGTAGAATTGGGTAATAGTATAAGGATTAGATAGTTTTGGATATCAAGTTAAGCATCAAGAAGATAAAATACTACTACCTGTAAGGGCTCCACAGTATTTTATCTTCTTGCTTTGACTGAGTCAGGTATAGATAGTTTAATTTGCTTAGGAGAATTTTGATACCAGGAGGAATTGTAACTGTCTATACTTTCATGGCTTCAGGGTTTTACAACTTGAGGAAAGTTGTTCTTATTAGATGCTCTTCATACTTGGCCTTACAACTGCTGTTGTTTCAGCTTTGGCTTTGGTCCCCTACAGGCCGGGAGGCCTCGTCTTGGGGATAAGGGCATCGTGCTGTGTTCCCTCCTGCGCCAGGGCGCTCAACTCAAAGAATGGAATCAGGTCGATAGCCAGTGCCATTGCTCCCCCTTTGAAGGCAAGGGGATGTTTATCGTTCCCGAGAATTCCCCTCTTGAGAGGGGTTAGGGGCAATGCCGTCAACTTAAGGTGCTTATAAGACATTTCTTTTGGTGATGCTGAATTTGTAATGAAGCTTTCTGGCTCTGGGGAAGCTTCTGCCGGGTTTGACGGCCTCTTTCCTTTTTTTGATTTTTTCCAGGAGCCTGTCATATACTTGCTCCAGAGGCTCTTTGCCCAGCAGCAGTACTGCCAGGTTGTCTTTGACCAGCCCCAGGGCCACGGCCCTGTTGACTTTGTAGCGGTGCTTGTTATGTTTTTGGGCCTGCTCCGTGTCCACTTCCTCTTGGGCATCTGCCATGAGCAGCGCGCTCAGGTTTACACTCAGCATGTGGGCCTCGAAATCCTGCCTGATCCCCAGTGCCGTTTAAGCGGAAAAGTTCTCCAGCTGCAGCGCATTCTTCTGAAAGCCGGTCCCCGTCTCCACTCCCCAGCGCTTGTGGTGGAGGGCCCCTAAGCAGGAGGCATCCAGCTTCTCCAGGCTGGTGAGCAGGAATTGCGTCTCCCCGCTTTTAAGCGCCACCTTCACGCACCGCACCCACAGCCTGGGCTGCCCGGCGGAAAGGAAGCCCAGCAGCTTTTCGCTCCTGAAGCGGCCGCCGCGCGCCGGCTCCCGGGCATGCTCTTGCCCTTGTTTTCGGCCAGGCCGAATTCGGCGGCAAGGGCCGGGCTCTCGGGCAGCTGCAGCGTGGAGGCGTCCACGGCCAGCGTCAGGTAGCCCTGTCATTTTCTGCACTCCCCGTCGGCGTAGAACTGCTCCACCAGCCGCTGGCGCAGGGCGGTGAAAGCCTCGGCCCTGAGCTTGCGGCGGCACTGGGAGAAAGCCTGTTTGCTGCAGTCGCGGCCAATCCCCAGAAAGCGCTCCACAAGGCGGCTCACCTCCACGCTCAGGCTCCTGCTCATCAAATTGATCTGGCTCACCACCAGCCCCACGAAGGCGGGCACGCGGTGGCGCGTGAAATCCTGCTCCCGTTGGCGGTAGACGCGCTTAGAATCGTCACTGCTTATAACTTTTTGAAGATCCTTCAAAATTGCCAAATTCTTTTTTTAACACTATCATAAATACTTAAGTCTTTCCTTTACAATACGTAATTCCCTAAGTTGACAGCATTGGGGGTTAGGGGTGGGTTAACCGGACTCCAAATCCTACAGCACTAAGGCTGTACTTCCCGAAAACAAAACCGGCCGCTGCATTCTGTGCAGCGGCCGGTCCTTATGTATAAACTTATGCTTATTCTTCTAGTATGCTCTGCCGGATTTATTTTCCACAAAATTCATAAACGCTCTGTTTACAACGCCTGTACCACCTGGTGTTGGGTAGTTACCCGTAAAGTACCAGTCGCCTTTATGGTTTGGGCAAGCCTCGTGCAGGTCTTCGATAGTCTGATAGATTACCTGTACCTCTGCATTTACCTCAGGAGCCTTCACGATTTCGGCTACTTTATCAGCTAATTCATAGTGCGTGAACAGATCATAAAGCTCCTGCACAAAGTTGGTTTCTTTGAAGGCAGGTGTACCAGCCGCTGCAAGACACTTATTGTAGGTTTCCTGCATCTTATCAACCTGACCTGTATCTTTCAACAGTCCAAGAAGTGCTCTAAAGGCTACGAATTCCTTCATTCTGGACATATCTATACCATAGCAATCTGGGTAGCGGATCTGCGGAGCACAGGAAACAATGATAATCTTCTTAGGCTCCAGTTTATCCAGCATTTTAATGATGCTCTTCTCCAGCGTTGTACCTCGTACAATTGAGTCATCCAGCACTACCAGCGTATCCACACCTTTCTTCACAACTTCATAAGTAGTATCATAAACGTGTGTTACTAAGTCATCGCGGCTATCATTGTCAGTAATGAAAGTCCTCAGCTTGGCATCTTTGATAACCAGTTTCTCAGCACGTGGCTTAAACTGCAGAATCTCATCCAGCTGCTCTTCTGTCAGGTCCTGATTCAGGATAGCTTTTTTGCGGTAATCGCGCAGGTAGTTCTCTATACCCTTCATCATACCCAGCCAAGATGTCTCGGCTGTGTTCGGAATGTAGGAGAACACTGTATTCTTAAGGTCATAATCGATAGCCTCCAGAATCTGGGGGCACAGACGCTTACCCATGTTCTTGCGCTCTTCGTAGATCTCCGGATCGTTACCGCGGGAGAAGTAGATGCGCTCGAAGCTGCATGATAGTTTTTCGCGCGGCTCTGTTACTTCCAGCAGCTCAGGATTGCCGGCTTTGTCTATGATCAAAGCATGTCCTGGAGTGATCTCTTTAATATCACTGTACTCAATACCAAAAGCAGTTTTAATAGCTGGCTTCTCTGAGGCAATTACTACCACCTCATCATCGATGTAGTAGTAAGCAGGGCGGATACCGTTAGGATCGCGCACCACGAAAGAAGCACCGAAACCAGTAAGACCTGCCATAGCATAGCCACCGTCAAAATCTCTGGCAGCACGCCTAAGCACACGCTGCATGTCCAGGTTCTGCTCTATCAGCTGCGTGATTTCTTTGTTAGTATAGTCTCCTTTCTTGTAGTAGTCAAACAGCCTCTGGTTCTCCTCGTCCAGAAAGTGGCCGATCTTCTCGAGTACCGTAATTGTGTCTGACTTATGTTTAGGGTGCTGCCCCAGATCCAGCAGTTTGTTGAACTGCTCGTCTACGTTGGTCATGTTGAAGTTACCGGCTACGGCAAGGCTTCGGCTGCGCCAGTTGTTCTCACGCACCATTGGGTGGCAGTTATCCACGCTGTTTAAGCCATGGGTTCCGTAACGCAGGTGGCCCAGGTATACATCGCCCAGGAAAGGCATATTCTCCCAAACCCACTCTACATCCTCAGATCTCTCCGGATACTCTTCCTTCAGCTTTTGATACTCCTTTCCTACCTTACCAAAGATGCTATCAATGGCACGGGTTTTAACGGAACGGAAACGGCTGATGTAATCAATACCAGGCAGAGCATTGATTTTGATGCTGGCAACCCCCGCACCATCCTGGCCACGGTTGTGCTGCTTCTGCATGAGCAGGTACAGCTTATTAACGCCATACATCGGTGTGCCGTACTTTTCGGCGTAGTAGCTAATTGGTTTTCTGAGCCTGATTAAGGCGATACCACATTCGTGCTTGATTGCGTCGCTCATGAGTGCTTTTAAAGTGTCTGCGCCAGTAATTGTTCTATCCAGTGCAGCAGCAGGTCGGGCTTAAAGAACAGGACCAGCAGCGGCAGGGCGAACAGTGCCAGCAGCAGTTTATTCGACGGTGAAATAACTAAATTTTCCTGAGATTGATTCCTTTTAAAGAAAAGGTAGTATGGTATCTTGATATAGTAAAATAGCGCCACGCCAGTTAACAGAATACCCACCATCAACAGCACTAGCAGTATATTGTTTCCGCTCAGGGTATATGCCTCCCAAACATTACTAAAAATCAGCAGCTTGCCCATAAAACCGGCTAATGGCGGCAGGCCTGTAAGGGAGAGTAAATACAGAATGGACACCACACCGAAGTATGGCTGCAAACGGCCCAAGCCAGAAAAATCCTCAAGCGTCTGTACCCCGAACCGTTCCTCGGCCACCTGTAAAAGCAGGAAAATACCGAAGTTCATGAACAGCAGCACCGTGAGGTAGAAAAGTACGCCAGAAGTATAGTTGGTACCAAAAGCCAGCAGAGCCGCCAGCAAAAAGCCTGCATGCGACACTGAGGAATAAGCCAACAGCCTCCGAGGCGACCTCTGCCACAGTGCCGTAAAGTTACCAATAGCCAGCGTAGCGATAGCTGCTACCCCAAGCAGCAACTGCACATCCGCAAAAGAATCAGCATCGGCAAAATTGTTTACAAAGCGAAGAATCACCAGTATACCGGCCATTTTAGGTCCGGTAGAGAAGAGTGCCACCACTGGCAGCGGAGCTCCTTGGTATACATCAGGTGCCCAAAAGTGAAAAGGTGCTGCAGATATTTTGAAGAAAAACCCAGCCAGCACCAGTATAGTTGCCACGGTTACAAGCAAAGCATCGGCCTGTAGTAATCCCAAAGCAAAGGCTTCGGAAGTATACACCAGCGTACCGGTAAGCCCATAAAAGAAAGACATGCCATACAGCATTACTCCCGCCGATAGCGCCCCGTAAAGCACATACTTCAAACCAGCCTCTACAGCTCGTTTTTCTTTCTTAAAGGTAAGGGTAAGGATGTAAGAGGCAATTGAAACCGTTTCGATAGCCAGGAACACCATCAGCAGGTTAGTTGACTTAGCCATCAGGTTAAGCCCCAATACCAGCACTACCACCAGTGCGTAGAACTCGCCTCTGCCCTCTTCTAGCTTCTCAAGATTTTTGAGCTGCAGCGACATAAACACTGTAAAGATACCTGCAGCACTAAAAAGTATACCGCCGTACCGGGCCAGACCATCAGAAATCAGCAGGTTCAGAAAAGGCTCGTCGCCCGAAGTATAGCCACCCAGTATTTGCAACACCAGTACCCAGAACAGCCCGGTCAAGGCTATCCAAGGAAGCAGGCGCTTTACTCTGTGCTGCCTGAAAAGGTCGAGCGTAACAAGCAGCAGGAAGAAGAAGGCCAGCAGCAGCTCCGGCAGAAGTGTACCTGCGCCGGCTACGATAGCATTCAGTTGCTCTGCTAAGTATACTGCCTGTTCGTTCACTTACCTTAGCGTTGATAAAATTAAACCTAATTGCTCCTGCCCACGCTGCAGTACCAGCTCAGTAAAGCCGGTAACCGTGAAGCCTATCTTGTCGAGGAGCAGGTGCGGAAAAATACCGAATATCAGGGCTAGCACAGCCAGCGGCACCAGCATCAGGTACTCTCTTTTGGTGAGGTCAGTAATAAGGGCTTTCTCACGAAGCTCTGGGAAGATCCAGAACTTGCCAAAGAACATGCGTTGCAGCGCCCATAGGTAGTATGCCGCAGCCAGTAAAAGCCCGAACACCGCCACCACCGTTAGCCAACGCGGCAGTAAGCCAGTAGCCTCAGGTGCACCAAAGCCTCCTACTAACACCAACAGTTCTGAAATAAAACCAGAGAACCCAGGTAAGCCTAGTGAGGCAAAGAAAGCAATCACCACAAAGGTTGTGTACACCGGCATAACATTAGCCAGACCTCTGAAGTTATGAATCATGCGGTTATGCGTGCGATCATAGATAACGCCCACCACCAGGAAGAGCATGGCAGAGATAATACCGTGGCTGAACATCATATAGATGGCACCGTTCACTCCTTCATTTGTTAACGAAGCCAGGCCCAACAGAACAAAGCCCATATGCGACACTGAAGAATAGGCGATCAGCTTTTTCAGATCTTTCATGGCCAGTGCATTCAATGCGCCATAAATGATTGACAGAACGCCTAAGCCTCCTACCAGTACAGCAAAGTATGTTCCGGCATCCGGGAAAACAGGATAAACAATACGGATTAAACCATAGCCACCTACTTTCAGAAGTACAGCAGCCAAGAGCACAGAGATAGGTGTTGGAGCCTCCACGTGTGCATCAGGCAACCAGGTATGCACTGGCACCGACGGCACTTTGATGGCAAAACCAGCAAACAGCAACAAGAAAGCAACAAAGCGCAGCGGCAGTTCCCACAGAGTTGAACCGGAAAGCACATGCAGCAGACTTTTCGGAATAAAGTTTGCCGGCTCCATCATGGCCGGAATACTGAAAGTACGCACCAGATTATAGTTGCTGATCTGGTTGTACTGCAGCATCTCCTGCACCTTCGCTAATACATCAGCACCTGCCACTGTTCCCTGCTTCACCAGCCCCATTTGCACTGCTGTTGCCTGCGGATCAATTACAGAAGTATACAGCCCAATCATTACCAGCAAGATGAAGAGCGAGCCTACTAAGGTATAGATGAAGAATTTGATTGAGGCATACTCACGCTTCGGTCCTCCCCAGATACCGATCAGGAAGTACATCGGCAGGAGCATAAACTCGAAGAAGAGGTAAAACAGGAAGAAGTCGAGCGCCAGAAAACAGCCCATCACACTTGTCATGAGCAGCAGGTAGAGGAGAAAATAGCCCTTCACATTTTTAGTGATGTTCCAGGAGGAGATTACTCCGATCACCCCGACAAGACCTGTAAGCAACACCATGCTAATGCTGACGCCATCCACACCCACAAAGTAGTCAATTTGGAAACGCCCCAAGCTGCCAAGCGAAAAGCCAATCCAGTTTACCTGCTCCACAAACTGATACCCCTGTTGCCCATTAGAGAGCACAGTGCCGTCAAAGCCTAGGTATAAAAGTATGGCCAGCCCCATCTGCACCAGCGTTCCCAGCAACGTTACTGTCTTTATCGGCTTCTGGAAGCGGACAGGCAATGCGAGCACAACAAGTGCCGCAAGCAAGGGTACAAAAATAAGACTACTAAGTATAAAATTCATGTTTATGAGACAATACAATTGAAGTTGGACCTATGCAACTTCGGCTTTCTTTAACCTGATTCTTTTGGCTCTTCGCCAACCTTTCACCTCGCCGGATAGCCTTTCCTTTTCTCCTTAATGAGAAAAGGAAGCAAAAGAATCAAGACAATTTTGAGCTTGCTGGACGTTCAAACAAAAAATTACCGTTGAGTACTTAGCTGATCTTGTTACAGTTAAAAGATGTTTACTCAATGCTACAAACCCTTAGATCTGCCAGCCTTCTCATCCAGTAAATCCAGATTGCGAAATTAACATCAAAACAGGATGATATATAGCATTAGCAAAATAAATCCGAACAAAGAGTAGGCGTAGTAACTCTGCACCTTTCCGTTCTGCAGGCCACGCCCCAGTCGTCCTACAACTTTAGACAAGGCTCCAACCAGCCACACCAGCCCATCTACCACCCAGCGATCAAACCAGGCAACTATTTTTGCAAGTATCACCAGCGTTTTGCTTCCATTGTTCAGGACATAGTCAATCACACACTTATCGGTGCGATAAAGAGTATGAGCCAGTACCATTGTTGGCCGCACAAACGCCTTGTCGTAAAATTCATTAAGCCGGAAATGCTGTTGCGATAGCTGCGCCAACTTATTTTGCGGTTCCTCTTGCTGCAATTGCGCAGCAGTTTTGTGCCGATACTTTAGAATAGCAAAGCTAACACCTGCCACGCCTAATAGCGTCGAAAGCACTCCAAACACCAGGTGCAACGTATGGTTTTTCGCATCTTGCACTTGTACAGCCTGTAACAGCTCATCAGCAAGGATGTAAGAAGTTGACAACTTATTTAGGCTGATGCCCTGCATAAGCCAGCTGCTCCCGAAGCTTAAAGGATTAAGCGAAAAGAAAATTCCCAATGAAAGTATCGCCAGCAGAACAACCGGAAACAACATGATGCGCTCTACCTCTTGCCCCGAACCAACTCGAAGATCCTGCACACTAAAGGAAGCTCTAAATTCCCCGAAGAAGATAAACCACATGTGTCGTGCCATGTAGAAAGCAGTTAGTAGCACTACCGTAAACCCTATTATCGGCACCACGAAGTATAAACTGTTACCGTTGGTACTCATGGTCTGCGCCCAGGCCCAACTGCCTGAAAGTATAGCATCTTTTGAGAGGAAGCCGGAGAATAATGGAAGCCCAACCAATGCAGCTGTGGCGATCAGGTAAGTATAAAACGTGAGCGGCATGGCCTTTCGCAGCCCACCCATGTTGCGTATATCTTGTGCATCTAGGTGCAAGTGATGGTGGTGCAGCCCCCGGTGCATGGCATGAATGATAATACCAGAGTTGAGGAACAGCGCCGCCTTAAAGAAAGCATGCGTAGACAGGTGAAACAGGGCTGCATCGTGTGCGCCTGTACCCATGCCCATAACCATGTATCCTAGTTGAGAGATGGTTGAGAAAGCTAGTATAGCCTTGATATCATGTTGCGTGAGTGCCACCAGTGCACCTATCAAAGCGGTAATGGCTCCTATTATAGCAATTACGATTAAAGCCTCCGGTGTAAAAAACGCATAGCACCGCGCTACCAGGTACAGGCCAGCCGCTACCATAGTAGCAGCGTGTATGAGCGCCGAAACAGGCGTAGGCCCCTGCATAGCATCTGGTAGCCACACTTGTAGCGGAAACTGCGCTGATTTACCCACACAGCCCAGAAAGAGCCCCAGCCCCGCCACTGTCAGGAAAATAGGCCCTAGTTCAACCATCCACTCCTGATTATGCAAGGCATACGTGGTGATAAAACTCCCGCCCTGCCAGTTGCCACTGCCAATCAGCGCCCGCAGCGCCTCCAGGTCGAAAGTTCGAAAGTAGGTATAGAAGGCAAACAGGCCCAGCAACAGCCCAATATCGCCAATACGATTTACTAGAAACGCCTTTTTATTGGCTGCTACTGCTGCAGGCTTATGAAACCAGAAGCCTATAAGCAGGTAAGAGGACAGTCCCACCAACTCCCAGAACATAAACAGGAGCAGCAGGTTGTCTACCAGCACAATTCCCAGCATACTAAAAGTAAACAGGCCCAGGAAGGAAAAATAACGGCTATAGCCTTTGTCGCCGTGCATGTAGCCCACCGAAAACAGCTGCACCAGCAGTGAGATGAAGGTAACAATGACCAGCATCAGCACAGTGAGGTTATCAATAAGAATACCAGCGGTAAAATCTATGAGTGAACTGCCAGGCAGGCTAAACCAGGTAGAGCGGCTGTGGAAAGTAGCAGTGTTCCAAGTCTGTGAATACAGCCATCCGGACAAGATAAGTGCAATCGTTGTGAGTCCAATGCCCAGCCAGTCGCCCTGGCGCGGCAAGCGCTTGCCTAAAGGAAACAATACCAGAAAGCCCACCAATGGCAGCAACAGCACAACTAATGCCATTGAAGTTTCGGGAGTGGTTGCCAAAGGCTTTATAAGTTCGGATAGCTCCAACGTATACTTTCGGTTTTATTTCTGGAATGCGTGGCTGCGCCAGCTAACAGCGGGCAAAGTTACATACTTTGGTGTAAAGTAATAAGGATAGTTAATATGGAATAGTATAAGCTTGGAGCTACTGTTCCTTTGTCACTACCTCACTCAGGTTAGCCGTTTTAAAGTACTGGTAAACCCGCAGCACTATGGCCAAGGCCACGGCAGCCTCAGCGGCAGCGACCAAAATCACGAACAAGGAGAACATCTGCCCCTGCAACAGCTGCGGATCATGCCGGCTAAAAGCTACCAGGTTAAGGTTCGCGGCGTTAAAGATCAGCTCAATACCCATCAGCACTACTACCGCATGGCGCTTGGATATAACAGCCAATATGCCGATACTGAACAGCACGGCGCTCAAGAGCAGAATATGTTCTAAAGGAATATTCATACTTATGCTTTCTGTTTGTCGGTGGCAATATAGGCAGCTCCCATCAGGGCAACCAGCAGTAGCAGCGACGCCAGTTCAAAGGGCACCACTACATCTGTCATCAGCTTGATGCCTATACTTTGCACGGTACTTTTTTGCTCTCCCAGTACATCTACCTGCATTGTCTGCAGCCACGGCAGAGAGTTGATGTTGGCTTTAAGAATAGTGTAGCTTAATCCTACGAGTATAAGGCCAGCCACCAGTGTGCCCCATACTTTGTTTACACTCTCCGACAGCACCGACTTATCGTGCACACGGCTGCTGAGCATAATACCGAACAGTATCAGCACCAGCACTCCCCCCACATATACCATTAATTGTGTTACGGCGATAAAGTCTGCAAACAGCAGCACGTAAATGCCAGCTATACTTAACAGCGTGATCAGCAGCGAAAAACCTGCGTACAGCAGGTTACGCGTCAGCACCACATATGCTGCGGAAAGTATGGCTAGTATGGCGAAGATGTAGAAAAGCATGTATTTACTTTTTTTGTACGGCCTTTTTATCAATAAGTACCTTATCCCCTATTCTATAGAAAATCGTGTCGCCTTTCTGAATGCCCAGAAGCGTATCGCCCGAAATGGTGACTGTATCCACATCTTTTGGCTGCGACATAAGTGGCTCGGCACGTCCCTCTTCCACATGCATCAAGTAGCCTACGCACAATCCTAAACCAACCAGGTTAATCAGTAAAGGAAAGAGATCGGAAAGGCTTTGAGCACTATTAATAAAGCGGAACAGCTCAAACAGCAGCCAAACCATACCTGCGCCAAAGAAGGCGGCAAGTATGTATTGGTCACTTGTGTTAGCTTCCGGCGCACTCCAACCGTGATTGAGCGAAAACTGAAGAAAGACTGCTCCCAGTGCGTAGAATATGACTACCTGCAGGTCTCCGATAGATGGCTTCATTCTTTTCAGCTTAAGCTTTACTTCTGGCACTTAAGATGACACCTACTACTCCTGCCAAAGATAACGCCAGCCCTCCAATGAAGAGAACGGTAGAAATCGGGTGCCCAAGCAAAGTGCTGTAGCCATACCCCAAGAAAAACCACCCCAGGGCCACAACTAGCAATGAAAGTATAATCTTTGCTGCCTGCATCACTATTGATTGCTTTTCCGCGCTGCCAGAGCCGCTGCCTTGGCTGCCGCTATCTCCTCCTGCTGTTTCGCAAACAGTTGCTTCTTCTCCTCAGCCTGCTCCGGCGTAAGGTTAGTGAAGTGGTACACCATGTTCTTGATATTAACCTCTGAAAAGTCGTATACCGGCGTCATGGTGAGGCAGTCGGTGGGGCAAACAGTGGTGCAGAGGCCACAGTAGCAGCACTTGGCTAAGTCGATATCGAAAGTTGGAGCGTACAAGCGCTTCTTCGTGCCGTCAGAAGTTACTCCTATATCCTCTGTGGCCTTCACAGAGTCAATCGTGATGCAGTTCACAGGGCAGATCTTGGCGCAAAGGTCGCAGACAATGCAATCGTCTATCTCGTTGTGCAAACGATAGCGGCCATTGTCAGGCACCGGAATAGATTCGTACGGATACTTAAGCGTAGCCATACCATCAGGCTGCTTAAAGTAATTTTCGTCCGACACATAATCGGGTGTACGTCGGTTTCGGGCATTCTTAAAATGCTTCCAGGTTAGGCTCAGCCCGCTTAGCAGCGATTTCACCACATACCCGAAACCATTATGTTGTTTTATAGCTTTGTTCACTTCATTCAAATTAAAATTCAGAAAGTTAGAAGGTTAGAAAGTTGCTGATTATCACTATCACTTTTAAACTTTCTAATTCTTTAACTTCCTAACTACTATCAGATCATCAACAAACGCCAGATGCCTGCAATCAGTACAACCCCCAGCGCAACTGGTGTAAGCACTTTCCAGCACAGGTGCATCAGTTGGTCTACACGCAGGCGCGGATAAGTCCAGCGAAGCTGCAGTTGCAGAAACAGAAGCACAAACGTCTTGCTCAGCAACCAAAAAACACCCCAAAGTATACCAGACAGTTCACCGGGAATACCAGTTGACCAATAGGCTAAGCTAACAGGGCCAATGTTAGGAAGTGGCGTATTCCAGCTACCCAAAAACAGTATAACCGCCACCAGGCACACCAGCACCATCATACTATACTCTGCCAAAAACAGCACGGCAAACCGGAAGCCTGAGTACTCCACGTGGAAACCTGCCACCAGTTCTGACTCCGCCTCCGGAATATCAAATGGAGCACGGTTACTTTCAGCCAGCGACGCAATAAAGTAAATCACGAAGCTAACCAGCAATATAGGTGCCCGGAAAATATTCCAGGTGGTGATGCCACCGACAGTCGTAGTATTTATACCTAGTGCTTCGATGCCGAACAACCAGTTCATGTCGTATTCCATTCCCGGAAATTGGTTCATCAAGGCTCCCTGTTGGTAGCTTATCTCCTGGAAGTCCAGCGACTGGCAAATCATTACAGCCGAAAGTATAGCCAGGCCAGCCGGAATCTCATAGGAAACAATTTGTGCAACTGAGCGCATCGCACCCAGCATAGCATACTTATTATTTGAGCCCCAGCCTGCCATTAGCAAACCTATCACATCCAGTGATACTATTGCTAGCAGGTAAAACACACCGATACCAATGCCTGCCGGTATCAGATCCGGAGTGAAAGGTATCACCGCAAAACCAGCAAACACAGCAGCAAAAATGAGAATCGGGGCCAGCTTAAACAGTTTTTTATCAGCAGCAGCCGGCACAATGTCCTCTTTTTGCAGCAACTTCAGCACGTCGGCTACAGCCTGCAGTGAACCTTGTGGCCCCGCTTCGGTAGGTCCCATACGGTCCTGCATAAAAGCGGCCACTTTGCGCTCGGCATAAGCCAGCACAACCACCACTCCAAGCAGAGCTCCTAAGGTCAGCAGAAAAGCAAGCATAAGCGTTTTGTCTTTATCCCTGCAAAGGTAAGGGTTAATTTGGAGAATTGGAGAAGTAGCGCCTTAATCAGGACCTGGAGGAGGGAGCAGAGTAGTAGACGAGTCGCCTGCGGGTCTTGCTCACGTGAAGGCGTCAAGAAAAAAAGTAGCCCCGCACCTTTTTACTGAAATGCGGGACTACAAAGTATACTTTATCTCCTTCTACTTTGCCTGCCCTTCGTTATCTCTTACCCCGAACTTATAAACAGTAGTAGACTCATAAGTTTCACCAGGCTCGAGTATGGTAGACGGAAAGTCTGGCTGGTTTGGAGAGTCAGGAAAGTGCTGAGTTTCCAAAGCGAAGCCGTAGTGCTTTTTATAGACTTTATTACCGCTGCCTGTTAAGGTTCCATCCAGAAAGTTGCCGGAATAGAATTGCATGCCTGGCTCTGTGGTATGCACTTCCATTACTCTGCCGCTGGTTAGCTCATATACAGTGGCAGCCTTTTTCAAGGTCCCGTTCTCGCCATTAAGCACGTAGTTGTGGTCGTAGCCTCCGCCTTCAACCTGGTTCACCCGTGCCCCTATTGACTGCGGCTCTCTGAAGTCCATCACGGTACCTTCTACCGGACGTAGCTCTCCCGTAGGAATAAGCGATGCATTCACAACAGTATACTTGTCTGCATTGATCGTAAGCACATGATCCAGCGCATCGTTAGCCTTACCTGCAGCCAGGTTAAAATAACTGTGGTTAGTCAGGTTTACCGGAGTAGCCTTGTCGGTAGTAGCTTTATAGTCTATTTTGATCTCGTTGTTATCGGTAAGGGTGTAAGTTACCTGCGTGGACAAAGTACCTGGATAACCCTCCTCTCCATCCGGACTTACATAAGTAAAGCGGATAGCATTCTGGTCTGGTAACGGCTCAGCATCCCAAATAACTTTATCAAAACCCTTATTGCCACCATGAAGGTGGTTTTCATCATTGTTTGTAGCTAGTTTATACTCCTGCCCATTCAGGGTAAACCGGCCTTTGGCAATTCTGTTCCCGAACCGGCCTATTGTAGCACCAAAATAAGGCCAACTCTTCAGGTACTCCGGGCTCTGGTAACCAGCCAGACTGTCAAAGCCTAGTGCCACATTGCCCATCTCCCCATTTTTATCAGGAGTGAGCACAGCAGTAACGGTAGCACCAAAATCAGTAATTTTCACCTGCATGCCCTGCTGGTTGGCTAAAGTATAAAGGGTAGTCTCTTGTCCGTCTTTTGTTGTGCCGAAGGGTTCTTGCTTAATTTTCATTCTATCTTGTTCTTCTGATGTGGCTGTTGCCTGAGTGTTTGCCTCGCTATCTTTTTGGCCGGAGCAGCCAGTAATACCTGTTGCACCAATGCAGCCCACCAGAGCAAGCAACAGCAACGCCTTATTCGATTTTCCTTTTTTCATATCAAAGTTAATACATTAAAGTACAGCCCTATTTCTTTTAAATATATAATTTTACTTTGACTGTTGAAAGTGCTGAGTAGCGTGCAACATTAACTGCCAAGGCGACACTAAAATCTCGGTGAGCGGAAGCTCTTAAAATGGTTCAGCTCCGGCCGCAGCACTGGTGTTAAGCTGCAGCCGGAGCTGAATGCATACCTCTGGAATCTGTCTTTGTTACTAATCAACTGGACTTCAGAAGAAAGTTACTCCTCAAAATATTAGGCTTTACTCCACCAGGTGCGGTACAAATTGAGACAAGTTTGTGATAATTCCCTTCTCACGCCTGAAACCAATAGCACAGCCTTCTCCTGCCCAAAACACCCCAGCCTGGTATTGGTAGCCTTTATTATCTTCGGGTAAGTCGCACCAACGTTGGTATACCTGCTGCTGATTGTCATAATCCCCCGGCACCTTTGTCACGCGCACCCGGTCTACCACTTCCACACTCTGCCCTTCGCGGCCAAAGTAAGGTTTCCGGATATATTTCCCGTTGATGGGCGTAAGGTCTGTTTCGAGCAACAGTGGGTGGTACGGGTAAGCTTTCCAAAGCCAGGCCAGCATACCTTTGCTCTGGAAAAGTAAAGTATAAGCCGGATTGGCAATGACTACATTGCGGGTGGCGGCCAGCTGTGTCAGGCTCTCACATAGCTCCGGCTCGTCCCAGGCTATTTGCTCCCAAGGGAGTAACTTAAACAGGAAAGGGAACTGCCGCCACTGCTCTGCTTCTACCTGTGCCCAAACGCCTCGTTCAACCCCTTCGGTAGAAACATTGATGTCTTCGGCAGCACAGATATGTGGATCAAAGCCTGCTTCAGTAGCTGCCTGGGCTACAACGGCGCAGTTCGTTTCGTCTTCGGCGCTTCCTCCCATGTAGGTAAGCAACAGGGCTGGTGCTAAATCAGGGTTTAACATACGCCAGGTTTTCAGCTGCTCTACTAATGCTTCATACAGACCTGAGTACTGTTTAGCATTGTTTTTACCGGCTGCAGCCAGACTTGCCCACTGCACCACAGCTGTTTCAGGTATAGAAGTGGCTGTGTCAGCATTAAATTCCAGCAACTTAGGTCCCTCCGGTGTCTGCACCAGGTCGAAACGGCCATACAGGTGCCAGTGTCGTTCATCGTTCCACGAGTGCCGCACCAGCTCCCACAGGTTTTGGGGTATGCCTAACACATTCAGAAATTCATCCGGCAGTTCATCCGGAATGGCGTTCACCATCATTTCATACAGTGTATCAGCTGCCTCCAACAGGGCATCAGCCTCCTGCTCAGGAAGTACTATCGCCTCGCCAGGCACATAGTTAGCACAGCCGTCTTCTACGCACCACTCCCAGCCCAGGCCACGCACAGCCGTTTCTACGTCGCCGGAGTGCGGCTCCAAGCGAATTAAGTTATTGTTCTGCATTAAATCTCTCTGAAATTAAGCACCTGCTCCACCACTACGGCCTCTGAAAAAGCCACTACGCCCAGAGCGTGGCGCTGTACTCTGCTGGCGGTAGGTCTGCACATTCTGGCGCCAGGCGGCAGTATTGTTCATCAGGTTAGGATTGGCATAGTATCCTGGGCGTGGTGCTGTAGTACGGCCAGCCATAAACCCAAGCGCACTCCACCAAAGCACACTACTCATACCAAATCCGCCTTGTTGGTATACTTGCTGGTTATTAGCCAATGCCTGCATCTGGTTCTGCAGCTCCAGCCCCTGCAGCGTATCTACGCGGCCATCGTTATACTTCAGGATAGCCATGCTCTGGCCGGGTGCGGTAGTACGCTCATCGGTAATTTTCCATTCGTCAGGAGCCTCCTCAGTTAACTCTGTTATTACACCATCTGGCACCGCTACTTCTTCTCCTGTATTCCATTCCTCGTTCTGGTTGTTGGAGCCGCAACTGGTTAGGCCCATGCAGGCGGCGGCAGCTACAATGAAGGCATTGCGCTTCAGGTCTCCTATGGTCAGATATTTCTTCTTCATCGGGATTAGTCTTGATTAGCTTAAAGATACCCTTTTTACGCGGAAGCCTCTTCAATTGGTGGAATTTATACTTCATAGAAGTCAAGCCTATCTAGCCTTTCATCCCGGATAATATCCTATTACACAAATAGTTACTTACATTTAAGTAAGAACTCAGGCTAAACTACCAGGACAAAAAGATCGGCTCATCTCCTATCTTAACCAAAGAATCGGTGGGAAGTAAGACTTAACTTTCCAACTCCTGCTACTCCCACAGCGGATAGTGCTCCAGTTGAACTTTACGCTTAAAGAAGATGCGTGTACTCTCTTCAAAAGAGCGGGTAAAGTCAGAAACGTAAAAGGTATGGTCACCTTTAGGGCTATCAGAGGCGAGGTTATGCTGCTCCAGGTACTCTTTCACGTGCTGAGCTACAATTTGGCTGGCATCAAGTACATCCACTTTGCCTTCATAATACTTTTCTATTTGCTTCTTGATAAGCGGATAGTGTGTACAGCCAAGTATAAGTGCTTCTGTGCCCTGCAGGTGCTGGTCAGACAGGTAAGCGTTGATAACGCTTTCAGAGATGGATTCGTTGAAAAAGCCTTCCTCTATCATGGCAGCCAACAAAGGTGTTGCCAGAGACTTCAACTCAATGTTTCTGTCCAGTTCGTCTACCTTCTTGCGGTATACATTGGAATTTACCGTTTGCTTAGTGCCAATCAGGCCTATCGTTTTGTTTGGATAAGTTCGGCCAATGTACTGCACAATAGGATCTATCACATTTAGCACCTTTGCTTTACTCCCTACATACTCCTTTACCAACTCATAAGCCGCCGCCGAAGCCGAATTGCATGCAATCAATATAACCTTACACTGCTGCCGAATCAGCAGGTCGCAGATCTTTACTGCATAAGCTTGAATAGCTGCTGTAGATTTGTCGCCGTAAGGCAGGTGAGCAGTGTCGCCAAAATAAACTAGTCGCTCGTTTGGAAGCACATTTATAATTGCCTGGGCTACAGTAAGTCCACCAATCCCACTGTCAAAAATTCCGATAGGTCTGTCTTTCTTTTCCTGCATCATAATGAGCGAAATTAACTAAAAGCCCAATTCAGAAGCTGTTCACCCTGAAATTAAGTTCGTTCACAATATTTTGTAACCTTTTTGAATCTACCCTTTCAACAAAAAGTTATATTAGCAAATAATAATTTTACATACAGAACAGGAGTAAATAAAAATATTCCTACACATTTGCTAATAAATAATAAAAAGTTATTTTTATAGCAGTACCGCTCCACACTTAGCGCTCTAAAAAAACGCTAACCTTGTTTCAAGGTGTATCTCCAGAGTACCAGGGAAAGAATCAACTGACAGGAACTACCATCGCCACGCAGGACCTAAAACCCTTACGCACATGCAAACTACCTTCGCTCTTCCAAATGCTCCTACGGTAAAACGCTCTGCCCTTTATGGCACGCTGTCGGCCCGTCTTGTGTCTTTCCTGGTGGATACTACCCTAATCGTCTTTTCCTACACTTTCCTGTTGTACGGACTGAGCGCTGTTCCTGAACACCTGCAGACCTGGGATAAAATGGCAGTAGACGGTATCAATCTGTGGGAGTTAGTTGAGGTTGGAAAAGCAATATTCCTGAACCCGTACTTCCCTATTATCCATTGGGCCTATTACACATTGCTGGAGTCTTCGCAGAAGCAGGCTACAATTGGCAAGTTTACGCTGGGCCTTCGGGTAACGGATCTGCGCGGTAAGCCAATTACATTTGTGCAGGCCAATTTACGTTACTTCTGCAAGCTTTTATCGCTTGTGCCACTTGGGTTGGGTTTCTTACTGATGGTGAACTCCCGCCGCAGCCAGATGTTGCACGATTATTTTGCACGTGCTCTTGTTGTTAACGAGTAACCGTTCACTTAAAAATTGCATTATTTTTCATACTAATCCTTCCAACATCGTATAAAGCAGTATGAACTAATTACGAAAGGAGGATTAATATGAGATTTATTCCAACCCGATTCCACGGGATATTAGACTATGTAGTAGGACTTATTTTAATAGCTGCCCCATGGCTGTTTGGCTTTTCTGATTCAGGCTGGGCAACCTGGACTATAGTTGCAGCTGGTCTTGCTACCTTGTTAATGACAGTGATGACCGACTTTGAGGTAGGTCTTGTTCACAAGATCCCGATGCAGACACACCTGATGATTGACTTTGGTATGGGTGTGATCCTGGCACTGTCGCCATGGATGTTTAACTTTGCTGACCGCGTGTTTATGCCGCATCTGATCGGTGGTATATTTGCCATTTTATCATCGCTTACTACACACCGCAGACCAAGCGAAACATACGTATCACGTCATGCAACACATGACATTCGTCACTAAAACAAACTTTAAAAGCTACAGGAAGGCTGGCCCCGCAAGGTCAGCCTTTTTTTATACTTGAAGGTTTGTAGCTGCGCCATTATCTTTTGTGTCAGCACATCGCTAACTTTGCAGTATGAATTATTTATCAGCAGAAAACATTTCAAAAAGCTTCGGCGACCGCTGGCTTTTCAAGAACCTGAACTTTGGTATCAGCCAGGGGCAGCGCGTGGTGTTGGTGGGCGTAAACGGCTCCGGCAAAACCACCCTGCTTAACGTTTTGGCGGGCAAGTTACCGCCTGATGAAGGCAGCGTGAGCGTGCGTAAAGAAGTCAGCATTGGCTACCTGGGGCAAAACCCGGAGTTCGATGAGGAGCTGACTGTGCAGCAAACGATCTTTGCTATGCAGAACGAGACGTTGGAACTGATCAAGGAATATGAGGCAGCTATCGCCAACCCAAATACCAGTGCAGACAAGATGCAGCAACTGATGGTGCGCATGGACGAGCTGCAGGCCTGGGACTTTGAGGTGAAGGTGAAGCAGATTCTCTCCAAGCTAGGCATCAACAACCTGGATGTGCAGATCAAAAGCCTTTCGGGAGGGCAGCGCAAGCGAGTAGCCATGGCCCGTGTGCTGATTGAGGAGCCGGACATGCTTATACTTGATGAGCCCACTAACCACCTGGACCTGGACACCATAGAGTGGCTGGAGGGAATGCTGAGCACGCAGAACACTACCCTGCTGATGGTAACTCACGACCGTTACTTCCTGGACAAAGTGGCCAATGAGATTGCTGAGCTCGACAACGGTGAGATTTATACTTACAAAGGTAATTACAGCTACTTTCTAGAGAAGAAGGCAGAACGGGAAATGTCTGCCGCTGCCGAAACCGAGAAGGCCCGTAACCTGATGCGCAAGGAGCTGGATTGGATACGTCGCCAGCCAAAGGCACGAGGCACGAAGGCCAAGTATAGAGTAGATGCTTTTGAGGAGCTAAAGGAGAAGGCAGCTAAGAAAACAGCAGCTCCACAGCTGGAACTGTCAGTGAAGACTACCCGACAGGGCGGAAAAATCATAGAAGTTGACCATATCTCTAAATCCTTTGGGGAGAAGAAGATTGTGGACGACTTTAGCTACATCTTTAAAAAGAAAGATCGCATAGGTATAGTTGGCCCTAACGGAGCAGGCAAATCGACCTTCCTGAACATGCTTACGGGCAAGCTGCAGCCAGATGCAGGCGTGATAGAAGCCGGGCAAACAACCGTTTTTGGTTACTACACACAGGACGAGCTGGAGTATAAAGAAGACCAGCGCGTAATCGATATTGTGAAGGAAATTGCTGAAGTAGTTGAAATGGCCAACGGCGAGGTAATTACGGCAAGCCAGTTTCTGCAGCACTTCCAGTTTGCGCCGCCACAGCAGTATACTTTTGTAAGCAAACTGAGCGGTGGAGAAAAGCGTCGCCTGCAGTTGCTGCGCGTGCTTATCAAGAATCCGAACTTCCTGATTCTCGACGAGCCAACCAACGACCTGGACATTATCACGTTGAACATCTTGGAGGATTTCCTCCTCAACTTTGGAGGCTGCCTGATCATCGTGAGCCACGACCGTTACTTTATGGACCGGCTGGTAGAGCACCTGTTCGTGTTCGAAGGCAATGGCAAAATCCGCAACTTCCCGGGCAACTATACTGACTACCGCGAGTGGCAGAAAGAGCAGGAAAAGGTACTGCAGGAAGAAGCTAAAACAGCTATACCTGCCCCAGTAGCCCCTAAAAAGCAGGAACAGCCCGAGAACAAACGTAAGGCAACTTACAACGAGAAGAAAGAGTATGAGCGCCTGGAGCAGGAGATAGAGCAGTTAGAGAGTCGCAAAGCTGAGATTATTGAGTCGATGAACAGCGGCAGCGTGACCGAGCACGAGGCACTGCATGCGCTGGCTTCTGAGCTCGAAATTATAAACGAGCAGCTGGAGGAGAAAGAGTTTCGCTGGCTGGAGCTGGCAGAGATAATGTAGTCTTATAAGAAGCCCTTCCTGAAACCAGGAAGGGCTTCTCTTTTAATCCAACCCTTTTACCACTACCCTGTTTCGCTCATTCCGCTGCCCCATCCGCACAAATGCGTTATAAAAGTCCTTCTTGTTGTTGAGCGCACTGTAAAACTGATCCAGGTATTTTAGGGTTTGCCTGGTATACCGTTCATCCAGCAGCTCAAAATTTTGGTAAACTGAATATATGGCAGCTTTTCTGTTGTTAAAGTGCTTCTGTACCTCCGCATAGACCTCCTCAGGATAGCTGTAGCCCCGGAATAAACGTTGCCTTACCGTAGCAATTCCCAGCTCCGGTGGTGGCGAGGCATACGGTGTGCCCACAATACCGGCATAATCAAAGTCGTAGGGTACAGGAACGGGTGGAGCAAGCGAGTCAAAGGATAAGAGGTCTATGTTGTGGCGATAGGGTACTGACCAGTCTGTGTTTCCGATCATGAACTGGAAAAATGCCATCTTCGCCATAGATGAAAGCTCTGTCTTATCCATCCCAATGATCAGCTCTTCTGGTATTACTTTAGCATTGTACCGGGCCGCCATTATATCATCATCCTCAATAAGAAAAGCATACCTTATTTCTGTTTTTCGCTTCCCTCTCATATCTTCATACTCTACACGGCACAGCCGAACCCTGTAACTCGTATCAGTCAAGGCATTATATACTTTGTACACTAGGTACTCCCGCAGCACAAACTCATCGTTGATGCAGTGGGTCACCATTTTCAGCTTGTTCACTTTGCCGAACATGGTTTTCTCCACCGTTTTGCGGGAGAAGTTCAGCTGCAGGGGCGGGAAATTACATACAGATGGGTCGCGTCTGCGGTTTCCGCGCACTTTTACCTTGAGCTTTTCATCCACAAGTGCTCCATCAGCACTCTTGTAGGATATAACTGCCCGATGGTCTTTTCTATCTTCTCCCCGATCTTTCAACACTGTCCTTACATCCATTGACAGCTTAAAGTGAAGCACCTCCTGGTTTATGAAGAGCGGATTCTGCAGCTTTAAAAGAGCAGATGAGTCTGTAGCAGAAATGAGTAAACTAGAATCTGGCTGCGCCCTTAGCTGTGGAGGCATGCACAGCCATAGTAGTATGATCAGGAAAAACAGATGAGGCCTTTGCATAGCTTCGAAGAGCCACTGGTTTTATCTCCCCATGTTCAGAACGTGTGGCAAAGGATCGAGAGCAAAGTAACACCAGGAATTGTGCAGCTTATTTGAATAGCTCTTTTATCACTCTGCCTTGCAAAATGGTTGTATCCGTTTTCATCTCTACCTGTATAGAGTCTTTCCTGGCTCCTACTACAGTAGAGTCCATCGCTAGCTCTACCACTGTGGTATCTGGTCGAGGCACCACTACCACTGAATCCATCTCAAACTGAAGTAAATGGGCAACTGTTGGGGCAATATCTACCAAAGTATATCTGGCAGCAACCTCCCCTTTCTTAAAATCAGGCCCCAATGCCAGCAAAAAGATCTGCTCGCACCCCGCACACTTATCCCCATGTTCCATCCAACCTCCGTTTATTCCATCTAAGTGCCGCCCATGGTCATTGGTAACCAGCAGTGTCGTTTTTTTATGGAAAGCAGGATCCTCCTGCAAGAACTCCCAAAGCTGCATAACATACCTGTCGTTGCGGACAATACCTCGCAGGTAGTTATCCCAGTTGCCTGCGTGGGCATATCCATCCGGTTCCATAAAGTTGATGAGCATCAGGTTTGGTTTGTGTGTTGTCAGTACCCTTTTTGCCTCCACCAGCGTCAGTGAATCCATACGATAACCGGAGCCAGGGCCATTTACTCCACAATTTATGGAGGGTTGGTATGCCCCTTGCCATTCCTCTTGTTTAGTGTCCGCCAGTATGTGGAGTTTGTCTTTGCTTGATACAATCCAGGCAGAAGTAGCCGGCTTGCCTGTCTTCTTCAGGTAATACTGGAAGATAGAAGGATTTGCGGGAAACTCATCTCCATCGTTATCGATAGGCTGGTTTACCCCAGTTGTTATAGCAGCATGCCCTGAGTTAGTGTAGGTATAGGCATCATTGTAAAAGTTGCCTAAAAAACTTCCCTTGCCTTTCAGGTTAGTTGACATGTTGGGTATCAAACCTGGCGTGGTGTCCCATGTCTCAGAATAGCGGGAGCCATCAATCACTACAATAATGACATGCTCCGTTAGAAGTTGCTTGGTATCAGAAGGTGGTGAAGTACAGGCTATAAAAGAGGTAATCATCAACACAATTAAGCTTGCTATAGATATTACCTGCTTCATACCTTTTTCACTTAATAAAAAACCTAACCACTTTAGGTATAATAATTTATACGATTTGCAGCAACAATATGGCATCAGGATTTAGGCAACTTAAATTACCAACACTACCACATAACTCATTGTGCTACAGAGCAAACAACAAATTAAAAATATATTTAGGGAAGGTATTTGTCATGTTCAGAAACATGGGCATTGCGCTTGTTATAGAGAGGCAAAATTTGAACTTGGGAATCCTAAACCGGAAAAACTTTATCAAATTTCTTGCGTTTAACCCAGAAGCATTGCATTATTGCAACACGAAAACCTTGAATGCATAAACCAGCAGCCATAGCGACTACACTTTCTCTGCCTACTTCCACAGGCATGGCGCTGCTGTATTCTGCTTATTCTTATTGCCTGAGCGTGTATAGCTATTACAGCTATTATTATCGCTATTACCGCACCCGCAGCTAAGGCAATCACCAACAACTACTAATTTTAGACACAGGAGCGTAGCCCAAAGGCCCTCCAACGGTGAACCTGCCAAAGCAGCGGCCCTGAGCCCCTGCTTTTTTTATTTTATACCAAATCAGAAATATCAAATTACAATAACATGAACCTGACACAAAACTACAGCACCTACACCGAAGAAAACCATAACGTTTGGGCTATCCTGTTCCAGCGCCAGATTGAGAACCTACCCAATAAAGCTATACCAGAGTTCTTTGAGGGGCTGAAGCTAGTGAATTTCCAGCCGGACCGCATTCCTAATTTTGAAGAGGTTAACAAGCGTCTGAAGCCCTTAACTGGCTTTGAGGTAGTGGCTGCTCCCGGCATTGTAGACGATGCGCTGTTCTTTGGCCTTATAGCTGAGAAGAAGTTTCCGGCCACTGTATGGATCAGAAAAATGGACCAGCTCGATTACCTGGAAGAACCGGATATGTTCCACGATGTTTTCGGGCACGTGCCGCTGCTCACTATCCCTGTCTACTGCGAGTTTTTGGCTAAACTGTCGGCCATGGCACTACAACACGTAGATCGCCCGGACATTATTGACCGCCTGACGCGCATTTACTGGTACACCATTGAATTTGGCCTGTTCCGCAAGCCAGGCGCAGAGGCTCGTATCTACGGTGCAGGTATACTCTCTTCGGTAGGCGAGAGTAACTTATCAGTGTCAGATGAAAGCGTGAAGTACGGATTTGATGTGGAACATATTCTGGACACGGCTTATATCAAGGAGACCTTCCAGAGCCAGTACTTCTGCATAGAAAGTTTTGAGCAGCTGCTAGAGAGCCTGCAGCAGATAGAAGAAGCCATTCAGAAACTGCGGGAGGAGCCAGTAGAGGCTGACAAATAAGTTTTTAATTTAAAAATGCCCGGGTGCTGCCCGGGCATTTTTTATGGCTTACGCCTCTAGATTAATGTGTAAGCTGAGGATTAATCTGGAAGCCTAGTTTATGAGGTCTGGTCAGGTGCATGTTCTCCAGCTTTTGCTTCAGCGTGATACGTTCTATATCGCTCACATCCTGGCCCATCAGGTCGTTATTAACGGCTGCAATCATGGCGCTTTCTACTATAATACGCAGCACCTTGTTTGAAACCACATTTTCAGCAATGTTGCTTATTCTTTCTTTCGGTAGGTCCAGCTGCTTTACCCCCTCAATACAGAAGTGGTTATCGATGTTGATGAGCATTCGCCCCACCAGGTAACCTGGGTCATCCAGGCGGTTATACTTAACAGAATCAGCCATAAAATTATAGGCCATGATGGTTCCAAAGAACCTTCTCCTAAAATCTTCATCCACATAGTCGTTGCGCATAATCTCGTAGTCATCAGGGAAGGTGACAATATTCGTGTGCATCACGAACACCAGCAGGTCGCCCGTGAACCTGATATGAAATTCATGCTCACTTATATTGCGGTACTCTATCACTAATTCATCATCTTGCTGTGTCACGCGCTCCGTAAGGTCTGCCACCAACTCCTGCGAGATCTGCTTCATCCGCTCAAAAGTATCTTTCGTGTTGCGGTAAATGACTTGCTTGGTTTTAGACTTGTGATGTAAGCCGTTTACAATATCGTTTAACTTATCTTCCATAGTACTTTGCATGCCGTTGTTGAGTGTGTCGGATTATGTTTTTACCGCTGTTTCAGCCACTTTGTTCAAATTAAGCTGTATGAATATGTTAGCGCAGCCACAAGTTGCAGCTTAAAGACAGTACCTGAACAGAATTTCTCCGCACATTCTGTTACCCTAGCTTCTCAGGACGCTCAAATAAGACAACTCCTACTTATCACTGATGCTCAGGCAATTTTACAGATAACGTTTCCCCGTAGTTCCCATAGTTTGGAGGAGGCACTAACTCCAGCGGCTCCTGCCCTAGTAGCCTAAAAGCGATCTGCCGAAGCCCTGGCTTAACTTCTCTGGCATGTAACAGCATCTGTTGTGCCTGCGGCATAGCGAACACTTCAGGCAGGGTATGTACAGCCCCAGAAGGTACATGTAGCACATGCAACTGCTGTAGAAAAGTCTCCCGGTCCTGCTGCGCTATTAGCTGCCTCAACCGCTCATTAACCTCCTGCCGATGCTGTACCCTCGCATAGTTATTTTTAAACCTTGGGTCTTCAGCCATACTTTCGGCACCAAGTATAACACACAACTTCCTGAATTGCCTGTCGTCGCCTACGGCCAGTACCACCTGCTTACCACACTTACAAGTGTAAACAGAGCCGTAAGGTACAATATTAGGGTGCTCCGACCCCATACGTTTTGGCTCTTGCCCTGCCACCAGGTAATTTGTAGCCTGATTGGCTAAGGATGAAACTGCCGCCTGCAACAGCGACACCTGTACCAGTTGCCCTTCCCCTGTCCTCTCCCGCTGCAGAAGCGCTACTAGCAGCCCCTCCTTTAGTTGGTGAGCAGTAAGAACGTCCATCAGTGCCACTGGCATTTTTGTTGGTAGCCCGCCTGGCTCCCCATTCAGATACATAAAGCCGCTCTCTGCCTGCACCACCGCATCATAGCCAGCCCGCATATCATCAGGTCCATACCCTGTGATGTGCCCGTACACCAAGCGTGGGTTTATGCTTTTGAGTGTTTCATAATCAACCTTTAACTTTTCAGCATCCCCCGGTTTATAACTGGCAATAATTACATCCGCCTGCTTTACTAAAGTATACAGCTGCTGCAGCTGCCCGGCATCTGTTAAGTTAAGCGCCAGCGATTCTTTTCCCCAGTTAGCCGCGCAGAAGTAGGCAGGAGTATCGGCGTCAGCAGGTTCTGAGTTTAGTTTCCAGCTGCGGGTAACATCGCCCTTGGTAGCAGCATTCTCAATTTTCAGCACCTTCGCTCCCAGTTCGGCAAAGAACTGCCCAACGCTTGGCCCGGCCAGCACACTTGCCAGCTCCAGCACCAGCATGTCTTTAAAAATCGGTTGTGTCATGGTATACTATTAGTTCAGCAGACTAGCTGGCTTTAAGGCACAGCAGACAAAGCAGCTGTACATCGTTCAGTAAATAAAAATAAAAAGCCGCAGACATAACGTTTGCGGCTTGTGATTAAAAGTGGTTAAGTCTACTCTAGCTCAGCCATAACTTCCTCGCTAAGCTCCAGGTTATGATACACCTTCTGCACATCGTCGTCATCTTCCAGCCAGTCTATCAAACGAAGTATCTTCCGTACTGCCTCCGGGTCCTCGACCTTAACTGTTGTTTGGGGCAGGCGCTGCAGTTCAGCACTTTCAAGCTCCAGCCCTAGCTCCTCCACCTTCTTTTGTACTGCCCCAAAGTCTTCCATAGCGCTGTAAATAGTAACATAGCCTTCCTCGAACTCCACTTCTTCAGCTCCTCCATCTGCCAACTCCAGCATCAGCTCATCTTCCTTCACAGGCATCTCCGTATCCAACTTCGCTACAAATACACCTTTTCTGTCAAAAAGATACTCTACAGAGCCGCTGGTGCCCAGGCTGCCTCCGCTTTTGTTAAACATGGTGCGAAGATTTTGTACAGTACGGTTAATGTTGTCTGTCAGGCATTCTACAAACACGGCCACACCATTGGGACCATAGCCCTCATAAGTTGCCTCACTGTAGTTACCTGCATCGCTTCCTTCTCCTTTTTTAACTGCACGCTCAATGTTATCCTTGGGCATATTGGCTGCCTTACTAGTCTGGATAGCTAGGCGCAGGCGCGGGTTTCCATCAGGGTCTACTCCGCCTTCTTTTACCGCCACTGTTATTTCCTTCATCAGTTTCGTAAAGATTTTAGAGCGCTTAGCGTCCAGTGCGCCTTTCTTACGCTTTATCTGCGACCATTTGTTATGTCCTGCCATGAGTTGATTATAACTTTACTTATGTGCATTTATACCAAGGGTACGCCACCCCTTCCTTACAAAATAAGGAAATTTTGCCTAAAAGACACAAAAAGAGCGGTTCCGCATCATGCAGAACCGCTCTTTTCAGTGTATCTAAATATCTAAACTACTGTAACTAAAGCAACAGCATAAAGATAGCATTTATAATATTAAGCCCTAACAACAGAAAGAAGTTAGGTGACTCTTGTATAACTTTTTTCATGACTATATTGAAATTAATATATACTTTTTATGATGTTATGGTTTTCCATTGTTAGATGATGTTTACGCCATCCTGCAGACAATGTTGCAACAGACTATAACTTTACCTATACTATATAATATATATAGGCAAGCTAATGTATATAAACTGCTTAAAAACCTTCATTATGCTGCAAAATGGACACTCGCAAAGTTGAACTTATAAAAGAACCTCACTCATCTTTTGCCTCACAAATCGTTTAATTTTAAAAACATAATCCAATTCATAAAACAACTAATATATCCTATAAAATATCAGGAAATACACATATGATGCTTATGGGCATATTTGTAGTATATTTACTGAGAAAAGCGGCTGAGGAAAAAGATGGCCGCCATGTATTTAACCAAAACAGTAAGACATTGGACTTCCATTCTTTTAACCTACATGAGGATGTGCTAACAGGCATCAACTCAATGGGCTACAACAAGCCTACCCCTGTTCAGGAACAGGCTATCCCCCTGATTCTGGATCAAAAGGACCTTATAGCGTGTGCCCAGACAGGTACAGGTAAAACAGCCGCTTACCTGCTTCCCCTTATCGACCGCATATCACACGAAGGCTACAACCACACCAGCACACTTATTCTGGTACCAACCCGCGAACTTGCCAAGCAGATTGATGAGCAGGTAGAAGGCTTTGGTTACTTTGCCTCAGTAAGCTCCATTGCTATCTATGGCGGTAACAAAGGCGACGACTGGGAACAGCAGAAGCGTGCGCTTACCACAGGCGCTGACATAATTATAGCTACACCGGGCCGCTTGCTCTCGCACATGGCTATGGGCTATGTGAAACTAGACAAGCTTAACCATTTGGTGCTGGATGAGGCAGATAAAATGCTGGACATGGGCTTTATGGATGATCTGATCAAGATCATCGGCCAACTGCCAAAGCAGCGCCAGACACTCCTGTTCTCGGCTACGATGCCACGTAAGATTCGTGACCTTGCACAGCAAATCCTGCAGCAACCGGCAGAAGTTAACCTGGCCATTTCTAAGCCTGCCGAAGGTATAGACCAGCGCCTTTACCTAACCTACGATAACCAGAAACTGCCACTACTGGAGCACCTGCTGCGTAACCTGGAGGTGCTTAACATGATCATCTTCACATCGCGTAAATCTAACGTGTCTCAGATAGTACGCTCCCTAAAGAAGATGGGCTTCACCGCCGAGGGCATACAGTCTGACATGACGCAGGAAGAACGCGAGTGGGCACTGCAAGGCTTTAAGAACAAGCAGTACCAGATCCTGGTAGCCACAGATATTCTCTCCAGAGGTATAGATATTGACAGCCTGAGCCATGTGGTAAACTTTGACATGCCACAGGATGCGGAAGATTATGTACACCGCGTAGGTCGTACGGCCCGTGCTGCCTCTACAGGTGTTGCCATCACTTTTGTGAACGAAAAGGATATGTTCCGGGTGCAGAAGGTGGAGAGACTGATCGAGCGGGAATTGCCTAAATTACCTTTACCAGAAGACTTTGGTCCGGGCCCTAAGTATGAGCCAGGCCGCAGAGATGCAGGCAGCCATCGCCATAGAAGTGGCAGTAAACCTGGTGCTGGTAGTTCCAGAGGAGGAGAAAATCGTAAAAGCCATGGTGGCCGTAACAAAAACAGAAGCGGCAACAAACCAAGCCAGGCTTCTGCAGAAGGTAAAGCTAATCAACAGGTACAGGTAACTGGTGATCAGCAGGCACAACAGCCACGTAAGAAACGTAATAACAGGAACCGTAACAGAAACAAGAACAACAACCAAGGCGGCAATACAGCAGCAAACAATGCACCTGCCACACCGCCACAAGCATAAACATTAACTATGCGCGCTTTACTGCTGATAGACATACAAAACGACTTCCTACCTGGAGGTTCACTTGCCGTGCCAGAAGGAGACGCTATTATACCTGTTGTAAATAAACTTCAGGATAAGTTTGAACTGGTTGTAGCTACGCAAGACTGGCATCCGATAAACCATAAGAGTTTTGCCTCTCAGCACGAGGGCAAAAATGTGTTCGAGACAATAAACCTTAACGGGTTGGAGCAGGTACTGTGGCCAGACCACTGTATGCAGGGTACTGTAGGCGCTGAGTTCTCCAAAGAAATGGAGCAGAACCGTGTCGAGGCTATTTTCAGAAAGGGTACTGATCCGGAAATAGACAGCTACAGCGGCTTTTATGACAATGGCCGCTTAAAGACCACCGGACTAGCTGACTACCTGCGGGGCAAAAGCATAACTGAAGTATACTTAGCAGGCCTTGCCGCCGACTTCTGTGTTTACTTTTCTGCAAAGGATGCACTAACAGAGGGATTCAAAGTATATTATGTTGAAGACGCTGTACGTGCTATAAATGCAGAGGGCTTCGAGGAGGCCAAGGCAGATTTAGTACAACGAGGAGGGCAGATTATACAAAGCCATACTCTGTTGTAAAGGTTTTGCACTCATAATAAAAAGCCACTGCCTTGTTGGCAGTGGCTTTTTATTTATACTCATAACTACAGCTACTTCCTCTTATACTTCGTACCTTTTTAGCACTCTTTACTTATATATAACTATACTTTGGTCAGGCCACTGCCAATTACGGAGATTAGTAGATTTCACTGTAGTATCTAGCAAGCCAAAGACATTTTCCCACACCTCATGTTATATTAATTTTATGATAAAAGATTTAACAACTATAGTTATAGTTTAAAATCTTTGTTGTACCTTCAAAAGGAGAAACTTTTAGGGAGGTGTTGGGCACAGCCGACTAATGTGTAAGAGGAAAACCGTGAGAGCCTGAAAGTATGGGTACAGTCATTTTGTACTCACCTTAGAATAGCTTACTCACTATATAACCTACATACACATGAAACAAACAGCACTGCTGGCACTGTGTCTATTCTTCTGCTCCTTTAGTTGGGCTCAAACTACAGGTACCATCAAAGGAGTAGTAGTAGATTCTGCCAGTCAAGTACCTCTCAGCTACGTTACCGTAGTTATTAGCCAACCCGACAAAGAAGAAGCGCTCAAAACAACTTTCACTCAGGATAATGGCGCTTTTGAACTATCTGGTCTGCCGTATGCTCCTTACAAGCTTATTTTGACATTTGTTGGGTATAAACCCTTCTCGATGAACGTACCTGCGCCTGAACCAGGTAAGCCTGTGGTAGATTTAGGCAAGATTGCCTTAGTTAACTCTGCCAAACAACTGCAGGAAGTAGAGGTAACAGCCGAGAAAATGCTGATTACCCAAGACATCGACAAAATCAGCTATAATGTAGAGTTTGACCCGGAGAGCAAAACCGTTACTGCACTGGATATGCTCCGTAAGGTGCCCATGCTCAGCCTCGACTCTGACGAGAACATACAGCTAAATGGCAACAGCAACTTTAAGGTGCTGGTAAACGGCAGAAACTCCACCCTCTTCGCCCGCAACCCGAAAGATGTGTTCAAAAGCATGCCCGCCAACACGATTAAGCGCATTGAGGTAATTACCGACCCGCCTGCCAAGTATGATGCAGAGGGCGTTGGCGGTATCATTAACGTGATCACGCACAACGAGCCGTCCAACGGCTACAACGGGAGCGTGCACCTATCGCAGGCTACCCCCGACAGCCGGTTCGGTTCGGCTAGCATCAAGGCCAAAGTCGGCAAGCTCGGCATCTCAGCCTACGCTGGGGTTAACAAGTTCACGAACCCAACCTTTAACAGTAGCTTTGAGCGCCAGGACAGGAACACCGGCACAAGTTTGCTGCAGCAAAGCAAGGGAAACAGCGAGAACCAGTTCCGATACATAGACAGTGAAATGAGCTATGAGATAGACACGCTCAACCTGCTCTCGGCTAAGTTCAGCATTAACAGAAGTAACTGGGAGCAACTGGGTCTGCAGACGGTAGACCAGCTGAATGCAGCAGGTAACCAGACGCAGGCGTTTAACCGCAACCAAAACACCACCGGAAATTGGGACGGTATGGAGGCAGGCCTGGACTATCAGCACACCTTCAAACGGAACAAGAACCAGTTGCTCACGCTCTCTTATAAAATCGGCGACAACAACAACCGCGACGAGGCAAACCTGTCATTTGAGGAGATCCTGAACTACAGGGGACCTGCCGATACCCGTACCCTGAACGACGGAAAATCCGTGGAACAGACCATGCAGGTGGATTACGTGCACCCTTTTAAGAAGCACACGCTGGAGCTTGGCGCCAAAACCATACTCCGAGACAACGGCAGCGACTACTTTTACCGCAATTACAACGCTGAGACCAACACATTTGAGGAGGTGCCCGAGCTGAGCAACGAGTTTGATTACGACCAGGACATATACGCGGCTTATACCTCGGCCAGCCTGCGCTACGACAAGTGGGGCATACGCGCAGGAACGCGCCTGGAGCAGACCGTGGTGGATGCCAACTTCAAATCCTCGGGATCGGTGGCGGAGCAGGATTACCTGAACCTGATTCCAAGCCTGACGCTGACGCGCACCCTGAAGAACATGGCCAACCTGAAGGTATCCTATACGCAGCGCATCGAACGCCCAAGCCTGTGGTACCTGAACCCCTACGTGAACCGCCAGAACGAAAAGGCCATTTCCTACGGAAATCCGAAACTGGAAGCCGCCACAAGCCACGTATTTAGCCTGGGGCACAGCATGTTTAAAAACAGCAACTCCTTAAACAGCACACTTACCCATTCGTTTACCAACAACGCCATTCAGAGCTATACCACCTTTAATCCGGCCGACTCTGTGAGTGCCACTACCTATGGTAACATTGGCCGTAACAGCACCACTACCCTCTCGCTCAATGGCAACTCTACGCTGTTCAAGAAATTAAGTCTGAGCCTGAACGGTTCGCTTTCTTACAGCGAACTCAGCGGCAATATAGAGGGCCAGAACCTGGAGAACAGTGGCGTGAGCGGCTTCATGTACAGCTACATCAGCTACAGGTTCGAGAAGAACTGGCGCGCCAGTATAAACGCTGGTTATTATGCCCCACGCGTGCTGCTGCAGGGCCGCTCAAACGGGCAGTTCTGGAGCGGTTTCTCCCTAAGCAAGGACTTTCTGAAGGATGAAAAGGCCAGCATCAGTCTTTCTGTCCAGAACCCGTTTAACAAGTACTTTACCAGCTACAGCGACATCAGCGGTCAGAACTTTGACCAGCGTAGCGAGTACCGCTACCAGCGCCGCCGCATCAGCATCGGCCTCAGCTATAAGTTCGGCAAGCTGAAAGAGGACATTAAGCGCACCAAGCGCGGCATTAAGAACGACGACCTGAAAAGTGGCGGAGGGGACAATGGCGGCGGCGGTAACAACTAAGCCTGCTTCTGAAAAAATATTAATTCTAATAAGAATGGATGATCAGAAGAAGCATTTAATACTAGCAGGAATAGTTGCAGCCATATTGGGCTTTGTTTGCAAGCTTTTGTACAGGCCTTGGGTGCTAGAAAATGGCATTGAAGACTGGGGCTTTCAAGGTTTTGGACCAAGCTGTTTCTATGCTCTTGGGGCTTGTTTGCTCTTGTCAGGGTTTAGTTCTAAAAGCAACGGTAGCAGTATTCTCTTTGCGGCACTCGGAGCAATGGCCTATGAAATAGAGCAGCAATACACCTCCAGAACTTTTGACTATAAGGACCTTCTAGCCACGGCAGCTGGTTTACTTGTAGCCATACTTCTACGAATGTACATTCTTACCAACAGAGCTACTGAAGCAACAGAGTTGGCTGATGAGAATTACAAACAACATGCAGAACCTGTAAAATAGCTACGTTGCCTTAATTCTCGTTCATCAAAAAGTGAGATGATTTAGCGACAAGTATAAAAAGAAAGCCGCCGGCACTGATTAGTACCGGCGGCTTTCTTTTTATACTTTAATGCCTCTTACAGCACCTGTCCTATCCCAAACAGAAGCACGAACAGCAGTGTAGTCATGGCCATTTGCTTTAAGTATGGGTCCAGCTCCTTAGAAGTCTGCTTTCGCCACACATTCACTCCGTTTACCAAGACCAGCGGCAGTGTGAGCACAAACAGGAACTGCCAAGGGCTTTCATAGGTTAGCAACACATAGGCAAATGCACTTAGCACACCACTAAACAGTATCAGCACATGGTACACGCGCGCACGCTTCGGCCCAAGCCTTACGGGTATGGAGCGCTTGCCTGCTAATACATCAGAATTAATATCGCGGATGTTGTTAACGTTGAGAACGGCCACAGAGAAAAAGCCGCACACCAGCGCAGGAAGTATAACCGTTGCCTCCAGCGCCTGCGCTTGCAGAAAGTATGTACCTAGTACGCCCACCAACCCGAAGAAGATGAACACGAAAATATCTCCCAAGCCTGCGTAGCCATAAGGGTTGTCGCCTGCGGTATAGTTAATAGCTGCCCAGATAGAGGCAAGCCCCAGCACCAGGAACAGCAGAAAGAGCAGCATACCTTCAGTTCCGAAGGCTACCCACAACAGCAGCAAACCTGAAACCAGCGACAGCAGGCTAAACACGATCATACCTTTCTTCATTTGCTCAGCCTGAATAAGGCCAGCCTGCACTGCCCGCACTGGTCCTTCCCTATGTACACTGTCGGCTCCGTGCTTGGAGTCGCCGTAGTCGTTGGCAAGGTTAGAGAGTATCTGCAGAAAGAGCGTTGTAAATATACAGAGCGCTACCACCGTTGCATTGAAAAAGCCATTCGCAGCTGCCATAAAGCCTCCCATGCCTATACAAGAGAGTGCCAGCGGAAGGGTGCGAGGCCTAAAAGCCGAAATCCAGACCTTTATTAGACCTGGATTCTGGGTATTTGTGTGATGTGATGTATTCAAAACCTTGAAATTAGGATTCTATTGCTGGCGCAGATTAAAAGCGCCCCAGCCATACTACTTTTGTATAGCACTTAGCAGTTCCTCATCCATCGGCTTAACCTTAGATGGATAGAAGGCCACTACTTTACCATTTTCATCAACTAGGTACTTGCAGAAGTTCCAACTTGGTTCTTCGTTGCCCGGAGCATTCTCTGTCAGCCACACATACAGCGGATGCTTGTCTTCTCCTTTTACAGATACTTTTTCAAACATCTGAAAGCTTACGCCATAGTTCTTTTGGCAGAAAGAGGCAATCTCCTCGTGAGAGCCCGGCTCTTGGCCGCCAAAGTTGTTAGCCGGAAAGCCCAGCACTACCACCTCATCTCCGTGTGTTTCGTGCAGCTGCTGTAGACCCTCGTACTGCGGGGTGTAGCCGCACTCAGAGGCAGTGTTTACCAGCAATACTTTTTTGCCTTTATACTGAGAGAAATCCACTTCTTTGCCATCCAGCCCATTCACTTTAAATGTGTAAAAGTCGCTGATCTGGTTGTTGGTACTCATTTCTGAAGCCATTGTTTCGGTTGTTTGGTTAGCACCATTGCTCTGCTGGCAAGCCACTGTTATACTTAACAGGCCCAGCAGCATAGCTGTTTGTAGAGAGTTTGTAAACTTTTTGAGCATACGAGTTTTGGTTGATGTTGCGTTACAGTTCACTCTTGTGCAGCTACAACAACCCAGCATTTGCTTTGTTGCAGCGTACTATACTTTATACTTCTACTGGTTACTCCTCTCCTACAGCAGCCATAAGGGGCTATCACAATGCTTTTTCTGAAGTAGTTGAGTTCTACTACATTCTCTCCGGCACCTCGATACCCAGCAGCTTCATGCTCTCGCGTACGAAGCGGGCCACCATAGCCGACAGTGCAATACGGAAGCTACGTGCTTGCTCATCTGTCTCGTTGAAGATAGAGATCTCCTGGTAGAAACGGTTGTAAGCTTTAGCCAATTCGTAAACATAGTTTGCAATTACAGACGGTGCGTACAGGTTGCCTGCCTCTTTCACTACAGCCGGAAAGTTGCCTAGTTGTATGATTACCTCCTGCTCTACTTCGTGCAGGTTATCAAAGCTGTCGAATGCGGCCGGGTCGAACTTGATTCCCATTTCACTTGCTTTGCGAAGTATGGCAGAGATTCGAGCGTGGGTATATTGTATAAACGGACCTGTATTACCACGGAAGTCAATAGATTCCTGCGGGTTGAACAGCATACGTTTCTTCGGATCTACTTTCAGCAGGAAGTACTTCAGAGCGCCCATAGCCAGTGTATGATACAGCTCCTGTGCCTGCTCCTGGGTAAAGCCCTCAATCTTGCCTAGCTCCTCTGTCTGCTGACGCGCTGTGTCTACCATCTCCTGCACCAGTTCATCAGCATCCACTACGGTACCTTCTCTGGATTTCATCTTACCAGAAGGCAGATCTACCATGCCGTAAGACAGGTGGTAGATACCGTCGGCGTAAGATTTGCCAAGCTTCTTCAGCGTAGCCTTCAGTACCTGGAAGTGGTAGTTCTGCTCATCCGCCACCACGTATACAGACTGGTCGTACGGGAAGTCGTTGTACTTCAGCTCAGCCGTTCCCAAATCTTGGGTAATGTATACCGAGGTACCATCTGCTCGAAGCAACAGCTTCTCGTCCAAACCTTCGTCAGTTAGGTCAACCCACACAGAGCCATTCTCTTTTTTAAAGAATACTTCTTTCTGCAGGCCTTCCTCTACGCGCTCCTTACCTAAAGTATAAGTCTCAGACTCGTAGTAGTATTTATCGAAATCAACACCAATGGTGCGATAAGTCTCATCAAAGCCGGCATACACCCAGCTGTTCATGGTTTTCCAAAGGTTTACCACGTGCTCGTCGCCTTGCTCCCACTTCAGTAGCATTTCCTGTGCTTCCAGCATCCAAGGAGCTTTTTTCTTAGCCTCTTCCTTATCCATACCCTGTGCTACCAACTCGTCTATCTGCTCTTTGTAAGCTTTGTCAAACAGCACGTAGTACTTGCCCACCAGGTGGTCTCCCTTAATGCCGCTGCTATCAGGGTTCTCGCCGTTGCCAAGCTTTTCGTAAGCCAGCATCGACTTACAGATGTGGATACCTCGGTCGTTCACCAGGTTCACCTTCATCACCTTATGGCCGTTGGCTTTCAAGATCTCGGCCACTGAGTAACCAAGGAAGTTATTGCGCAGGTGGCCCAGGTGCAGAGGCTTGTTTGTGTTTGGAGAAGAATACTCCACCATTACGTTTCGTCCACTCCCCTCGCCATGGCCAAAGTTAGGGTCAGCCATAATGTTGCGGAACAACCGCAGCCACTCTGCCTCTTTTACTTCCAGGTTCAGGAAGCCCTTCACCACGTTAAAGTCTTTTACTTCTGGAGCATTTTCCTTCAGGTATTCGCCCAATGCCTGGCCAATTTGCTCTGGCCCTTTGCCCACCTGTTTGGTGTAAGGGAACGTAACGAAGGTAAATGAACCGGCAAATTCCTTGCGGGTTGGCTGTAGTGCTATCTGAGAGGCGTCAACAGTAATTCCGAACACAGCCTGTAATGCTTGGCTGATGCTTTGGCTAATGGTGGTTTGAAGTTGCATTAATGTATGGCTGTACTTTTAGATTCAGTGCTTTTAGATTCTTTTTGCAAGATAGCCTCTGTGGCCGTTTCTAAAATATCAAAGGCATTTTCTGCCATGGTGTTTTCGCTATCCAGCGTAGGGTTGATCTCTGTCATTTCGTAGCACACAATACGCGGGTCCTGCAGCAGGTAGTAGTTCAGGTCTTTTGCTTCCTGCACTGTCAGGCCTACCTCTACCGGCGTACCCGTTCCTTTTGAGAACTTGGAGTCGAGGCTGTCGACATCGAACGAAACGTAAATGATGTCGCAGTCTTTCAGGCGCTCCAGTGTTTCTTCGGCCACTGCCTTCGCTCCTTTGGCTGTAAACTCGGCATACGTAAAGTTCTTGATGCCATTCTTCTTGATGAAATAATCCTCTGGCTCCTCTGTATCACGCACCACAATATATACCAGGTGCTCTGGCTTTAGCTTTGGCCCATTATAACCCAGCTTTTTCAGCGAGTTCCAGAAGAACACTGTCTCCGGAGCCGGGTCGTTGATCTGGCGGTCCAGGTTATCAACATTAAGAGCCATGGCCAGCGGCATGCCATGCACGTTACCCGATGGTGAGGTATAAGGAGAGTGAATATCAGCGTGTGCATCTATCCAGATTACACCTAAAGTCTTATCTGGGTAGGCAGCTTTTATACCAGCAATAGTACCGTGAGCGTTAGAATGATCGCCGGCCAGCACCAGCGGAAACATATCCTGTGAAATGGTTTGTTCTACTGCCCTTGCTATGTTCTTTTGCACGGTCAGTATGCTGTCAATACGGTGAGCGTTTGGGAAAACGTCCGGATCGAACAAGGTATAGTTCAAATCTGGTACGCTGATAGAATTAAACCGCTTGAAGTAATCAGATCCCTTGTCCCAGCAGGCAACTCTAAGTGCGTCAATACCCATGCTGGCTCCGCGTGTACCAGCTCCCAACTCAGATCTAACTTCTATCAGTTTAATTTTTTTCATGCGTTACCTATTAGCATCAAAAACCACATGAAGCGCTGCATTAAAGTATTTTACTTAAGTGCTGATCCTGAATTAAATTAATTCAATTTGCGTTTCACATAATATCTTGAACAAAGTTTTTGCAAAGATGGTAAATAACCATCAATATTGCATGTTTTCTTATTTCACAAGTACCATAAATGGATAAATACACTGATCTAATACACCAAACTTTTGACTTCCCAACAGCTGAGTTTCAGGTAGAGAACAATGAGCTTTTCTTCAATGGGATTCCGCTGATGGATATCATCAGGCAATATGGCACACCCCTTAAATTAACATACCTCCCTAAAATAAGCTCTCAGATCCAAAAGGCTAAGCGCTTGTTCAATGAAGGTATGCAAAAGCTTGACTACCAAGGCACCTATACTTACTGCTACTGCACTAAGGCTTCCCACTTCTCTTTTGTAATGGAAGAAGCTCTCAAAAATGATATACATATCGAGACCTCATCAGGTTATGATATTCAGATCATTAGAGCACTATACAAAAAAGGTAAAATCGATAAGAATACATACATTGTTTGTAACGGTTTTAAAAGAGAGCGTTACCGCCAGTGGATCTCAGAGCTGATTAACGAGGGCTTTGTAAACTGCATGCCTATACTCGACCACCTGGGTGAGATTGAGTACTATAAGGAGCACGTAAACGAGAAGACCAAGGTAGGCATTCGCCTGGCCTCTGACGAGGAGCCGAAGTTCGAGTTCTATACATCGCGCCTGGGTGTTCGTTACAACGACGTAATCGACCTGTACGAGAAGCAGATTAAGCCAGACCCTAAGTTTGAGCTGAAGATGCTGCACTACTTTATTAACACTGGTATAAAAGATACCTCATACTATTGGTCTGAACTTAGCCGTTTTGTACATAAGTATGCAGAGGTAAAGAAGGTATGCCCTGAGCTGGATACAATTGATATCGGTGGAGGATTCCCGATAAAGACGTCCATTCAGGCTGACTATGATTACCAGTACATGACAGAGGAGATCCTGCGCACCATCAAGCGTATTTGTAACGAGGAGGGCGTGCCGGAACCAAACATCTTTACAGAGTTCGGTATCTTTACTGTAGGTGAGAGTGCTGCCACTATCTACTCTATACTTGACGAGAAGCTGCAAAACGACAAGGAGCTGTGGTATATGATCGATGGGTCGTTTATCACAAACCTGCCGGATGCATGGGCTTTGAACCAGCGCTGGCCACTGTTGGCAGTGAATCATTGGGACAAAGAATACCGTAAGATACAGATAGGTGGAATGACTTGCGATAGCCAGGATTATTACAATTCGGAAATGCACTCGTTCCAGGTATTCTTACCAAAAATCCCAAAGAATGATCCGTTGTACATTGGCTTCTTCCATACGGGAGCGTACCAAGAGCAGCTAAGCGGTTATGGAGGCATTAAACACTGCTTAATTCCATCACCACAGCATATTTTGATTGATCGGGACGAGAATGGCGAGTTGATTTCTTGGCAGTTCGCACCAGAGCAGTCAAGTGAGTCAATGATGAGAATCCTGGGCTATGAAGTATAGGTAACATCCTATATTTTTTGTAACAGTTATTTTGCTTTTAAAGTATTTATACTATTTTTGATTTAGAATCCTCCAAAAAATCATAATCATGAAGAAAGTTATCTTAATGGGAAGTCTGTGCCTGGCACTTGGTATGGCCTCTTGCAAAACGTATTGCCCGGCGTACAACTACGCAAGCGTAGAGAACCAGGCTCAGGAAAAAACCGCAGTAACTGCCTCAGCTGAGGTGCAGGCAACTGATAATGCCAGCATCTAGTTCACTAAGAAGAGCTAAATCATACATATAGAAAAACCGGCTTCAGGCCGGTTTTTTTGTTTTTAGTAACATTGATCGTGCTGCACCAACAGAGGTAGTACAGCACATGAAACTACATTAGGTCACGAATGTCTGTTTTGCGACATGACCTCACATCTAACGAGTCGAATAGCTTCAGTACTCTTTTAAAACGGGACACGCAGATCGGTTTAGCAGCCAATATTTCACAACTTAAAATTATAAATAATTGTAGCTATATTTTTACAAGCTAAAAGAAAGGCAAAGATGAGAATTCTAAAGCATGTACTGACAGCACTAGCTGTTATATATACCCTCGGGGCATATGCTCAGTCTGATAAAAAGGAAGCTTTTGCAGAGAAGTTCGAGACTTTCAAAAAAACGCCTTATGCTAAACTGCGATGGACCACCTCTCCAGATGCTTCCAATAGCGTGTCATCCTCTGTTCCTATGCCTAACCCGATTGATGTTTCCAAAACACATGTAGATGATCCGGAATCTGGCTTACGGCTCTATCCACATATAAGCAAAGTCTTGGATCCTGAAACTGGGTATTATATCGAGTATGATGCACACAAGTATTACATGTACCGCGTGAACGCCAAAACAGGTAAGATTTACAAAGGAAGTTCAGAGGTAGAGATCAAAAGGCGAAAAGCAAACGATCCGGCTGAGTAGTCCTGTTTTTTAGGTATACATTGTAATTCTGACTCATACCGCCGGCCCTAGTGCATAGTAATCTGATAGCCCAAGAAATACTCCCAGTACAAGAAGGAAATCTCAACTACGCCCTCCCTGCTATCCCTACTCCTTAAGCATTCTGAAGTATAAATTGTGCAGCTTCCCACAGGTCTTGCATCTGATGGGCATGAGTAGCTGGCGCATATTTGTCTCCCACTAATATAGAGCGCACTCCCACCTTTTCAGCAGCCTGCAGGTCCCGCTCAGAGTCTCCTACCAACCACGACTGCGCCGGGTCGACACTATATTTCGCTATGGCTTTTTCCAGCATCAGGCTATCTGGTTTTCTGGAAAGGGAGGCCGAAAAGTTCGGGTGATTTGGAGCCACATAAATAGCATCGATTAATGTGTCGCAAGTATCCTGCAGTTTCTGATGGCAAGCTAAAACATCAGCCTTGGTATACAAGCCTTTGGCTACGCCCGCCTGGTTTGTAACCACTATCAGCAGATAACCGTTCTTCTTCAGCAACTTTAGCGCCTCCGGCACTCGGGGCAGTACCTCAAAGTCTTCTAAAGCATACGTATAGTCGCCACGCTCGCGGTTAAGCACGCCATCGCGGTCCAGAAATACACACTTTTGCTTTTGCATGTGGGATAGTTTGCATTTGTTAAGGCGCTAAATTACATAAAATCACGTTTAAGAAAGTATCTAGTGGTTTAGGCAAGGGCAGAGCCACTAACTTAAGTGCCACAAAACAGGAACACAGGCAGCAGATGAGAGTAGCGATTATTGGAGCAGGAATTTCAGGCTTGGCGCTGGCTTACTACCTTCAGAAGCTAGGTATTCCGTACGACCTGTTTGAGGCAGGCACGCAGGTAGGTGGTAATGTACGAACCGTAAAAGTAGGCGATTACCTCCTGGAGCTAGGGCCTAACTCTATACAATACACCCCAGAACTGGAAGATCTGATTCGTGAACTGAAGCTGGAGCAGGAAGTGTTGCCTGCCGACAGTAACAGTCGCAATCACTACGTACTACGCAACGGCACCTATGAAAGGCTTCCGCTCACACCTTTTTCCCTCTTATCAAATAACTTCTTCTCCTGGCAGACAAAGTACCGCATCCTACAGGAGAAAAACGTTCCTCCTGCCGGACATGAGTACGAAACAGTAACAGAGTTTTTTGAGCGTCGCTTTGGGGCAGGCGTGCTGGATTACGGTGTTAACCCCTTTGTTACCGGCCTTTATGCCGGCGACCCAGATAAACTACTCATCCGGAAGTTGTTTCCTCAGCTAAAAAGGCTGGAGCAGGAACATGGTTCGGTACTGAAAGGCTTGGCACAGTGCTCAAATGAGGCAGACTACCTTGAGCTGTTCTCTTTTGTAGAGGGTATGCAAACTTTGCCAAAGGCTATTGCAGATAAGCTCATTTCCTTACACACGGAACACCGCGTAGAAATGATAACCCGCAGCCAGGGAAAGTATATTATTAGCTGCACCTCCCCTGCCGATACCGACAATGAAGAGTATGACCTGCTGGTGTTGGCCTTGCCTGCTCCCAAAGCAGCAGACCTGTTGCACTATACTTTTCCGGGCATGGCTGCTGCATTGCAAAACATCCATTACCCACCCCTTCATGTGGTACACACTGCCTACAACCGTCGGGATGTGGGAAACGCTTTGAAAGGATTTGGAGCAATGCACCCAAAGGCTGAAGATGCTTTTACCACAGGGTGTATCTGGAGCAGCTCAGTGTTTAGCGGCCGCTGCCGTCCGCACGAGGTGCTGTTTACTACTTTTGTGGGAGGTACACAGTCGGAGCAGCATGCCTTAACAAAGCCAGAAGGGCTGCTACAGCAAGTGCACCAGGAACTAAAAAACCTGCACAACATTACAGCAGATAAGCCAAACTTCCAGTACACTCACCTCTGGCAACAGTCTATGCCGCAGTACGACTTACACATCGAGGACGCACACAAGATGGCCTGCACCCTCGAAGGAGAAGGTATGTTTATAGCCGCAAATTGGCACTCAGGTATATCAGTTCCCAGCTGTATCAGGTATGCCAAAGAGCTGGCAAACAAAATTAATTTAACTCTGCCTCATGCCTACAATAGCTGATTAGCTATATTTGAAGCATGAAAGATGCGTTGGTGATCATCCCAACTTATAACGAGCGGGAAAACATAGAGGCGATGGTACGTAAGGTGATGTCTTTGAGTCACCCGTTTGAGTTGCTGATTATTGATGACGGTTCTCCCGATGGTACTGCAGACATTGTCCGCCAACTGCAGCATGAGTTCCCAGGCCGCCTGCACCTTGAAACCCGCCAGGGTAAATTAGGTTTGGGTACAGCTTATATCCATGGCTTTAAGTATGCACTGCGCCACGGTTATGAGTACATCTTCGAGATGGACTGCGATTTTTCACACAACCCTGAAGACCTGCTGCGCCTTTACGAAGCCTGTGCCGTTGATGGCTATGATATGTCTATTGGTAGCCGCTATGTGCAGGGGGTAAACGTGGTTAACTGGCCCATGAGCCGCGTGCTCATGTCGTGGTTTGCCAGTTTTTATGTGCGCCTCGTTACAGGTATGCCTATCCACGACACTACTGCTGGTTTTAAGTGCTATCGCCGTAAGGTTCTGCAGACCATCCAGCTAAACAAAATCCGCTTTGTGGGCTATGCTTTCCAGATCGAGATGAAGTTTCTTACTTACAAGTATGGCTTCAAGATCAAAGAGGTGCCAATCATTTTTACTGACCGCACCAAGGGTGTATCTAAAATGTCATCCGGTATTTTTAAGGAGGCTGTACTTGGTGTGCTCAAGATGAAGATCAATAGCTACTTTCGTCACTTCGACCGCTATTAAATCATACTACTCCCACTTATAATGTGACCGCGGCGAGCACCTTCCTGCTAGTTTGTAGATTCGGAATATCAAAGTCGGTCTACCCTTTAGTACCTGCTTGAGTAAGAGGGAATCTGTGAACTGTTTTACCCTCAAAGCCAGATTTTTACTCCTGCACTAGTATTCTGTATAACAGAATCAGCAAGTCTTGTTTCCCTTCCTTATATTTGGACTTTCATAGAACAGCACAATATCCTTACGCTTATGGATAGCATATATTTCTGGATCATCTTTAATGCCTTTGTGGTTCTAATGCTCGTCCTGGACCTGTTTGTGTTCCACCGGAAGGAGCACGAGGTGAAGATAAAGGAAGCACTGCTTACCAGCTTGTTCTGGATCGTGCTGGCGTTATGCTTTAATGTGCTTATCTACTTCTGGAAAGGGGAACAGCCCGCCATGGAGTTCCTCACCGGTTACCTGATAGAGAAATCCCTGAGCGTAGACAACCTCTTTGTCTTCATCCTGATCTTTAACTACTTTAAAGTACCGCCCAAGTACCAGCACAACCTGTTGTTTTGGGGAGTGTTCGGAGCCTTGGTGCTGCGCGCTATTTTTATACTTGTGGGTGTGGCGCTTATCACCAAGTTTCACTTCCTTATCTACATCCTGGGCGCCTTTCTGGTGTATACGGGTATTAAAATGGCTTTTACGCATGATAATGATGTGGACCCAGCGCACAACCCACTGGTTAAGTGGACCAGTAAGCACCTGCCTATCACCAAAACTGCCGTTGGCGGAAAGTTCTTCACCAAGATAGATGGCAAGTGGTACGCCACTCCCCTGTTCCTGGTCCTTATCATGATAGAAAGTACAGATGTGGTTTTTGCTGCCGATTCGATTCCGGCCATACTTGCCATCTCGAAGGATCCATTTATCGTGTACACCTCCAACGTGTTTGCGCTGCTGGGTCTGCGGGCGCTATACTTTGCTTTGGCTGGCATTATGCAGCTGTTCCATTACCTGCACTACGGTCTCTCGCTTATACTGGCCTTCATCGGGGTAAAACTCTTGATCAGCGATATTTACCATATGGATATGCGCTATGCGCTTATAGCAGTGGGAGCTATACTGGCCATCTCTATCATTGCCTCGCTGCTCTTCCCCAAGAAGGAAAGCGACTTGCCTGAGCCTCCTATCAAGGAATAGTCCTCAGGCTCAGGAGCAACAGTCTTTGCAGCAAATCAAATAATTTACAAAAAATAAATTACAGCAAAGACTTGCATTTATACAGAATAATTTTCTTACTTGCTTAAAATTAGAACAAGACATGCTACAACTACTGGCCAATATTAATACTAATTCCTTTAAGGTGCCTCATGCGGGGCTTCTGAGGTAGTGTATTATGCAGCGTAAAAAGTTGTCAAGAATAAACCACCAAGGGAGCCCCGCCATCAGCGGGGCTCTTTTGTTTTCAGCCTATTTCAAACTAAACCCAACACCAAAACAGAAAAAGAAATTTTTTAACATGCAACAACCATGAAAGCAAGTAGAACACCCATCAATGTAGCACAACAAAGCAGCTTCCGACACGCAGACGGCAAGCTTGTGCTAATTGCGGGACCATGCAGTGCCGAAAGCGAAGAGCAGATGCTGAAAACTGCCCAACAGTTAAAAGCCATCAAAGGCATTAATGTGTTAAGGGCAGGAATCTGGAAATCGCGCACACGCCCCAATTCCTTCAAGGGCGTCGGTACGGTGGGGCTACAGTGGCTCGATATGGTGAAAAAAGAAACCGGCCTGCGCACCGCTTGCGAAGTGGCCAATGCACAGCATGCCGAGGAGGCCATGAAACATGGCATAGACATCCTGAGCATCAGCGGACGCGCTACGGTAAACCCTTTCGCTATGGAGGAAATTGCCGCTGCCCTGAAAGGTACCGACATGCCTGTGCTGGTAAATAACCCGGTGTACCCAGACATGCGCCTTTGGCTTGGTGCTCTGGAGCGCCTGAACCAAGCCGGCATCACCGACCTTGGCCTGATTAACCGCGGCTTTGCTGCCGACGAGCAGTATCCGTACCGTAGCCACCCACGCTGGGACCACATGCTACAACTGCAGGAAATGCACCCTGAGCTGCCTATACTGTGTGATGCAGCACACATAGCTGGCCGCCGAAGTATGTTATACCCGGTTAGCCAGAAAGCAGTAGATCTTGGCGTTGACGGTCTCTTGTTTGAGTCGCACATGAACCCTGCAGCTGCTTTAAGCAGCCCACAGCAGCAGCTTATGCCGCAGGAGTTAGAACTACTGATCAATGCCATCGAAACGAAAGTAAAATTAGATGGCACTAACCGCCTGGTAGAGCAGCTGGACGACCTTAGTCAGCAAATGGACAACATGGACAAGGCCTTGGTAGAGCTGTTGCTGCGCCGCCGTGAGGTATCTCAAAAGATAAGCCTGCACCAGATGGGCGATGTACAGGAAAGCCTGCAAACTTCTCATTGGCAGCAGGAGCTTGATTCATGGCTACAGCGTGACAGCGCAGGCAGCATGGACAGTAATTTCGTCAAATCATTGATGAATGCACTACAGCAGCATCGCCAGAATCCGCAAAGCGGAGTAGGATCATCTGCCGTGGCTTAGCAAAAAAACAATTTATTAGTTGGATTTATAAATTCCGCTAAGTACATTTAGCACCAGATAAGAACAAGAAAGACAAATGTTACACAACACGTTTTACTTTAGCTATTACTTTTTTGGTACTCCGACGGGGCTCCACAGGTAATGCTATTGTGTTTGTGAACTAACAAAGTATAACCGAGAAGCCCCGCCAAAAGCGGGGCTTTTTCTTTTTAAGCCTGTACCTCACCATGAACAGAACCAGAATCGCAATCCAGGGTGGCCCAGCCTCATTCCATGATGCGGCCGCCAGGCAGCTGTGCCAGGGTAATGCCGTTGAGTCGGTGCCTCACACTACCTTCCGTAGCCTCTGCACAGCCTTGGAGCAAGGTGAAGTAGATGCCGCAGTAATGGCTATTGAGAATACGTTGGCCGGGAGCCTGTTGCCAAATTATACATTGCTACAGGAGCACGGGCTGCATGTTATAGCAGAGCATTGGCTGCCAATAGACCAGAACCTGCTGGCGTTGCCGGGGCAGAACTTAACAGAAATCCAAACTGTACTGTCGCACCCAGTGGCGTTGGCACAATGTGGTGCCTTCTTACAGCAGCACCCACAACTGCAGCCTGTAGAGACGCACGATACTGCTGACAGCGCTAGAATCATACTGGAGCAGCAGCTAAAGAACACCGCAGCCATTGCAGGTAAGGCAGCTGCTACACTGTACGGACTGGAGGTATTGGCCAGTAACATTGCTGATTCTGTTGATAATTACACCCGCTTCCTGCTTTTACAGCGTCAGAATCCTGAAGTAGCAGCCGGAGCGGATAAAGCTATTCTCTCCTTCAGGAAACCACTACATACCTCTACCCTAACCTTACTCCTTAGCCTGTTGCAAAAGCACCAGGTAGAGCTTACGCTCCTGCAAACACTGCCAACAACTGATACCCGCGCGCATTTGGTTGCCGAATTGGAGGCTGCGCATGTGGAGCAACTGCAGGAGGCAATTGCACAGGTAAGGCCGTTAGTGGAAGACATGCAGGTATTGGGAATGCTGGAGAAGGCTGCACGACCAAGTGTAGCAACACCAGAAAAAGAGGCTTTAGCTACACATTAAGGAGTTATGATCATACCTAAAGCAGACCGGTTACAGCATGTTCAGGAGTACTACTTCTCCCGAAAATTGGCAGAGGTGCGTGCACTGCAGGCTCAGGGAAAAAGCATCATTAACCTTGGCATTGGCAGCCCCGACATGGCGCCCTCCCCGGCTACAGTAGAAGCACTAACGCAGTCGGCGCAGCAGGCTACTACTCACGGATACCAACCTTATAATGGTACCGCCAAGCTACGACAGGCTATGCAACAGTGGTATCAGCAACTCTACAAGGTAGAACTGAAGGAGCAGGAAGTACTGCCTCTGGCTGGATCAAAGGAGGGTATCTTCCATATTTCTATGGCCTTTCTTAATCCGGGAGATAAAATATTGATTCCAAACCCTGGCTACCCGGCCTATGCTGCTGCAGCAAAACTAGCAGGTGCCGAGGCAGTAACTTATACACTGGATGAGGCTAATGGCTGGTTACCACAGCGTGAGGAATTGGAAAAGCTAGTGGCTCAAGGCGGTGTTAAACTGATGTGGATCAACTATCCGCACATGCCAACAGGAACTGCTGCCACAGCAGAAATGTTTGAGTGGCTTATAGCCTTTACGCAGCAACACGGCCTGCTTCTTATTAATGATAACCCTTACAGCCTGGTGCTACACCAGCAAGCTCCTTTGAGCCTGTTAAGTATAGCCAGAGCCAAGGAGAATTGCTTAGAGCTAAACTCGCTAAGCAAGTCGCATAATATGGCTGGCTGGCGCGTGGGTATGGTGTTGGGACAGCGGGAGTACCTTGCCGCCATACTTGCCGTGAAGAGTAACCTGGACTCCGGGCAGTTGCTACCAATACAGGAGGCCACCATTGCCGCACTTCAAAACAGTAACAGCTGGCATTCTGCCCGCAATGCTGTGTATGCTGAGCGGCAGCAGTTAGCACATTTACTTCTGGAGGAGCTTGGCTGCACATTTCAGTTAAACCAGATTGGGATGTTTGTATGGGCCAAAGTACCTCAGGAAGTATCTAATGTAGAAGCTTATCTCGATGAGCTGCTCTATGAGCAGGGAATTTTCCTGACACCCGGAAAAATATTCGGCAGCCAGGGCGAGCGCTATCTACGCGTGTCTCTTTGTGCCCCCGCAGAACAGCTGCAGGAAGCCATCAACAGAATCAAATTATCTAAGGAAACATTAACCAAAGTATAACCATGAGTACCACAACATCTAACCTAAAAACAGTTGCCACTACTAAAATCTTGAACGGTGGTCCGTTACCAACAGTAATTGCCGGTCCCTGCAGTGCTGAATCCGAAGAACAGATGCTGCAAACAGCATTGGAGTTGAAAAAAGACCATCGTGTATCCATTTTCCGTGCAGGAATATGGAAGCCCCGCACTCGCCCGGGCATGTTTGAAGGTGTAGGTACTATTGGCCTGGAGTGGCTAAAAACTGTAAAACAGGAAACAGGCCTGCTAACTGCCGTTGAGGTAGCAAATACACAACACGTAGAAGAGGCCCTGAAGCATGGCGTAGATATACTTTGGGTTGGTGCACGCACTACAGTAAACCCTTTCTCGGTACAGGAAGTAGCAGATGCGCTACAAGGCGTAGACATTCCGGTAATGGTAAAGAACCCTGTTAACCCAGACATACAGTTGTGGCTGGGAGCACTGGAGCGCCTGAACCGTGCCGGCATCACTGACCTGGGCCTGATCCACCGCGGATTCTCCACTCCTAATAATAAGCCTTATCGCAACCACCCGAAGTGGCAAACTATACAAGAAATTCGTAATCTCGCCCCTGGCATTCCGCTACTTTGTGACCCTAGCCATATTGCCGGCCGTCGCGATTTACTGGAGACAGTAAGCCAGCAGGCGCTGCACCTAGGCGTGGATGGATTGATGATTGAAACACATATCAACCCGGATGTAGCATTAAGCGATGCTTCGCAGCAGGTAACGCCAGCCGGACTGGATAAGTTGCTGACCGTACTGGACCTGGAGTCGGAGCGTGTAGCACAACCAGAACAGTTGCAGGACCTGCGTGCCCTGATCGATCGTTTAGATAGTGAACTGCTTAACGTGCTGTTCCTGCGTGCTGATGTATCGAAGCGTATTGGTGAGTACAAGCGTGCCAATTCACTTGACATTTACCAGGCTGGCCGTTGGAAGCAACTCCTGGAAAACAGGCTTATAGCAGCGAGCGATATCGGTTTGGACGAGGATTTTGTAAGAGCCATTTTCGATGCTATCCATGGCTTTTCTCTTGGTATTCAGAACGAAGTTTTTGCAGCACCTGCCACACCTAAAACAGTAACGCAGGAGTAGCCTGGAATGACTGTCCCATCTAATTGGTGAAACATGCCGAATAACTGCTGTTTCCTTACTTCCGTCGAATTTAAGAAGTAAAGCAAGGCACGTTTTGTACCTTTATGATGTTGCAAGGCAGCAACATTCACCAAGAATCATAGCACTCATGAAAACTCCTATTTCGCGCCTCCGCACAGTGGGCATTTACGAAGGCTTATCTTACCTGATTTTGTTAGGTATTGCTATGCCCCTAAAGTATATGTTTGACATGCCTCTCTTTGTAAAGTATGTAGGTTGGGCACATGGCCTGCTGTTTGTACTGTACATACTGGCACTACTGCAGGTAACACTAGCGTACAACTGGTCATTTAAGAAAGTAGCAGCTGGCTTCATCGCCTCTTTGCTTCCTTTCGGCCCATTTATACTTGACAAGAAGCTGTTAGATAAAGAGGAGGCCGCTTTACAGGCTCAAAAGCAGAAGCAAGTAGCATAGGCTGCGGAGTTATATAATTCAAAGCCCCATCTGTAAAAACAGATGGGGCTTTTTTATGAAGTCTGAAGATGATCAGTACACTTTCTAAGAGTTAATCAGCAGCTTTCCGTGCCTCAGCCTTAGCTATGATGCTTGCTGCGAGCAGCTGCAAGGCGTGGTAGATCATGATCGGAAGCAGGATAATACCGACCATGTTGCCGCCCGGAAAAAGTACCTTGGACATAACAGTGCCATGAACAAGCGACTTTTTAGACCCACAAAAGATCGCTGTAACCTGGTTCTCGCGGTTAAAGCCAAGCAACTTCGTAATGCCGAGGATAAGACCGTACACCAGGAAAAAGAGGCCAATCATGGCAGTGCCAAGAATAAGTATATCTCCAACACTATAGCCACTGAACATCTCACGGGCAAAAGATTCGCAGAAAGAAGTATAGACAATGATCAGAATGATAATCTGGTCAAATATGCGCAGGCGGCTTTTGTTTCGCTCTGCAAATTCTCCCCAGAAACGATGCAACACTATACCCATTATCACTGGCAAAAGGACCTGCAATGCCAGTTTGCCCATTATACTTCCCATATCAAAACTTTCGGTATTGGCCGTCAAGAACAATCCCATCCAAAGGGGGGTAATAAAGATGCCCATCAGGCTGGAGATGCTGGCGTTGAAGATGGCTCCAGGTATGTTGCCACCGGCAATCGATACCATTACTACCGAAGAAGAAACAGTAGATGGCAAAGCTGCCAGGTAAAACACGCCTAACCAAAGAAGCTCCTGCGGTGTATCCTCAAAAAAAGTGTGCAGTGGCAGAATCAGCAACGGGAAAAGCACAAAGGTACTCAGCTGCACCACTACATGTAGCTTCCAGTTACTCAAGCCCACCCTCAACTTCTCAGGGCTCAGGCGCAGGCCATAGAAAAAGAAGATAACGGATACGCCATAATTGGCCAGATCACCTAGGGATATTGGCTCCCGATCTACACCTAGCTCCGGCCATAAATAAGCCAGCACAATCATACTTATAAGCGCTAGCAGGAACCAGTCTAAGCCTACCCGGGCGGCCATGGCTCCTGCACGTGGTATAAGGCCAAGCGGTTGTTGATTTTTAGTCATGGCTGAATATATCAAAGAAAACAGGACTATACACTATAGTAAGAATGGGTTTGATATAAAACTGAGATTTTCTATACTTAATAAACATTGTATAAACATGAAAATAAGCACGAAAAAAACCTCCTCATTGTCTTGCTTATGGCTTGTAGTGTTGGTGTTCAGGCCCAGACACACGGTGAGTTAGTAGATCAGTCCTACAACTGCTTTAAACAAAATGATATGGATTGTGCCATAGAGAAACTTGAAGCTGCCATCAAAAAAGACCCTAAAAAATGAGAAGAACTACATCCACTTCTCCAACTTGGGCACCATGTATCGCAGGCTAGGCAAAAACAAAGAAGCCATGTCTTCCTACAGTAAAGCGGGTAAGCTAAACAACAAATCTGCCTTTGTCTACAACAACAGAGCTTCACTTAAGCGTGTCATGGAAGACTATAAAGGTTCCGTAGAGGACTATACAGCAGCCTTAGCCCTGGATCCATCTAACGAAGAAGCTTTACTTAACAGATCTTATTCTAAAAAACTACTAGGCGATCAGCAAGGAGCTAAAGCTGACTTGTTGAGCCTACTAAAAATCAACCCCACAAACTATCAGGCAAAATCCAACTTAGTCAATATTAAAAAACTTGAAGGTAAGTATGATGAAGCACTAACAGACCTGAATGACCTAATTCTAAATTATCCTCAAGATGCTATACTGTACAACAACAGAGCAGACTTGTTCCTACTAATGAAAGCCTATAACAGAGGTATGAAAGACATTAAGACAGCGCTGGCGCTAGACACAGACTATGGTATAGCTTATGTAACACGGGCAGAACTTGAGTTAGCCTTAGGCGACAAAAGCTCTGCAAAGTCAGACTTAGAAAAAGCCCTGCAACTAGGAGTAAAAGAAGCTCAAATTGCCCCTTTGTTAGAGCAATGCAAATAGTTGCTTAAGCTAAGCGGAGTTTGCTCAGCATAGAGTATATACAAAACAGCCCCTGCAGCACGAGCTACAGGGGCTGTTTTGTATATACTCTATGCTTTAGAAGTCCAGCATATCTATTGTTTCCAGCTCAAACTGGTCATTATCCTCCTCTTCCACAACAGAGGTATCAGGAGCGGTTACAATAAGGTCGCGGGCACGGCCATAAAGGCGCACGTTCGGATATAAGTTCTCATACTCTTCCTGAGTAATCAGCCCCCTACGTCGCATGATGCCTCCAATCATGCGGTAATATCCAGATTTCCAGCTACGCAGGTTACCGTGGCTATCGAAGGAGGCACGGTAGCGTTTCGGGCTAGGTATAATGCTGGTCAAGAAGATAGCTTCTGCCAGGTTCAGCTCCGATGGCTGCTTACCAAAATAGAAGCGGGATGCATCCTTAGCTCCGTATACATCTGGTCCCCACTCAATAATGTTCAGGTAGACCTCGAACATGCGGTTCTTTGATACCAGGTCCAGGTTCTCAATTAACCAAACAATTATGGCCTCCTCTACCTTACGGGCTACCGTCTTCTGGCGAGTCAGGAACACGTTTTTCACCAGCTGCATCGAGATGGTACTACCACCGCGGGCGAACTCTCCCTCTTTCAGGTTCTTGATAATTGCCTGCCGGAAAGCTTCTTCGTGAAAACCGTTGTGGCTATAGAAGCCTGCATCCTCAGCAGTAAGTATGGCGTTACGCAGGTACGGCGAAATCTGGCTAATAGGGCTGTAGAATGGGTTAGAAGGCCCAACAGTGAAGGTACGGATCGGCTTGCCGTACTCATACATGGTATGCGTAAACGAGCCATTTATCTTTTCGATATTGGTATTACCCCACTGTACTATTTTAAAGTCTTCAGAAGCATCTAGGTCTGAATCAAACACAACCTGCTCCAGGCTATCCATGTTTACATGAAACTTCATATCATACTGCAGCCATCCTTCAGCCTTGATACCTTCCAAGTTCTCGAACAGGCCAGATGGCAGGGAGTCGAAGAAATCGTTTGCAGCCACCTGCTCGGTTTTCACCTTCAGGTCTATAATCTTAGAATCTTTATTCTGATAAGCTGCATAAATATTAGTACGGGCTCTGTTTACGCGTACCTCTGTGAGGCTATCAATTACATAAAGGTTAGGCCCTAGCGTTATCACATAATCTACAGCACTCTCACTAACATGTATATCCTCGGCAGCAAGTTTTTCGTGGTTCAGCACAAGGTCATCTACCATGGCGTTACCCCGAACCGTTAGCATATCATTCCGAAACTCCTTATCCTCCAGGCTTACATGCAGCGTATCAAAAGCAACTTTTGCATTAAACTTCTGCTGCACATATGGTAGGCGTATGCCAGCAGTGTCGCCGGCATAGAGACTGGCAGAAATCCGGTAATCGCCGGGGTCTATGGTACCTCGCACACGCATGTTGTTCTCTATGGAGTCAGTGCGTACATATACCTCTGAATCAATGTTTCCATCATCCATTAGCAAGTATGGCATTCTGATGTCGATGGTACGATTAGGCGAAGTATAAGAGGCGTTCAGGTTTTTGAAATCTACCTGATCCGGCACGTTATCGAAAGCTGTTTCTATCAAGCGATTGAGCAGGAGACCATAGTTTCGGCCCGTACTAGCAGTATCAACAGGTTGCTCTGTTTCCTCTCCATTCTTAAAGAGAAAGCCAAAGTTGGTTACATCATTGTTCTTTACAGCAGTGAGGTAGCCATCGGTTACCTGCAAACGCCTGAAAACTACTCGGCCTTTAAAGAGCGAGCGGAAACTGACAGTAGCGTGAACACTATCTGTGGTGAAGAGGGTATCCAAGTTATGCGGTACAAAAGAAATATCGCTAAGCACAACTGAGTTCCAGTCCACAAACTCAGCGCTGCCAATGTTAAGATCCGCGGGGTACTTGTTCTCTACTTTGGCAATTACCCGCTCAATGGTATACTCCAGCAAGCGGCTTCTGAAGGCGAAGAGCAGCACAGTCAGAAGTATAAAGAAGGCCAGCACTCCGCCAGCCCAAATCAGTATTTTATTTTTCAAACGTCGGTCCAAAATATAATCCGGTGCGAATTAAGTAATAAGAATTGTATCAAAAAATCTATGGTGTACTTTTAATATACTAAATTATATATATACTTAATGGTATTAAGCTATATTATAAACATACTTCACCTATTACGGTTGCAGGCCTGTTAGGATATACCCTTAACGCCACTTTCCGCAAGCTTAGTGCCAAAATTTCACATTAGGCAGAATCTTAAACATTCTATCTGTCAATAAGTTGCATCAAATTATCTGCAAAAAATGAGGCATTAAAGAGCTAAAGTATAAGAGTAGCGGTGCATATTTGGCTTCCTGAGGCAAACCTGTGTATCTTTGAACAGGAGAACCACATCCCCATAACATGAACTTAACAACACTCACTGCTATTTCGCCGGTTGATGGCCGTTACCGCCGCCACACCAGCGACCTTGCCCCTTACTTTTCTGAATTTGGCCTGATCCGCTACCGCGTATTGGTAGAGGTAGAATACTTTGTAGCACTTTGCGAGCTACCACTGCCACAGCTGCAGAACATCAGTTCCAGCCAGTTTCCGGAGCTGCGCGCCATCTATGAGAACTTCTCTGAGGAGGATGCCTTAACTATAAAGGAAACAGAAAAAACCACCAACCACGATGTGAAGGCGGTGGAGTACTATATCAAAGGAAAGTTCGATGAGCTGGGCCTCAGTGAGTACAAAGAGTTTATTCATTTCGGTTTAACCTCACAGGATGTAAACAACACAGCAATTCCGCTTTCACTTCGTGAGGCGCACGAGCGTGTACTGCAGCCTACTTATCAGGAAGTGCATCAAACCCTGCAAGGGCTAGCACAGCAGTGGAAAGATATTCCGATGCTGGCACACACCCACGGACAGCCGGCCTCTCCTACACGCTTGGGCAAGGAGATGATGGTTTTTGCAGAGCGCCTGGAGGCACAGTTGAACTTACTGAGCCAGGTGCCTTTTTCGGCTAAATTTGGCGGTGCTACCGGTAACTTTAACGCACACCATGTGGCTTACCCAAGCATTAACTGGCCAGACTTCGGCAACCGCTTTGTGCAGGACGTTCTGGGTCTTCAGCGTAGCCAGTATACCACTCAAATTGAGCATTATGATAACTTGGCAGCCTATTTCGATGGACTTAAGCGTCTGAACACTATCTTGCTAGACTTCTCCCGCGATGTGTGGCAGTATGTGTCTATGGGATACTTCAAGCAAAAAATTAAAGCTGGTGAAGTAGGCTCTTCTGCCATGCCCCACAAGGTAAACCCAATCGACTTTGAAAATGCTGAAGGTAATTTAGGCATTGCCAATGCTTTGCTGGAGCACCTGGCTGCTAAACTGCCAATCTCCCGCCTACAGCGTGACCTAACCGACTCTACTGTACTACGCAACGTTGGAGTACCACTAGCTCACATACTAATTGCTCTAAAATCGTTAGAGAAAGGTATTGGTAAGCTGGAGCTGAATGAGGCTGCTCTGAATGCTCACTTGGAAGACAACTGGGCTGTAGTAGCGGAAGGTATACAAACTGTGCTGCGCCGTGAGGGATACCCACAACCATACGAGGCTCTGAAAGAACTGACGCGTAAAAACGAAAAAATGACGGAAGAGTGCATCCATACTTTCATTGATACCTTACAGGTAAGCGATGCCGTGAAAGAGGAGCTTAAGAAAATCTCTCCTTTCAACTATACAGGTGTAGAGTTGGTATAAGCACTCTTCATAAATATCTTTAAAACAAGAACCCCCGGACGTCATTGGTTTCCGGGGATTCTTGTTTTTGGTGTACTTCCTCATGTAATTAAGAGCTCTGTTTTAGCTAAACGTACTCTTAAACCTGAAGCAATAAGTTGTTTTTAAGGAAATAGCCTAAGGTAAAGCGTTCTTCTTTCTGAACAGACGTATGACTGTCTTGTCGCTGCTCCACCACAAAATCACCATCGTTGAAAGGTTTGTAGAAGTGTATGTTTTCAGGAGTATAAGGCTGCTGCTGATAGGCTACACCTGCTGCGGCTGCCAGCTCAGCCATACTATAGTCGCGCTCGCCTAACAGCGCCTTCACCTGCTTGCCTGTAAAGTCCTGCTGCTGCAGATGCCTGGCAGTCACATAGGCCACTTCGTAGGATGAAATATATGGTAGCCTCAGGTCTGGTGCGTATGGCGTGTGTAAGCCCCAGTTGAGGTTCTCGAAAAAATTGGCACAACGCAAATGCAGCAGATGTTGCCTTAGCGCTTCATTTAGCTCATTTTCCAAGGCTACTAACCTGGTAGGTACGCCGCCTTTCCTGACAATGCTGTTACTGATGTTCACAACATGCGTTACAGGTGTCTCCTGAAGCAAAACACCCAAACGTTTGGCCGTAGCAGTTGCATCGTTAAAAGCAGCATCAGGCACTGTCAGGAAAACGCTGTTTGCTTTCTGAAGAGCCTGCCCTAAAGCTTTATCGTCGTTAAAATCGCCTTCTTTTAGCTCAGCCTTACCTTCAAAGCTGCTCAGGCGTTCGCGGCTACGACCAAACACAGCCACCTGCTCGCCAAGAGTGATTAACTCTTTTGCTACTTTGCCCCCTATGTTTCCTCCGGCACCCAGTATAAGTATGTGGTTCTTCTTTTTCATAGTTTTAGATGAGTTTAAAGTTTACGAACACTGCGCTCGCCGCACTTCTTTGCTCAAGTTATTAAAGAATGATATTACTCCAATACGCGTGGCTGCTTCACAGTGAAAGAATGTACTTTGCTGCCAACCAACCCGTCTCCTGAAACTCCCTGCACCACTACTAGGTAAGTACCAGCCTGGTCTGAAGTATAAAAGTTTAATTTGTTCCCTTTACCGGCTTCCAGGCTGAGGTTTGGTTCCCAATGGAGTAAATTGCGGAAATCGGCTAAGCGGCTTTGTCTTTGCTCTGTTGTCTCGTAGCTAGGGGCGTAAAACTCTTTTTCTAGCTGCAGTCCCTCGTATGCCTGAAACAAGGCTTTCGGATTCAACTCAAAACCTGCCAGATCGCCTTTGTAAGTAGTATAACTTACTAGCCCCTCATAGATCAAAGGGCCGTTGAAGAAGCGGCTGGAAATTACATCCAGCTTTTTAACCTTCAGCGGATCAAAAGCCATAATCTTATCTATATCAAAAACAGGCACGCCATCCAACAGTACCATCGGGTTATTGTTGAATATGCTTCTATAAGGCCTGTTAAAAACCATGAAGCGGAACTTGCCCCCTTGCTTTCGGACCTGCACCCCTGGCACATACTCCCGCATCACTTCTTCCATCACCTTAAATCGCTTGTAATCGTCCAGGAAATATTGCTCATCAGGCTTTCCGTAAAAAGCCAGGCTATCCACGTTGGCTGGCTTTATCCTGTTGCTGTAGCTGCTAAAGTAGGCTTGCTGCACCTGTGCCTGCACATGGCGTAGGGTGAGCTCATGCTCCAGTTCTTCGGAGAGATTAAAGGGCAACTGACTTTTCTGTCCATACTTATCAGAGAAAGGACTGAAAACCTCGAAGTGATAAGTGCTGTCTTTGGTATAGTTGCTCTGTAGCACAATGTCGCGATCTCCGAAGAAGTCTTTCATGTCAAAACTAATAAAGCCATCCGCGTTGCTGGTGGAGTTGTACAGGCGGATGAGCTTACTTGGCGAGGCGAGATAGGTAACCACGCCTTCAGTCGGTTTACTGGTTGCACTAGATGTAACTCTACCCCTTATCTGGTGGCCATCGTATTCGGGCAAGAACTTATAACTAGCCGGCTCCTTTCCCAACACATCTTCCCACTTAAAGCGGCTCCACCCATGAGTCAGCATGAGGTTGTCCATGGCTTCACGGTCAGCTGCTCCTTCAGCAGAGAAGTAATAGCTCGGACTTTCAATTGTACCTTTCAGATCAGAAGTAAGCCATATGTAACTTTCTATGCTACTTCCGGTGTTCTTCTGCAGCGAGTCAAGTTTAAACACGGCTAGCGAAAGGTTAGCTGAGGCAGCTTTACCAACACCTGCCTCAGCTAACAGGTCCAGTGTTACCTTTTCGCGTGAGTTATAGCCTGCTTTATCTGCTGCCACATTCAGCTGCAGTGTTTGTGTTGGCCGTTTAAAGTACAGTCGCTCGCACACTGGCTGCTTGTTGGCATTAAAAACGGTAAAGTGAATAATACCATCTGCCAGCAACTTCTTATCAACCAGAAACACTGCCCTTCCCTGACTTACAACTGCTACATCGGCTATGGCTATCATTTGCCTGGTGTGGCCGAGTAGGTACAACTGCTCCCCCTGTACTCCTGCTTGGTTAACCGTTATCTGCAGTTGCGCTGCACCTGTATCTTCTAATTGCAGCGCATATCCTTGCTCATAAGCTGAAGGTAGTTTCTTTACCAGGCTACGATTATCTGCCAGTTTGATTATGGCAGTGTACTCCCCGCCTTTAGCAGGTGTAAATATAAAATGTCCGATCCCGAACTTGTGAGGCTCAAATTCTGCTACTTTATTCCCCTCCCGGTCATGCACTTCTCCTTTAAAGGCCACACCTTCGCCTGTAGCTTGGTCTACCACCTGGAAGCCTACTTTATTAGCAACACCAGCTACCATGTTTCCTCCTTCCGGGAAGAACTGGGCAGTAAGGGCCGCACCTTTAGGCACCTCCTGCACCGGCAGTTTTTGGAGAGTATTAACTATGGTAACAGCCTGTTCAAAGTATAAATCTGGGCTGAAGTTCTTCATCCAGTTAGTGTAAGCCCTGACGCTATAGTTGCCCGAAACGAGCGTAGCTGGTAGGATAAAAGACCCGCTGCCTACACCCTCTTTCAAGGCTATCTTTGCCTGCAGCACCGGCTTCTGCGATGCATCCAGTACCTCCACATAGGCTACCTTACTCATATCAAGTGGCTTGTGCAGGGTACCATCTACATTATAGAGCTTAAACCACATGGTTTCGCCGCAGATGTACGCTGGCCTATCAACGTGGAGGAAGAGCTTTTCCTGTAAGGCTTTTTTCCGGTGCTGGTCAAAATCCTTCGCTATACTTTCCAACGCTCCGTTTTGTGCCCAAGCATGAGGAGTATGACCCAGACTAAACATGATGCCTAGCGCGGCTACACTCAATCGCATTAACTGCCTGTATAACTTTTTCGGCACCTTTGACTCTTGCTTAAGAAGCATCATTTATTCCCAATAGTCAGGTTTAACATTTGTACCTCTGGTTCTGCAGTCAACACAGTTTCTGGAAGCGTAGGTATATCCAATGGCAACAGGTGCCCCATTAGGAGGATGAACTTCTTCAACCGGCAGTACATAAGCACTGCTGAAGAAATCTTTCACGCTCCTTTCTCCGAATAGAAGTGTATCAATAGAACAGGTAGGAATAAAGGTGCGCCACTCTCTTGGCAGATCTTTCCGCTCTATAAACACTCTCTTCTCTTGTGTGGTGGATGCCGTCACAAAGCCGATAACAGGCTCCTGCGGATCATCCACGCTTCGTATGTTTCCTGTTAACTGGGAGGGCAATGGATCGAACAGCGTACCTATACTTTCTGTGTTCTTTTTGAGGATCTCCCAATACTCATAGGCCTCACGGGTAAGGGCATATTGCCTTACTAACATGCTATACTTAATACCTAATTTCTCTGTGTTGTAGGGTAGGGCTAAGAGCTTATAGTTACTGATCACATCCTGGCTGAGCCTAACAGAGTTTCCGAGCTCTAGAGTGTTTGAGCTACTTGACCTCCAACAGTTGTAGATAAGCGGATCGTTGTCCGTTCGATCTTCAACCGTGTCATTCTCAAACTTTAGGCTGGTGTAAAAAGCAGACCGAAACTGCCAGGTATCTTCATACTCCCAGCGATAGTAGCGTGTATTATTGGTTGGGTCATGGGTGTTTACGTACAACTGCACCTCGTTGCCTATTACCTCCCAAGTAATTTCATCGACAGCCGGAGTTTGTTTGACCTCTACAAACTCAGAAGTATACTCCCTCCCGTTTTGGGTCCTGATAAACAGCCTATATTTATTTGCTTGATTTAAGTTTAAGTTGCCAGCTGTATAGCTGCCATCTCCTGCTTCATACAGGGTGTAACTCTCACCGGCATCTGACTCCACTCTTACAACTGCCCCTGTTTCTGCAGGTGGTGGTGTTTCTTCATTCAGGTTCTGGGTTCGGAGAAGCTGAATCGTAGTTGGGCCATTGGCATTGATAAACCCGTTCACCACTAAGAAGCTGTTCGGCGCTTCCAGCACTTCAGGCGAGTAAGGCTCAACGCAACTGCTAACCAACAGCATCATAGTAAGCCAACGCATTAACTTGTTCCAGTTTCGGAATCTCATGTGCTTAAAACTTAAAGTTATAGGTTACAGTAGGTATAGGCTGCCCAAAAACCGACATTTTATACCCGTTAATCTGACCGTTCTCAGATTTGAAGTATAAAGAATAAGGATTCTTGCGGCCTGTAAGATTATACACAGCCAGCGTCCAGGAACTATGCGCCAGCTTCCTGACCTTGTGGTTGCCCTCGATATTCATCGCGAAGTCTACACGGTAGTAGTCCGGAATACGGTACTGGTTTCGGTCAGAGTAAAGTATGCGCTGCGTGCTGCCGTCGTGATACTTGGCCAGTGGCAGCGTAATTGGCCGACCGGTACTGTAGGTAAAGTTCAGGGATGTACTGAAGCGTTGGCTAAAACGGTAATTGCTGATCATGGTGAAGTCGTGTGGCTTATCGTAATTGCTCGGGTACCACTCTCCCCTGTTAATGATCTCAGAGGTGGCTGGATCATTGATGCGTACTAACGTGCGGGAGTAAGTATAACTCACCCATCCGTTCAGCTTGCCTGTTGCTTTCTTCAGCATCACTTCCACGCCGTAAGCTTTTCCTTCGGCATTAGCCACATCTGTCTCTATGTGGTGGTTCATGATTATGCTGGCCCCGCTTCTGTAGTCCAGGAAGTCCTGCATCCATTTGTAGTAGGCCTCTACCGAGAATTCTATGGTATTTGCCCTGAAGTTTCTGTAGTATCCCAATGCTACCTGGTCCCCTATCTGTGGTTTTACATTCCTGTCACTCAGCTTCCAGGTATCAGTAGGTGACATGGAGGCTGTATTAGAGAGCATGTGCACGTACTGGCGTAGCCTGTTATAGCTAGCCTTCACAGAAGAGTTATCAGACAATCCATACCTTGCCGAGAACCTATACTCTGGCCCATGGTAGGTGGCAATTGATTCACCTGAACCATAAGAAAGAGTATCTACTATAGAACTTACTGTTTTAGGCACTCCGGGCGCATAGGTGAACGCATCCCTTGGGCCAAGTGCATTAAATACAGAATACCGGAGGCCAAAAGATAGGGACAGCCGCTGGCTTACATCAAAGCGATCTGAGATATAGATTGCGCTCTCCAGAGCTTTCTCCCGCTGTACTTTTTCCTCCATAATCAGCGACTCGCTGCTATTTGGCGTGAGACTGCCTGGTGTTACATGATAATGTATAGAGCTAGCTCCAAAATCAACAGTATGCTTAGAATCCGGGAAGTAGTTGAAGTCGAGCTGCAGGCCAGTCTGGTTTATGCCGAAGGCTAGCTTTGCCGCATTAACTGCATTTTCTTCGTTAGAAATATCGTAGCTGTAATGGCTGTGTGTACCGGTAAGTACAGTGTATAGCTTGTTATGGAAGTTGTGCTTCCATTTTATACTTGCGTTCTGGTTTTTATAGCGATAGAGCGTATCAGCCGCCAGTTTAAACCTGTCTTTGCTGAAATAGCCGGTAAAGTATAAACTGTTCTTGCTAGCGATTTCGTGGCTGATGTGGGCATTCAAATCATAGAATGAGGCTTCGCTGTTCTTGAATGATTTGTCCGGCAGCTGCTTCAGGATCCAGTCAGAGTAAGTGCTGCGGCCTCCCAGTAAAAAAGATGTCTTATCTTTGATAATTGGTCCCTCCAGCGTCAGCCTGCTTGTTAGCAAACCTATACCGCCAGAGCCAGAGAACTCCTTTTTATTCCCCTCGCGGGTTGTTACCTCCAGCACCGACGACAAGCGGCCGCCATACTTGGCTGGTACAGCACTTTTGTATAGCTCCACTGATTTTAGCACATCCGGATTGAAGGCCGAGAAAAAGCCAAATAAGTGGGCAGGGTTATAGATGGTGGCATCGTTCACAAGAATCAGGTTCTGATCTGTGGAGCCACCTCGCACATTCATACCCGTACTTCCCTCTCCCACCGACTTCACACCTGGCAAAGTGAGTACCACGCGTAAAATATCTGTCTCGCCAAAGGCTGTCGGCACCTGTTTTATGGTTCTGATATCAAGGCGTTCCATACCCATCTGCAAGCCCGACACATTGCGGTCTTTTTCCGCTTCCACCAGTACTTCTTTCAGTGTGCGCACCTCCTCTTCCATCTCAATATCAAGCTTCCCATTGCTGTGGAGCATCACCTGGCGGCGAGCGTTTCTCAGCCCCACTCCACGAATCTTTAGCTCATGCCTTCCCACAGGCAGCGTTAAAGAGTAATACCCATATTGGTCCGAAGCTGTGCCTATGGTAGGCGACTCAATATAGACATAGGCTCCTATTATGGCCTCTCCTGTTTTGGCATCGCGTATAGTACCGGCCAGATTCGCCTTGCCCGACTTGTTATTGCTATTGGGTGTACCTATTTCATATAGCTTGATTTCGGAGACTGCCTTTGCCCGTGTTTGCTGCTGTGGTAAGTATAACTCTGCCAGCTGAGGCTGCCCTGCTGCTTCAGTTGCGCCTCCTTTGGTAAAAAAATCTTTCGGTAGTCTGGTAAGTATAGCTCTCTCTGCGGTGATGAATACCTGCCGTTGCTGACTGATGGCAAAGTGAAGGTTTGTTCCCTGCAAGGCCTGCTTTATTACCTGGCTCAGCGGCTGCGCATTCACCTGCATCGTTACCGCCAAACTATCAACCGCCGCAGGATCAAAATAAAAGGTGTAGGATGTTTGCGCTTCCAGGTCTTTAATGAAGTCCTGAAAAGCAGTGCTGGTATACTTGCCTGTAACCAATGGCTCGGTGGCTTGCTGTGCCAAACTAGTTGCTATAGTGCCCGCGGAAAGCAGGATCAGCAGAAAGAGTTTTCGGTAGATATGATGCATATAGTAACCTAGGCGACTGATGAACGAAAAAAGCACATGCTCGGGGGGATATCAGTTCTTAAGCGTGTCGTAGTATTGGGCTACTTTGGTGATAGCTGCCTCTTTCTGCTTTCTGAACTTGAGATTGTTGTCCCGGATAAACCTGTTCAGTTGTTTTTTCTCGTCGCGCAACACATTCAGAACAGAGCGCTTCTTGTTAACCTGATGATAGCTTCCGTCTTTGTAGAGATAGTATTTGTCTGTTACCCTAAACTCCCCCTCAAGGCCATTGGTAGTAGTTCGCTCCTGCACCTCCTTGTCGCGAAAGGCAAGCACTTTCACTTTGCCACTATGGAGAAGGCTGTAGTAACCAGGTTGAATGACAGAGCTATCTGCACCTAAGTATATAAATGTTTCTCCTCCTAGCTCAAAAGACCTTACTTTCTGCTTCACCAGTTTCAGGATGTATCCACTGGTTGGGTGAGTGGTAAGCACTTCATCAACCACTACGTCGTACAGCAAAGGTATACCACGGTACCACACACCATCGTATTGCACAGACCCTGTACTGAAAATCTTTGACTTGAAGAATTGATGACCATCCAGGTAAGAGTCTGGGATGTAGTAGTATTCAGATCCGGTGTACAAGTGGCTCTGTACTCCAGTGCTGTTTTTGTAGGACTGCACTGCATCTGCAACGGCTTGCTCTACAAAGCTGGTATCAGCCAGGTGAGCCTGCGACGAGGCAACAAAAGGCCATGAAAAGAGAGCTAGCGCAATAGCAAGTATAAACAATCCCTTTTGCATAAATAGTTAGAAGCGACGTGGCTATTTTAAAACTAAATGTAGGGATTGTTTAATGTTGCGACAAATATTCAGACTTATAAATTTATAATCCTTTCTGTATTTACTCATAAGCACCTTCAGCTAGACAAGACACTGAGCCACTTATGAACAGGAGCTATTACTTTGGCAGGATGTTATGTTTTCACCTTTTCGGCCAGTTCCCACATGGCTTGTACAAAGCGGCTCCAGCTAAAGCGCTTCTTATACTTTCTGATGTTCTCTGAAAAGGCAGTTCCTGCAGAAGAAGTATAGAATTGTTGAATAGCTGCAGCAATGGCCTCCGGCTGTGGTTCTGCCACATAGCCTACTTCGCCATTCGGAACTAGTTCAGAAAGGCCTCCCACACGTGTTACCACCATTGGCTTATCAAAGTGGTAAGCTACCTGTGTTACTCCACTCTGCGTAGCATGCTTGTAGGGCTGCACCACCAGGTCGGCAGCGCAAAAGTAGTGGCGTACTTCAGCGTTAGGTATGAAGTCAGTACGCATCACAAGCCTGTCCTGCAGCTGCAGCTCTTCAATCAACTGCAGGTACGGAGCGGCATCTTCGTAAAACTCACCAGCAACGATCAACTTGAGATTCTGCAGCTCTTTTACCCATGGGTCAGCCATTGCTTTCAGCAGCAGGTCCAACCCTTTATAGGCGCGTATAAAGCCAAAAAACAAGAGGTAATTATACTTGGCATCAAGTCCTAAGGCAGCACAGGCAGCCTCTTTAGTCTCGGCCGCTCCAAAGTTGTCGTAGAGTGGGTGCGGAAGATATACATTTGGCTTAGCAGGCTCAAATCGCTCCAGATCCTGCTGTACCGAGCGGGAAAGTGCTACGAACCCATGGCAAGAGCTAAGAAAATACTTCGTGAAAGGTACATCGCCTGGGCGTTTCTCATGCGGCACAACGTTATCGGTTATAGCCAGAATGCGACTATACTTGTTGCGCCGGATAAGTCGTGCTATCGTACCCAAAGCAGGCCCCATAAATGGTAGCCAGTACCGAAACACTACCAGGTCTGGCTTCTGCTTGCTGATGTACTGACCAGCACTCCACCAACTCAAAGGGTTGATGGAGTTAACAAGTACTTTGATCCGCAGCCCTGGAGGTGCAGGCTCTTCAGTAAACTGGCTTTTGCCCGGGAATAGAAAGGAAGGATATTGCAGGCTGAAAGTGACGATCTCCACATCGCAGCCAGCTTCCTGAAAAGCATAAGCCAGCCGCTCGTTAAAGGTAGCCATACCACCGCCACGTAAAGGATGCGCCGGACCAACTATGGTTACCCGCTTTGCCATTACTTTTTGATTGCGCCTACTTTGTCGCGGATGAGGTACTCGTTCCGCTTATTCGACGCCATGGAGATCATCTCGGCCAAGAAGCCCGCCAGAAATAGTTGTACACCAAGTATAACGGCCACTAAAGCCAGAAAGAACAAAGGCTGATCTACGATATCGCGCACGCGACCACCTGAGTACAGGCCAAACAACTTCTGTAAAATAAGCCATATGGTAATACCTAAACCCACCACGAACATAAGTGTACCAAAGGAGCCGAAGAAGTGCATCGGTCGCTTCTTAAAGCGGCTCACGAAGGTTATAGAGAGCAGGTCCAGGAAACCATACACAAAGCGCTCCAAGCCAAATTTAGTGGTGCCGTACTTACGCTCCTGGTGCTGTACTACCTTTTCGCCTATTTTGGTAAAGCCGTTCCACTTAGCAATTACAGGTATGTAGCGATGCATTTCACCGTGCACCTCAATGCTTTTCACCAGCAGTTGGCGGTAAGCTTTCAGACCACAGTTAAAGTCGTGCAACTGTATGCCTGACAACTTGCGTGTAGCAGCGTTAAAAAACTTGGTGGGTATAGTCTTGCTGAGTGGATCAAAGCGCTTTTTCTTCCAGCCACTAACCAGATCATACTTCTGGTTCTTGATCATGTCATACAGCGCCGGGATCTCCTCGGGGCTGTCCTGCAGGTCGGCATCCATGGTAATAACCACTTCGCCCTCACAACGGCGGAAGCCTTCGTTAAGAGCAGCGGATTTGCCGTAATTACGGTTAAAGCTGATACCCTTCACGGCTTTATCCTCCTCACCCAAGGTGTTTATCACATCCCAGGAGCGGTCGGTACTGCCATCATCCACCAGTATCACCTCATAAGAAAACTCGTGCGCGTGCATCACTCTCCTGATCCAGCGCACGAGCTCAGGCAGCGACTCCTCCTCGTTGAAAAGCGGAACTACTACCGAAATATCGTAAGCGTATTGCATGTTCTATTCAAACTCCGGTCGCGTGTTCTTCATCACCGCAGAGATGATCAGCGACAGGATAAACCCTAATATTAATGTGACAACGGTAGCACCAAGAATCATCGTAACCGGGCCCTGAAAATTCTCAGCCATTGCCATGCCTGCATCTATCTGCTCATCCGTCAGGCCCTGCTCCAGCATTTGCACACGCTGTTTCTCCATAACGCGCGCCATGTACTCCGGGTCTACAAATTCAATGTACAACCAAGAACCCAGACCAGACAGGAAGCCAAAAATAGCCGATACAATGGAGCCTATACCCAAGCCCTGTCCATAAGACATAAAACCCTGGTTTAACTCCTTATAGTTTTTCATGGCTACCACAATGCCCACGATCAGGATAATGTAAGCCAGGCTTGAGAGCCAGCGGTTCTCAGACAAATCGGCTACCATCAGAATTAACGAAAACACTACGCCAATTAGCGCAAAGATGAAGCCCCACTTTAAGGCTACAGATCCAACAGAGGGTTCTTTCTCAGTCATGGTTATTATGTTATAGGTTAGAAGTTATTACTTCCGGAAGTAAACGGCAGCCACTAACGAAAATACCAACCCTGCAAAAATCCTCCGCACAAAATCATCGGCAGCCAACATACTTGGCGTTATATTATCCAGAGCACTTATGCCCTCATCATATACTTTTTGTCCCAGCAGCTTAACCTGCTCCTCACGAGTTTCCTCCAGCAGTCTCTTCATCTCTACCACATGCTGGTTCATGATCTCAGGCCCTACTAAGTAGATAAAGACAAACACCAGCATAGCCGCGCACAGGGCTATATAGAAAGAGGTTGCCAGGCCTACTCTAAAGCCTTTCCCAAAGTTCAGTTCGCCCTCGTTAAACTTTTTAAAGTAACGTATGGCCAGAAATATGAAAACAGGGATAGGCAAGTATGAGATGCGGCCAATTTCTCCAAAAGGATTATAGCCTATGAGGTACAGCAGGGCCACCAGTGCAAAACTTACAATGCCTCCAAATACGCCATAGCGTATACTTACCCGAACAATTGTTTGATTAAACATAAGCCCTCTACATAAGCCTACCTTCTAGGAGGTTAGCTACACCTAAATATAGGTTTAAATATATTAAAAAGAATCGTTGAGCACTAGTTGCCCCTTATGAATTGTCGCCAGCACTTTGCCCTTTAGCTCTTTGCCAAAGAATGGGCTGTTGTGGGATTTAGATTTGTTCGCCTCCTGCGTTGGCATCCATGATGGGCTAGGATCAAAAACGGTAAGGTTTGCAGCTTCGCCTACCGCTACACGAGCTTCTGACAACCCAAGTATACGACGTGGGTTAGAGCTAAGCTTTTCGACTAGTACCTCAACCGGTAATTCCAATGTAGTATTAGCCACAGCAAAGGCAGTCTGTAAGTTAATGATGCCGAAATCTGCCAGATCAAACTCAAGCTTTTTAGCCTCTACATCCTGCGGCATATGAGCTGAAGCCACCGCATCGATTGTTCCGTCCTTCAGACCTTCTTTGATGGCCTCTGCATCTGTATGACTACGGAAAGGAGGTGTTACTTTATAGTTTGTATCGAATGGCTCAATGGTGTCATCTGTAAAAGCTACCTGGTAGCTGGCTACATCGCAGGTTACCTGCAGGCCAGCCGCTTTTGCCTTGCGGATAGCCTCTACGGCAGCTGATGTAGAGATTAATGAGAAGTGGAGTTTACCACCAGCATAGCTTAGTAGCTGTAAATCGCGGCTTACCATTACTTCTTCAGCCAAAGCAGGTATACCACGCATACCCAAACGTGTGCTGGCTTCGCCTTCGTGCATTTGCCCGCCTTCGGTAAGGCGTGTATGCTCTGGCCTGTTCATCAGCAGTCCATCGAGCGGCTGCAGGTATTGCAGTGCTTTTAAGATTACATCTGCTCCCTGTAGCGGGTGCGTACCATCTGTGAAGGCCATCGCACCAGACTGGTGCAGGTCTATCATTTCTGTTAGGTCTTTGCCTTGTGCATCTACAGTTACTGCAGCAGCTGGCAAGAGCGTTACCGGTAAGGTTTGCGCTTTACTTTTGATGAAGTTAATGGCACTCTTTGTCTGCACCACCGGCTCTGTGTTTGGCAAGAGGAGCACTTCTGTAAAACCGCCCGCAGCTGCAGCTGCAGCTAAGCTTTCCAAATCCTCCTTATACTCCAGGCCCGGTTCTCCGGTATAAGCTTGCATATCTACCCATCCTGCTGATACACTTAAGCCATCGCTGGCAATTGTATGGTCTGCTTCCTTTTCATCTGGACCAATATAGGTAATGGTGCCGTTTTCTATCAGGATGTTCTGCTGCTGCAGGTGATACTCAGACTGTGGGTTGTAAATAGTTGCTGCTCGGAGAAGTACTTTCATGTTAGAGGAATCTAATAAGTGCTATTTCGGCCATCAGGAAAAACAGACACAATATTAGGCAATATTTCCAAAGCTTAACGCCAAAATATCTTTTTTCGAACTCTCCCTTCACAGAAAAAGCATCTCCATAGTCGTACACATGAACATTAGGCCGATCATTTCCTACCAATGCCTTCAGTTCATCGGGGCTATACTGCTCCAGGTAAGACTCTTCTTTGCTATAGTTAAAGGCAAGCGTTGCCACTGCCGAGTCTTGAAACTGTAAAGTATAAAAGCCAGCCTCATCCATATCAGGAGGTACATTAAAGATAAGTTTTCCTCCTCTCACCTGTTGCTCCGGAATGTATGCTAAGGTATCCTTACGGAGCTCATATACTCCTTCTCGTTTATTCCTTTGCCCCAAGGCCGGTACTTGTATGGTTTCGCTACCTAAGGTGTAGGCCAACTGCTGCAACTGTTTATAGCTGCTAATTGCCAGGCGATACATTATAGGCACAAATAACGCATGGTTTGGAAGGCTGCTGTAGTTCTCCTTTAGTGGCGCTGCCATCATAAAAACTGAGCCGCTCCCTCTGTTGAAGCGTGACAGAAAAGGCGCACCTCCTCTGTACTTCAATATGTCATCAGATGCTCTAGACCAAGCTAAGCTTTTAGCTGCCGATGGCATTTGCATGTCAGCATTGAAGTCTGAGAAAATGCTTCGGAAAAAGGGGTTGTTGGGATTCGGCGTAGCTAAGCTGGTTTTAGCTGCATCAGCCGAAGCACCAGTAAACGAAGCGGGTAAATTAAGATTCTGGAAAAGTGTAGTATAAGCGCCTCTGTTCTCACCTGCCGGCGGAATAACAGCCAAATTACCACCTTCTTTCACATAATTAGCCACTGTAGCGGCAAGAGCTGCTGTAAGCGATTCAACACCGTTAAGTATAACAATATCGGCTCCAGCCATACTAGCGTAGTTTATAGCACCACTTCGAAAAGAAGTAAACCTAAAAAAGGGTTCGTTGCTGTATAGCCTTTGCAGGTTTGAGTTAGGTGCATCAGACACTTCTACTACCTGAATAGGTGCAGACTGAGCCAGTACAAAATAATAGGTATTATCAAACTCAACAGGATAGTCCTCCACCTGCACATAAGCTCTGGTAGTTTTGTTTCCAGCAGCTTTGAAGGACAATACTGCCTCTGTAGCTTGTTTAGCTGGCAAATCTATACTTAAGGCTGATGCCTGCTCATCCTGAAGGAAAAGCTTAACAGGCACATCTTCTATTGCTTCGCTCCCTGTATTAGTTAATAGCACGTGTAGCAGGTTTTCAGCCCCAGATCTGATAAACTCGTCCTCCAGATAAACTGAATCGATAGTGACGTTAGTAGTAGTGGCAGCAGCCATAGGGACCAGGTGCACTTGCGTAGCAGAGTCTGCCTCACCTAGTATAGAGGGCGAAAAGGTGTTCTTCTGGAAATCTGAAAGTATAAACAGATGCGAAGGTTGACTCTTTAGGGCTGCGGATGCTGCGAAACTCTTTGCAGAGAAACTCAGCTGGTCTAGTATGGCAGCGGCCTCATTCTTCTGTACAGGAGCTCCATGATTGAGCATGTCTGTAGAAGACAACATGATAGCAGCTGATGCTGGAAAAAGATCAGCAATTACTTTTGCTTGGTCTGTCGCAACATTTAGTAGTGTCAGGTCTTCCTGTTGATGCATATTCTGCATACTAAAGGAATTATCAACTGCTATAGCAACATCTGACTCATCAGTAGCCACCGCAGTATCAGAGGCAGGCAAAAAAGGTTGTGCAAAGGCTAAAACCAGGAAAACAATAAAGAGTATCCGGCAAAGTAGAATAAGTAGCTCCTTAAGATTACGCTGACTTGCAGTCAGGTCTTTGGAGACCTGTATGAAACGCACATTACTAAACAGCACCCGTTTAGCGCGCCTAAGTTGCACCAGGTGAAGTATAACAGGAACAGCCACAGCGGCTAGTGCAAAAAGGAAAGACGGGTACAAGAATGCCATAGCACAAGTTAAAGAGGAGCAGATGAAAAAACAACATGCTTCCAGAGCTATACTTGTATCTTGGCCAGTTTGTTGGGGCTGCTATGCCTCCCTTCCCTGGTGGGTGTATAAAAAGGAAAAGGGGCAGCGGGATTGTCTCCTGCTGCCCCTTTGTTGGGGTTGGCGGCCACCTACTCTCCCGGGTGTGACCCCAGTACCATCGGCGCTCCCGGGCTTAACTGCTCTGTTCGGAATGGGAAGAGGTGTTCACCGGGGCCATAGCCACCATTATCGTTGCACGGTTTCTATGCGTGCCCTATGCTTTATGACATGATAAGTGGGGGAGAGAAAAGCAAGGAAATTTACGAGAGCGGCGGGCCAGTGCACCGCACCGGACGCGCCCGGGCAATTAGTACCGCTCGGCTTTGCCATCTCTGACTTTACACCTGCGGCCTATCAACGTCATCGTCTTTGACGGCCCTTCAAGGGAGATCTCATCTTGGGGCGGGTTTCGCACTTAGATGCTTTCAGCGCTTATCCCGTCCGAGCGTAGCTACCCTGCGCTGCGGCTGGCGCCACAACAGGTCCACCAGAGGCTCGTCCAACCCGGTCCTCTCGTACTAAGGTCAGGACCCCTCAAATCTCCTACGCCCACAACAGATAGGGACCGAACTGTCTCACGACGTTCTGAACCCAGCTCGCGTGCCACTTTAATCGGCGAACAGCCGAACCCTTGGGACCTTCTCCAGCCCCAGGACGTGACGAGCCGACATCGAGGTGCCAAACCTCCCCGTCGATATGAGCTCTTGGGGGAGATCAGCCTGTTATCCCCAGAGTACCTTTTATCCTTTGAGCGATGGCCCTTCCATGCGGAACCACCGGATCACTATATCCGCCTTTCGGCCCTGCTCGGCTTGTAGGCCTCACAGTCAAGCTCCCTTATGCTATTGCGCTCTGCGCACGGTTACCAAGCGTGCTGAGGGAACCTTTGAAAGCCTCCGTTACTGTTTTGGAGGCGACCACCCCAGTCAAACTACCCACCAAGCACTGTTCCCCACTTTATGAGGTTAGGCGCCAAGCAACTCAAGGGTTGTATTTCAAGGACGGCTCCACGATGCCTGGCGACACCGCTTCACAGCCTCCAACCTATCCTACACATGAGTTACCCAGCGTCAATGCTAAGCTATAGTAAAGGTTCATGGGGTCTTTCCGTCCCGTTGCGGGTACTCGGCATCTTCACCGAGACTACAATTTCACCGAGCTCACGGCTGAGACAGCGCCCAGATCGTTACACCATTCGTGCAGGTCGGAACTTACCCGACAAGGAATTTCGCTACCTTAGGACCGTTATAGTTACGGCCGCCGTTTACCGGGGCTTCGATTCAGAGCTTCGCCTTAGAGGCTAACCCCCCCTCTTAACCTTCCGGCACCGGGCAGGTGTCAGGCCTTATACTTCATCTCTCGATTTCGCAAAGCCATGTGTTTTTGTTAAACAGTCGCCTGGGCCTTTTCACTGCGGCTTCTCTGGTTGCCCAGAGGAAGCGCCCCTTCTCCCGAAGTTACAGGGCCATTTTGCCGAGTTCCTTGGCCGTGATTCACTCGAGCACCTTAGGATTCTCTCCTCGACCACCTGTGTCGGTTTGCGGTACGGGCGGCCATGCAGTCAAACACTTAGCGGGTTTTCTCGGGAGCCTGGTTAGGGACACTATCGCCGCCCCCGAAGGGTTGGCGTACTTTCCACTTTCAGCTAGTCCGGCGTACTTTACAACCGGTCCAATACCTACGGTGTTAAACGCACTATTCCGTCAGTGCGCGGTCCTTTCACTTCTCCGTCACCGCATCGCTATGCATGGCCGGTGCTGGAATATTAACCAGCTGTCCATCGACCTGCGCTTTCGCCTCGGCCTTAGGACCCGACTAACCCTGATCCGATTAGCGTTGATCAGGAAACCTTGGTCTTTCGGTGTGCGGGTTTCTCGCCCGCATTATCGTTACTTATGCCTACATTTGCTTTTCCCTGCGCTCCAACGCGCCTTGCCGGCGCGCCTTCATCGCGGCAGGGAATGCTCCCCTACCAGTGTATAAATACAATCCGCAGCTTCGGTATTAGACTTGATGCCCGATTATTATCGATGCCCTCTCGCTCGACCAGTGAGCTGTTACGCACTCTTTAAAGGAATGGCTGCTTCCAAGCCAACCTCCTGGCTGTCTAAGCAAGTGGACCCCCTTTGTTCAACTTAGTCTAAATTTTGGGACCTTAGCTGGCGGTCTGGGTTCTTTCCCTCTCGGCCTGGGACCTTAGCACCCCAAGCCTCACTGCCGCGTATATCAAGTGGCATTCGGAGTTCGTCAGGATTCGGTAGGATGT